>CAYPOT010000093.1:0-14790 GCA_964412455.1 uncultured Nitrospiraceae bacterium | reverse complement strand
GAAAGGGACAACGGCGTAAATGCGGGACAGGAAGGCGGTGATGAATGAGAAAGGAAGGGTTAAAAGCTTCTTGATGCATTCGTAATAAGTCTGGAAAGCCGTCTTTGCGCGCAAAACGAAACAATCTCGCAGTTGGTAACTGCTTGGAAAAACGAGATCGCCGCGTCGCGCCGCTCCTCGCAATGACAGCACGGGGGACTTTTTACGGACCATCAATGCTTGATATCATCGATCTGCTTTGTCAGCTTCTTCAAAAAGACCGATCCGGTCTCAGTGTTGAAGATGAGCTTGCGCCCGACCTTGCCGCCGGTGTCGGCGCTGATGATCGGAATGTTTTCGCTGCGGAGCATGTCCTCTGCAAGCTGGATATTGCGCTCGCCGATGTTCATGAACGAATTCGTGACGTTCAGGACAATACCGCCGCCGAAAACCTTGGCGCGAAGATTGCGCTTGTCCGAGCCAAGCTGCAGCAGCTTTTCGATCAGCTTCGCGATGGCAATGTTTCCGTATTTCGGCGAAGCCAGCCCCTCGCCGTTCCAAAAAGGCAGCATGTAATGATTTATTCCGCCCCGGTTCCGGACGCAGTCCCAGAGACAGACCGACACGCAGGAGCCGAGAACGGTCGTGACGAAATGCCGCTCTTCGTGTACGAAGAGGCTGCCGGCGAGAAGATAATGGCTGTTCTCATCTTGATTATAAAGCATTGCGGAAATTCCCTGCGGTGCCGCGATCACGGGGGTATTGCGGCAAAAACCCGCTTAAAACTGTGTTCCCTCCCCGAAGATGAACTCGTTTCCGTCCCCCGAGGTTACATCAACAGGCCGTCCGGTTTCAATCTCGGCCAGGGACACGGTGAACACGCACCCGTTGCCCTTATTGCCGTCCAGCACAAGGCTCCCGTTCAGCATCTCCGCAAGCGCCTTCGCAATGCTGAGGCCAAGCCCGTGACCCTTGTGGCGCTTGCGCATACCGGTGTCCAGCTGGACGAACCGGTCAAACACCTTCTTGCGGTCCGATTCGGGAATCCCGGGACCTTCATCGGCGATGGCAATGTTCAAGCGAACACCCTCCCGCCATACGCGGAGGGTCACGTTCTTTCCCTCGTGGCAAAACTCGATGGCATTGGCGAGGAGATTGGATATGACCTTCTGGAGCCACTCCGGGTCCGTCTTGAACGTGATCCCGTCACCGTCCGTGCAGACGCACTGGAAGTCCAGGGAAACCTTTTTCTCAGCGGCCTTATGACCGAACGCCGCGATCTGGTTCCGGACAAGGGTGGTTACATCCACCAGGGCCACACTGGGTGTCGCCTCTCCCGCCTCGAGTTCGGCGGCGGCAAAAATGTTCCTGAGCTGGAAGTCAAGGTCGAACGCCTCGTGGTAGACCATGCCGGCGATCTCGCGTGCCCTGTCAGCGTCGGCTTTTTTATCGACGATCTGCTTTATCAGTCCCATGATGGAGGTCAGGGGATTGTTGATCTCGTTCCGGATGTTCGACAGAAAATCGGTTTTGAGCGATTCCGACTGCCGAAGCTTCTCGTTCACCGCCTCGAGGTTCTGGGTCATGGTACGCAGATCGGCTACGGCGATCCGGTTCTCCTCGAGCCTTTTCTTGAGCTCATCAAGGAGCATCTCATCATCAATTTTTTCCATGGCGTTTCTCCTCTGTGACCTTCCTGCCGTATCGGCCGCTGTCGGACGCCTCAAACAGGATCGTCACCCCGCAGCGGCACATCCCGCATTTCTTGGAAGTATGATAGCCTTGCTCTTTTGTACATGATACCTGAATTTATGAGGAACGGCAGGAAAAAACGGGACGCTCAGTCACACTTTACGTCTTCCTTGCAAATGCCGGTGTCCGGCAGAGGACTGAAGATAAGGTTCGACCCGCCTCCGGGCAAAAAGGGGACCAGCGCCCCGGCGCCCTGATCGGACGTCGCTTGCGATGTTCCCGTTCGGGGTGCGGTTCGAGACGTCTTTTTTTTCTGCGGGGCGGGCAGGGATTGCTCGCAGGTGAGGAGATGGCGTCGTATGGCCTCGGTGCCGGTAAGGAAGATCTTTTCCCGGGGCCCGTTCACCAGCAGGGTCGGGACGTGCTCGATCCCCAGGTTCTTGAGCGTCGCGGCATATTTTTGTATCGCAACATGCCGAAACTCGACCTTCTTTTCTTCAAGCTCTTTGCGGATCTCGGAGCAGTACTTGCAGTCAGCGCTGGAAAACAGAATGTATTTCGCGTCCCCGGGAAGCGCCGTACCGCCCGCGGGCAGAATGAGGTAGAAGAGGCTCAGGACCGCGAGGAGCGCGCCGAATCCGGCAACGACCTCTCGATGGCCGGAAAGGATGCGGAGTCCTCCGAGCACGACAAAGACGCCGAACACTCCCATACAGAAGACACAAACCGCGTCCAGTCGAAAGAGCTGGTATCCCACAAAGAAGCCTTCGCCTGCCAGGGATACCACGAGAAGGAAGTTGATGATCCGTCCGCCACGCGCGTTCACCGACCGTATTTCCTGTGCCGCGAGAACAGTGATCAGAGCGAGCGTGCCGAGGCCCAGCAGGACCATGGTGAGGTCGCCGAACCGCGTGAACTGCGCCACGACCTTGCATCCCTCGGTGGCGCAGATGCTCTTCCCGAAGAGCTGCAGCACGGCCTCGACGAGCAGAGCGAGCGTGCTGAGAGCGCTTACGGCAAGGAACAGCCGTGCCGACAGATACTTACCGTTCATGGGACGGCTCCGGGAATGCGGCGTTCTGACAGGTCATGACGCGATCAGCCCTTTCGCAACAGCATCGATGAATTCCTCGGTACCCGCGTAGCTGTCGGGACGGGGCTCGGCAATGGAAGCAAGGTCCTTGGTCATGACCCCGCCTTCGATCGTTTTGAGCACGACAGATTCGAGCCGCTGGCAGAACTCCACCACCTCCGGTGTCCCATCGAGCTCTCCCCTGCGCGCAATCGCGCCCGTCCAGGCGAAAATCGAGGCAACCGAGTTCGTGGACGTTGGATTTCCCTTGAGGTGCTCATAGTAGTGGCGCATCACCGTGCCGTGCGCCGCCTCGAACTCATACTTGCCGTCGGGCGACACGAGTACCGAGGTCATGAGACCCAGACTGCCGAACCCCGAAGCGACCATATCGCTCATCACGTCGCCATCATAGTTCATGCAGGCCCAGAGCATGCCTCCGGAAGCCTTCATGATCTGCGCAACGGCGTCATCGATAAGCATGTACCGGTACTGGATCCCCGTCCGCTCCAGGTCGGCCTTCGCCTTCGCGATCTCCTCTGCAAAGATGTCACGGAAGCGGCCATGATACTGCTTGGAGATCGTATCCTTCGCGCCGAACCAAATGTCCACCTTTTCGGTAAGGGCGTACTGGATGCAGGCCTTCGCGAAGCTGCGGATGGAGCTTTCCGTGTTGTGCATCCCCATGACCACGCCCGGGCCTTTGAAATCGTGAATGGCGACCGTCCGCGCGGGACCGCCGCCGGCAGGCGTGAACACGATCTCCGCCTTGCCGGGGCCGTCCACAACGAGCTCGCTGTTCTTGTAGATATCGCCGTAGGCATGGCGTCCGATCATTATCGGCTTCGTCCAGGACCGCACGGCCGGCGGAATGTTGCGGACGATGATAGGCTTCCGGAAGACCGTGCCGTCCAGACCCGAACGGATCGTGGCATTGGGGCTCGGCCACTGCTTCTTGAGGTTGTACTCCTTCACCCGCGCCGCGTTCGGCGTGATCGTGGCACACTTGACCCCGACACCATACTGCTTGATGGCCTCGGTCGCTTCGACCGTGACCTTATCGTCCGTGTCATCGCGGTGCTTCATGCCGAGGTCGAAGTACTTGAGGTCGATCGTGAGATGGGGCAGGATCAGCTTGTCCTTGATCATCTTCCAGATGATCCGGGTCATTTCATCGCCATCCATCTCAACGATGGGGTTCTTCACGGTAATAGGCACGGTGCCATCTCCTTGGGAATGCGAACTCGTTGAAAATGACGCGGTGAAAAACGCTTCGATCGGACATCCTGTGCTGAGCAGTGTCAGCGCACAAGGTGCCGAATCCGTGTTCTGCGTGCGACCTTCGGCTGCTCAGGCAGTGAAATTCAGTCCGCTTAACGTGAAGTTTGATTTTAAAGCGACAGGGAGGAATTGTCAACAGGAGACATTCTGCGAAAGGAAGGCGGCTGCAACCTCGCCGATGAGATAAAATCCAGTAGACAATTGCCTGTACTTTTACAGATAGTGCTCGACCGCGGTCCATGCTATTCGCGGGATCCCTTCGATCATTTCTTTTCCCGTTTTCGCAGGAAGACCACGAGCGCGCCGCTGCCGCCTTTGTCGCGGGGCGCGGGAAGGAACTCTGCGACCATGCCCTTCCCCTTCTCCCGGAGCCATGCGGCGACCGCTCCGGGGAGGACCGGTCCTTCAGGCGAATTGATCCCCTTTCCCGTGATCACGAGGACCGCCTGCAATCCCCGGGCAAAGGCGCTCGCGATAAAATGCTCGAGCCGCCTGAGCGCCTCTTCCTTCAGGAACCCGTGCAGATCGAGCTCCTCGCCGATGCGAATGGTCGCCCGCTTGAGCTGGCGCATCCGGCTTGAAGACGATCGAGAGAGCTCCGCCTCTTCCGGCTCCGGTGCCTCCGTTCGGAAGGTCGTGGTGTTGAGCGCACCCATTGCTTGCAGAAAGAGCTCCCGGTTGTTTTCCTCATCACCCGGCCGCGGGTCCGCTATCGTCGGAGATGGCGGCCCCGGATCCTGCTCGCCCTCGGCCTCGATCCGCCTGGTTCCGCTCACCGAGCGCAGAAAAAGCTCGTCGTCGCCCTCGTGATCGTCGCGCGAAAAAGCCTTTGGCGCCATGGTTGGAGGTGAAGGTGCCTTCGGTATAACGCCTTTCAGCGCTTTGAAAGGAGTGTTTTGAAAGGCGGCGGCCTTCTGCTCTGGCTTTTTCTTCTTGCTGTTCCTGGTCATGAAAATAGATTGCGGGGCTGTATCCTCGGTTCGCGGGAGAGCTTTTTTCTGCGGTAAGGTGTCGTGCTCGAGCGCCTAATGGTCGGGATACCGCTCGGCAATATTCCGGATCGTATCGATGCAGGCAAAAAAGGTCTCGACCATTTCCGGATCGAAGTGGGTGCCGGAGCTGACCTTGAGCTCTTCCAGGACCAGCCCTTCGTCCCATCGCTCCTTGTAGGCCCGCTTGGAGCTCAGCGCGTCGTACACATCGGCAAGCGCAACAAGCCTCCCGAACACGGGGATCTCCTCCCCTTTTTTGGGACGGGGCGTACCGTCGCTGTTCTCGTAGCCGGGGAGCACCTTTGCGTCGAACGGGTTGATATGGCCCGGATAGCCGGTGCCGTCCCATTTCTCGTGGTGGTTCAGCGCCACGCTGGCCGACGCGTCATCAAACTCGGAATACTGCTCGGTAAAGAGCCGGGCGCCCATGTAGGTGTGCTGCTTCATGATCTCCCGCTCCGCATCGTCAAGACGCGCGGGCTTTTTGAGGATCGCGTCCGCGATGGCCACCTTCCCCACGTCATGAAGCATGGCCGCCATGCGAAGGATATCACGGTTCTTTTCGAGGGCCTCGTGGGGGACACCGCGCTTCGCGGCCCAGTGCTCGTAGATGGCCACGGAATAGGAGGCCACGCGGTTCACATGGGCGCCGGTCTCCTTGGGGTCCCGCAACTCAGCCATTTTGATGGTCCGGAGGATCATGGCGCGGGTCATCTGGGCGCGCTCGATTGCAACGGCGGCCATATTGGCAAAGTGCAGGATGAGGGGCTCGTCCTTTTTCGAAAAGGCGACCGGCTTTCCCTTGGCGTTCTTCGCATTGATCAGCTGCAGCACGCCGATCGTGTCGCCGCGGTTGGTCTTCAAAGGGAACGTGAGCATGGACTGGGTGCGATACCCCGAAAGGTCGTCGTACGTGCGGTTGAAGGAGAAGGGGAGGGTCGAAGGAAGCTTGTAGGCGTCCTGCAGATTTAAAAGATCGCCGGTGTTCGCCACGTAGCCGGCGATGGACTGGTTGTTGATGGGCATCTTGAATGTGGAATAGATCAGCTTCCTGCCCGGCTGGCGCAGCTGCAGCGTGTCATTCTGACTGTAGCTGAACTTGAGCTTGTCGTCTTCTTTGACGTAAATGGACCCTGCATCGGCATTTACCAGGAGCCTCGCCTCTTTAAGGATGCGCTCCAGGAGCACGTCGAGGTCCTTCACCTGGGTGATCTCGATACCAAGGTTGATGATCTTTCCAAACTTCTGTTTTTCGGTCAACATGTTTTTTATAGTACTCCCGGCAACACCAATTTGTCAAATCAATCAAGGATGAGCACGGATGCCTTTTCTTAATTGACTCACGGGGTCTTTTTTGTTACAATATATCGATAATTTGCGAACGGGTAGAAAATTCCGTTCGCCTTTTCATTATCTGTGAAAGAACAGAGGTTGTCAGCATGAACAATAAGGTCAATGTCATACGAAAGAGGCTCATGGTTCAGAGGGATGAGCTCTTGTCTGAAGCCGAAGACACTATCAGCACCAAACTGGGCGCCGAGAAGCAGAGCTTCCCCGATCCCACGGACCAGGCTGCCGCGGAGCTTGACAACAACTTCCTGCTCAGGCTCCGCGGAAGGGAGCAAAAACTCCTGAAAAAGATTGACGAGGCCATTGCCAGGATCGACGAGGGAACCTACGGCGTATGCGAGACCTGCGGCGGACAGATCAGCCTCAAGCGTCTTGAAGCCCGGCCGGTCACGACCCTCTGCATTGAGTGCAAGACCGCGCAGGAAGAGAACGAAAAACACCAGACGGGATAGGAACAAGACGGGCTGATGATGGAAGCTGAGGCTGGCCTGCAGAGGTTGGCTTTTTTTTCGGGGGATGGGCATGGACCAGCTGAAGGAATCAAGTGAGATTCAGGAGCTGCGGAAGCTCCTGATGGAAGTCCTGAAGGTCCAAGAGCTTATCCTCCACCGGGTGGAACAGGTAGAGGACGCAATCGCGCAGTTAAACAATAAATAGCGGGCACGAGTACCCATTCCGTGCTGAAAAGAAAAAGGATCCGGCTTGATGCAGGCTCCTTTTGTTGTTCATGGTGGGCGCTACTGGGATTGAATCCAGGAGCAAGCGCGTCCCGTGGCCTACTGCGGGATAGCGAGCGATTAGGACAAATCAATTCCTTGAGGATCGAAGCTCCATGCCTTTGGCAACTGGGAACTTCAACCAGTGGCCCCTGCCGTGTGAAGGCTAACAGACAATAATCGCTAAACCATTGAAGGTGGCTGGTCTCCCTAAGTGTTCAATCTTTTCAATGGTTCTATGTATGATTATCTATACTTTCCAAGCAATCTAAGCATTCTACTGATTTCCCCCACGAGGGGGCACAAAAAAGGGCACACTTTAATGGAGGCTCTCACCTTTCAATACGAAGTTGATAAAATCTTTTGTATTTCTATGTTTTCTTTCTTCAGACCATCCGTGCGAATTCCTTTTTTGTAGATAGCCTTTACTCTCTAAGAATTCGATTGTGATATTTGCAGGCATGTTGTACATCAGATTATAAGCATATAAATCTTCATCTATATCACCTTTTTTTAATGGAATCGGGTATTTGATAAGCATCTTTTCTTTAATGTATGTTTGCTTTAAATCTTCGTTGATATTTGCCAAGCATTCGTTAGAAATCCAGCAACCGATCCAGTCCTGTCTTTTTTCATCTTCATGGGCTTTGATAATAGGTTTTCCGATAACTATATTGTCTGTTTGTGATACATAAAATTCACCACATGACGTAGCACCTCTGATTGGGAGTCCATAATCAATGGCTGCTATAAACATTCGATTACACGATATTATCAAAGCTTGAAAGGCGTCCTCTGAAATCTCATTTGTGTAAATTAGAAAATTATCAGCATAATTAATTGCTGTTATAATGGATTTACCCAGAGAGTAGTTTAAAGAATGTTCTGTATTTGTTTTAATCATTTCCTTCATGTTCATTTGATCTTTCCAAACATCACACAACTCTTTTTCTTTAATCCATGACTTATATCCAAGGATGTCATATAAAGCTACAAATCCTTTTATCGGCTTAAAATTCTGTGTATTTAACTTCAATATATTGCTTTTCATAAACATACTCCTGTGCAGTTACTTAAGTTTTGAAATCACAAATAGAAAAGCGGCTGCGGTACTGACCATAGACGCAATGGCAGAAATGAGAGCTAATTTCCACAATTTAGATTCACGAATTAACGTTCCGTCTCCTCGCATGTAATAATAGTGAGAGCTGACCGTCACATTCTATTTACAGCGGCTCCCAATAAATCACCGTAACCCCAAATTATGGTTCCGTAAATTATTAAAATTGCCCCTATATATCCTGCGATCTTATCCCAAAAAGCTTCCTTCATTTGTCTTTTTTGCTCATCGCTGAAAATAATTTTAACCGTTCCATCGGTATTGCTGTATCCCCCAAGCTTGACTTTTTGAATTTGGGTATTGATGCCGCCGTACCCTTGGTAGCCATCTCTGAAAAGACTTCTGTAACTTAACATCGCGCCAAAGAGTACAACTAACGAGCCAGACCTCTGGAAGAATAACCATGATTTACTGCCATAGTCCAAAAATATGGACACCACAGTCGCAGTCAATGCTGCAAAAAGAAGGAGTGGTATGCTAGTGAGTAGCTTTTTCATAAATTTACACGCGGGTCAGTCGCGATTCTGCGCGACGATCTGGACCCGTTTGGTTATATCATTTATTCTTTTTAAAGGAAACCAAGTCGGGAACGGCAATTACTGCCTCATTAAGGCTCTAAAATTAGAGTATTTAGGATGGAAATCTTTGCCATCCCGAGCAATAAAGTCGTGGTTACATATATGGCATTCGTAATCTTCTCTTTTTGGATCATTATTATAACTTGCAGCAAATAAGTGAACACGCTTTTCTGAATCGTCGTAACATCGAGGACAAAAGGGAAGAGAATCACCAGACAACCAATATAGCTGACGCCGATGCTGAAGTTTCTTGTTATCTTTGCGAACGAGCAAAAATACGCAATAGGCGAGCGAGCATAATATTAATGCTGTTATCTGTAGGAATAACTTCTTCCCTAATACAGCAACAAGTGAATCAAATGTTTTATCCCCAAACGTGTTTAGAAGTATTGTTGCTACCGCTGTTAGGGTTGCTGTTACTATCAGCACCCAATACGTTGACATTGTTTGGAGTAAACGTTTTGAGATTTTTGGAGGATCATCGGCCATGTGATCGCCTTTAGTATTTAGTGAACTTTGCGATATCTATATCTTTCTTTGATATAGGTGGCATGGTAACTGCCTTTAGAGCTGGCGTTCATGAGTCCAGAATAGCGCGTGTCTGGAACATTATAATAATCGTAGGTTTCACCACTGTGAAATTTTATGCGGAGTGTTTGTGATTCAGCATCATAACCAACGGAATGGAGATTCGACGATGAAACTCGAACAAGCTCAAGATCATTCATGTGTTCCTCCTTGTGCTGAGATTAGAACCGCGCAACGAAAGAAGAAATCGTGGCGTTTTTTTCGCGCTTCTCTCGACGCTTGTTATTTTTTTGTCTTTCTGAGTTGTGATTCAATATGACTTTCCACTGTTGCTAAGGCAATAGGTAAATCTCGCTTAGATATAGAAATATCGCACTCACCATGTCGAGGACAGAAATATAAAGGCCATTGTTCAACGAGTTTCATATCATGTACAGAACAATAAGGAATGGGCTCTATCACGAAATTGTTATCTGAATATAATGTTATGTCCCATTTTAGATTTCCAATTTGAATTAAATCCTGCTGTACGACAGAAATGTCAAGATGCGTTTTCTTGTGCTTGTTTTTCTCTATCCGTTTTCCAAGGAGGTAGAAGAGTGCGAATAGAAACAATATACCAATTTCTGTTGTGTGGTTACTTATTAGGGCAGATACATGAATGCCGATTTTTTTTAAATATGCAAGTAAAAGAGCACCGATACCTGATGCGACGACAAATGCAATTAGCTCTTTCCGAAAATCTTTCAGCGTATTAACAAGCCAAGTTAATATTTTACTCTTCATTGTCGGTATCCATTGTGGCGTTTATTTTTAACATATAACGCGCCGGTGAGCCCCGCGCATTAGAGCGCGGGACTCAACCGACTGGTTGGAATCATCTTTCGTTTATTATTTTTTCCACGAGGGTTTTTAAATGCACAAGAGACTCATACTTATTTTCACTTTTTCCGTATGCTTGATATGCCATTTCTATCTCTGCCCTTTGTCGGCTTCCGCAAGTTTTGAGGAAAGCCACATAATTTACAGTGCTAAGTTTATTCCTGCTACAGAAGCCGACATATTCGAGTGGGCTGCTGAAAGAGCGGGGTATCAACATCTCCTCAACTATAGTGTCTATTTCATTCAGGAAAATATTACCGATTTCAGAATTATGCTTCTGTCGTTCCCTGCTTTTTGTAAGAAGGTGATTAATCCCTTGAGTAACGAGTGCACCAAAGACAATTCCAATAATGAGATTGGTATCCATAAATTCCTAATCGGCTTTCTTCTTGTCTACACGATATTGGATTTAAAATTGAAGCTCCTGCGATTCTTATATTTTTGAACCGTTGAGCTGCTTGGCATCCTGCGATATGCTTTGATCGGTCATATTATTGTTTATGTATGGGGATGCTGTTCGACGCACTACTTGGATTGCATTGCTTTAACATCCAGCATAGGTGAAAGCAAGCATGTAAAATTAACCGCTGTTAGATCTGGCCTTGATGATTTATAGAAAGATGTTCCTTTTACCACAATATCGTAGCGTTCAGCTTTCTTCCCGCCGATTACAGTGCCGGCACGAATAGACTTACCTGTAGCGCTGAGAGGGACCTCGATGACGCTGTTATATACGATATGGTCAAAGTCATTGCGTGATAACGTTGTTTCCACGGATTTCATGCAAACTTTGGCCGCCATTTCACGACCTTCACTAGTATTGATGCCGGGCTTAAAACGTTTAGGCTTTATTGAGTGCCAATATCGTTGTTCGTCGGGGCTCATATTATCAGGCTCAAATCGACCTGTACCGTCACGAAGAAAGCATTCAACGAGTTGAGGGCTCGATCCATTATCTATCGCAATAAAAGTGGCGTCTTTATGATATTTCCGTGAACTATCAACGTAATCAGAATCAATCTCAAAAGGGACTATCTTACCTGGCATCGTTTTCATTGCTCGGTTCGCACAAAGCTTTTCTTTGTCGGGGTCATTGCCAATAGCGTTATTTAAAACCATTTCGGCATTTGCAATACCTGAAATCAGCAATAGGCTGCAAATAAAGACTAACTTGTTCATAGATATTCCCCTCTGTATTTTTAGCTGCTCAGCGGCGTAAGTCCGTCTGGAGCGTCAGGTTGAAAATTTCAACAAGTTCTTATCGGAACGGAAACCGCCACGATAAGCACGATTTTTCGATGTTAATGAGTTTAGCAATGAATATGCCAAACCGCTCACAGCGCTATGCACGAATATATGCCTCATCTGAAAAGATGTCAACGAAAGCGATAAGGTATTGTAGGGGTATATGTGAACAACTGGGGCACAATGGGGTCAGGGCTTGGATTATCACTTATTTGATTTCAAACGTATCGCATCGACCGATTCTTGATGCATTACCGAAGTTCGGAAGTTTAATCGTAATAACTTTGGTGACATTGTTTCTATCTGTGCTTTTCGCTCTCCCGGCATGAATCCCTTCAAATCTCGTGAATAGCAATTCTTTCATGGGTGGTTTTGATCGATTATAGTACGCAGCCCATTTTTGTCAAGCGATTGGATGGGGTGTTTCAAGCGCGAGGGGGGTGATGCTGGAGGCATGCTACATGTACAGAACGGTCGGTCAAGTTTACAGTGAAAAGAAAAAGGACCTGGCAGTTGCCTGCTAAGTCCTTGATATGCATGGCGGGCGCTACTGGGATTGAACCAGTGGCCCCTGCCGTGCTCACTTCGCAAGCGCTTCGCGGGTGTTCTTCATCGTGCCCTCCGCGGCGCTCACCGTTCGTTCCGCATCCTGACTTGACGGCTCTCCGAACGGCAGCATGCCTTCCTCCGTCGGATACCGTCCCTTGTAAATGCTGTTCAGAAATACCGCGTCATCAACCGTGAGACCGATTTTCCATTCAAGGCGCTTCGCATGAGAAAGAAGCTCCATGATGTCGTGGACCCGGTCAGGTTTTTCTCCTTTTTCGAGGATCAGCGCCTTCAGACATTTTTCGACGCACTGCTGACTGTGATAGCACGCGCTTTTGTATTTCCCGTTCTTTAAAAGAACAACGGCGGTGGACAGCTCGTCATCCGCATCGCGCAGCCATGCTTCGGTAATATTACGCATATAGAGCACCCTCCCTGTATCAACAACCTCCTCGACGAACGGGCTCCCGATGGAATAAAGATGACGCACTTCCTGAGGGGTGTACACAATAATATCGAGGGGAATTGCCCGGTCAGCCAAAATCGTCTCAACGCGCACGCGGCGATCGATCGGCCGCTCGATGGTCTCCTTGACCACGAGAAGGTCGATGTCGCTGTCTTTGTCAGCTTCACCCCGCGCATGCGATCCGTATAAAATAATGCGCTCCGGGTCATAGGCCGCGATCAACCGCGCGTTGATTTCTTCAAGCGTTTTCAGCATGAGGAAAGTTTATCGGAATCGACGGGAAGAGTCAAGGAGCTTGTTGAATTAGGCAACGTCAACGCTTATCGGCAACCTGCGAGAGGTTCGTTTCACGGATTCAGCTGAATGCATCTACCAGACGATCCAAAACAAAAGGGGTCATCCACAATGGATAACCCCTTGATATGCATGGTGGGCGCTACTGGGATTGAATCCAGGAGCAAGCGAATCCCGCGGCCTACTGCGGGATAGCGAGCGATTAGGACAAATCAAATCCTTGAGGATCGAAGCTCCATCCTGTTGGCAGCTAGGAGCTTCAGCCAGTGGCCCCTTCCATACCAAGTAAAAAGAAAAATCAAATCAATACCCCGCAGCAAGCTGACGGGGTATAAAGGAAAATTGTTCAACTGAGAAACCTGCGGTTTCTCCTACTCTTCCCTCTATACGGTGACCACGCAGCAAGCTACGTGGAATAGCAAGTTTAATCGCCGCAATCTATTTTCATCATCAAAAAACAATCTCAAAAGCATCAATTTTTTCTCCACTAACCTTTTTAAAAATAGTATTAAAAGAAACCCCAACGACCGTTGATGGTTTTTTGAGCGTATCTAATAATTTTCTTTTCTTGTTATGTGACTCCATTACTAGTTGTGTTGTTGCATTTGACCAGTTATCATGACTTAAAACATATTCTAGGGTAATATTGTCATTTGATGATGAAAAATTCCTCAAATTATATATTGGCCAATCTTTATTATCATTATCTATTATTGGTCGAGACCATTCCTGGAGGTTATCAATTACAAACAGAAGAAAAGCAAATGGATTCTTATCGAAGGAAATTTCCTTAACTATATCCTCTTTATCTGATGGTAATGCATGTAGCGCTATTGCTCCCAGTGCAAATTTTAGCGACTTAAAATTACTCGAATTTATTAACTTATCATAGTCTTCATGTTGTGTTATTAAACGTTTCAACAATAATCGACATAAAATTAACGATCCAACGTAACCATGATTTTCATTTTCGGTAAATTCATGGATTAACAAGGTTACCTGTTCTTTGTCAATTTTAAGTGTATTTGTAATTGAATCCGCAACGATCTCTGTAATGTCCAGTTTTTCTAAAAGAAATTTGTTTTTTTTGCTAAATAGTAAATTCAACAACTCGGTTTCTTTTTGTATTAAATTTTTCAATGCTATAGATCCGAACTTATCCGCAAGGGCCAACATATCAAAATCTTTATATAATATTGATAATTTACCAGTGATTGTTGAAGCCACTTGCATAGGGTACCCAAAGTCATGAGTTGTTGAAGTAATAAGCCAAGTTTCAATGACCATATCGAGTTCTTCAAAATGAAATATATCTTTTACTTTCCCCGATTTTTTAGTTAAAACTGAAATGCAACTAAGACCAAGAAGGAACACCTCAAACTGATGAACAAAATGACCACGCTTACCCGAGGCAAATAGAAAATATTCAAATTTTTCAAATACTGGAAACAGATTATTGTCTGTTTTCGGCCATATTTCCGACATTATTTCTCTAATGGCCTCACTCGCTCGCTCGGGAAGAATGGCCGGATAGGCCGATATTAAGCGCTGAATATGCGGATCTTTAAAAAGTTTAAGTTCGAGCAAACTGGCAATCAGTTTTTGCTCAGCACTCACCTTCAAATTGAATGATTGCATTAATATTGTTCCTCAATCCAATTTCTTTGAATGTTCCAGAAGGTTAAGGTAGTTGCTATTGTTTCTTCAAACTTCAAGTCTTCTTTCATTTTTAATATTTCATACAAAATTGCTTCTGGAGCTTCAACGGGCCCTTCCCAGGCTCGTCCACCATTTATACTTAACATAATATTTGAAATGTTTTCACTTTGAAGTTCGGCGCTGTCTCTAATCATTTTAGACCCTGCTTTTATTTCAACATCGATAAATTTATCGAATAGAATCTTGGCAATTGGATAAAGACGTGTAAAATGGGGCGCATATCTAGCAGCAATAAAACACTTATCAGGGTAGTCTCGGCCTGTGATTTTTTCGATTTTTACAATGTGTTCCAGTAGCATTTTATATACTTCATCAACATTGCTGAAT
>CAYPOT010000092.1:0-14909 GCA_964412455.1 uncultured Nitrospiraceae bacterium | reverse complement strand
GATGAACATTGGCATAGTATTTGAACATCCATCCATCCATCCATCCATCCATCCATCCATCCATCCATCCATCCAAATTTAATTCTAATCGCGTATTACTACCTCACTACCTCAACATACGTGACAAACGTGCGTCGTTTTATGATTTATTGGTCAAGTGAATATGGATGAACAGCTGGGCTGATAGAGGACGGCAATCCGATTTCAACTTGGCTGACATGTCAATATTTTTTCATGTTAATCGATGGTTCGAATTCATCCTTGGGACACAGAGGTGGTCCTGATTATCCGGCAGGGAGAGAAGATTATGCAGATCAAAAAGAGGTTACGACTCAATACATGGATATCTCTGGGTGCGATTGTTCTCATGTTATTTACCCTTGGCTGGTCATTCTGGGAGGTTTATCGGGCAGACCGGAATGTGCTTCTAACTGATGAAATGCGGAAAGTTGCCACCGAAAGGACCTTCACGAGGGACGATTATCTCCTGAATCGAAACGAACGGGCGAAGGTTCAGTGGTATGCAAAGTCTGAAATCTTTCGGGCATTACTGGAATCAGCCATTGAAAGGTTTACGGGCACAGAAGACAGAGCACTCCTGCAAGAAGCTCAAAAGAACTTTGATGCTACGTTCTCTTTATTCTCAGCGATATTGGAGGAACATAAGCGCAAGGAGCCCGCGGACAGAAAGAAAACTGTTTTTGGTGAAATAGAGTTGAGGCGGATCAGGGAGGTATTTCTGAAGGCCAATGCCTTGAATGAGAACATAAATATGCTGCATGAGTCATCCAGCAGGGCGGTAACAAGGTCACAGCACAGAGGGATTATTGCTATTGTCCTCTTCGTTATTGGCAGCGTCATTGCGATAGTCGTCAATTCAATCTTCACCAGTAGAATCGTTGCGAAACGCATATCGGCGCTAAATAAGGGGATCGAAATCATCGGGGGCGGCAATGTAGATTATCGCATCGACGTTGTGGGTAATGATGCATTATCGGCCCTGGCCCGCGCAAGTAACGCAATGGTTACAAACCTGAAGGAAATTCACGAATACGCCGAGAGCATCATCAACACCGTGCGTGAACCCTTGATCGTTCTGGACCAGGATCTAAGGGTTGTCACCGTTAGCCGCTCCTTCTATGAAGTCTTTAAGGTAAAGCCTGAAGAAACGGTGGGGCAGCTTATCTATGATCTGGGAAATAAACAGTGGGATATCCCCAAGCTGCGGGACCTGCTGGAAACCATCCTTCCCCAAAAGACAACCTTTGATAACTATGAGGTTAAACACAATTTTGCCACCATCGGCCGGCGCATCATGCTTTTGAATGCCCGGCAAATTGAACGAGGGATGGACAAGGAACGGATCATCCTTCTGGCTATCGAGGATATCACCGAGCGTAAGGAGATAGAAGCCGGCCTGGAAAAGACCCGGAAAGAACTGGAAGTGACTAAACAAGCCGAAGATGAAACCCGAGAATACGCCGAGAGCATCATCAACACCGTGCGTGAACCCTTGATCGTTCTGAACCAGGATCTAAGGGTTGTCACCGTCAGCCGCTCCTTCTATGAAGTCTTTAAAGTAAACCCGGAAGAGACCGTGGGACAGCTTATCTATGACCTGGGCAATAAACAGTGGAATATCCCCAAGCTGCGGGAACTGCTGGAAACCATCCTTCCCCAAAAAGCAACCTTTGATAATTATGAGGTTGAACACGATTTTGCCACCATCGGCCGGCGCATAATGCTTTTGAATGCTCGGCAAATTCAAAGAGCGGGGGGAAAGGAACGGATCATCCTCCTGGCCATTGAGGACATCACCGAACGCAAAGCGACTGAGAACTTGTTAGCAGAGTCTGAAGAGCGCTACAGACGTATTTTTGAGACAGCAAACGACGGGATACTGCTTCTCGAAAAACGCAAAGGGAATATTATCCAGACTAATCTGGCCGCCGAGAAAATGTTGGGTTATTCCAAAGAGGAGTGCATCGGGAAAAATCTTCAGGATATCGGCGTATCGGTCGATATGAGTGATTTCCCAACGCTGATGCAAGCCTTGGACAAGAGCGGCATTATTAATTATAAGGATGTTACGGTAAAAAACAAGTCCGGGCAATACATCGACACGGATATATATATGGTCGACAGGGCAAGGCTGGTGCAATGTAATATTCGCGATGTCACTGAACGGAAGCTGGAAGAGGAAAAGTTAAAGAAATCAGAAGAATTCGCAAGAAGCATTCTTCAAACTGTTGATGAAGGGTTTATTGTTATAGACCTTGAATACAGGGTCATTGCCGCAAACAGGGCTTATCTTAATTCTGTTGGCAAGTCGTTGAAAGAGGTAACAGGCAACCACTGCTATGAACTTTCTCATCACACAGATAAACCCTGTTGTGAGGACGGAACAACTGTCTGCCCTGTCACCCTTACGTTTAAGACAGGAGAACATTACTCTTCGATCCATACGCATTATGACCATGCAGGTGCGCCTGTTTATGTGAAGACAAAATCATATCCGATGAAAGACGAATCCGGCAAGGTAGTATCGGCCATAGAGGTTATTAATGATATTAGCGAGAATAAAAAGCTTGAAGATCAACTTCGGCACTCCCAGAAGATGGAGGCTGTCGGCACGCTGGCAGGGGGCATTGCGCACGATTTCAATAATATCCTCAATGTGATAATGGGATATGGCGGCATGGTGTATGACAGCCTTGAGGCCGGTAGTCCTTCAAAGGAAAAGATGAACGAGGTTCTCGCTGCCGCCGAGAGGGCTGCGAATCTCACCAAAAGGCTGCTTGTCTTCAGCAGAAAACAGGTTGTTGCAGTGAAGCCTGTTAATATCAATGAGCTTATCCTTGGTGTCCAGAAAATGCTTGTCCGGATGCTCCGCGAGGATATTGATTTTAAGTTGAAGTTGGATCTTGCGGCCAAGCCATTGATAGTGCTGGCTGATTCCGGGCAGATAGAGCAGGTGCTGATGAACCTTGTCACAAATGCCCGGGATGTAATGCCGGAGGGTGGAAGTCTGACGATCGGCACCGGGCTTCAGGAATTAGATGATGAATATGTTGCAGTATATGGATATGTAAAGACCGGAAGGTATGCGCTTATCACAGTTATGGATACAGGGCAGGGAATGAATGCAGAAACTCAGAAGAAGATATTCGAGCCTTTTTTTACAACAAAAGGTATTGGAGAAGGGACAGGGCTTGGTCTTTCAATTTCTTACGGAATAATAAAACAGCATAGCGGATATATAAATGTCTACAGCGAACCTGGACAAGGCACTGTATTCAAAATATACCTGCCTCTCAGTGAAGAGGCGGTATCCCCGGATAAGAAGACGGCCGCCGCCGTCCCTGCCAAGGGCGGAAATGAGACGATACTCGTGGCGGAGGACGACGCTTCCGTGATGCAATTGACGAGGATAGTGTTGGAGTCCTTCGGCTACAGTGTTATTACCGCAAAGGACGGTGACGATGCGATCACAAAATTCATGGAGAACAGGGAAAGGATTAGCCTCGTCCTGCTCGATATGATCATGCCGAAGAAAAACGGGAAAGAGGTCAGTGAGACGATCAGGAAAGTCAGTCCCCGGATAAAAATACTCTTTTCGAGCGGATATACGATGGATATTATCAAGACCAAAGAATTGACAGACGCCGGCTTTGACTTCATCAGTAAGCCTGTGCTGCCGAGAGACCTTTTGTTAAAGGTGCGGGAGGTTCTGGATAGATGAGCGAAAAAGTACTAATCGTAGACGATGAGGATGTCAATCTCAGACTGCTCACCCAGTGGCTCATTCCGTTAGGCTATGATATAAAAGTTGCTTTAAACGGGGAAGAGGCGGTGCGGAAGGCCAGGGACGAAAGGCCTGACCTGATAATACTCGATATCATGATGCCGGTTATGGATGGGTACGAGGTCGGTAGGATTCTAAAAGCAGACCCGGAGACAAAGAATATACCGATAATTATGGTGACGGCGCTTCACGACAGGGAATCAAAATTAAAAGGACTCTCGGTCTCGGCAAATGATTTTCTTTCCAAACCCATTGATCAGGCCGAATTAACCATCCGTGTCAAGAACTTGCTGAGGATCAAGGCCTTCGATGACTTTATGCTCAGGCACAAGCAGAAGCTCGAAGAGGAGGTGAGGGAAAGAACACAGGACCTGGTCAATATGAGCAAAGAAATGATATTGAAACTGACGGCAGCCGCGGAATTTCGCGATACCGACACAGGCGCTCATATCGCGAGGATAGGCTATTATGCCGGCAAGATGTCAGCGGCGCTGGATATGCCGGAGGATTTCATTGAGACCATAACTTTTACGAGTGCACTGCATGACATCGGAAAGATCGGGATCCCGGATAATGTACTCTTAAAACCGGGTTCTCTTACTCGCGAAGAATTTGAGATCATGAAAACCCATTCCGCAATAGGAGCAAAGATCCTCTCGGGATCAAACTATCCGGGTATTCAGATGGCTGCCGCCATTGCCCGTACGCATCACGAACGGTGGGACGGCGGGGGATATCCAGGAGGGCTCAAAGGAGAAAAAACGCCGATCGAGGGCAGGATCGTCATGCTCGTAGACCAGTATGACGCGCTGCGGAGTCAACGGCCCTACAAACCAGGCTTTGACCATCAAAAGACGTTCAAGATCATAACCGAAGGTGATGGAAGGACCGTGCCGGAACATTTTGATCCAGCGGTGCTCAAGGCCTTCAAGGAAATCGCCCCGGAATTTGAAGAGATATTCGATCAGCATCAATAAAGATGCGCTAACTTATGGTGGCGCTACGGGTTGAGAAAGAGAATTCTTAATAAATATATGAGGCATCAGTCAATACCGCTTGTGCTTTTCCATGATCCTTCCCACCTTACCTTCCGGGTTTCTGCATTCTGTCCGAGACTTCCTTCGTCAGCTTCAGGATCGCTTCCGCCTGTGCCGTTGTCAGGCTTCCCAGTCCGCAGGAAGGAGTGATGAGGCTTTGCCGCAGGATTGCGGCGCGGTCGATGCCCATGGAGGTCAGGCGTAACATGCCCGACTCCAGCCGTTCAACAAGGTCTTCCACGGTTTCTTTGCCGGTGAACCCGGTCGTGGGTACGATGCCCCAGGCGAGGCTGTTGCCGCGTTGAAAGAATTCCTTGATCTCCTCACTATATAGCAGAACCTTGTCCAGATAGTTTGCGGCGTCAAAGCTGATGATGTCCACGCCTGTTCGAAAGAGCATTGGCCAGTCAGCATTGCCGCAGCAATGAATGCCCGCAAGGCCGCCCTCATCATGGACCATCGCGATGATCTCCTGCAGTTTACCGGCTACCATTGCGGGCGAGAGCGAGTACAGACCGGAGCTCAGGGCGTACATGGCCGGATCATCGATGAACACGATGACAGGAAGGCCGAACTGCTTCAGAATGCGGACCTGCCAGGCCGCCTTCATGGCGAGCCCCTTTGCAATAGCATCGAAGAGGATATTGTGGTAAACGATGTCCTTGCCGTCGCTGTCCTTCACCGTGATGCCGAAGGTGAGGGGGCCGGTGCAATGGCCTTTGAGGAAACGGGCGGCTGACGGCAGGCCCTTGTTCTTCAGCCCGGCAACAAAGGCGTAGAACCCCGCGGCGTGATCCTCCGAAATCCTGAAATAGTCATGGTCCTGTGCCAGGTAGCGTTCGTAGAACCGCTCCAACCCGGGCGACAGGTCTCGGGAAGTATCAACCCACAGCCGCTCGTTTACCCGGTCAATCATCATTCCCGGCAGGCCCTCGCTATACTGAACGCAGAAGTGCTCCAGAAACGACCGCTGGGGGAGCTGTGGCCAGACGGGTGCCTCGGAGAGATACTTGAGCGACAAAGCCACGGCCTTATCAGGGTCAACAAGGGGAAGGCTGCCGATGCCGGTTGCGAGGCAGTTGAAGTCAGGAGACATGGGTCATTATATAAGCAGGTAAAGCAGAAAAACAATCGCAATCAGCAATTCGAACGCGGCAGGCTCGCCGCCGGTGAAGGCGCAACAGCCACCCTTGACATCACTAAGTGGGTGTTAGAGGAGAGCGAAGGAAGGAGTGATGTATGCTTGATAGCGGGGCGCTCGGAGAAGCCGGAGAGGGACAATAGGGTCACGTCTTTCTGAGTGAAAATTGCAGCCTCTTCTATTCACGTCGGACCAAGCCCCTCCATCGTTGACCCGAAAAACATCCCTCGGCGTTTGGCTTCCCGGGAAGGAAATCAGAACGCATAGCTGAGCGTGCCGATATACCGCAGATCGTCCTTGAAGGCGAGATCTTCCCGGTTAAGAAATTGCACGCCCAGACTGATGTTGAAATTCTCCGTTACGTACCGCAGCCCCGGCATGTACGCTTTGTGGTTCTGTTCATAGACGGAGGGGATGTCCTTTTTGAACACGGTATTATATTCGAAGATCGCCTGTAGGCTGCGGCCTTCGGTGAGCGGAAAGAGCAGGCCGGCGTTAAAAACTCCGTATTTTTCGGCATAGGGTTTGGGCTCGGCGCCTCGTTCCAGGTCGCTGTAAACGATCTGTCCTTCAAAATAGATCCCGATAAAATAATCTCCAGGCATCTCCTGCTCGGAAGTACCGATCACCATCAGCCGGGCAGACGCATGTTCCGTGCTTTGGAACCCCTTCTCTTCATCTCCCGTGGGCAGGGTGTACGCCAGTCCCAAGGCTATTGAAGGCAGCGTTTCCCCTTGCGTCGTGATCCTCCACTTTAACAGCAGATCGGTGTCTCCCGCGCCGGTCTCTCGCGTTATACTGCTGCCGAGATTGGTCGCGACCATCTGAGCCTTCAACCCGACCTCGATCCTATCCGTGACACCCGCGGTGACCGTCACGATCCCATGTATAATGCTAAAATCGGGCTCCTTGCTGTTCTCGGCGATGGCCGCGAGGCCCATAACGATGCGGCCTTTTGGCTGCGTATATGCGGAGTTTGTGATGATCAGTCCCGTCAGGCCCTGAACATTGGCCGGCCGATTGACCACCACAGAGGGATCATCCCGGTACTCACTTTCCGGATTCAGGTAGCTATAGCTATATTGAGAGATTGCTTGATTGCTGGTGAGCAAAAGAAGGATGCAGCCTGCCATCACCGAGATCGTTGTTCTCATATGATACCCTCCTTCAGACAACTCATGATAGGGAAGTCTTCCGCGTTCATCGCGATCTTCCCGGCCGGGCTGCGCATCGGTCCTGCCGGCGGAGCCCTGAAGCGACAGGCGCCTCGGGACAGCAGATGAGAGTGTACTGAATATTAGTGGCGCAGTCAACTGAAAAGGTGCCAGCTGTCAAGCCAAAATAGGAATGGTCAATTTTCGCAGGCAACGACATCTTCCGGAAACTGCCGCATCTCTTCCCTTGCCAACAGAGACACGGTATTGTATGCTTTTTACCGGTGCCAAGAACGGTACGATGTCAATGTCTGAGCGGGGCCTGCAGCGGCCGCCGGGAAAGAACCATGGGGACAGAGAAGGAGGGAAAACTGAAAAGCGAGTTTATTGGTCTCTCGGTCATCATGCTGCTTGCCGCGGTCCAGTCTGCGGCCGAGGTCAAAGCGCCGTATGAGAAATATGTGTGCGAAGGGGGGTGCTTCAGCGCATCGGTCCCGAAGGACTGGACTAAGACGGAACAAGGCCCTCCCTACTGCGACCTGACAAAGGTCTCCGGTGTGAAACTGCTCGGTCCGGAAGATCGGGATGGCGCTGCGGCAACGATATCCTTCCTGTACTATAGCGGCGAAAAGTTCTTTACCGATCATCGGCTATACAAATAAGCGCCAGATTGAACTCCATGGTAAGAGAAGGCAGCGGTGAAAAGAAAGAGATGGTGCCGGTCGTGATCGCGGGGCTGAAGGGTGTTGCGTTCTCCATGAAGACCTTTGAGCTTGTCTCACGTCCTTCCGAACGGCATATGCCGCCGAAGCCCGATGATGGTTCGAGGATCTATAAGATCGTGCCGCCTTCGAAGAAAGTTATCATGGTTGAACGCTTTATTGTCCTTCCCGCCGGAAAGGGGTTCTCTGTCCTGCACTATCGGAAGCCTGAGGACACCGCCGGAGAATACCAGAAGATATGTGAGAACGTGACAGCATCATTCCTGCCGCTTGTAAAATAGTGAACGCGGCAAATCCCGGCCCGTTCCGCCCGTACCTTCGATATGACCGGGGAATGACCGCATGTGACCCTGCCTTCCGCACGGAGTTCCCCGCGTAAGCATCTACTCCCCGGGCAACTGATCGTCCTTTTGCGCATCCAGCACCGACCTGACCGTCGACAGCAGTTTGGCGCTGTCGAAGGGCTTCTTGAGGAGCGCGTCGAGAGACCGGGCCTCATTATCGAATGTGCCGCCGCTGAAGCCGGAAATGCCGATCACCTTGACCTTGCCGCTGATCGACCGGAGCTGCTTTGACAATTCCGCTCCACTCAGGAGCGGCATCATGAGGTCCGTAATGACCAGGTCGATGGAGGCCGGCATTTTCTGGAACAGCTCCTGCGCGTAGAGGGGACTGTCCGTGGCCAGGGTCTTGTACCCATGGACATCGAGGGTCTCCTTGATGTAGGACAGAACATCCGGCTCATCGTCCACGATGAGGACGCATTCGCTTCCCGCCGCGTCAACGTGCGGAATGCCGTCGAATTCCCGGCGAAGTTCGGCGGGCCGGTCCAGGGACGGGAAATAGATCTCAAAGACCGTCCCGGAGCCAGGTTCGCTTCGCACCAGGATGTCGCCCTGGTGGCTCTTCACGATGCCATAGACCATGGCCAGCCCCAGGCCGGTCCCCTTGCCGACCGGTTTGGTCGTAAAGAAGGGCTCGAATATCCGGCTCCTGACGTCGGGCGCAATGCCCGTTCCCGTATCTTCCACCGTGAGGACCACATGCTTGCCGCGACGCAGGAAGGGCCGCATCGACGGCGACGGGGCATCGGTATCCAGCGTGGAGGTCGTGATCGTCAGCATACCGCCGCCGGGCATTGCATCCATCGCGTTCATGACAAGGTTCGTGATGACCTGCTCAAGATGGATGCTGTCACCCGAGACGGCCGGCAATTCCGGTTCGGTCCGGACCCTGAGCGTGATGTTCCGGTCGATGAATGCCCGGCCAAGCAGTTCCGTGGTATCCATCACCACCATGTTGAGGTCGGTCGGGACCAGTTCCAGGGATTCCTTGCGGGCGAAGCTCAGGAGCTTGGAGACCATGAGCCCGGCGCGTTTCGCCGCATCCTCGATCGTCTTGATCCTTCGCAGTCCGAACTCGTCGGACTGAACGCGCCTTCGCAGCACCTCGGCATGACCCAGGATCGCGGTCAGGGTGTTGTTGAAATCATGCGCAATGCCGCCGGCAAGAAGGCCCATGGATTCCATCTTCTGTGACTGGATGGCCTGCTCCTGGAGCTGTTTTTTCTCCGTGATGTCCCGGTGGAAGATCTGGATATGGACGACTCCGCCGATCTCGATCGCCCGCGCGCTGATCTCCAGTTGGATCCTGCTCTCATCGTTCCGGTAGTGTTCTGCTTCGTACAGGAGCGATTCGCCCTGCAGTATACTGGTGAGACGATCATCCTGTGCTCCCTCGGACGGACCGGCCCTCAGAAGCCGGTACTTGGTGCCGAGGACCGCTTCCCGCTCAAAACCATGGAGCGTGCAGAACTGCCGGTTCACGTCGGTAATGGCGCCGTTCCGGTCGAGGACGGCGATACCGTCGGTCGCGTTATCGAACAGGCCGCGGTACTTCTGTTCCGAGATCGTCAGCTCACCCGTCTTTTCGACGACCTGGTCCTTCAGGCTGAGGGAGGAGAGCTCGAGCTTGCGTTTGTCCTCGGAAAGCTCCGCCCGGAGCTGAAGCTCGGTAACGATCAATTTCTGGTTGTTGTACCGCAGCAGCAGGCCCATGATGAACGATGAGATCAGGAATGCGTTGTTGCTCACGAAGACGCCGCTGGTGATCGTCTCGGTGAACATGATCGGCACAACATAGATGGCGTAGACGATCCCCACGAGGGAGAAGGCAAGGGGCATGCTGATCGGGACGAAGCCCAGGCCGCAGATCGCCAGGATGATCATGGCGGCGTAGTAGGTCGAACTCTGGCCGCCGCTCTGGAGAACGGCGAGCTCAATGGTGACCGCGCAGAGGGCGGTGGCGATCGAGGCGATGGTATACTGATAGGTCTTGCTCCGCTTTCGCTTGTTGAGATAGTAGAGGAGGATGAAAACACCGGACATGATCAGCCGGTACGCCATGAAGCGTATGAATGTATCCGGCGCTACGAAATAGTCCATGAACTCCAGCGCCGGAAAGAGAATGGCGCCGATGATGAGCACGGTTCCGAGCCAGTCCTGGGTTAATTTTGAGAGGTGATCTTCAGGAGAAAATCGCTGTTCCATGAAAGGAGTATATCACTGAAATAATTGAAAAAGCAATTATTATTAGTAGGTTCCGGGGGCTCGGTCGCCCTTGCTTTTTCACGACACCCCGTTTGCAGGAAGACAACGGCATGCAGAGGTCTTGATTTGACGTTAAAGAGGTTCGGAGGACCGGAAGTGAATTTTCAACGGGATGCTTGTGAAGGTCTCGTGCTAATGCGAAGATACAAGCTGGAGGATCATGCCTGGGGGATTAGTGAAGATGATCCGGGGTACTGGAGGAGCTGTCATCCGGTCGATACGATGCCGTTTGCAACGCTTTCGCCGTTCCCTGGCCAGAAATAAACTTGCAGCAAGCGGGCGACTTCAACCGCGGACGTTACGGCGTCTTCATGCAGACCAAACCCAAAGTGACTGCCGCAGTAATAGGTGTTACGGACGCCGTTCAGGGACGGCAGTTCTCCGATGGACGAGCAGGAGCGGAGATCGAATATCGGGGTCCTGAAGACCTTTTCGAAAATAACGCGGTCTTGCGCGATCGGGAAATTGGGATGCTGCGTACTGATCAGTTCGCACGTTTTCGATATTCCGGGCAGGGCCCACAAGGAGCCGCTGACGGATGTTTCGATGTACCTGCCTGCGTTCCGGTAGAGAAACGTATATCCCTCCATCAATTCCCTCCGGGGAAACCGCGTATGATCGGCGTGGACGACGATCCTGCCTTCTGTGTATCTCCAGGCGCCCAGCAGCCTTTTCTCATCCTGGGTAGGCTCCTCGATCAAGCCCAATGCCTGATCGGCATTGCAGGCGAATATCACCTTGTCAAAAAGCAGTTCCTTTCCATCTTCCATGCGCACCTGTACCTTGTGTTGTTGTCTCCTCACCGTCTTGATCCTGGCGTTCAGAATGATGCTTTCTCGATACGGGGCGGACAAGGCGCGCACATAACTTCTCGTGCCGTTCTTCGCGAAGCTGATGGAAAACAGCGTTTTGGGCGAAAGCGGGATAATATCATCGTAGACCTTCAGTTTTTCGACGAAATAACGTGCGGGGGCGTCCAGGACATCGTTGCAGTGCATGGAAGAAATGAGACACAAATAGCCGATGAAGATCAATCGTGCATCTCCCCGCAAATGCGGTATCTTTCGCAGGGCCTCTTCGATCGTCAAACCGTCAAGCTCTCCCCGTTGCGCAGCAGCTTGCGCTCTCTTGATCCCGAGCAGGAAGCGCAGCATGCTCATGACGCTGTCCGGCCTGAGGATGTCGAAATGCTGAGCAAGCAGCCCCTTGAGGCCAGGCGTCAAGAACAAGCCGCGCTTCGAATCCAGGTCGTAAAAGTTCACCCCCAGCCCGGATATACCGAAGGGCTTCATCCTGAAGGCCTTTACCGTGTCAATGTTCAGTTTTCTGAAAAGCTTGAAAACGTTCTTGTACGAGGATTTTCCGAAGGCCGCAGCAGCAATATCCGCTTCCTCGCCGTCCGGCGTCGTCAGCGTGTAGGCATTACCTCCCAGCCGGTCGGATTTTTCGAAGACGGTGACGTCGTAGTGCTGATGAAGCAGCCAGGCCGCCGTCAAGCCTGCAACCCCTCCGCCAATGATCGCGATTTTTTCCTGCATGGGATGTTTCACGTTTACGATGTCTCCCGCTCGCATGCGGAAAGGATAGCGGGGCTCCGGAGCGCTGTCAATACCTAATTTCCCCTTTACTTGGACAGGGCATCCTGCTAATATCCAATCCATGAAATACGGTGCCAAAGCCATCAAACAGTCCACTCTGGAGATCTGGGACAATCCGAACCCGGACCGCGATTACACGATCGAGATCTCCTATCCCGAGTTCACCTGCCTTTGCCCCCGCTCGGGCTACCCTGATTTCGCCGAGATAATCATCACCTATGTGCCGAACAAGAAGATCGTGGAGCTCAAGGCCCTGAAACTGTGGCTGAACAACTTTCGCGATACGAGCATCTCTCATGAGGCCGTGACCAACCGTATCTTCGACGTGCTCAAAAAAGACCTCAAACCCCGCAGGCTCGAGGTGGTGGGTGACTTTAATGTCCGGGGCAACGTGAAGACCGTTATCCGTGTAGCGCTGTAGTCCCGACTTGCCCGCCGCGCTACCACGCCTAAACCCTGGAACAAGGCGCAACCCGGGGAAATCCCTTGACTATTCCGCGACGCCGTGTTATGAATTTTACACTTCACTGCGGAGGTCATTCATGAGGTCCTGGTTCGCCGCTGTTGCCGCGTTCATCCTGTTCTCCCTTTCATCCGGAGTTCCCGCACAGTCTATTCCGCAATCCTTCGCTCCTCTTGTCAAGGCACAGAAATTTTCGGTGGTCAACATCTCCACCCGCCAGGTCGTCAAAGTAAAACAGCCGTCGCCTTTCGGCGACCCGCAGATGGACCAGTTCTTCTACCGGTTCTTCGGCGGCCAGGCCCCGCAAAAGGAACAGGTGCGCCAGAGCCTCGGCTCCGGCTTCGTCATCAGCCCTGACGGTTATATCCTGACCAACAACCATGTGGTGGACAAGGCGAAGGACATCAAAGTGTCCTTTGACGACGGCCGCGTCCTTGAGGCGAAGCTCATCGGAAAATCGCCGGAGATAGACATCGCGCTCATCAAGGTCGAGGCCACGGGACTGCCCACGGTCACCCTCGGCGATTCCGAGGCGCTGGAAGTGGGGGACTGGGTCATGGCCATCGGAAATCCCTTCGGCCTGTCCCACACGGTAACGAAGGGCATCGTGTCCGCGAAGGGGCGGGTCATCGGCGTGGGGCCCTACGATGATCTCATTCAGACCGACGCGGCGATCAACCCCGGCAACAGCGGGGGCCCCCTCTTCGACATGAAGGGCGAGGTGGTCGGCATCAACACGATCATCATCGCCACGGGCCAGAACCTGGGTTTCGCCGTGCCGATCAACATGGTGAAAGAGGTGCTGCCGTCCATCAAGGCGACGGGCAAGCCTGACCTGGGATGGCTCGGCGCGGACGCTCAGGCCGTGACCCTGGAGATCGCCGAGGCACTGGGTATGCCCGACCCTATCGGCGCCATCATCAGGTCGGTGACCAAAGACGGACCGGCCGACAAGGCGGGCCTGAAGGAGGGCGACGTTATCGTGGAACTTGAGGGGAAGAAGATCCTTGCCCCCGGCGAACTGCCGCGGATGGTGGCCTTCGGTCACATCGGCAAGACCGTGACCTTCAAGGTGCTCCGGCAGGGCATGACCCTGGAGATCAAGGCTCTGGTAGAGAAAAGGCCGGAGAACTAGAAAAGAAAGTAGACTGGAGTCGGTAGTCGGGAGGAGAGCCATGTTTGGTCTGGGAGTACCGGAACTGATCGTTATCTTTGTGATCGCCCTTGTGGTGTTCGGCCCCAAGAAACTTCCCGACCTGGGCAAGGCCCTGGGCAAGGGTATCGCCGAGTTCAAACGGGCCTCGCAGGAAGTGAAGGATACGATCGAGACCGAGGTGCGGGCAGCGGAGAGTTCCATCGATCTGGCGAAGCTCAAATCCGAAGTGGAGGGCAAGGTGGCCGACCTCAAGTCCGAAGTGGAGGGCAAGGTGGCTGATCTCACGTCAGAAGCGTCCACCGGGGAACGTAAGGAAGACACCGACGCAAAGGAGAAGGGACCGGATGCGTACGGCAAATCCTGAAGAATCAAAGATGTCCTTCTGGTCCCATCTCGATGAGCTCCGGAAGCGGATCGTCTATATTTCCATCGCCATCGGCGTGGGCTTCATCGCCTGCTTCAGGTATTCCGAGGACATTCTCGGTGTCCTGCTGCTGCCCTTGAATGCCACCGCGGGCTTTCAGCCGTCTTTTCCCTTTATTACGTACACGCCGAACGAATTCGCCCAGGAACTGCATTTTACCGCGCTCACCGAGCCCTTTATGGCCCACCTCAAGATCGGGTTCGTCGCGGGATTGATGCTGATGCTCCCGGTCCTCCTCTACCAGATATGGAAGTTCATCTCGCCCGGTCTTCTGAAGCACGAGCGCAGGTATGCCAGCCAGTTCGTCGTCTTTGCCACGATCTTCTTCGGCATCGGCGTACTGTTCTGCTTTTTTTTCCTGCTTCCCTTCGCCATCCCGTTCCTCGTGGCCTATAAGACCGAGCACCTGAAGCCCATCATCAAGATCGGGGAATATATCAACTTCACCCTTATGTTCATACTCGGAGCGGGCGCGGTGTTCGAACTTCCCCTGATCATGATCGTGCTCGGCCGGATGGGCATAATCAATGCCGGCTCGCTCAGTTCGTTCCGCAAATACGCCTTCCTGACATCCTTCGTCCTCGGCGGCATTCTCACGCCCACACCGGACGCGTTCAACATGACCCTCATGTCCATTCCCATCTATCTTCTTTATGAACTCGGGATCCTCGGTGTGCGGATCTTCGGCAGGAAGAAGCGGGCCGATTCCACGGACCTGACGGAGATCTGAACCGCGGCTGATAGCTCATAGGTCATAGGTCATAGGTCATAGGTCATAGGTCATAGGTCATAGGTCATAG
>CAYPOT010000091.1:0-14935 GCA_964412455.1 uncultured Nitrospiraceae bacterium | reverse complement strand
CAAGAAGTTCTCTGCGTCCTCCGCGTCCTCTGCGGTGAAAGTTTTGACATTACGGCATTGAACAGAGGGAAAACGCGAAATGAAGCAGGCGATGTTCCAGGAGACCAAAGAGGACAAAAAGGTCCTGTGCGGCCTGTGCTCCCACCGCTGTCTCATCGCCCCGGGCCACCGGGGAATCTGCGCTGTCCGTGAGAACCGTGACGGTACGCTTTTCAGCCTCGTCCATGACAGGATCATCGCCCGCAACATTGACCCCATCGAAAAGAAGCCGCTTTTCCATTTCCTGCCCGGAAGCCTGTCCTACTCGGTCTCGACGCCAGGGTGCAATTTTCATTGCAAACATTGCCAGAACGCCGACATCTCGCAGCTGCCGCGGGTTAGGGGAGGCATGGTCCCCGGAGAGCCCGTATCGCCCGCCGAGATCGTAGAGGCGGCCCTGCGGCACCGTTGCGCAAGCATATCCTATACCTATACCGAACCGACGGTCTTCTTCGAACTCGCCTATGACACGGCAAAGCTGGCGCGTAAGGCGGGCCTCAAGAACATTTTCGTCACGAACGGCTACATTACTCCCGAGGCGCTCCGGGAGATCAGCCCCTTCCTCGACGCCGCGAACATCGATCTCAAAGGGTTCACCGATGATTTCTATAAGCATGTCTGCGGAGCGCGGCTCCAGCCGGTGCTGGATTCCATCCGTCTCTACAGGGAACTCGGCATCTGGATCGAGATCACGACGCTCGTCATCCCCGGACACAACGATTCGGAGAACGAACTCCGGCAGATAGCGCAGTTCATCCGGTCTGTGGGTGAAGGCGTTCCCTGGCATGTGTCGCGGTTCCATCCGACCTACAAGCTCAACGACCAGCCGCGAACGCCGATCGAAACATTGAAACGGGCGAGACAGATCGGCATTGACGCGGGGCTTCGCTATGTGTACGAAGGGAATATCCCGGGTGAGGGTGAGGATACCGCCTGCTGGAGCTGCGGCAAAACGCAGGTGAAACGCTATGGATTCTCTGTGGAAGAGAACCATATCAAGGACGGGAAGTGCGGATCCTGCGGGGCGAAGATGGATGGGGTGTGGGAATAACGGCAGGGTCATAGGTCATAGGTCATAGGTCATAGGTCATAGGTCATAGGTCATAGGTCATAAATAAGACCACTGAGCGGCAAGAGGAATAATTGACGGTGGACTACGAGACCTTCGAGCATGAGGCGGACATCGGCATCCGCGGATTCGGGAGCACGCCGGAAGAGGCGTTCGGGAACGCGGCCGTGGCCCTCTATTCGGTCATGGTCGATATAACACGGGTCGAACAGGAAGAGTTCCGGGGAGTGAACGTAACGGCCGACGATCAGGAGCAGTTGCTCGTGGAATGGCTGAACGCTCTTCTCGCGGTCTCCGACATCGAGCGCATGGTCTTCTCGAAGTTCGAGGTCAGGATCGAAGGGAACAGGCTTGCAGGCACTGCCTGGGGCGAACACCTTGACCGGTGGAAACATCACGCCAAAGTCGAAGTGAAGGGCGCGACCTATCATATGCTCGGTGTTCGACAGGAGAACGGCCGGTATGCGGCCCAGTGCGTGGTGGATGTATGAACGACAGGTGACAGGTGACAGGTGACAGGTGACAGGTGACAGGTGACAGGTCTCTTCCTCCATCTGAACAGGAATTACGATGGATATCAGATCACTGAATAAGATCAACGATTACGTATGGGATATCCCGCAGGCCGGTGATATGAACGTTCCCGGAAGGATCTTCGCGAGCGAGAAGCTGATAACGGAGATGGATGAAAAGGTGCGGGAGCAGGTGGAGAACGTGGCCTGCCTGCCGGGCATCCAGACCGCGTCCATGGCCATGCCCGACGCTCACTGGGGATATGGCTTTCCCATCGGCGGTGTGGCGGCCTTCGATCCCGACGAGGGCGGCATCATCTCCATGGGCGGCGTGGGGTTCGACATCTCCTGCGGCGTGCGCACCATGAAGACCGGAATGATGAAGGACGAGGTCCTTCCCGGGATTGAGCGGCTCGTGGACCAGTTCTACAACCGCGTTCCGGCAGGCGTGGGTTCGGAAGGTCTCATCAAGCTCAATGCCTCACAGATCGACGAGATGCTCCTGGGCGGCGCCGAATGGGCGGTGAAAAAAGGCTATGGCATGAAAGAGGACCTGGAGTATATCGAGGAGCACGGCCGTGTTGACGGCGCGGACCCTTCCCAGGTGTCGGATACTGCCAAGAAGCGGCAATACCGCGAAATGGGGACCCTTGGCTCGGGAAACCATTATCTCGAAGTGCAGTACGTCGATGAAATATACGATGAGCAGGCCGGCCAGGCAATGGGGCTCCGGAAGGACGGGGTGGTCATCTCAGTCCACTGCGGTTCCCGTGGACTGGGGCACCAGATCGGCACGGACGCTCTCCGGAGCCTTGCCCATGCCGCGCAGCGGTTCAAGCTGCCGATCAAGGACCGCGAACTCGCCTCGGCGCCCATCACGTCGCCGGAAGGGAAGTCCTACTACGGGGCCATGAGCGCGGGCATCAACTGCGCGCTGGCGAACCGCCAGATCATCACCCACCTGGTGCGCGAGATCTTTACGGAGGTCTACCCTGAAGGGCGCGTCACCATGCTGTATGACGTAAGTCATAACACCTGCAAGGTAGAAACACATAGTATCAAGGGAAAAAAGAAGCGGCTGTTCGTGCACCGCAAGGGAGCCACGCGCGCCTTCGGACCGGGCCAGGTCGACCTGCCGCCGGAATACCGGCACGTGGGCCAGCCGGTGCTGATCGGCGGGACCATGGGTACGTCATCGTACATCCTCGTCGGCACGGAAAAGGGGATGGACGCTGCATTCGGCTCTGCCTGCCATGGCGCGGGCAGGGCCATGTCCCGGACACAGGCGAAGAAGCAATGGCACGGCCGCGACATCATCCAGGAACTCAAGAGGCAGAGCATCCTGGTCCGCGGCCATTCCTACTCCGGCATCGCGGAAGAGGCCCCGGGGTCCTACAAGGACGTGACCGAAGTGGTTGATGCGGCCCATTTCGCGGGGCTTGCGAGGAAGGTGGCGCGCGTCAGACCGCTGGCCTGCGTGAAAGGATAGCAGACTGTCCAATGGTGGAGTTCACACCAAAGACCGCGCAGACAGGGGAAGAGAGTGTAAACCTCGCATTACCATGAAGGTGAACGCTAAGAATGAGAGCGAAGAGTTTAAATGGGGATGCCTGTGGACATAAAGATAAACCTGCGATAATAATAATGGTACTCGCAAAAATGAAAAAGTAAATAAAACAACTATATAGAGCGCATTAACTAAACTAAAGATTTCGCTAATGCCTTGTCTCCCATGCTCACGGCTACCGGATTTTATCGTTCTTTCGGAAGCTTAACGGCTGTTATCAAGCTCGGTCTTTCCATCAACCGGGAGAGGTTCATGGTTTGGTAGACCCCGACGGCGCCGATAAGATGGCGACCAAGCGAAGTGGAAATTCCCTGCAGCTTGCTGCAGGGAGTTTCAGTATGCTATAGTATTTTAGCGGAAGGGGAATAGTCATGAATACGCAGGTTGTGGATGAAGATATCTGTATAGGATGCGGACATTGCGCGGAGCTTTGTCCGCAGGTCTTCGAACTGGAGAACGAGAAGTCCCAAGTGGTCGGTCCAGACAAGTGTGCGAGTTGCAATTGCCAGGAGGCCATCGACACCTGTCCGGTGCAGGCAATCAACAGGAAAGGAGGATTGTCATGAGTTCAGGCATCAGGTTTGGAAGGATTTTGATTATTGCAGCGTTTGCGTTTGTCGTGGGGATTCTGGCCTACCGTGACGCCCGGGCCCACTGCGACACCATGGACGGGCCGGTGGTGAACACGGCGCGGATGGCGCTCGAAAAGGGTACCGTAACGCCCGTGCTCAAGTGGGTCAGGAAAGATGATGAGAGGGAGATCCGGGACCTGTTTCAAAAGACGCTCGTGGTAAGGGCAAAAGGACCGGAGGCGAAAGACCTTGCGGACAGGTCCTTCTTCGAGACCCTCGTCCGCATCCACCGGGCATGGGAAGGGGCGCCTTACACAGGGCTCAAATCCGGGCCGGCGGAGCCGATCATCCAGGCTGCTGACAAGGCGCTGGAGAGCGGCTCGTCGGACCATCTGGTGAAGCATGTAACCGAGGCGGCGGCAAAGGGCATCCGTGAGCGGTTCGAGCGGGTGAAGGATGCGAAGAAGCATGCGGACAAGAATGTGGAAAAGGGCCGCGAGTTCGTCGCTGCTTATGTAGAGTTCACCCACTTCGTGGAGCGTCTGCACATGGACATTGCGGCAGGAGCGCCGCATCATGGCGAAGCGAAAAAAGAGGAAGCCGAAGGACATCAACACATGCATTAACAAACCGACATTTACTCTCATTCCGGTCATCCATCCCCGAAGAATAAGGGGGATGGATGCTCCTTTGTTCTCACAAGAAGTTCCGTCATTTCTCAATCGTGACGGCTCAGGTCACCCCTCATCCGACCTCTTCCACAAGGGGATAGAGCTTGCCGTGGAGAGCGGCGCGTAGAAAGACTCCTTCCTTATAACCCTCTAATTTACGTCAACGCAAAAAAATGCAACGTATGCTATGATTTAAGCATATTTGGCCTGTTGCACAAACCCACGTCATAAAAGAAAGTCTGCCATCAGGCTTTCTTTGAAGCAAGTCAGGACGAACCTGTCGATATATCGGTGGTGTTATCATGAGTCAGGGGGTAGGCATGCCAGTCTTGAAGTCTCTCACCGCGAAATACGTCTTTGTAAGCCTCATCGTTCTCCTTCTTATCAGCGCCTTTGTCGCCGCCAGCTTCGATTTTACCCATCACATGCGGGGCGAGGCCGAGAAGATCAACAAGGCGGGACAGTTGAGGTACCGTTCATTCAAGATGGCCTGGTATGCCCGGAAGATCGCGGAGAACATTGACAAGCCGCGGACAAGGGCCATGAAGACCGAACTCGGACGGGAAATCCAGGAATATGACCGGCTCATTGAGGGATTAGTGAACGGTGTTCCTGAGCGTAACATCAATCCCATTCGCCACTACCGTGAAGCAATGCCGCTCTTCGACAACGTGGTACAGGAATGGAACCGGGACTTGAGGCCCGTGCTCCTGAAAACGGCGGGGCTTCCGCGGGACGTATCCGAACGACGGGCGAGAGAACTGCTCATGGACTTTGACGAAAAGATATCCGGTCATGTGCTGAAGATAGACGGGTTGGTAACGTCCCTGCAAACACACGCTGAAGCAAAGTTCGCGAGGTTCGACCGCGCCAGAAATATGATACTGGGATCTTTCATCGTCGGCGCGATCTTCATCGTCTGGTATTTTCGCAGGAACATCATCGGTCCTGTGCGGACACTCACCCAGGCAACACTCAAGGTGAAGCAGGGGGATTTCGGCGTCGTCGTTCCGGTGCAAGGACACGACGAGCTCGCCGACCTCGGGGGCGCATTCAACGCGATGGCTTATAGCCTCCGTGAATCGTCCGCTACTAACGCAAAATTAATCAGAAACATCAATGCCCTCCGTTTCGCCTCGGACGCAATCCTCGGCGACCTCCGGGTGGAAAGGCTTCTTGACAAGGTCACGGAGGTTGCCCGGGACCTTGTGGGCTGCAAATACGCCGCTCTTGGCATTTTGGATGACAAAGGCGGGTATGCATATTATATCCCCAAGGGCATTGAACCGGCACTCGTAGATGAGATGAAGAGGAAATTCGGTCTTCCCGTTGGAAAAGGGCTTTTAGGATATCTCATAAAAGAGGGCGAACCGGTCCGTATTGATGATATTTCAAAACACCCCGCCTCCATCGGTTTTTCCGAGGGACATCCACCGATGAAGGCGTTCCTTGGAGTGCCGGTCATTCTTAGGAAAGAGGTCATTGGAAGGCTGTATTTTACCGATAAGGTTGACGGCGCTGCTTTTACTCAGGAGGATGAAGACCTTGCCCTTTCTTTTGCCGGAACCGTTGCTTTGGCAATCAATAATGCGAGGATACTGAGCGACATATCCTCAAAAAATATAAAACTTGACATACTCAACACCATCGGCCGCGCATCAAGCGAGTCCCTGACACTCGATGTTCTTGCGGGCCGGATCCTGGATGCGGTCCTGAGCCTGGAGTCGCTGACCCTGGAAAAAAAAGGAGCCATCTTCATTAATGATATGGACACGAAGACGCTCAAGCTCGTTTCATCGCGGAATTTCGGACAAGAGCAGATTGAGGGCTGCGGAACAGTGCCCTATGGTGAGTGCCTGTGCGGGATCGCGGCGAGGGAGGAACAGACGGTCCTGTCCAACAGCAATACGGAAGATAAACGACATTCCAAGGTATATCGCGATGCGAAAGAGCACGGCCATGTCATCCTTCCACTCAAGTCCCGTGACAAGATGCTCGGCGTCCTCTGCCTCTATCTGCCGGCGGTGATGAAGTCCTCTGATGAGGAACTGCGGCTCTATGCGTCCATTGCGGACATCATTTCCGTTGCCATCCAGAATGCCCTCAGCCACCAGCAGGTTGCCGTGCTTGCGCAGTCCCTCGACAGCAGCGGCGACTTGGTTGTCATAACAGATCTGGAAGGCAGAATAACGCATGTCAATCCACAAGTTCAGCTTTGTCTCGGATACACACAGCAGGAACTTATGGGCAAAAATGTTTCTGTAATACAATCGCCCCGAAACCGCCAGGGACTTGGCGCGGAGATTTATCAAAAGACGCTCGAGGGGGGGTGGCAGGGAGAGGTCATTTATATCAGAAAGGACGGTTCTGAATATCCGGTGATTTTATCCGCAGCGCCGGTCAGGGGAGAGAGCGGAGACGTCATTGCCCTGATAGGGATTGCCCGCGATATCACTGAGCGCAAGCAGGTGGAAGAGACAATAAAACGATACAACGATGAATTATTGGCCCTTGCGGACGCCTCGAATGTCGTGCTTGTCGCTACTACTACGAAAAAACTGTACGAAACGATCTGTGAAATCGTCGTGAGGAACTTCAGCCTGAAAATGGCATGGCTGGGACTGGTCGTCAAAGACAGCTATGATGTGAAGCCCGCCGGGCAATATGGTTTCGATGAGGGGTATTTGGAAAATATAAAGATTACCTGGGATGATTCACCGAGCGGCATGGGGCCTACCGGAATGGCGATAAAGACAAAGACCGCTCATATAGTGAATGACATACAAACCGACGCCCGGTTCGCGCTGTGGAAAGAAAAAGCCGTGAAAAGGGGGTTTCGTTCATCATTGGCTGCGCCGATGCTCACCTCGGAAGGGGGGGTAATAGGGACCATTAATCTTTACTGTGAAGAAGCTCATTTTTTCACGCCTCAGCGCAAGAAACTTTTCCAGGTTTTTGCAAATCAGGCTGCTACAGCCGTAGAAAATGCCCGGCTGGTGAAAGACCTTGAGAAAAAGGTTTTGAAGCGAACGCAGGAGTTTGAAACCGCAAACCGTCAGCTTCTCACTATGAACGAGGAACTGGTGCTGAGGCGGTCTGAGGCCGATACGGCGAAGATACAGGCGGATGCCGCGAACCGGGCCAAGTCCGACTTTCTCGCGAACATGTCGCATGAGCTTCGGACCCCGCTGAACGCGATCATCGGGTTCTCCGACATCATGATAAACGGCCTGACCGGACCCCTGACAGACGAGCAGATGGATTTTACACGCGACATCGGCAAGAGCGGGAAGCATCTCCTGACCCTGATCAACGACATCCTCGACTTGTCGAAGGTGGAGGCCGGGAAGATGGAGTTGGAGCCCGGTACGGTTCATGTCCAGGAACTGATCGAGAGAAGTCTCGTGATGTTCAAGGAAAAGGCGATGAGGCACCGTATCAACGTCGATTACCGGGTTGCTGACGGGATCACGGACATCACAGCCGATGAGATGAAGTTGAAGCAGGTCCTGGTGAACCTGTTGAGCAATGCGTTCAAATATACGCCGGACGGCGGAAGTGTGCGCGTCGCTGCACGGAAACTGCGGGGGTCGGAGGTCGGGGGTCTGGGGTCGGAGGTCGGAAGTCAGTTCCCGATCCCTGATCTTGTCGAATTTTCCGTCACGGACACCGGCCCGGGCATTAAGGCAGAAGACATTCCGAAACTGTTCCAGCCTTTCCAACAGCTTGAAACGACGTTGACCAAGAAAATAGCCGGCACCGGGCTCGGGTTGAACCTTTGCAAGAAGTTCGTTGAGATGCATGGCGGCAAAATATGGGTCGAGAGTGAGGTGGGGAAGGGAAGTACGTTCAGTTTTGTGATATCTGAAAAGATGGGAGCGGATCACTCCTCTAAAAAACAGTCCCTCACCTGGGACAACTTTTTGAAACATATAGATAGATTCATGTCATTCCATAAGAGAAAAAAAATGCAATTTGGAGTCGTATGCCTTAAAATTATTGATGCGGGCAAGTCGGCGGGCCATTTGACGATCATGAATGCCATAAAAGAAACTCTCAGACATCACGAGATTATCGTGCAAGGGGAAAATGCGAATACGTGCTATATCGTCCTTCTTGCCAGTGACAGGCGGATGGCGAAAGAAGCGACAGAAAGGCTTAAGGAGGCATTAAGCTCGATGGATTGCACCGCAGATTTCAGGACAGCGCTCTATCCCGATGATGGGGAAACTATTGAAGAGCTGTTATTAAGGGTCTCATAATAGAATTGACATCGATTATAAAATCTCCCCTTCCCCTCTTTTCCAAAGAGGGGAAATTTCTCCCTTTGTCAAAGGGAGGTTAGCACCGTTAGAAGTTTGTTGAGTGTCATCGGAATTACTTCTCATGGGGTTAGGAGAGATTTTCAAATGAATCAGTCAAGGGGCACGCATGGCCGAGAAAATTCTCATCATTGATGACAATGCGATGAACCGCAAGCTGTTCGGATTCCTGCTGAAGAAAGCGGGATATGACGTGTTCGAGGCCGAGGATGGCAAACAAGGGGTTGAACGGGCAAAGGAAATCATCCCGGGCCTGATCCTGATGGACATCCAGATGCCCGACATGGACGGCATAACCGCTCTGAAGGCCCTCAGGGAGCAGGAGCCGCTTAAGAGCATTCCCGTGATTGCCATCACGTCCTATGCGATGAAAGGCGACCGGGAGCGTTTTTTGTCCGAAGGATTTGTCGACTACATATCAAAGCCCATCGATACTGAGACGTTCCTGATATCCGTAAGGACAACGCTGGAGCGATATCATGGATGATCCGATTTCATATGGAAGAAATGACGAGGTGCTCCAATGATCCCCGCAAAGCGAAAAATACTGTGTGTCGATGATGAACCGATGAATTTGAAGATTCTGGAAAAGCTGCTTGTCTCGAATGAGTACGAGGTGATCAAGGCGGAGGACGGCGAGGCGGCTTTGAAGACGATCGGGGAAAACACCGTTGACCTCGTGCTGCTCGACGTGATGATGCCGAAACTCGACGGCTTTGAGGTCTGCCGCAGGATCAAGGGAGATGAGAGATACCGGAACATCCCGGTCGTCATGATTACGGCGCTTTCGGCGAAGGAGGATCGGATCAAAGGCATCGAGGCGGGGGCCGAGGACTTCATCTCCAAGCCGATCGACCAGGGGGAGGTCCTCGCCCGGGTCAGAATGCTTCTCAAAATGAAGACCCTGAACGACCAGTTGAATCACGCCTATGAAGAGATCAACAATATGACGACCTTCGGCGAGGCAAGCATTGTGTCGTTTGATCCGCTGAGTTTCTCATTTCTTGCCAAGGTTGATGCAATTGTAAGCCAAATCATCCGAAAGTCCGCCGATGCATTCGACAAACCGCAATTGGTCATCGTCGGGGTGCCTGATGAGCGGCGTGAATGGCAATGGCATCAGTATGAGTATGTGATCAATACGCTGAATAGAACGCTGCTGAAAATTGACATCCGGAAAGGATTGCGGATAACGGGCATGCCGAGGGTCAATTTTTACAACGAGAAAGACCAGGGCCAATCGGAATTCCAGTCCTTTGTGAATACCCTTGCGTCCTTGTCGATAACGGTGTCGAACATGGCATCCTACCTGAGCGAAGCGCTCTGCATCTTTGCCGTTAATTACGGCAGGGATGTTACCCGGTATGACGCTTCGGTCTTGAACAGCTTCGTTATGCAGAGCTTGTTCATGAAGTCCCTTTCCGGCCAGATACGCGAGACCGAGTCAGCTTTTGAATACACGGTCTACGCGCTTGCGCGCGCGTCTGAGGCGAATGACGAGGACACGGGGAACCATATTCTGAGGGTCGGCGACTATGCGGCTGTGATAGCAGAAGGTCTTGGTATGCCGGCTGGCTTTGTGGAGGCCATGCGAGTTCAGGCGACCTTGCATGATGTAGGGAAGGTCCATGTCCATCCGGATATCCTGAGAAAGCCGGCAAAGCTCACCCCCGAGGAGTGGGTCGAGATGAGAATGCATCCATCCTATGGGGCGAAGATCATAGGAAATCATCCGAGACTGATCATAGCGAAAAAGATAGCCATTTCACACCACGAGCGATGGGACGGGGGCGGCTATCCCCAAGGTCATAAAGGCGAGATGATCCCCATTGAAGGGAGGATCGTGAACATCGCGGACCAGTATGACGCGCTGAGAAACAAGCGTTCATACAAACCCGCCTTCGATCATGCGACCACGTTCAAGATCATCGCCGAAGGCGACGGGAGAACACTGCCTTCTCATTTCGATCCGGAAGTGCTGCGAATGTTCAAGAAGCTCCATGGCCGATTCGAGGAAATATACGAAAAGTTGAAGGATTGATGATTTGCCGCATTCGGGCGGCGAAATGCAATTTCCCGCACTGCGGGAATTCAGGAGCGAGCGCTTTCCCCGCAGTGCTGCAGGGAGCTTCAATATGCTATATTGTATTGTACGGAAGGGGAACGGTAATGCATAAGCCCGTGGTGGACGAGGAACTCTGTATCGGTTGCGGCCATTGCGAAGAGCTATGCCCCCAGGTCTTCGAACTGGAGAACGAGAAATCCCAGGTGGTCGGTCCCGACAAGTGTGCGAGTTGCAATTGCCAGGAGGCCATCGACACCTGTCCGGTGCAGGCGATCAGTTGGAGCGGGTAGGTCGATCGTATCATTTATTTCAATCGTCATTCCCGCGGCGATTCTGAGCGGGAATCCGGTAATGTATTTTCGCACCTCTGGATCCACGATAACATTGTCGGGGATGACGGAAGGTTATATATACCGACACTCATGAGAACGATCACGAGGTTTGTTCGGATAAATACGAACGCAATTAGATTTATTACAGCTGTGCCCCTCACCTTTATCCTCTCCCCATAGGGGAGAGGGTTGGGAGAGGGGGGACGTGCCGGGATGTAATTATATTTGTTTCGTTCGGATAAGATCATGACGGACTGATCTCGAAGGGAGTCAGAAATGGAAATGAAGATACCGCCGTCGTTGAAGCATGAGCATGGGGAGATGCGCGCATCGCTCGAGATCTCCGCAAAGGCGATCGGGAAAAGCGGGGAGGCGGCGCGCGAGGTGGCGCGGCTCCTTGTACCCCATTTCAAAAAAGAAGAGGAATACGCCCTGCCTCCCCTGGACGCGCTGGCGGTCCTCGCGGGAGGGGGCGTCCCGGATAATCCCGAGGCGATCATTGCCAAGGCCGACCGGTTGAAGCACGAACTTGCCGAAATGCTCCGGGAGCACCAGGCCATCGCGAAGGCGTTGGAGGACCTCTATGATGTGGCGACTGACAACGCGCGGCCGGAACTTGCGCGGTTCGCGAGAAAACTGCTGCTTCACGCCCAGTTGGAGGAGCAGATCTATTATCCGGCATCGCTTGTCATCGGCGAGTATCTCAAGATCAAGACGGGAAAGGGGTAGCGCGCCCGGCCGCCGTTGACAAGTACTTATCCCTGTGCTACAGTCATGGCCTGAGGAAAGCCCATGCGCTCGATCAAGGAAATTAAACAGGACTACCGTTTCACGCCCGATGACGAGCGGCGGCTTGCCGGTTTGCGTACGCTCATGGAGGAGCACGCCGAGGAGATCATGAGCACGATCTCCCTCTGGTTCAAGGGGACCAAAGGCGCGGCGAAGTTCTTTACCGAAGAGACCCTGCAGCAGCACGTGTTCGCTTCGCAGAAGGACTGGTTCCTGCTGATCTTTTCCGGCAAATACGACAACTCCTACTACGACAAACTGATCAAGATCGGCATGGCGCACATGCGCCGGAACGTGGATGTGCATTATCTCCACCGCATCGCCAACATCGTCAAGAACTCCTGCACCGGCGTCCTGTCCAGGGCCGATGATGCCCGCGACGAGATGGTGAACAACATCGTTTCGGTCGGCAAGATCGTGGACATCAGCCTGAACATCATCACCAACGCCTATATCGAGGAAGAGATGCGGGTCTATTCACCGGTGTACAAGGTGAAGAGCGCGCTGATCAGCTTTTCCGAGCGGTTCTCGCAGGCCACAAATCTGTTACTGGTGCTCGCGCTCATGGGCCTCACGATCGGTGTCGGATGGCTGTTCGTGAAGGATGTGATGCACCTTTTCTCAGGTGATGTGGAGCGCGGCATCATCTCGGCGCTCGGTTCCATGCTGCTGCTGTGGCTCATGATCGAATTGATGAACACGGAGATATCGCATCTCAAGGGCGGCAAGTTCCACATCAGCGTGTTCGTGGGTGTGGCGCTCGTGACCATGATCCGGGAGACCATGATCGCGACGCTCAAACATGAAAAGCCGGAGTCCATCTATTACCTCATCGCGGCCATCCTCGTCATCGGCTTTGTCTACTGGATCGTGACGCGGACCGAGGAAAAATCGAAATAGTGACCATCAACCATGTCTTACTCCCTGCATAGATGAACAGAAAGCCTCCCAAGGGAGGCTTTTTACGTTTTGGCATATGGTCAGCATCGTCGGTCTCACTAACGTTCCCTTCCGGAGGACATCCAATGGTCAACGATCCGAAGCTATGCCATCTCACCGAAGAGGATCTGCGGGCAGCGCGCGCGGACCTCAGGGGATACGTCGATATTACCGAGGAAGATCTTATGAAAATATACTCCTCGGCGCTCCGCTACGCCCGGAAGAGGGCCATGGTCGCACTGCCGGTTTCTGACCTTATGACCAGGGACGTGGTCACGATCGATCCTGATGCGGACCTCAAAGAGGCCGCCCGGCGTCTCTCGGGGCTCCGGATAAGCGGCATGCCGGTCGTGGACGCGGAACACCGGGTCCTGGGGATCATTTCCGAAGCCGATCTCCTGTCCCTGGCGGGCGTGAAAAAGGGTCACACGTTCAAGGATGTGCTCCGGCATGTTCTCGGCGCGCCGCTGCCGGTCCGCAAAAAAGGGAGTACCGTCGGCGAGGTCATGAGCACTCCCGCCATTACCACCCATCCGGACCGGGATGTCCGCTCGGTTGCCGCTATCCTGGACGAAAAGAGGATCAAACGGCTGCCCGTTGTCGATGAAGCGGGCAGGCTGGTCGGCGTTATATCGCGCGCCGATATCGTTCGCGCAATGGGCGGGGGGCAGGAGAAAAAGACCACGAAACGCCGCTTGCTGCGGAGGAGCAGGAAATGACCGTCGCAGAATATCTATCGAAAATGAAGGGTAGTGCGAAAAGTCCGCCGGGCGTGGGAGCAGGGGAGCTCCTCTGGTCCTGGATCGGCTCGGTGATCGGGATCGGGGTCTGCGGATGGCTTTCGTCGCGGTATTTCGAAGCGAGGGACCTGACCCTGCTCATCGGCTCTTTCGGCGCATCGGCCGTCCTGATCTATGGGGCCATCAAAAGCCCCCTGGCCCAGCCGCGAAACCTCATTGGCGGACACGTGATCTCGGGGCTTGTCGGGGCGGCATGCTGGCAATTGTTCGGCGGCACGGTCTGGATCGCGGCCGCGCTGGCGGTATCCCTTGCCATCGTTGCCATGCTGGCCACCAAGACCCTCCATCCGCCCGGCGGCGCCACGGCGCTCATCGCCGTCATCGGCGGCCCCAGGATCCACGATCTGGGATTCCTCTATGCCTTCATCCCTGCGGGGGCCGGTGCGGCGGTGCTCCTGGTCGTCGCGCTTCTCGTGAACAACTTAGCAAAGAATCGGAAGTACCCGGAGTACTGGGTGTGATCGCAGTTGTTCCTTTCATAGATGCAGGGCGTTTTTCTGCAATCCTTGGAAGGAAGCGGGGACCTGATCATTCTCGTGAAGGAGGAAAATACGTGAAGAAGATCGTTGCTGGTATGGCCGTGCTTGTTCTTCTGGCTGTGGCGGCGGGTGTGGTGATCAGCGCGGATAAGAACCAGGTCTATTATGCCTGTAATTGCGCGGATGATTGCATGTGCACCGGCATCTCCAAAGAGCCGGGCAAGTGCGCCTGCGGCAAGGAAATGGCGGCCATGCATATGCTGGCGATCGAGAAGAACACGGCGGTCCTGTGCCGGTGCGGCGCGGACTGCGGCTGCGAGCGGAGCAAGAAAGACCCCAACCTCTGCGGCTGCGGAAAGCCGGTGAAGACGGTTGACATCACCGGTAAATATGTGTGCGCCTGCGGCTATAAATCGTGCGTCTGCAGCGGCAGCTGCACATGCAACACGGTTTCCGACAAACCGGGGAAATGCGAATGCGGGAAGGAAATGAAAAAGATCTGAACCGGGGATGAATCCAGGAGCGAGCGCATTCCCATAGCTTTCTGCAGGGAGCTTTAACAGGCTGTTGAAAAAGTTTTTTAAGTGGTTCGACAGGCTCACCACGAACGGATAATAACCAATCATTTCAATGCACCTTCCGTTCTCCCTGAGCTTGTCGAAGGGCTAACGGAGGGTCTTTCAACAGTCTGTTTATGTAAAAAGCCCCCGCCACATGGCGAGGGCTTTTTTTGGTATGCCAGGCATGACACTCTGCACTCTGGTGCAGGCTGATCAGAT
>CAYPOT010000090.1:0-15614 GCA_964412455.1 uncultured Nitrospiraceae bacterium | reverse complement strand
TTTGTCTCATGAAGCTAATTATAATGTTTCGTTATTAATTTGTCAACATACTAGTATGTCCCCTATGTTGTCTTTGTCCTCGAATCAGTTGATGAACCTGCCCGGCCTTCCGGACCCCCTAAGGTTCCCTACATTTTATTTATTGCAAACATACATATTTCCCGTATACCAACCGCACCCACCTTCCGGAAATTGTTGAAGCCATTGAGCAGTGAACCCTGTAGGACACGAGCATCCCCCCGTAAATGGGTTTTTGCTTCGGCAACCAAAACAACTAGAGGTGGAATACATCCCCCCATAGCCATAAGTCGCTCCCCTGATAGTCCCGTTAACAATTGCATTTCCAGAAATAGTGGCACTGCTCATAACAGCATTACCGGTCACTGAAGCATTACCTCCAACCTCAAGGTCCCCAGATGCTGCATAAGCATTCACTCCGACCATAAATGACGCAAGCATCAGCATCAATATCTTGATCTTCTTCATATCTACCTCCTCCTATGGCTTCAGTAGTATTATTTTCTCAAATCGATATTTTTGATTATCAGTTTTCCCGTGATCGTTGTTATCGACCCTTTCATCGTCGTCATCCCTGTCGCAGACGAAAATGCGAGATCATACCCGCCTTCCAGGGTGATCGTCTTTGGCGTGGCCGCATTCGCGTTAAAATCTTCCACCAGTAATGGATCGCGCCCTTGACTAGTGATAGCCTGGCTGCTGAGAACCTGAATAGTAGCTCCGTCCGGAGCAGCATTGTAAGCTTCCTGGATATTGCGATAAACGGTGGCAGACCCTGCTACTTTCGCATAGGGCAGGACAACAATATACGAAGTTTTTGTCAGTGTATTTGACCCACCGGCGTTCGTTGCTGTAAGCGTAACAGTATAATTTCCTGCTACACTATACGTGTGGTTCGGATTCTTTAAGGTGCTCGTCGGGTTTGAGGAAAGACTGTCGCCAAAATTCCAAAGCCAGCTCGTAGGATCCCCTGTTGAGAGATCACTAAAATAAGCGGTGACCGTTTTCAAGCCGGTTGTGGGCGCTCCACTGAAATTCGCGGTCGGCGGTGCATTAATGAATAATGCATTCACCGTTGTGTCAGAATTAAGCGTTACCGTGCACGAGCTGGTCCCGCTGCAACCGCCGCCTGACCATCCCGAGAATATTGAATTTGCATCTGCAATTGCAGCAAGCGCAACTACACTGTCCGGCGCAAATGCCGCAGAACACATAGTCCCGCAGCTAATTCCTGCTGGAGCGCTCGATATTGTGCCGGTACCAGAGCCGGTTTTCGCAATGGTCAATGTGTTTGAATAGATCGCGCGTATTGTATGAGGCGCCGTGATATTGTCGAAGGTATATGAGGATACAGCACCGATCGACACACGATCAACCATCACATCCAGTAAGAGGTGACCAGGGCTCGGGACCATTGTAAATGTCTGGCTTTCCCCGTAAGTCACCGTCACATCGCCCGATGGTGAAATGGTTCCATGTGATCCCGCAGTGGCGGCAATGAAGAGATGAGGAGTCCCGGACGTTTCCATCAACGTTCTGTTGCCCAGTTTATCGTAATCGTATTTGATTACCGTGCCGTCCGGATATTCGACCCGTTTCAACCGATTCAGCTCATCGTAGAAGTAATTTACCGGCGCGGCGAGCGCGCTGCTGACCATGAGCGCAACAACCGCAGCACCCACGAATGAAATGAAGGCCTTACCGGTGATTTTTGACAGCATATGATTCCTCCACGATGTGCTCTCGTCCAAAAAGCAGATTTGACGCACCTATCTGCCATGACACGTGCTGTTAACGGATTTCATCTGCTAATTCACACTGCAACGTACACAGCAATGCCGCTGAGCTGCTGCTGAAAAACTGTTTTCCCTTGACTGTGCACTTAAAATGCAGACCCTATAGATGTTATTTCTCTTCGCTCTAACCAACCTACAACTCACTGTGATCTCATCATTACATTATCGATACACTCCTTATAGCCATTCAAAAACCTGAAATACAACCACACTATAACAGCGACAATAACGAGGAAATTAAATAAACTTTGCGCCCTAAATGAGACAAGCAAATCTATAAAAAGATACACTATAAATATTGCCGAGAAAGGTCCTATTCTAATTATTAGAATATTGTAATCACAATTTTTAATCTGTCCTAAAAACAACAATGGACCTATGACGCCAGTTGGATATTTGTAACGTAAGTAGATATCCTTATTTTTTTCATTTACTCTGATCGCCATACCTTTACACATTTTTTTAGCTATCAGCCATGATGATGTTTCATTTAATTGATTAGAAATAGTATTAAATGATATTCCGTAACGATACGGATATGAACCTAAAAACCAATAAAAGACTTGCTCTAGCAAGAACAATACAAAAGTTCCGGCAAAAAGCAAATTAGTCAGTTCCATTTTATGGAAGTCAGTTAGATTCATATATCTACCTCTTTCTTAAAATAACAACCTTTGACGTTATCTGTGGGGTGCTATAAAGACGTCTGTATTCGTTGTATTCATATAATAACCAAAACCTACGCCTTTGCCACCCCCGCCAATACTGACTCCCCATCCAAGGTCATTGGTGGTATATGTAAAACCAATAAATCCTACATCAACAGTTAAATTATAGGAGACCCCCTTGAAAGCCTCTAGTCCACCTGTCATTAATCCAAAAACCCAGCCAACACCTGCACCTGCTCCAAAAGTTGTTTCAATACCATTTAATGGGGCTTTTTCAGCACCATAAGTCCAATAATTACCTCCAAACAAGGAGGTTTGATCGGAAGTTAAAATTGCCCCAGCCCCTATTGAAACGTTTCCTTTATTCCCATAGAAGGCTGTACCGCCACCTCCATAATAAATTGTGATACCACCTCCTCCATCGCCGCTTGGAATACCGCCACCATCGCCTCCACCGCTCGGTGTATCGCCGCCACCGCCTCCACCACCACCAGTACCTGGAGGCGTCCCACCTCCTCCACCACCAGTACCACCTCCAGGTCCATAGCCAGTAGGAGATTCAGATTGCTGATCATAATAGCTGCCTCCTGCTGCGGTAACAGCCGCTGCGAAGCAAAGTTCAGGACTGCTTGCACATGCCTGAGTGGAGAACACAACAGTCCCATTAGTTGGGCCAGCAACAACAACATAAGGTTCATATGGTATTGGTGGTGGCGGAGGGCCAAAAGTACCTGCTGCTATCAACGCAATTGTGGCTTCAACGAATAGTATCTTCCTCCCAGTATCCGACTTCGTCAGGTAATATGTTCCCAAGATAGCAGTAGGTCCAAAATTCTGAATTGTAAACGCATGCCACGGTTTCTTAGCCCAATTTCGTACTCTCTTCCAAAACGAGCGTCCGCTCGGGTCGGTGTAGATCATTGGATTGTTCAGCACATAGCTGTACCGGTTAAAAGCCTGAGAATAACTTGGATCAGGCACAATAGTATCCGGGCTGGTGAATTTCCCCAAAGTTGGATTATAGTACCGCGCATTGTAGTAGTACAGCCCCGTCTCAACGTCGAACTCCTGAGAGGTGTACTTGTGGCTTACTCTCGCCGCTCCAACATCCGCACTTGTTGCGCCGAAAGGATCATAATACACTTGCTCCATATTTTCACCAGTATCGCTGGTAATTACTTTGCTGCTCCCCAAATAATCCTGGTGGTAATAGAACGTTTCCCCGCCGGACTTGATCGCGAGCCTGCCGCCGCCTGCATAGATGTGCTTCGAGCAGGATCCTTCTCTGCATTCGTAGAGTTTGCCGATATAGACCATTTCACCGTAGAGACCGGTCTTTTTTACCCGCGCGCCCGCGCCATCATATACAAAGGTCGTTGTCCCCAGACTCGACAGAATTGCCTGCGGCATGTTGTCATAATCATAGTCGATCATTCTCACGCCGTCGAATTTCATGTTTCCATTGGCATCATACTCGTAGGTAATGCCATCGTTCGTAGACGTCACTGCATGCGGTCGGGCACCCTGGTACGCATAGGTAAGTGCCTGCCCAGGTGCCGCCATGCTGGAAATGTTCGGATTTAGATTATCCGTAATGCTTTTAACATTCCCGCCATCAGAATATTCATAGGTAAGATTAAGAAGCTGATCCGCTGATTTGCTCGTCGTAATGTTCTTGAGCCTGTTGTTCTCGGTGAAGAACTCATATGTTGTGTTGACACCATTTCCGTTATATACCGTCTTCGGCTGCAAGAGGGCGGTATAGTCCTGCGCCGGGTACACTGCATAGGCATAGGTAAGATCTGCATTCCTTACCGCTGACAGTTCACCGCCAGTTCCGTAGTTGTATCTGACTATTTCGCTATCGGGATAGGTGATGCTCTCCAGCCTTCCGTTGTCATATCCGGCCCTGACAGTGTAATCCAACCCATCGATGTTCTTCTTCACGGAAGCAGACCGGCCCATGATGTCATAATTATACGTCGTTGTTCCCGATGCATCCGTCATTTTCGTCAGTTTTCCAATGGGGTAGGTGGATGTCGGTTCATCATAGGTAAATTCTACGTCGTCCCCTGTAGGATAGTCTTTTGTTTTAATTCTGTTCAGCGCATCATAAGTGAAGGTAATAGTCTGGAGGTTGGCGTCTTTCTGCTTCCAGAGTTTTCCGTTCGCGTCGTACTGATACGTCCAGTGTCCCATATCCGGATCGAACATTTCGTACTTCCGGCCCAGAGAATCATAGTGCATTTCGATCGTATTGGCAGCCACATTGTTCATCTTAACCTTAACCAGGTTTCCAAGAACATCATATTCGTAATCAGTAGTTGCATAAGGTGTTATCACATCGGTTGTGCAAGATGTATAGGTTGTCCCCATATACTCCTCGACCTTAACCAAACGACCTAATGCATCCCTTGTTGATCGCTTACGATGCCCATCCGCGTCAATGCCTACAGTCACGGCACCGTTATAACAGCCGAGCACCGTAGTCCCGTCCGGATTGGTTATCTGTGTTGATCTTCCCATGGGATCGTAGGTGTACGTCGCATACCGCACGGTTTCCGTTCCATCGAAATAGGGCATGGATGCTTGTTTTACTGTACCTGTAATGTTGTATTCCGTCTTGGCGGCGATCGTCTTCCCATCAGGACCATCCTGCTTTTGCAAATACGTTCTGCCCAATCCATCGAAGTACGCCCATGCCTTAAGTCCGATGCTGTTATCTGTCATAACATTCTGCGACCCGATGACACCAAAGGTGTTGCCTGTTGTTGAGTCAACTTCAGGATATATCCAGCTCGCCCATCTGCCATCAGATGCAGGTGCGCTTACCTTCTTTTTTCTACCAAACACATCGTATTCCATTGTTGTCGCGGGAGGGTTCGGGTCGTCAGAAAGGTGAAGCGAGGCCACGCTCTTTACCTGCCCATACAGTCCCTTGTCGGACGGCTCGTTGTCGACGCCGTAGTACTTTGTTTTTGTTTCTTGTTGCAAAGCGTTTCTCACTCGCACCGGGTATGTCGAGGTGCTGTCGTAGTAATATACAGTCGATGGGTTCATTTTCGGGTCGCGCGTGCAGGCCAGGTTGCCGTAATCGTCATAAGCCATCCGAACTTCGGGATTCTGTATGCCCGTTCCCGAGGGATCATTGAACCACCGTTCAACGCGCGTGATGTTGCCCTTGTCTGGTGTTGTGTTCGACGAGGGCTCATTGCAGCCAGCCACGCCTGACGCAACGCCGTCGTAAAAATATTTTGAGCCGGCCATGTGAGCACCCAACCCGTCATATACGTCTTCGGTCAGGGGAAAACCGACCATCCAACTTGCCTCAACGTTGGTGAAGCTGCGTACGACCTTGCGATAGTGTGAATCATTCACATCATCATAAAACAGGTCGATTTCCACATTGCCGTAGTCATCATATTTTTCGTAGATCGTTTTTGTGTGAATTCCGCAGCTACCACCGTCGCAGACATAGTTATCCACCTGACGCAGCGGATTGAAATAGCTATCGTCACTTGTATTCAGGTCAGAATAGTAGTCAATTGTCGTCTCACGGTATTTATGACCTTGTCCATCAGAAACGATCATCCTGTAAGGTTGACCTTTCATATATCCGATGGAAGCCGTGGGTACGTTCACATCAACCGCCGTATCATTCCCTTGATGGAACCAGTTCTCGCTTATGACCCGCTCACCCGACGACCCAGGACCGGTGACTTTTACATAATTAAAACCACGAAAATCCTGATCTGCACCATGATAAAATCCGCCGGAATAGGTGTAAGTGACAGATGATACAATATTATTTCCGTCATTTGTAGTAATGGAACTGACTGTCTGGACAGGGAATGGCAAAAGAGTATTTGCGTATTCAGTAGACGGCTTGTATTCAATGGTCGTGCTTCCGCCAATACCGTTGTCAATAGAGGAAAGAAGATCGGGATAAAGGCCTTCATTAAGCCAAACATTATGAGTGCCGGTAGAGGTGTTGGACACGAGGATGTCAGTTTTTCCATTTCCGTCAAATTCACTTAATAGCGGGAAATTCGTTCCTCCGGTACCATAGCCAGAAGAGCTCGACCAATTGAAACTTGCGGGAAATGTTCCATTACCGCTATTCAGCCATACAGCGTTCGCATTGGCTATGTAATTGTAAAGAAAGATGTCGGATATTCCATCACCGTTAAAATCAGCTACCTGTACCCGTGTAGCGTTTGCGCGGATACTCAAACAATATGGTGGAGCAACACAAGTGTCTCCTGGTATATAGTTCGCTCCTCTCCAATTATAACTAGCTGGGAATTTGCCATCACCATTATTAATCCATACGATGTGATCTGTATTTCTAGTTTCATAAGGAGTAGTTACGTAGAACGCAAATAAATAAATATCTGCTTTTCCGTCTCCGTTAAAATCACCAAGCTGGACGGTATACTTGGTCTCAGGTCTTCCGCCGGATTGCCAGGCATAGGCGGAAGGAAACGATCCCTCGCCGCTATTCAGCCAGACAATGTGGTCTCCGGTGTTTGGGTTATACATATATATATCCGTTTTCCCGTCTCCGTTAAAATCACCCAACTGAACAGCATAGTCTGTACCATGCCCCCCACCGGATCGCCAATTGTAGTCTGGAGACGGTGCAGGAAATGTCGCATTCCCAGCGTTCAACCATACAATGTGATCGCCAGTACTAGAATTGAACATATAAATGTCAGCTATACCGTCTCCATCGAAGTCGGCAGGTAAGACAGCATATCCGGTCCCATAACCACTACCGAGGGAATGTTTGGTAAACGTTCCATTTACATTTATCCAGACGACATGGTCACCAGTAGAAGCGTTGAACATATAAATATCCGTTTTCCCGTCGCCGTCAAAATCTCCCAGCTGAGCAACGTATCCGGTTCCAAGGCCAGAATTAAATTGCCAAGTTAAGTTATCGGGAAATGTCCCGTCACCGTTATTCAACCAAATAATATTGTCCCCGGTAGAAGCCTTGAACATGTAAATATCTGATTTTCCATCTCCATTAAAATCGCCGGACAGAACGGCATATCCAATGCCCTTGCCTGTAGCGTCTGTCCAATTGTAACTCGCGGGAAAGGTTCCGCTTTTGGCTTCGCTGTCTTGCCAGCTAAAAATCGTTGCTGGCAGCGCACTCCCGCCCGTAACCGCCCCACTGATTTTATCGACATCGGCATCTTTTCCGAATTGCTGAACTTTTGTTAATAATGATCGTCCGGTACTTGCACTATTCTGAGCACCGGCTGTATTTTGATCAGTGTCATATTCCAGCGAATATGTTCTAATCCTGCCGCTTGTACCATTCCGCACATCGATCGTCTTCAACCTGTAAGCAGTCTTTACTTTAAACTTTGTATTGTACATGTCCGGTGCATCGGTGCTGGATTCGAGATAGAATTTCACCCAATTGGATGTCGAAAGACCGCTGGAATGCCCGGTATAGTCGATACGATCTAAGTAGATCTGCCCGTAATTTGCATAGAGCGTATTGAAAGGGGTCTTCGTATAGGTGATGGTCATGAAATTGCCGTTTGTATCCTCCACTCTATCAAGACACCATTTAAATATTTTTGATGCGTCTAAAGGGTCATCCTGCCGCGATGCATCTTTCTGTCCGTAATAATAACGCATGCCTGTTTTGTCCGTCACTTCCCAGTAGTCACCATATGATCCGCTCTGTTTTTTGATCCTGTAAAAACCACCCTCGACTCTCGCGCGATATTCATTTGTTGTCCCTATTTGCACCAAATCCACTGTTCCGCCGGAGATACGAAGGATGTAATCACTCCCCGTATAGGACATACCGCTCTTCATGCTTCTTTCAAGAGCCCCGACTTCCAGCTCCCAACCCACACCGACCCATCCATTGCCGTTGTTGCTCCGGTAATCCAAAGAGAGTCCCGGTGACATTCCATGCCGGCCCTCGGGAACTGCGATCGGCATGGAATAGGACATTGTCCCGGTAAAAAGATCAGGCATGGCCGTTCCCGCGCCGCTGCTGTTCCCACTACCGCCGCCCATGTTTACTTTCCGAGAAAGATTTGATTCCTCGGCAGAGCTCACGCCAGGAAGCGCAAAGAATCCGCAGAGAATGAGCACCATGAAATAGTACGTCATAGAGTATATTCTACTGCTCTTGATTATTCGCATGGCTTCCCCTCCAACGGAAATAATTGCAGTTTACGTGTATCAGTATCAAGTTCCCACCCGACACCAACCCATCCATCACCGCCACCGCTTTGATGCGTAAGAGCTAACGCTGAAGCCATGCTCCGTCTCCCGGCTGGAACTTCAATCGGATCAGAACCGGCAGTAATACTTATGACGCTACTTCATCGTCGATAAATATGCACGCAAATACGCAATCCGCAAACGCTTCTTCGTCAAGCCGTACAGTGCTTACACTTCATATTCAGTAGTACGAGGAAAAAAGAGAAAGGCGGGAAATCATGTGGCGATTATAATAATACAAAAACGGTTTGTCCAGAATATAATCAACTTTTGGCGGGGTATTTTCAGGTGATGTAAATTAGAATTTTAGCTGAACACTTTCTTGCAGAACATGAGAATACTGCAATAATTTCAATCATTCAGTCAAGCAAAGATCCAAAAACCACGAGAGAAGAGAGCTCGGTCATTAGTTAGTTACAAATCAAATTCTTCTCAAAACGGAAAGAATATCTGCCGCAAAAAAACTCAAGAGACGCAAATATGAATGGGATTCTTTGTGCTTTTTGTGCCTCTTTGCGGCTCATAGATTTTGAAATCTTCGTGCTCTCGCTTAGAAGCGCCTACTTTTGGTAGAGTCTTCGTGGCAGATTTGGTTACTGCTTGCCCCGCTTTAGAGGCATCCGCCTCTAACGGGGCTTGTCCGGGTTGGGTCATTGCGGCTATCTGTCCTTCCGTCGTCCATCGTCGATCACTTAAATTCTTCCCTCTTCAATCCATACCGCGCCATCTTATCATGCAGGTTCTTGATGTTGATGCCGGCGTGCTGTGCGGACCGGCTCATGTTCCCCTTGTACAGGCGAAGCAGCTGGGACAGGTAGTCACGCTCGAACTGCTCCACGGCCTCGGTCTTCATCTTCTTGAAGGGTTCCAGTTCGCCCGAAAGAGGGATAGGAGCGGCCTTTCGGCGCGGCGTGGTCAGGCCCAGTTCGGCGCGCTGGATGGTTTCTCCCTTCTCCATGATCACGGCGCGCTCGATGATGTTCTCCAGTTCCCGCACATTGCCCGGATAGGCATAGGAGCAGAGGGCATCCATCGCCCCGCGCGTGATGGACTGCAGATGCTTCTGGTTCCTGTCGCAGTATTTCCTGATGAAGTGGGACGCCAGGAGGGGAATATCATCGAGCCGGTCGCGGAGCGGCGGCAATTTAACCGGCACGACGTTCAGGCGGTAGAAAAGATCCTCCCGGAAATGGCGCTCCCGCATGGCCTGCTGGAGGTCTCTATGGGTCGCGGCGATAACGCGAACATCCACCTTGTGCGTCTGGTTCCCGCCGACCCGCTCGATCTCGCGCTCCTGCAGGACCCGGAGGAGCTTGAGCTGAACCGGCGTGGTCATCTCGCCGATCTCGTCGAGAAAGACCGTTCCGCCCTCGGCCATTTCGAACCTGCCGATCCGCTGCCGGATGGCGCCGGTGAACGAACCTTTCTCGTGTCCGAAGAGCTCCGATTCAAGAAGTGTTTCCGGAAGGGCGGAACAGCTCACGACCACGAAGGGCTTGTCCTTTCTCCGGCTGTTGTAATGGATCGCCCGGGCGATGAGCTCCTTCCCCGTGCCGCTCTCACCGTGAATGAGCACCGTGGCATCCGTTTCGGCGACGGTCCGGATGACCTGGAAGATCTCCTGCATCCGCGGGTTCCTGCCGATGATGCTCCCGAACTGGTAGCGCTCCTCCACTTCATGCCGCAGGGACCGCAGCTCCCGCGAGAGCCGGTGGCGTTCCACGGCGTTCTTGACCTGCAGGCTCAGGTCCTCGTACTGGATGGGCTTCGTGAGATAGCTGTACGCGCCGTCCTTCATCGCCTGGACCGCCATCTCGATGGTGCCGTACGCCGTAATGACGATCACCGGCACGTCGGCGGCGATTGCACTTCCGGCGGCTTTATCGCGGAGCCGCTCGAGGAACTGCATACCGGTCAAACGCGGCATCTGGTGGTCCAGGACGATGGCGTCGTAGTCCCGCGACTCGAGCTTCTTCAGGGCCTCCAGGCCGTCATCGGCCGTATCGACCTCATAGCCTTCTTTCCTGAGGTTTGCCGACATGACCAGCTGGATATCAGGTTCGTCGTCGACGATGAGAACAGCGCCTTTCATGGTCACACCGCTTTGGAGGGAGATTTGTCAGGCTGGACAGGGGGGCGCTCGTTCCGGTCCCCGGACAGGGCGTCACGGCCGCGCAGCGGTCCGGCTTCAGTCTGCCCCGATGCCGGGAGACAGAGCACGACGCGGGTGCCGGCCGCTTCGGGCTGTTCCACAAAGATCTTCCCCCCGTGGTTCTTAAGGACACCCTCGACGATGGAAAGGCCGAGGCCCGTTCCGTTGGTCTTGGTCGTGTAGAAGGTCTGGAAGATGCGGTCCCGGTCCTCGGGGTGGATCCCGCAGCCGGTGTCCTGCACGGTGATCCGCGCCCATCCGCCATCGGTGTCTCCCGATGTTTCGATGCTCAGGGCGCCGCCGCGGGGCATTGCCTCCACCGCGTTCCGGATGATGTTGGTGAGCGCCTGTTCGATCTGAAACTCGTCGGCCAGGAGCTGCGGGAGGGAGGGATCGCTCCGCCGTGTCACCGTGACCCCCTGTTCCCTGATCGTTTCCTGCAGGGCGGTGATCACCTGGTCCACCACGGCGTCGAGGTTCACCCTGGTCCGCGCAAGCCGCAGGGGCTTTGCGGCATACAGGATATCCGAGGCCACCTGGTCCACGCGGCGGGACTGCCGCTTGATCAGGCTGGTGAACTTCTGAATGGTCTCATCGGAAGGATGCTCCGTGGAAAGGAAATGCGCTGCGCCGTTGATGGCATTCAGGGGGTTCCGCACCTCATGCGCCACCCGGGCGGCCATCTCTCCCAGCTCGGCGAGACGGCGGGCCTGCTCCAGGCGCTCGGCGATCCTGACCCTCTCCGATACATCCTTGATGTATTCCACGACCTGCACGACGCGGTTGCCCCGGTCGAGAAGCGGGAACGTACTGATCTCGAGGATCCTCTCGTCGGACCCGACCGGCTCTTCGGGCCTGCGCGGGATCACCTTGATGAGGGATGCGGGCTGACCGGAGCGAAAGGTTTCCACCGCGGGACAGTCCTCACAGGCGGCGGGATTCGACAAGCATGCCTTGAAACAGTGCTGTCCCAGGGTGACCGCGCGGCCTACGAGAATGGTCATGGACTTGTTCACCGCGGTGATCCTGAACTCCGGGTCCAGCACCTGGATGCCGTCGGTGATGCCGTCGAAGACCGCCTTCAGACGCTTCCGCCCGTCAGTGATCTGGTCCTCCATCTCTTTCTTCCGGGTGATGTCCTCGAGCATGATCACGACGCCATTCCCCACCGACCAGGCAAGCCGCCCCAGAGGATAGACGCTGTAGGCAATGATGCGTTTATGACCCATCGGACGGACCAGATCATATTCAAGATCAAGGGCGGCTCCAGCGGCCCACACGGCGTCTGACAGCCGCTCCCACAGTGCCCGGAGCGAATGGTCCTTGAAACTGATCATCCTGCCCATGTCACTGAACGGCCGTCCAAGCACCGCCTGACGGCGCACGGCAAAGAGCATTTCCGCTACCGCATTGAATACCCGGATCCTGCCTTCTCCATCGAGCGAGATGATGCCGGTCTTCACGCTGTCCAGCAGGCTGCTCAGGTGCTGGAGGACCTCGTCATCCTGACCACCCAGGGCCGGTTCCGGCCAAGGAAGGACCCCGTCGTTATCGCGCACCGGCTGCTGCCCGACCGGATCCGGTGTCGCGGCGCCGCCCGGTTCGGTCCGGTGATGATCCGCAAATCGATTTCGAAGTAATCTTCGCTTCATTTTTTATCCTCGGCAGGCGCGTGCGGTGCGTAGGCTGGCGCGCCGAGCTTGAGCAACCCCTGGGTGATAAGCTTCCGCGCCACTTGTCCGACTACCGGATCGAATTGGAGCCCTGCCTCCTTGTCCAACTCCCCGAGAACGGCTTCGGTGGTGATGGTCCCCCGATAGGGCCGCTCCGATATCATGGCGTCGATGGTGTCCGCCACGCTCAGGATCCGGGCGGCGAGCGAAATATTCTCGCCCCCAATGCCCTGAGGATACCCCTTGCCGTCAAAGCGTTCATGATGCTGGTAGATCGCATTGCTGATAGACGGTGAAAATCCGATGGGTTCCAGGATCCTCATCCCGTGCGCGGGATGGTCCTTCATGATGTCGAATTCTTCACGGCTCAGCAGGTCCGGCTTGCTGATGATCCGTTCGCTGATGCCGATCTTGCCCACGTCGTGAAGGATGGCCGCAATATGGATCTCCTCGAGCTGCGAGGGGGAGAGTCCCAGGTCGCGTCCGATGGCGACCGCGTACTTGGCCACATTGGTCGAGTGCCACCGTGTGTACGGATCTTTCGCTTCCACCGCCGCCACGAGGGCCTGGACCGTTCTGAAATAGCTTTCCCGGAGCCCTTCGTACAGCGATGCGTTCTCCATGGCCGCCACTACCTGGCTGGCAAGGACCGATACGATCTGCAGGTCGCTGGTGGTGAAGGTCGGGTCCGAGAACTTGCTCACGTTGAGCACCCCCAACGACTTATCCCTGCCGATGAGCGGCACCGACATGGACGAAAGCGGCATGTCGTCCATGTTCAATGCATCCATCACCTCTTGATCGGAATGCTTCCCTTTGGTGATGATCAGCGGTTTACGATGCCTCAGCACGAGGCCTGAAACGCCTTCGCCGGGTTTTCGCTGCGACCGGAGAGCAAGGTCCTGGGGAAGACCATGCGAGGCGCGGATCATGAGACTCCCGCTCCCCTCATCCACCAGCATCAGGGATACCCGCTCCACCGAAAACTCCTGCACCAGGACCTCGGTGATGATCTTGAACAGGTGGGCAAGGTCGATCTCGGAGATCAACAGCTTGCTGATCTCGAACAGGGGAATGAGCGCCTTAAGACGAATGTTCTCCTTCTGCAGACGGGAGCGCGTGATGGCGCGGTCCACCGCGTTCAGCAGTTCTTCCTGCGTGAACGGCTTCAGAACAAACCCCTCGACACCCCGCATGAGCGACTCGATGGCGGTATCGATGGTGCCGTGGCCGGTAATGAAGACGGTCACGATGTCCGGATTCAGCTTCCTGACGCGCTCGAACAGCTCCAATCCGTCCATGCCCGGCATCTTGATGTCCGTTATGAGGAGGTCCGTCGATCCACGGCGAAGTTCTTCGAGAGCAGCCTCTCCGTTCGATATGGTCGTGACTGAATATCCTTCTGCCGTCAGGATATGAGAACACAGGTCCCGGATCATATCTTCATCATCGACTATCAGAATTCTCTCGCCAGCCATGGGATATCGTACCGTCTCCTCTTATGTCTTGCCGGGGTTTTCCCCCGGGGCGGGCAGATACACGCGGAACGTGGATCCCTGGCCCACCGTGCTTTCCACCTCGATACGGCCGCCATGGTTCTGAACGACCATGAAGCTGATGGCAAGCCCGAGCCCTGTTCCCTCCCCGTCGGGCCGGGTAGTGAAAAACGGATCGAAGATCTTGTCCAGATGGTCTTCGGGAATGCCCTGCCCCGTGTCGGAAAGGCCCACCACCACCATCGTCCGTCCTGTCTCATCTGCTTCGGATTTGCAGCGGATCGTCAGCGTGCCGCCGGACGTCATGGCGAAAAAGGCGTTGTTGATAAGGTTCACAAAGACCTGTTTCATTTCATCAATATCGGCCGACACAAACGGGAGGCCCGCGGAACACTCGGTCCTGATCTCAACACGGGCCGCTTTCGCCTGCCCCCTGACGAGCGCAAGCGTGTCCCCGATGACGTCGGCGATATCCGTCCGGACCATGTGGGGCGGCTTGCGCCGTGAGAAATCCAGAAGGTTCTTCAGGATCTCCCGCGCCCGGAGCGTTTCCCGCTCGATGGTCTTCAGGTGCTCTTTCCGCCCGGGCGGAATGTCGTCGGCTTTCAAAAGGAGGCCTGTATAGCCAAGCACGCCGGTCAATGGATTGTTGACCTCATAGGCTATATTCGTGGCCAGTTCACCGATCGCGGCGAGCTTCGCGCTCTGCAGGAGCTGGCGCTGCGATCGATGGAGGTTCTGGGTCATTGTGTTGAACGCCAAGGCAAGCTCCCCAAACTCATCTTCGTCACGGTCGGCGCCCTCGACCCGATGTTGCAAGTCCCCTCGCGCGATGCGCCGTGTTGCCTCGAGCAGCCGATAGAGCCGTCGATTGAGGCTCCGCACCAGCAGTACGATGATGACGACCGCCAGCAGAAATCCGACCAGGAACGTAACGATCAGAATGATCTTGACCTTGCGGATGGTCGCCACGGTCTCCTGAGTCTTTTGCTGCAGTCGAATATTGGCCGTAAACGCCATCCCCTGGGTCATGGAGACGAGCTCCTGGCCGAGGTACTGCGCCCGCTGGTCAAGCTGGGCGATATACTGCTTGTTCGCCGTCGCCGTGATGAGGCGGCTGATGGCGGTCTTGTAATCGCCGGCCATGTCGCGCATGGCGAGCAATCCCTGCGTAAGCTCCGGAGTATGGTGGCAGCCGACACAGGAGTCCATTACCTTGTCCATTTCCTGGACATGGGCGATCAGCACATCCACCTCACCCCCGGTCCGGATCTTGCTGCGGGAGATCTGCGACTGCACGGTCTGGATATGAATGATGAGTTCCTCGCGCAGGATCTCGACCTGGTGGAGCAGGAGGAGCTTGTCCATGCGAGCGGTCGTCTTGGTGATATAGAGCACCGCGATAACGCTCCCGGCCAGAAAGATGGAAAGGAGCAGGACAAAGCTCATGAGAATTCTTTTTTTCACCTGAAAATTCCTTTCTCCAAAACTCCTCAATCATTTAGCCCCCTCACCCCCTACCCCTCTCCCTCAAAGGGGGAGGGGTAGGGGGT
>CAYPOT010000089.1:0-15728 GCA_964412455.1 uncultured Nitrospiraceae bacterium | reverse complement strand
CGCAAAGGCGCAAAGAAAGCATGAACCTCATTAAGAACGATTACATGCAAAAAATAGCAAGAAAACAATAACTTTATCCAAGCTTCTCTAATCCAGGCACTGTGACTTTCTCAAGCTTCTGTCGTTGTCTTCCTTTGCGTGCTTGGCGGCTTTGCGAGAGACAGCCGTTCGCAGTAGCTTTTCAATTTTATTACGAATGAACATGTTCTTTGCAAGCCCTCACGATCTCTTCCGCAGCCGATGACGGCATGGGGGATAGCGCCTCGCGGCCGATGCGCGCGTATTTTATTATGGCTGCGGCCAGCCCTGCCGCCGCAAGGTCCTTCTGAACGATCACGTCCGCGCCGCCCCGTTCCGCCAGGGAACGGGCGTTGTATTCCTGGTGATTGTCAGCGGCGTAGGGATAGGGCACCAGAACCGCCCGTTTGCCCAGGACCGCCAGCTCGGCGACCGTCGTCGCGCCGGAGCGAGAGACCACGAGGTCCGCGGCCGCATACGCCCCGGCCATGTCGTGGATATAGGGGAGCACGGCCGCTTTCACGCCGGCCTGACCGTAGCCGTCCTTCACGTCGGCGGCGTCCTTCTCGCCGGTCTGGTGCAGGACCTGGAGCTCCGGAACTGCCTTCAGTTCTTTTGCCGCTTCCTTCATAGTCATATTGATGGCATGCGCCCCGCCGCTCCCGCCCATGGCAAGGACCGTGAACCGTCCTGGTGCAAGCCCGAACTCCGCAAGCGCCTTGTCGCGATCTCCCTGGTCGAGGCCCTTCCTGACGAGCGGGCCGGTCAGCACCTTCTTCGCTGTGGGAAAGAATCCCTGCCGGTCCTTCCCGGGAAAACAAACGAACACGTTCTTGGCGATCCTGCCGAGGACCCGGTTCGCGAGCCCGGCGTAGGAGTTCGGCTCGACGATCACCAGCGGGATCCTGAGGAGCCATGCCGCCAGGGCAACCGGGCCTGACGCGTACCCGCCCACGCCGACCACCACATGAGGCCGCTCCTTCCGGAGCAGTCGCACGGATTGGACCAGGCTCCGCGGCAGTGTGATAAGCGTCTTGATCACGGAACCGATGCCCATACCCTTGAGCCTGCCCACGGTGATGAACCTGACCGGCAGGCGTTCTTTTGGAAGCACCTTGCCTTCGATCCCCTGCTCCGTCCCGACAAAGAGAACCTCGCTCCCGGCTTCGCGCAAGACCTCCCGCGCAATTGCGATCCCCGGGTAGAGATGCCCGCCGGTGCCGCCGGCCGCGATTACGATTTTCACGAGTCCTGATAGCCTTCCATGGCTTTTCGTTCCTGCCCCCGGAAGGTAGGAAGGTAAGAAGGTAGGAGAAACTGCTCATCCTCTCCCGTCTTCTCTTCTTTCCTTCTTCCGTTCTTACCTTCTTTCCTTCTCACAAGCCTTTATCATCCCGCTTCCTTCGATATATTCAGCAGCACGCCCACCGACGCCAGGGTAACCACCAGCGCGGAGCCGCCATAGCTTACGAGCGGAAGGACGATCCCTTTGGTCGGCATGATCCCCGTGACCACCGCCATGTTGATCAGCGCCTGGCTGCAGATCAGCACCGTTATCCCCAGGCTGAGCATCTTGCTGAACCCGTCGGTGCGCAGGGCGATGCGCACCCCCCGCCAGAGAATAACGCCGAACAGGAGCAGCACGATCGTCGCGCCGATCAGCCCCAGTTCCTCGCCGATCACGGCGTAGATGAAATCCGAATGCCGTTCGGGCAGGAACAGGAATTTCTGCCGTCCCTCGCCGAGCCCCCTGCCGAACACCCCCCCGCTCCCGAGCGCGAGGAATGACTGGATGATCTGGTATCCCGCGCCCTGCGGATCGTCCCAGGGGTTCAGGAACGACGTGATCCTGTTCAGGCGGTACGCCTTGTGCGCGACCGCGACATACACGAGGGGCAGGCCTGCAAGCACGATCCCTCCGAGATGGACGAGGGACGCCCCCCCGGCAAGAAGCATGCAGAACAGCACCGCAGCCATGACCATGACCGTTCCAAAGTCCGGCTGGAGCAGCGTCATTCCCAGGAACACCCCGGACACCACGAATGCCGGCGCAAGGCCGCTCCTGAATTTTCCGATGACCTCCTGCTTGGAGCTGAGATACGAGCTCATATACACGACCAGGGTGAACTTCATGAGCTCGGCAGGCTGGAAGGTAAGGCCCCCCGCCGTGATCCACCTGCGCGCCCCATTGACGGTCCTGCCGATGCCCGGAGCGAACGTGGCTGCCAGCAGACCGAACGTCACCACCAGGAGCAGGAACACGACCCGCTTGTCCGCCAGCAACCCGTGGTCCACGCGCATGGCCGCCATCATGCACAGGAGGCCGATGATCGCCCACATGATCTGGCGCCGCATGAAATGGGAGCTGTCGCCGTAGGACGTGAGGGCGACCGCGCTGCTGGCGCTGTACACCATCACCACGCCGACGGCAAGGAGCAGCATCACCGTCATGAGCAGGATCCGATCGTGTTGTCCGCGCGATTCCATCATAGCTCCAGATGCGTCATTGCAAATTTCAAATTGGAAATATCAAATTGTAAAATGGTGCTTGGCTTTTCTTCTTTTAAATTTGCATTTTGCAATTTACAATTTGCAATCATAACGCTCTCACCGCTTCCTTGAACTGCCTTCCCCGGTCCTCAAAGTCCTTGAACATGTCGAAACTGGCGCAGGCCGGTGACAGAAGCACCACATCACCGTGCGCGGCGCGCTTCGCGGCAAGCTGTACAGCTTCCTGGAGCGTCTTCGCGAGGATGGTCTCGGTAGCCGGCCCCACTGCCTTCGCCATCTTCTCGGCGGCCTTGCCGATGAGGACCAGAAGCTTCACCTTCCGCCGGAACAGGTCGAAGAGTGGGCTGAAGTCGCTCCCCTTGTCCAGCCCACCGGCGATAAGGATCACCGGCCGGGTGAATCCCTCGACCGACTTTACGACGGCGCCCACGTTCGTGCCCTTGGAGTCGTTGATATAGGCGACGCCGTCCTTCTCGCGCACGAACTCGAGCCGGTGTTCGAGCCCCGGAAACTCCCGGAGCACCGCGGCGACCGATGCGCGGTCCGCGCCTGCGGCAAGGGCCACGGCCGAGGCGGCCATGGCATTTTCAAGGTTATGCACGCCCTTGATCAGGATCTCGTCGACCGCGCAGATGACCTCGTCCCGTATCACGAGATTCCCGTTCTCGACATAGGCGCCGCCTTCGTGCTTCTCGAACCGCGAGAAGGGAATGATCCGCGACGCCGCGCGCGGGGCCATGGCCCGCACCAGCGGATCATCGAAGTTCAGGACCAGGACATCGTCTTCGCGCTGGTTCTCAAAGATCCGGGCCTTGGCCTCTCCGTACTCGGTCATATCGACGTAGCGGTCCAGGTGGTCCTGGGTGATGTTCAGGATCGCCGCAACCCGCGGCCGGAAGGTGTCGATGTCCTCGAGCTGAAAGCTCGAAAGCTCCGCCACGATCCAATCCTGCCCATGGAGCAGATCGGGCGTTTCGGTCAGCGCGTTCCCGATGTTCCCGGCGACCAGGGTCCTCTTGCCCGCCTTTTCCAGCATGAGTCCCGCCAGGGTCGTGACCGTGGACTTGCCGTTCGTTCCGGTGATGCCCGCGAAGGGCGCATCGGACAGGATCCAGCCGAGTTCCAGTTCGCTGATGACGCGAACACCGTGACGCCGCGCCGCGAGTATCTTTGGCAGCTTGGGCACCCCGGGGGACAGCACGACAAGGTCGGCCTCGACAAAGACGCGTTCCGGGTGGCCGCCCGCCTCGATGACGATATCGCCGGTCCCGAGCGCATCCACCTGCGCTGCGAGCTGATCCAGGGGCTTCCTGTCGGTGATCGTCACCCGGGCGCCCAGCGCGTGGAGAGCCCGTGCGGCGGCGATGCCGCTCCGCGCCATGCCTACGACGGTTACCCGTTTGCCGTTAAAATCAGGATGCACAGTTCCTCCAAACTCAAAATCTCAAGCACCAAATCACAAATAAGCACCAAGCATCAATTTCCAACTGTTTCGAAGCTGGGATCTTCGAATTTGATATTTATTTGAAATTTGCTATTTGTCATTTCTTCTTTCATCATCTCAGTTTCAGCGAACTCAGCGACACCAGCGCCAGGATGATCCCCACGATCCAGAACCGGATGATGACCTTCGATTCGGGCCAGCCGATCTGTTCGAAATGGTGGTGGATCGGCGCCATCCTGAAGATGCGCTTGCCCGTCATCTTATAGGACGCCACCTGGAGCATGACCGAAACCGCTTCGGCGACAAAGATACCGCCCGTGACGATCAGGATCAGCTCGTGCTTGGTCACGACCGCAAGCGTGCCCAGCGCGCCGCCCAGGGAGAGCGAGCCCACATCGCCCATGAACACTTCGGCGGGATGGGAATTATACCAGAGAAATCCAAGGCTCGCGCCGAGGAGCGCGCCGCAGAACACCGTAAGCTCTCCGCTCCCGGGAATGTACTGGATGTTGAGGTAGTCCGAGATGATCCGGTTCCCGCCGAGGTAGACAATGACCGCATTGGCCGTGGCCGCGATGCCCACCAGCCCGGCGGCAAGCCCGTCGAGGCCGTCCGTCAGGTTCACGGCGTTGGACGAGCCCACGATCACGACCGCCGCGAAGGGAATATAGAACCAGCCAAGGTCGATGATGAAGCGCTTCATGAAGGGCACCGTCAGATGTGCAGCCTTGGCGTCGCCGGAGAAGTAGTAGAGAAAGATGCCGATGAGCAGCGACGCGGCGATCTGCAGCCCGAACTTCTCCCGTGCCCGCAGTCCCGTGGACCTTTTCTTTACCACCTTCAGATAGTCGTCCCACAGGCCGATGCCGCCGAACGACAGGGTCGCAAAGAGCACGACCCAGACATACTTGTTCGTCAGGTCCGACCACAGCAGGACGGACACGGTTATCGCGGCAATGATCAGCAGGCCTCCCATGGTGGGAGTTCCCTGTTTGGTCAGGTGGGTCTGGGGACCGTCGTCGCGCACCTGCTGGCCGACCTTGAGCGCCCGAAGTTTGCGGATGATCCACGGCCCGAGGAGAAAGCTCACGATAAGGGCCGTGATCACCGCCGCGGCGGTCCGGAACGTAAGATACCTGAACACGTTAAACCCGGAGAACATCTTATTGAGCGGATAGAGCAGATGATAGAGCATTAGAAATCCTCCAGGATCTTTTCCATCTTCATGCCGCGCGATCCCTTGATCAGCACCATGTCCCCGGGCCGGGAGTGCTCTGTGAGCAGCACAGCCGCCCGGGAGGTCGTCTCGGCCTCGAGTACGCGGTCACGGGCCATGCCGGCGGCAACCGCCCCTTCGGCGATGTGTTTCGCAAGCGGGCCCACGGTGATCATGAGGTCGATGCCCAGTTTCGCCGCGGCGTCGCCGATGGCGTGATGGGACCCGGCCGCGGCGTCGCCGAGTTCGAGCATGTCGCCGAGCACCGCGATGGCGCGCTTCCCCGTCTTGAGCGAAGCGAGGGTCTCCAGCGCGGCCTGCATTGAGCCCGGGTTCGCGTTGTAGTAGTCGGCCAGGACCGTCCGCCCCTTCACGTCCTTGAGTTCTGACCGCATGGCCACCGGACGGAAATCCTCGAGGCCGAACTTCACGTTCTCGAGCGGCAGGCCCGCTGCCAGCGCAGCCGCCGCCGCGGCCAGCGCGTTGTGCACATTGTGCCTGCCCACGGTCCTGAGCCGCACCTGCACCGACCTGCCGTCGGCGTGCAGGGTCATGTCGGTAAGGTCCCGCACCTGGCGGATGTCGCTTGCCCGGACGTCGGCAGGCTGTTCGATACCGAAGGACAGGACCCTGCCGGGATACTTGTTCCTCAGGGTGGTGAAATACCGGTCGTCGGCGTTCAGCACCGCGGTCCCGTCGGACCGCATCGTCTGCAGAAGCTCGCCCTTTGCCTCGGCCACGGAGTCCGTGCTGCCGAGGAACTGGAGGTGCGCGGCGCTGATGTTCGTGATCACGCCCACGGACGGCAGGGCAAGACGCGCCAGCGTCCTGATCTCGCCGAGGCCGCTCATTCCCATCTCGATGATGGCGGCCTTGTGGTGGCCGGCCATTTTCAGGAGCGTGAGCGGGACGCCGATGTGGTTGTTCTGGTTCCCCTCGTTCTTGAGCACCGGCCCCTTCTGAAGCATGATGGAGGCCAGCATCTCCTTCGTCGTGGTCTTGCCGTTCGATCCGGTGATCCCGATGACGGGGAGGATGAACTTTTTCCGGTGGATCAGGGACATCTCCTGGAGAGAGAACAGCGTGTTCTCAACGGGGATCACGTTCCTGAGGCCGCCCATGGTCGCGTACTTCATTTTCAGTACTGACTGATCGATCAGCGCCCCCCATGCTCCCTTCTGGACGGCATCGGGGACAAAATCGTGGCCGTCGAACCGGTCTCCCCGGATCGCAATGAAAAGCTCTCCCTCTTTGACGGTCCGGGAGTCTATGGATATCCCCTTGATCTCCATCGCGTGAAGCTTCTCCTGAAGCTCCTCCAGACGTTTCTCTTCGTGTTTATTCATTGAACCATGCAGCCTTGCCTCATATCAAATAGCTCTCCGCACGGAGCCTGCCCTCGAAGGGTTCTATCAGGGGCACTCCGCACTCCGCACTCCGCACTCCGCACTCCGCATTCCGCATTCCGCACTCTTCACTCCGCACTCAGTTTTACGATCGCTTTCCGCGCCTCTTCCCGATCGTCAAAAGGGAATTTCTTCTCCCCGATGATCTGGTAATCCTCATGGCCCTTTCCGGCAAGGACCACGATATCGCCCGGTCCCGCAAGCCTGATGGCCGTCTCGATGGCTTCCGCCCGGTCAGGGACCACGGCGTAGGGGGTTCTTTTCGATACGGACCGCGCACCCGGCCCCCTGCTCAACGGTTCAAGCTTCTCCGTTCTGCTCCCGGTGGTCATTCCGGTCTCGATCTCGCCGATGATGGCCAGCGGCTCCTCGGTCCTCGGATTGTCCGAGGTCAGGATCACCAGGTCGCTCCCCGCGATCGCCGCGGCGCCCATCATCGGCCGCTTGGCGCGGTCGCGGTCGCCGCCGCACCCGAAGACCGTGATCACGCGCTCTGCGGTCATCTCCCGGACCGCTTCCAGCAGCGAACGCAGCGAGCCCTCGGTGTGGGCATAATCGACCAGCACGCCGAAGGGCTGGCCCGCGTCCACTTTTTCCATCCTGCCGGGAACCGCCTGCATCTGCCTGATGCCCGCAGCGATCGCTTCGCCGGAAAATCCAAGCGCGCAGCCGAGCCCGACGGCGGCCAGGATATTGTAGATATTGTGCCTGCCCACCAGGGACGAGGTCAAGCCGATCTCGCCCGCGGGCGTCGACACGGTAAAGGAGAGTCCGCTGATGCTGTGCCCGATGGTTCCCGCGGGCCGGACATCGGCATGACCCGTGATCCCGTAGGTTATGACCCGGGCAGCTGTATTCCTGATGATCTCGGCGGCGAAGGCGTCATCCGCGTTCACCACCGCGGCCTTGTCCGATGAAAGCGACCTGAACAGCAGCGCCTTGGCCGCTCCATAAGCCTCCATCGTCTTGTGAAAGTCCAGGTGTTCGTGCGCAAGGTTCGTGAAAGCGGCGGCCTCGAACACGCACTCATCGGTCCTGCCCAGCGCCAATGCGTGGGACGACACCTCCATGACGCAGTACCGGGCTTCCTGTTCCGCCATCTCGGCCAGGAGCGCCTGGAGGTCCAGCGATTCCGGCGTGGTATTCGGCGCCGGATAGACCCGATCGCCGATCCGGTAATCGATGGTGCCGATCAGTCCGGCCCGGTGGCCTGCCGCCTCGATAACGGACCTCGCGAGATAACTTGTCGTGGTCTTGCCCTTCGTTCCCGTAATGCCGACAAGCTTGATCCGGCGCGACGGATGACCGTAGAACTTCGCCGCAAGCTTCGCCAGCGCCTTGCGGGAGTCGGGGACGCGGATGACCGGCGTGTCCGGAAGGGCGCCGACAGCGGCGCTTTCCTCGGCAACCACCGCGACCGCTCCCTGCCCGACGGCCTGGGGAATAAATAGATGGCCGTCCGAGTGAGATCCTCGCACGGCCACGAATAATGAGCCAGGCGCCGCCCGCCGCGAGTCCTGGACGACGGCGGTCACCTCGCGCCGGCTCCACGGCCCGGGGGCCGGCCCGTTGACCGTCAGCGCGGACACCAGTTCGTCAAGCTTCATTGCGACACCAGAAGCATCCTGCCCCCCAGATCGTCCGGCGGAACCTGCAAGTAGGTCAGGCTCGACTCCGCCACGGACTTGAAGATGGGTGCGGCAACGCTTCCCCCGTCCACAGCGCCCACCGGGCTGTCCACCATGACCAGGATGACCAGCTTCGGCGAACCGGCCGGCACGAACCCCACGAAGGAGCTCACATAATCCTCCTTCGAGTACCGCCCCGTATTCTGGTCGATCTTCTGCGCCGTGCCTGTCTTGCCCGCGGCGGTGTAGCTGGCCGGCTTGGCCTTCTGGCCGGTGCCTGTTTCCACCACCTTCTGCAGGATGCGCCTGAGCGTTTTGCTCGTCTCTTCCGAAATCGCCCGGTTAACGGCCATCGGCGCGAACGTCGCTCCCTCGCCGCCGTTCGGGTCCCGCACCTCCGAAACAATGTAGGGTTTCATGAGGGTCCCGCCATTGGCGATGGCGCTGTAGGCGGCGGCCATCTGCATAGGCGTCACGCCGATCTCCTGGCCGATGGATATGGAGCCGAGCGAGACGCCTGACCACAGGCGATAGTCCTGCACGAGTCCCGAGATCTCACCGGGCAGGTCCACACCGGTCTTCCTGCCGAACCCGAAGGCCGTGATGTACTGATAGTAGCGGGCCTTGCCCAGTCGCGTGGCGACCTTAATGGTCCCCACGTTGCTCGAGTCGGCGATAACGTCGGTGAAGGTGAGCACGCCCATCCGGTGCGCGTCCTTGATCACACGGTCGGCGACCTGGATGCTTCCGGCGCTGCAATCGATCCGCTCCTGGGGATGGACCACCTTCTCCTCGATCGCCGCGGCCGCCGTGAACGCCTTGAAGATGGACCCCGGCTCGAACGCGTCGGTCACTGCCCGGTTCCGCCACTCCTCGGGGCGGTACTGCTTCGGTTCATTGGGATTGAATGCGGCCCGGCCGCGCACCGTGGAGCGAACGGAGAGCGCGAGGACCTCCCCGGTATAAGGATCCATGACCAGGCAGACCCCGCCGCGGGCATTTGATTCCGCGAGCCCTTTGTCCAGTTCTGTCTCGGCGATATGCTGGATCACCTCGTCGAGGGTCAGGGTCACGTCCTTGCCCGGCCTGGGCAGCTGGTACTGGAACGCATGTCCTCCATGGAAAACGGTCCGGCCCCGGGCATCCTTCTCCGCCAGCACCCATCCGTCGACCCCGCGGAGCAGTTTTTCGTTCCAAAGCTCAATGCCTTCGATGCCCTTGTTGTCGACGTCGGTGAAGCCGAGCACGGTTCCGGCGAGGGTCTTCTTCGGATAGAACCGGCGGGACTCCACCAGCAGGCCGATGGACGACCGGTCCAGGTCCCGCACCTTGTTCGCCTTGGCCGGGTCCACTTTACGGCTGATCCAGACGAAACGACGGTCGCTGGCAAGTCTGCGCTCAAGCTCGGCGGGGTCTTTCCGCAGGATGCGGGCAAGATCCCGGGCGACGGACCGGGGGTTCTCGACCTCGTTCGGCATTCCGAAGACGGACTCAACATCCAGGCTCACCGCGAGCTCGCGGCCGGCCCGGTCGTAGATGTTCCCCCGCTTGGATTCGAGCTTCATGAGGCGCTCCTGCTGCCGCTCCGCGCGGCGCGCAAGATCGCCCCCTTCGAATATCTGCAAGTGGACGAGCCGGAGGCCGACGAGAGCGAACCCCACCCCCATCAGCATGAATACCGCCACGATCCGTCCGCGTCGATCTTTCATCGTGCACTGTCCACGGGCATCCTCATCATACTGTTTCAGGCGATCCGCCTTAATGTCAAGTCTTTCACCGCAGAGTACGCAGAGAACTTCGTGAATTACTATACATAAATTTTTTCACTGCTCCTTCTCCCTCTGCGACCTCTGCGACCTCTGCGGTAAAATCGTTCTTGTTTTTTTAGAACCTGACACTGCCTGAACCCTACGGTACGTCCGGACGCTGATCATTTCGCGTCGCGCCCGCCTGCCTCCGTTTCACCACAACGACATTTTCCTTGGCCGGCCGGATCATCCCGAGGCGCTTGACAGCGATCTCCTCGATCCGCCCGGGCGCCGAGAGGCTCGAGGCCTCGATCTGGAGGGACCGGTTCATGCGTTCCAGGTCCCGCTTCTGCTTCTCCAGTTCTTCGATCTGGTACCCCAGCCGCATGATCTGGACCTTGCCGCCCACGTACAGCATCAGGCCCATGACGATAAGACCGAAGATCAGGACACGGCGCAGGTTGCCGCCCCTCGACTGCGCGAAGGGAAAGGACCCGATATGTCCGGCGCGAGTGTTCATCGTAATGCCTGGTATCCGTGAATAGTGAAACGTGAAACGACCATAACGTTGTTATCCTTATTATTTTTCAATCTGCAATTTCCAATTTTCAATTTGTACTACACCTTCTCCGCTGCCCGAAGCTTCGCGCTGCGCGACGCGGGATTGCCGGCCACTTCGCTCTCCGATGCCATCACCGGACGGCGGGTCAGAATTTTCAGATCGGGCTTTATTCCGCACCGGCAGACCGGAAGACGGGGCGGACAGATGCAGCCCTTGGCATGCGCTACATAGGCCTGCTTTACGATGCGGTCTTCAAGCGAATGAAATGAGATGATCGCGATGCGGCTACGAGGTCTCAGGACGGTGATGGCCGCGCTCAGCCCCTCGCGAAGAGCTTCCATCTCATCGTTCACGGCGATCCGCAATGCCTGGAAGGTCAGCGTGGCGGGGTGGGTCCGCCGGGGAGGATAGGGAGGGAAAACACTGGAAACGATCTGTGCGAGTTGAACCGTGCTGGTGATCGGCTCCCGGCCTCGTGCCCGCTCTATGGCCTTCGCTATGGCATTCGCCTTTTTTTCTTCACCGTACTCACGAATGATGCGTGCGAGTTCCTGCCGGGACAGGGTGTTCACCAGGTCCCCGGCCGTTGTGGGGCCGCCCGCGTTCATCCGCATGTCCAGAGGCCCCTCCGCCTGGAAGCTGAAGCCGCGCTCCGGGTTCCGGAGATGGAACCAGGAAAGGCCCAGGTCCAGAAGGACCCCGTCAAGAGTTTCGATCCCGAGACCGGAGAGGACCTGGATGACGTCCCGGAAATTCTCCTGACGGATGATCACCCGCTCGCCGTATCCCGCAAGCCGCTCCCGGGACCGGGCCACGGCGTCCGCGTCCTGGTCCAGACCGATCAGGATGCCGTCCGGCGCCGACCGTTTCAGGATCTCCTCGGCGTGACCGCCGCCGCCCAGAGTGCCGTCCAAGTACACGCCGCCGGGCCGGGGCGCCAGGAGATCCACGGCCTCGCGAAGAAGGACCGTGGTATGTTCCACCTTCGGAGTGCGGAGTTCGGAATTCGGAGTTTCCGGCATCAGTGCTTCCTCCGCAGATCATTCCGCATTCCGCACTCGACACTCCCCACTGTGCTAAAGTCCCAGCGGCAGGTTCGTTGCGACCTTGTCCTTCGACACGCCAAAGCTCTTGGCTGCCTGCTGGATGCTGTCATACACCTGAAAGGCCTCCAGAACGCCGGTGGTCTTGAAAATATTTTTAAGGTAGTCGGAAAGCGATGCAAGCCGGATATCTCCGCCAAATGCCTGCAGCCGCTTCTTCGCTTCCACCAGCGATGGCAGGACGGCGAAGTTGATATGCTCCACGGCCTCGAAATTCAGGATCAGGCCGTACATCTCGCCCTTGATCAACTGGCCCACGATGCGGTTGATCTCCGCTATCTTGGCGGCGTCGATCTCACCATCGAGGTTCATCTGATATATTTTGAGTTTTCCGTCCATCGTTAAAGGCCCAGGGTGGACAATACCTCGCCGATCTTGTCCCCCGTCTGTGATTTTCTCGTGTCCCAGACTCCCTTGTCCCAGATCTCCATCTTGTTCAGAATACCGACGACTATTACGCTTTTACTGATCCGCGCGCCCTCACGGAGCGGAGGCGGGATCAGGATACGGCCCTGCCTGTCAAGCTCGCATTCCGTGGCATTGGAAAAAACAAACCGCGTATAGTCCTTCACTTCCTTCTGCGACTGGGGAAGGGACTTGATCTTTTCTTCGACCCGCTCCCATTCTTCGAGCGGGTAGACCATGATGCATTTATCGAAGTCCATGGTCAGCACAAGCTTGCCCTCGTACCGCTCCGCGAGGAGCTCGCGGAAGCGGGAGGGTACGCTCACCCTGCCCTTGGAATCAACGCTATGTTCGAAGCTGCCTCGGAACATTCTTATCCTGCCTCTCCACCCTTCCCCACTTCATACCACCTTTTGGGAAAGTATACTTATCAACATGGTTCCTGTCAAGAAAAATATTTATATTTTGAGATGTTACGGGGTGGGGTGGCTTTTCTGGAATTAACCCTTTTTGTTGGTGACAAGAGCGGAGGAAATGGGTAGAATTGAAATCCAGACGACAGAGCACAGATGACAGACATCAGACTGAAGCAAGAATAAGAGCCTAAAATTTGCCTGTCTTTTGTCTGTAGTCTGTGGTCTGTCCGTCTGTTGTCTGTCTGAAGTCTGATGTCTAAAACCTATGCCCGATCATTTCATCTCAGCGGACGAAGAACACATCAAACGGGAAAAGTCGCGCGCCCGGGAACTCCGAAACTCACAGTGGTGGAAGCGAAAGCGGTCCACGGGTATCTGTTATTACTGCGGGGGGAAATTCAAGGCAGATGAGCTCACCATGGACCACCTCATCCCGATCGTGCGCGGTGGGAGGTCCGTCGCAGGCAACGTGGTCCCCGCCTGCAAGGACTGCAACACAAAGAAAAAGTATCTGCTCCCCACTGAGTGGGAAGAGTACCTGTCTTCGCTGAAAAAAGAGGAATAAGCAGGTAGGATCAATGAAGTCATCAACGCTGAAACGACTATGAAAATAATTATGATTGGCGCTGTAAGACCAGAGCACCAACATGGTTTTTCATAAGACGTTCAGCGATAATCTGCGTTGAAATATTTTTTGTTGCTTTTGTTATCCTGTCAAGGCTTTGTTTCACATTGGCTTTTCTTACCTGTTGCATAGGATACGACAAAGGCGAAAAAAAAGCGGGGATCATGTCGCTCCCCGCTTCGCTGTTTTGGTTCTTTTCTCCGTGTCACCGCGTCCCCGCGTCTGTGGTCCTTTCCCCTTGTCCCCCTGTCCCCTTGTCGCTTTTTTCCTTTCTCCTTGTCAGATCTACGCCACTTCCTTCACCCAGTCCACCCGCACCAGCTTATTGTCGTGGGACCAGTGGTATTTCACAACGCCATGGAACGCTTTCTTGATGGCCCGTCCGAGACGCTGGGCGAGCTTCTCATTCGTTGTCGTGATGATGACGCTCCCGTGGCCGTTCTCCTTGACGGCCATCACCCGCTCAAGAGGATTGAAGCCCCGTGCGCGGTCCTCCTCGTTCTTGACGAGCTTCAGCAGCGCCATCTTGTGCGGCAGGACGTAGTCGCCGGACAGGGTCACGATGCCGCCCGGGAAATTGTCCCGGATCTTGTGGCATGCCGGGCATACCACCTTAACGGCCACCGTCCCGGCCTTGACGAGCTCGGGGCCCACGTACCAGCGTTTGTTCCGGTACACTGCCTGGCAGCCCTCGCAGACCGCCGCACCCTGACCGCTCTTCGTGAGGTACGAATCGGTGGTCACGATCTTTTTCTTATAGGTAGTGCTGTACTTCTTGCCTTTTCCTGCGGGTGTCTTCATGGTCTACCTCCTTGCTGTTCTTGTGCCTATCCGCGTTCACTCGTGTTCCTCCCTCTCCCTTTTTCCCTCTCCGAAGATGATGCCCCCTCTCCTCTTATCCTCTCCCTCAGAGGGGAGAGGAAGCAAAGGTGAGGGTGAGTCTTCATTAGGGCTGGGGTGAGCGTCATTATTACCGCGTCACATTGCCATTTCAACGGTTGAGCTTCTGCCCGAGCTTCTGCTCGACCGATTCAAGCTTCTTGTCGAGCCGGTCACCTTTGCCCTTGTAGTCGTCGATCTTGATGGACGTCACGACCCGTTCCGCGTCCTTCATCGCCTCGTCGTGGCACTTCTTGACAAGGTCCATCAGTTGCCCCCACTCCCCCTCGATCACAGTCCCCATGGGGTTCGCCTTGTACTTCACGCCACTGTCAATTACGATCTTCATGACCCGGGCGATCATCGGACTCACGCTCGCACCCTTTCCGAGCGGAACGACACTGAACTCGATCATCATGGATTGGCGCCTCCTTGAGGGACAGCAATGAAGTGCAGAATATTCGTGCTTTTGCAGACGAGAAATGGTCTCCTTACACTTAAAGTATACCGCCCGTACGGAGGGATGTAAACTCCGTTAGAGGCGAAAATTCAGGCTGCTTTCAAGCCGTCTTTGCGAGCAGAGCGAAGCAATCTCGCCTTATATAATCAACGAGATGCAGATTGCTTCGTCACAGAAAACACTCCTCGCAATGACCTTTCGTGGTTCTTCAGTAAGCGGCAACTATCTCTAACGGAGTAAAGGAGGGGGGGAACGCAGGTCCGTCTGAGTTTCTCGTTGATAAATACAGGGGATTATTCCATAATGAACCGCAACTTACTTAACCCAGACAAGCCGGAACAATAGCAGAAGCAAAAGGAAAAGGCATCTCTCGCAAAGCCGCAAAGAAAATCTTTAAATCCTGTTACTCATGATAACTATGGCTAAAATAATAAATTCCTACAGCATGATTCGCGTGGTCATCTTAGCGCTCATCCTTGCCCTGCCGGGATGCACATTCACCAAGCTGATGACCACCAAGTTCGAGAAGCCGACCTTCACCTATACGGGATCCGAAGTGGTCGAGGTATCGCAAAGCAGCATACTCGTGAACTTTCTGTTCTCAGCGCATAACCCGAATGAAGCGGGATTGAAGAATATAACCTGCTCGTATGAGCTTTTCGTGGAAGGGAAAAAGTTTCTGACAGGAAATGACATTCCTTTGGCGCTTAACCCGAAGGGCGACACCGCAATCAAGGTCCCGGCAACGATCGCTTATGCGGACCTCTTCCCCGTTCTGGGGTCCGTCGTGCGACTGATATTATCAGGCAAGAAAACAATACCCATAACGATCGACGCCGTCTTCTCCGGAAAACCTGCGCTCTATAGTAGTGAAGCAGGAAAAGATGAGCCGATATCTTTCGAGATAAAACTGAGCAAGTCCGCTGACATTCCGTTGCCGCAAGAGAGAAGAAACAAGGGACAGTGAAGAGATTCGATTGAACATTGCAGCAGCGGACAACTTCCCGAACAAGTTGTAGTTTAATTTTCTTGAAACATATCAGGTTATGTTCTGTATTTGTTGGAATACCCTTAAAATAAAATACTCGATCGCGTCGTTGACAAATTATGGCATCAAGCATATATTCGTCCAAGACACAGAAAGTGGTTTGGCATGTTCATTGCTAAACTAAATAACACCGCAAATCCGTTATTATCTATGGGGCTCTTCAACAACGGATTTGCGGTATTAACGAGGGGGGCTCGTGATCCCCTTGTTGAACTAAGCCGCTGCGCGGCGGTGCACTTCACTCGCCTCTGAATTTTCT
>CAYPOT010000088.1:0-15744 GCA_964412455.1 uncultured Nitrospiraceae bacterium | reverse complement strand
AGAGAAAATTCAGAGGCGAGTGAAGTGCACCGCCGCGCAGCGGCTTAGTTCAACTACAGGCTACCGGATCAATATCCGGACAAGATAGTAAGCGCCCATTGCGATCATGCCGGTACTGATAACTATCCCTAAAGGGGCAAATATTGTTTTCGTCATTTTATATGCTTTTTCTTCTCCAAACATTTTTCTCCAGATGAATGCCTTGGGACTCTCCCTGATATATCGTTCTCCGAAGTTCTTGTCCACAATAAAACGGATAGCCATGACTAAACTGAAGATGCCTGCCGCAGTTATGGCGACAGAGTAGAACATTGCTTCTTTCATGCCGGGCTCCTTTTGTTCTAAATAGCTGTCGGGCAACCGTGACCGTTTGCCCGACTTACAGGCTTCCTGCTTTCCCATGCAGAGAGAGAGCGGCCTTTATTTCTTTTTCGTTGTTCAGCAGCGTTTCCGGAGACCGGGGCGCAGAGAAACCGTGGCTTGCGGCAGCTTTGTGAGATACAGCCGCTGCGGCAACGGTAGACGATCGCTCCGCGACCAGGGAATTAAGCCCGCTGCTGCCGGTAGCAACGAGCGGGGCAGCCGCTCCCGTAAATAGATCCAGTGAATAAACAGTTGTAGAAGGGTAAATATCCATCCCGAATAAGGTCCCTCCACCGCCACGGGTCAAGGGGTACACGTAAGGACCGTACTCCCCACCGTATACACCGTGGTCATATCAGAGGCGCGGAGGGTAAACAGGTCGGCGAAGGCGCCATACAGCGTTCCATTCGATGCGAATTCCAGGTCCCAGATCAATGCCGTTGGCGTGCCGACATAGGTGAGGGCGGCATTGGATAGATTGACCGTGAAGACACGGCTGGGGAAGCTGTTATCCGCAACATAGAGGGTGCCAAGGGGTGAGAAAGCCGCTCCATGCATAAGAAGGGTGCTTGCCCCGTACTGAAACGTGCCGAGCATGACGGTCGAGCCGGTGGCAGGATCAATGATGTGCAATTCGTCCGAAATTCCGTACAGCTTCCCGTCAGGCGCATAGGCCATGGCAGTAAAAAAATCCGCTCCACCGATAGTCGTGACGTCTCCGGTCTTGCCATTTACGCGAACAAGAGTGAAAAAATGGTTCACATCATCGCTTCCGGTCCACGACAAGAAGTCTCCCGTATATCCCGGGGTCTGAGCCGTTCCCCCTCCGCAGGCAAGAAGCATCCCTGACGACAAAAGCAGGAAAACCGTGAGTTGAACAAGTTTTTTCATACGACCTCCTTCTCTTCCTCGTTGTTTCATACAAACGCACCTGGCTTTGCTACGGCTTTGCCCCTCACCTTTATCCTCTCCCCATAGGGGAGAGGGGTACGTGCAAAGAGGTAACAATGTGTATTTCGTTCGTATTAGCAGCAGAATGTGCCTTGTTCCTTCCTGCTCACTGCGCCTTCCCGCACTCCCTGCAGTACTTGCCGTATACCAGCGTCGGCTGGTTGCAGGCGCCGCAGGTCCTGAACTGCGCAAAGCCGCAGAACGGGCAGGCCTGTGAATCGGGTGGAAGGTGCTTCCCGCACTGCTGGCACAGGCCCTTTGCGATCCGCCGTTCCATCAGTTTCTCCCGCGAAAAGATCTTCTTCTGGAAGATATAAATGACGAAAAGTGCCGCAGCCACCGCGAGCGCGATGACCAGGTAGTGCCAGAGCGCGACGAGCTTCAGCGACTCCAGCAGGTCGATGAGCTTCTTCAGGAGTTTCTTCGGGATGATGTCGTAGACGGTCTCGATGATCTTGAAGAAGACCGGGATGAACGAGACGACCAGCAGATGCGCGGAGACCAGCGTCTGGATGCCGCGGCTCTTCCTGATACTCGCATTGTTCCAGAGAGTGAAGATCGCCAGGAGCGGCAGCAGGAAGATCATCTGCATGCCCAGCCTCTTGACCGGGTACCAGAAGTACAGGATGCGGAGATCGGACCTCAGTTTTTCCCGGTCAGCCGCCTGCAGGGTCTCCAGTTTTCCCCAGAGCAGTTTGACCGTCCCGTTCCCGTTGATCCTCTGCTCCGCCGCCTCGATCTGGGCGCGCAGGGTGTTCAGGACATTTGTTTTCGTCTGAACGTCCGTCTTTATCGTATCGACATTCGCCTGCCCTTCCTTCTGCCTGGCGATGGTCTCCAGAAGGGACGTATCGTAGGCCCCTTTCAGATTGTTGATCTCCCGCTGAAGTTCCCTTGCTTCACGGTCAAATCTGCCCCGGTCTTCGAAAAGAGCGATCAACTCCTTGTTGTTCTTCATCTGATCAAGAAGGTCAAGATAGGGCGCGCAGACCGGGTGACGCTCTTTCTTTTTCTCTTCGATCTGATAATAGCGGTTGTTATACGAAAGGATGATGCCGGAGAGATTGTCCGTCCGGGTCGTGGGGTTCCAGTCCCTGTTGATGACGATCTCCCTGCAGGAATGGGGAATGTATTCGTCAGGAGAGGAGAGCTGCCGGGTGTGCTTGTCGAGGCCGTCGAAGATCGAGGTAAGAATGAAGATGTCGAGGAAGATTATGATGACCAGCGAGGCCTTGCTGATCGGCTGACTGTCGAGGCTGGTGAGATTGGATTTGATCCTGGAAAAAAAGCCCTTTATCGTTCCGAACATGCTCATGATCTCTCCTTATGAATGGACCTCCCCGTAGCAAGCTACGCGGTATCTAGGTTTCTAACTCTCCCCTCCCTTGGATGGGAGGGGACTAAGGGGAGGGTGAAGTATCCGGCGTTCATGCTCATCACCCCCACCTAGCCTCCCCCCTCAAGGGGGAGGGACTTGCAAGTTAATGCGCCCGGGTTCACCTGTCGCGATCGTCCCTAAAGCCATCTCCTGACCCGTTCGCAGTACGCTTCAAAATCGCTGCCGAACAGTGAGGCCAACGCTCTTTCTTCCGGCCTTATCTGGAACCGGTTCATATAGATGATGAAAAGCGGGATAAACACAAAGGCCGCAAAGTTCGACAAATAGACCGCCCACCCGGCGAGAACGAACAGGAGCGATAGATACATGGGATTGCGCGTCACTGCGTAGACCCCGGTCGTCACCAGCGATGCAGCCTTGCCGGGTTCCAGGGGATTCAAGGTGGTCCTGGCGCGGATAAATGACAGGATACCCGCTCCGGCGAACACACCGCCCACAGCGGCAGCCACCATTGCTATGGGCTTCTTTGCCTGGAGGGCAAAACCGGCCGGGGGTACGGCAAACGCCAGCAGCCACATAAGCGCGGCGAAGGCGAAAAAGACGGCAACGGGTGGGATCTTCAGTTCAAGGAAATTGGTTTTATCCATGGGCTTTTGGAGTACCCCCCAGGGATCTTAGGGTCACCCGGTTGCTCGCGCTCTCGAACCATGTCCTATCCGCCAGGACGACCGACGTTTCCACCTGCCGCTCGGGGATCTTCCAGTACTTCCGGAGCAGCTGTCCTTTCTGCTGCTCGGTCACAAGCCGAAACCCGTACTTTTCGTAGAACCGGACCGCCCAGACAGCGTCCTTCCAGGTACCCACGAGGGTGGGGCGGCCGGCCTTCTGTTTCAATTCGGACAGCAGCTTGCCGCCGATGCCCTTGCCGCGTTGCGCCGTCCGCACATAGGCGTGACGGATGAGCGTGACGTCCTGGACCTCCTGGATGCCCATCACGCCGATCAGTTCGCCGTGTTCTTCATGTCCCCAGAATGCGACACCATCATCGATCTCATGCTGAAGGTATTCGAGGGACATATACGGATCTTTCCAGCGATCAGCGGGTATGGCGCCCCGGTACGCCTGCGCGGCATCGTTGATGATGGCATACATCGCCTCGAAATCGCCCTGCCTGCACTTCCGGATCACGGTTCACCTCTCCTGCATTGACTTGCTTCAACAATCATGACGGAACCTCGGGGTCCTCTCGCGATCATTATTTAACCGCGGCGAATTTACCCTTGATATCCTCGGCAACATCCGATGCGATATGGGCGAACACTTTTTCCCATGCGCCGATCGTGTATCCACCCCCCGCTGTCACGGTCCGCATTGCATTGATGGTCCCCACGACGCTGCCGGCATCCAGCAGGTCGCACTGTATCGTCAGCTCGGTGGCCCCCCAGCCGGGCATCAGCCATCGTTTGAAAGCGTCGCCTTTCTCGTAGTTGACGATGCGGCAGTTCGTCATGAGATTCGATGCCTCGGAACCGGAACCGGCCAGGTTCGCCTCGAGAAAGGCGTCAACAAGCGCCTTCTTGAGCATGTCCTCGACCGGGACGTCGAATGTTTGTCCGGTCTTGTTCAAAACATTGCCGACCTCAACCTTCGCTCCCGACTTCGGCAGATAGTCCTGCTGCAGGTCGAGATTGTGCTGCACTGTCCCGCATCCCGATGCGGCGATCATCAGGACCGCGGCAAACATGACAATAACCGTACCATTAACCATCCTCTTCCGGTTCATAATTCCCTCCTTAGTATAGGTCAGGTCCACTCGATGCCAGACTTCAGAATAACGGGCACCCTCGGGGTTACACTAATACGAACGAAGTAAATATAGTTACGTGCTGGAACGTCCCCCCTCTCCCAACCCTCTCCCCTATGGGGAGAGGATAAAGGTGAGGGGCAATGCCGAGACAAATCCTAGCGCGTTTGTATTGGAAATTGAGGTTCTCCTGCAGCGTTGCCGGCGTCGCTGCTGCCCTTTTCTGTTCCAACAGGAGGGCACGACAACCATCTACTGCTGCTTCGTAAAGGAGATCTTATACGCCTCATAGACGGCTAATCCATAAAACAACACATCCATGGGCTGGAAGGTGTCCTTCATGATGTCCGCCGTGATGTCCGGCGTGAGCCGCGACAGCACGGTCATGATCTCCATGCTTTCCTGGCGGGATATCATGATCACGACGGTCAGCAGATTTCCGGCAAGACAACCCGCCAGGGCGATGGCCGCGCCCGCATACCCGAAGGCCGGGTCCACGCCCTTGCCGAGCAGTTTCACCGCGTAACCGACCAGGAACCCGACGCCGATGGCCATCCAGCCGATCTGGTACCCGGTCATGACGGTGGCGACCGCCCAGACGATCGCCCCGACTGCCGCCGCGGCTATGCCGCCGACGACACCCATGGACAGGTTCTGATTGTCACGCGCCTCCTGAAGCTTCCGCTCCGCCATGCCCGATACTGTTCCGATCATTTCTTCACGCGTCCTGTTCTGCTGTTCCATCCTGTCCTCCCCTTTGGCTCGTGATTTCGTTTTTTATGTTGGGTCTTTCGTATTTTAGTTGAAAGAGTCTGGACAAACCAGCAACCGAGAAAGGCCAAGATTTGTCCGCAGATTACACAGATTACACAGATGCCAAAAGTAGGCGCTTCTAAGCGACACAGATTAAAAACGATCGTCCTGAATCATGTTTACAAGATCAAATCTGCGTTAATCTGCGTAATCTGTGGATAAGTTCTTTCTCCGAACCTCTGTTTCTGCGGTCATACCTTGCATTTCAATTTTATTACGTATGAACCATTATTTTTCCCTGATCACCACGGCAAGCCGCTTCACCACATTCTTCTGCGTGATCCCCGGGACCTTCATTGCGGCAAGGTCCGCCATCGCCTTGTCATACTCGTCCTTGACAATGACCTTCCTGGACGGATAACCGAACATGTTTGGTTTCGTGTTCTTCAGGTCGTGCTGATACACTATCGTGCCGATGTACACGGCCTTGGCATTCTGCGGCACCACGATCTTGATATCGCCGTACAGCATGAGGTAGGTAATATCGACGCCGCCCGGTCCGGGCGAGCCGCCGCGGCCGACGCCGTACGTGTACCGCCGGGAATCGAGCATCAGCGTTCCGAGGCGCGCATACCGGGTGCCGGGCAGCAGCGGGATGAACGAGGTCTTCGTGAAGCTCCAGTCCATCTGCTCGGTCGCACTGAAGGGGGCCATCGCGTCCCGGTCAATGGGCTGTGAGGCGTCGTCCCCGAAGTTCATTTTGATGATCCCCACATGGGTCCCCCGTGCCGCCTGGACACCGATATTGCCCTGCTCGACCATGGGGTCGACGGTGAACTTGCCGATGACCAGCACGGTCCCCGGCGGTACAGGCTCGCCTTTTTCCAACGCCGCCTGAAACGCTCCGCTGCAAGCAGCTGTCAACGTCAGGCACATCATCGCAACAATACGGATCGTTCGTTCCATGGGTCCTCCGCTTGCCCTTTTGAGGAGAATTTGATTCCTTAGTTACTAATACGAACGAAATAAATACTGCTCCATCCCGGCACGTCCCCCCTCTCCCCTATGGGGAGAGGATAAAGGTGAGGGGCAAAGCCGCAACAAATCCAATTGCGTTCGTATAAATACGGTCTGCCCTTACCCCTTCTCTTCCTTCGGAAATAGCTTGAAGATCAGGATCATAAGAACGAGGGTGACCAATCCGAGGACCAGGTACAGCCCCCAGCTCTTATCATCGAATATTTCCAGGATTTTATGCTTGAACTCCGAAGAACTTATCGACTCAAGGACCCCCATCACCGCGGGTTTGGGCATTGCATCGGCCAGGTGCGCCTGTACGAGTGCCAGATCATATCTTGCCTCGGAGCCGCTCTCGTTCCCGCCGAATAACGCATACACTCCAGGCTGGTGTATTAAAAAGAGCAGCGTCGGCGCGTAATAGGTTGCCTGTATGTTGCGGATGTCGATGGGACGGTTGTCGCCGTGGTCCATGGTGATCCGCAGCTCCGCTATGTCCCGGGGAAGGTTCGCAAGCCCCACGCGCAGGACCGACGGCGCGGCTGCGGCATTTTGCCAGCGAAGCGTTTTCCAGGTCTGCCAGCCGGCGCGCCCCTGTTTCGGTATTTCAAACACGATCTGCCGGTCGAAGATGCCCTCCGATTCCACGCTCATTTCCATCAAAGGCACTGACCGGGCAGGCACGGTGATGTCCCAGGTGGTCCTGTTCTTCCCCTTGTCATACCCTGCTTTTGCCGCGAGTTCGATCGTTCTCACTTCGCTCGGTCCGCGAAAATAGGGGACCTGGACCGCATCCCTGACGAGCCGGACCTTTTCGGGGTCCGAGGTCAAGCTCGCTTCCCGGTCCAGCACCAGCCGGTAATACCCTGCTTCCGTGATCGATACCCCGGCCTTCCAGCGATACCCTTGTTGATCGAACGGCCCGCCGGCGATGGCGTACTTTTCAGCCAAACGTTCAGGCGCCCATTGTGTATTTTCGCCTGCCTCTGAAAAAGCAACGGTCCTGTTGATCTTTCGCTCGCTGTCGCCGGGAGATTCCTGTATGGCTGCCTGACCGCCGACGCCTGTCTGGGCCAGGTACGTTCCGGCCTGGTCCGCGTAAAAGGTCATGCGCGGCAGATTGACCGTCAGTCCCATTGCTTTGACGCCGCCCACATATTTCCCTGCGGTATTGAGCCGCAGAACAAGCGAACGGGTCCGCCAGAAGTCATTGACGGGGAGTTCCAGTCGCGATCCCTCGCCGCCTACGGTCAATACGCTGCCGGACAGGACCTTCTGAAATTGCAGCTGGCCGCCCTTGACGACTTCCTGTCCCAATTCCCACGTTCCCTGAAATTGCGCCTCGGTCGAAAGAACAACGGTCCGTATCCAGAGCCCGGAACCGGGAAGGAGCGAGGAAATAACCCGGTAGTCTTCTTCCTTTTTGTCGGAGAACTGAAGTGCAATGCTCTTTTCCATGTAATCTTTCGCGGTGCTCTTGCCGGACAGGACCACGGACCGCACCGGCAACGGCGTCTCACGAAACTTCTTGTCGTACCCCTTGAAGGTCAGCCTGAGCTGCTCATATACCGCCGGCTTGATCTCGATACCCTCCGCAGACCGGCTGTCGACGTTGTAGAGCGCGGCGTTCTCGGCCAGCACATGCCATCCCCGGGAATCCCTTCCCTCGATTGTTACCTTGCCCATCGTTTGGGAAGCGGCAGCGTCGATCTTGATCGTTTCGATGAGAAGGTCTTTGGGAGACTCCGCCTCCCATATGAGCGCGCGATTCTTGTCGAGAAGGACCCGCTTCGCTTTGAGGGCCACACTCCGGGAGCCGTTGTCGTCTTTCCAGTAAAGTTCAAAGGAGCGGGGATTTCCATCGGGTCCGAGAAGGGTCAGGTCCACGCGGGAAGTCCGCGCTGCGGCATCGGCGCTGAAAAATAATCCGGCGGGCAGAACAGCTTCGACCAGCCCCGGTTCAGAGACTGAAACAGACGCCTGAACATGCCATTGCTCAGCCGCTGCCGCTCCAAGCGGCATCGCCAGCATAGGCAGTAAGAACATAAAGATAAGAGCTGTTGTCGTATACCGTTTCATGCGTTTCACCTTTCTCAAAGAGTACGAGCATACCCCTGTCATCGCGGTCTTGTTCTATTCCGGCGAGACCGATCCGGCGTCCTTCGTTGCCAAAAACCGCTGATACAGGAACGAGACCAGGATCAGCACCGCGGCGAGACCCACGAACGAGGCCACCCGGTAGAGTTGCCCCAGCAGCCAGAGGTCCATGAAGAAGATCTTAAAGGAGGTCCCCACCAGAAAGACCAGGGCGGCCCAGCGCACCTTTCTGCTGCTCCATTTGATGCCCACCACGAGCAGCCCGATGCTGTAGATCAGCCACCCCAGGCTGTAGGCCAGCTGATGCGCGAGATTGTCGCGGGTAAGGAGGCTGAAATATCGCCTCGATGCGGAAAAGACACTCGAGATCTCGATGTTCAGCACGCAAAACGTCATGACCGCCAGCAGCACGCCCCAGTACGCGCGCGACGACGGGGCCTCGAACGGCCAGTAGTGCTTCGGCGTATTCAGCGTAAGACACACGAGCGCGGCCAGCGCAAATACGTAAAGGAGCGTGGGGACGTTCATGAACGGCGTCATGGCGCCAAAGGCCTCCGCGTGAGCAAAAGGGAACGCGAGCGCTTTGAGCAGTCCCGCCGCCACCAGGACCACGCCGGCGATCCTGAACGGCCTGTCGAGCCCCCGGGGCCAGATGAGCAAACCGAGGCCATAGGCCAGCCACCCGGCGGCCGAACCCGCGGCCATGGCCGGTGTGTGATGGAAAAAGAGCTGGAACGGCGCACCCGGCTGCACGATGGTGCTCATCTCAACCTTCACGGCCATGAACCCGGTCAGCAGAAGCAGGGTCAGCAGCAGATTATACAGGTTCCGTGATATCCGCTCGCGCAACTCCATCCGGATCAGGAGGGACAGAACGAAAAGCGTGAACAGATACACCGGCAGGCCGAGGTTCCACAGGGGCGGCCTGTCCGGCACGAAATGCGGGAACAGCAGCGGCAGCAGGATAATAGAAGCCGCTCCGGCGCAGAGCACGATCAGCCCCGCATGGCGCAGCGCCATGGAAAGCGTCCGCGATGACCAGAGATACGCGCCATAGCTCAGCCAGATGAGGCCGTAGGTGATCGCCTGCACGGCATCGGAGCCGGGCAGCAGGCGGAAGACCGACGGCGCCTCGGCGAACACGTCGGCAATGGCGAGGTTGAGCAGGAAGAATCCCGTTCCGACGGCCAGCCAGCGGAAATAGTCCGTGAGGTCGGCATTTCCCAGCCGGCGCTGCGGGAAACCGCTCAGCGGCACGGCCAGGCCGAGCGCCGCAACAGCCGCCGCCACGGCAAGGAAAGCATTATTCAGAATGATCATATCGCCGGATGATTTCATGTTCGGGAGCGCCAGGAACAACAGCAGCAGTCCGAACGGCGCCATGCACGCGCCCACCCAGCGCAGTCCTTCATGCATCACGCGCCGGTTCAGCCAGAGCAGCAGGGCCGCTTCAATGACGAAGGTCAGACCCAGCCAGCCCAGATCGAGCAGCATCACCGGAACGGCGGATATATAGAACAGCAGGACCCCGCCGTGAAACGCCACGATGGCATTCCGTTCAGGCCGGCCCTTCAGCCGGTTGAGCAGGACCGCGACCACGGGCAATTTTACGACTGCCAGAATGATCGGTGACCATCCGCTCATCTGTCGCGGCCAGATATGGTCCGCGGCCCAGATCACGAAAAGCCCCTGGACCACTTCGAACAGTGCCCACGTCATCCAGACGCGGTTCCATTTTTCAAAGGACCGGAACAGGAGAAAGGGAGCAAGGATCGCGACGGCAAAGAAGGCGCCTGACCAGGTGAGCGCCGAAAAGAAAAGCTGCTCGTCAAGGCCCGGCCGCAGTATCCAGACGCCCTGGGCGACCAGGGATGACAGCAGGACCGCGCTGCACATGGTTTGAGAAACAAGCCGCCGGGACAGAAAGATGCTTATACCGAGGAAACAGCTCAGGGTAACCATGCCCGGATTGGGCTGAAGCGGGCGCTGCAGCCAGAAGGTGACCGCCAACAGGATAAAGACGCCGGCGACGGGAAAGACCGACATCCATTCGGCCGTCCCGGGGCCGATCTCCCATGATGCGTCGCCTTGCACATCCTTGACCAGGAGTTTTCTCCATGCGGCCATTTTTTTAATGGCAAAGGAGACGGCCAGGCCGGTCATCGTTCCCGCGAACAGCAGAAATCCGAAAAAAACCGGCCCGCCGAGGCCGGGAGGCATTCTGAAGAGCCACGACAAGCCGCTGATAATAAGGAACAGCACGAGCAGCGCGGCCTGCAGCGCCGCGCCGAAGATCATGCTGATCAGGATGCCCATCAATCCCAGGACCAGGACCAGGGGCCAGAGCCAGAAGGAAACATCGGGATGCATGAGAACAACGGAAAGCGCCATCAAGCCCAACGCAGCCGGAAAGACGCGAAACCAGCGCAGGTTGATCTGGTCAAGCCCGTACTTGCGAATGAGCATGACCGGTCCCAGGCCGCCGACCGCTCCGTACACAAGCAGGACAACAAAGCTCCAGGAAAAACTGCGGGGATCGAAGCTTATCCAGGCCCACGCAAAGGCCACGCCGAACGTGATGGCCCCGTACGGAATGACGCGGCTGAACCATCGTCGGTCACGATAAGCAAGCAGCACCGCGCCTGCCATGCCCGCGGTGGCGATCAGCAGCGGAGCGATCGAGTTTTGCCGCAGCAGCAGGACCGCCGCGACCGGGGCCGACAGATACAGCACGCTGCCGGACCATGACAGCATCTGAGCGCTGTCGGGGGATTCCTTTCCTGCATCGAGAAAATAGCTGAACAACGCCATATTGGCGATCACTACCCAGGCAACCTCGATGCCGGTGGGATGGATACGGCCGGCGAACGCGCCCAGAAAGATCGTGCAGAGCGTCCCGATCGTCGCGAGAAGCAGCAGGCCGCCGGAGTTCAGCCGCCTGACGACCTGGAACAGGCCGAAGTTCACCACCGCCAGGTACGCGAACAGGCCGGTAAGGGTCCCCTGCCCGGTGCTGACCAGGATCGGCGTGAGGTAGGCTCCCAGCGCGCCGAGCACCGATATGGGGATGCCGCGGAAATAGACCGCCAGCACGAACGCGGCCGCGGACACCACCGAAAGCAGCCCGAAGCCCACGGGTTTTGACAGGTACTCGTAATACAGCGTGGCGGCGAACACGACGCTGTACAGCACGCCGATGCCGCCCGCCGCCAGGGTATGGCGCAGCACGGCGAACCGCTCCCGGTCGAAGCGCCCCGACGCGATGATCAGCAGGAGCCCGATAAGCGCACTGATGGCCAGGCGCAGCGCGGGCGGTATCAGGTTGCGGTCGATCGAATACTTGACGAAGAACCCGGCGCCGACAAAAAGGGCTATGCCGCCCAGGCCCGCGAAGAGCTTGACTCCGGTAAACAGCTCCCAATCCACGTTCGCCTTGAAATTCTCCCAGCGCTGCAGCAGGTCCGTACCGGCGCCTGCGCGGGATTCCTCCGTCGAGCTGCCGCCCTGCGAAGGCGCTGCCGCTTGCTTGCCCTGCGCGAATGACCCACCGGGCACCGGGACATTGGATATCTGCGCGGACGCCCTTTCCGGGAGCGGGCCCGGCCTCGGGGCAGCGGAGATCTGCCGGGACGCCTCCTCCGAGAGCGGGATCGTCACCGGGACCTCGGAGATCTGTTTGGATGCTTCAGCCGAGAGAGGAGCAGGAGGCGAGACAATGACAGGCGGCGTTTTCCGGGCCGCTTCTGCACGTTCAGCAGCAGACACCGCGGCGGGTTTGCGCTGCGATTCAACGAGCGATCGCAGTTCGTGGAGCTCCCGTTGGAGGGTCTCGATCCGCGACTCATGGTCCCGCCTGAGGTTGGAGAGCTTAATAAAGAGGATGACAGTGCTGATGATCAGGACAAACAGCCAGAAACCCATGAGTGTCTCCTTTGATGGTCCGAGCCAGAGATGAACGTTGTGTCAAGGATATCCTTGAAGCCGACCAGCTATTTTTTCGCTGCTTCGCGTGCGCGCTTCACGCGCTTCTAACCCTGAATATCCCTTCCGAATTCAACCCAATTCACCGGCTGCTTCTTCCGACCTCGGAACGCTACAGCTTCAATCTTGGAACAGAAATAACCCCCAGAAAGTGCTTAATCGCTTCATCATTGAGCCCCTTCTCTTTTAAAAAGGTTTCAATGTCAACGCCTTTTTTCAATGCCTCTACTTCTGCTTTTTTGTATAAATCTTGCAAATCATAAAGCTCCTTTAGTTTTTCTGGAGCGTTTTTTGCCAGCATTTTTAAGCTACGGAGCGAGACCGTTTTCGCAGGTGGACGCTTATTCCAAAACACTGTTAAAAAGATACCCAGCAAACTAAATATAATAAGAACCTCGATTATTATTCTGTCAAAATCGATCTTAAGCAATCTATTATTGTCCCAAACGAATGAATACCTCACAAACAATGTGCTATTGATGGCGCCGTTATCATATGTCATATACCACGGAACGTAAATGAACACGCAAAGCAACAATGCAAAGAAGATAAAAAGAATAAGTTTTATATATCCTGTTTTTGCTACTAATCGTCGAAGCCATTCACGGATTTTTAGTTCTGTTTCGTATTCCGTCATAACCGCCCCCAAACAGATAAAGGCTCAATCAACAACACCTTGTCTATTTACTTCACCTCATATACCTTCAAGACCTCATCACCGTAGTGGTTGATCACCTTAACTGCGATCTTGCCGGTTGCCGGAGAATCGAAGGGGCTGCTCACGGTCGAGTAGAGCATTGACCACGCAGCCTCGTCCACCTCGGCACGGAGGGCGCGTTTGAGCTTGTCATAAGGTTCGTCGGCGCCGGTGAAGTATGCGTGGCGAACAAAGAAACTCTCGCCGTTGTAGTTCGTGTCGATGAACCAGCAGGCGATATCGTCGGTCGAAGAGCTGCGTATCTGGCCGGTCGTCGGATCATACACATCCACACCCTTGATCTCAACGGTGATCTTGCCCTCTTTGACTTTCTTGACCTTCAAGTCCGGCTCGCCGAAGACCATAAAGAGATTGCCGGCCCCAGTCTTTTTCAAGAGTTCCTCGCCCATGGCAAGGTCCGGGTTCATCCGGGCCAGCAACACCGGCAACTTCCCATACTGTTTCTGGCCCTCTGCCACGATCTTATCTGAGGCTTTCTTTCCCTCGGGATTAAACTGATTTGCCGCTTCATTTGCGGAAGCATCAAAAGCGAATCCGCAGACCACGAGCAGATCAAACCCAACGCCCTTGAGGGAATCCCTAGGAATCCCTAGAATCCCTAGGGTCAAGTCTTGTTCGTTGCATTTTCGGGAATCCCTAGGGTCAAGTCTTGTTCGTTGCATTTTCAGCTCGAGCATTGCAATACCGAGATTAATTCAAGGAGAAAGACTTGACCCTATTGGTTGCTATTGGTTGTTTAAGGCCATCGGAATGTAACCTAATTAAAAAGTAGGTTTGATTCCGACCGACATATATCGATTTTACGTGCTATTTTTGCTGTCGTAATTGCTCAAAGTTCTCCGGCGCACGCCGGATTCAGGTTAAATACAATCTCCGTGGGAATCTCCGTGGAATCTCCGCGTGGAATCTCCGTGGGGTCAAATCTCATATAGCGACAAGGCCGTCATCAAGTGAGATTTGACCCCATAGCCCCAGTTCTGACCCCAAGCAGTTCCTCAACTGAGCTACGATGTTTGACCTTGCGATGGGCTTTGCTCAACTTTTTTTTCTAATCGGCTTTTCTGGCTCAGTACGCTCGTATTCAGGATCAACTTCGGGCAGCTGCAGAATTGGTTCTACCCTCTCTGGAAGCCGTTTAAGTGAACGTCCCATATCGAGTATGCGTGACACCTTTTCGAATTCTGAGCTCAAACGAGTATAGTCTTTTTTGAGACGCTCGTACTCTTGGGTCGCATCCTCTGTTACATCCGCGCCTTCAGGTGCAGCGGGCGGTGCCTCAGGTTGTTTCGGAGGGGTAGAATCAACTTCCACTAAGCCACCCTTATCGACAAAGCGTGCAATCTGCCGAATAGACAGCGTTATGTGTGTTTCAAGCTCATGCCTGCGAGGGGCATCGACTTTCGGATGAAATTCCTTAACCATCTCTCCGGCGAGACCGCGGATTTCTTTCTCGAGGAGTTCGCGTTCATGTTTTTTTATCGAATCAACTTCAGCAACTGGAGCTCCGAGGTTCTGAAGCTCTAGTCGTCTCTTCCGCTTCCGAATTTCCAGAATTCGGAGATACCATTCGAGAACTTTATCGATTGTACGCGAGAGTAGACCCGCAGCAATGATTCCTATCGGCAGGTAAACCTCGTAGCTGCCGGACGCTATACCTGCCACAGTGACTTCACGTTCTTCTTCGCCCGCAACCTCCTGAAACCCTCGCACGATCTTGTTCCATCCTTCCAGCTCTTTTGCAAGGGCACCGAGTTTTTGGTCAACAAGTCGCTCAGGGATCAATATCCCAACTTCGAACTCACCTTCAGAGATAGCATGGGGAGTAATCCCGAGAGATTCAAGGCCAGTTTTTGTTTGAGTGCATGCCTTTCGAAACGCATCAAGATCAACCTGCAACTGCGTGAGACCTGTTACAATCCCAGCAGTTGTCTGACCAGCAACCGATAAGATGGCGTTTAGTTTCTCCTGTAGGCCAGGTCCCACGCACTGTAACCCACCAATAGCTTCAAGGACCGCAGCCTTACTAGGTGAGTACTGCGCAAAGCGACTCTCATCCAGACACTCGTCCAAGGATCGGAGTGCTTGTTGAATTGCGGGCATGTTGTCTTTAGTGGGAACATCTCTCGCCGCCGCGTAGTAGTGCTGAATAAGATCCTTCAATAACTGGGAGAGTTTGCCCTGATATTCACCTTCGATGTCATTTACGACAGCAAGCAGACGAGAGACGTCCATAAAAGGTATCCTCCTAATATTGTGTACATCTTGGGACCGTGGCGGGTCAGGCTTGACTTGTAGACTTGCCTCTTGCAGGACATTGTTTTTATCTATGCTTTCCCCTCAACGGGACACTTTAAATCCCCTTGAACGTTACCGCTTCCTGAACTGACCGCCAGGAGGCCGAATCGTTGATGCGCTTGATGCTTTTCGTCCTTCAGGGGATCATCTAGCGTCCCGTCCACTTTGTTGACATGGCCCCCCATGGGATTACATCTACTATGTTGCCATTCAGCCCTGTTTCCGGAATCCACCAGGGTCAGGTCCATTGAATCTGATGATGACGATTATCCCTTCTTTTCTTCGTCGTCAGGCGGTTCCGGCCACGGCTCCGGCCTCTCGGACCATAGGGTCACGGACCATAGCGGACCATAGGGTCAGGTCTTTTATCTTGGTGTCAAGCTCATTCAGGGTCACGAGTGGCGTTCCGTGTCGGACCCGGCCCGG
>CAYPOT010000087.1:0-15796 GCA_964412455.1 uncultured Nitrospiraceae bacterium | reverse complement strand
CTCGGCATTCCCATCGCAGCAGGCGTGCTCTATCCATTCTTCGGCATCCTGCTCAGCCCCATTTTCGCGGCGGCGGCCATGAGCTTCAGCTCGATATCGGTGATCGGGAACGCCTTGCGTCTCCGGGGGGCGAAGATATAAGTGAGAGTGGGAAGATGTCCGTGGAAGACGCCGGAATAGACCTTATTGCGGAGATCGATGAGGTTGCATAGATCAAAGGTAGGAGAGCTCTTCTCTATGCTGCTGAGCTTGAGTTGATGCTGAGTTTTAAGACAGGGCTGTGATTTGGCGGGCATTCAGAGCCTGTTGATAGTTCTCAGCTACGAACTCTCTCTTTCTTAGGATATGATCCGGATGAATTGATATAAAAACTACTATTTTCTTGACACGTCAAGAATTCTGTGTTATTCTTCCTGCATGATAGAACGCAGATACCAATCAACTGAATCTCTAGATGGTGTTATTGACCTTGAACGCCTTCGTTCGGGACCGGCGGACAGTCTTGAGCGCAGTGCCCAAAGATTCTTCGAGCTTACGTATCTTTCCGAAGACCTTCACAAGGTTCTCAAGGGACTAAGCCGAAGATTCAAAGAGGGAACTGGTGCGGGGACCGTTCTCGCTCAGGCGGTGAAGGGTCTCGGAAAATCCCACACACTCCTTTTAGGTTATCATCTCTTCAAAAGCCTCCCGGAAGCGACAGCCTGGACTGCAAAAGCCGGATACGACTGGACACCGCCGGAGAACCCCGAAGTAATCGTTCACAAATTTACTGATCAGTCTATGCCCGGCGATGCACTTTGGATGCTGATCGGGCAGCGGCTTAAAACAACATGGAGCGGCGAGCGTGCACCTGACCTCGATGATTTCCGGACTGCGATCAAGGACTGCCATCTGGTTCTCATCCTTGACGAGTTGGAACGGGGCATCGATATCATACCCGATGCGACCAAGCGCAGCCAAAATATAGCTTTTCTGCAGATGCTGAGCGAAGAGGCCGGTCGTGAGGGAAGTCACTTAACGCTCTTTGCTGCTGTTTACGACGGCAACAAGGAACCGGGCTCCACGCTCAAGCGGACACAGAGAATAGAATTACATTTCCGCAAACCCCAGGACCGGGCATCCATTGTCAGACACCGGCTGTATAAAAATGCCGATAGTTATGACAAGGAGGCTGCACGCGCACTTATCCAGTCATACATCAACACGTGGCGTCGCTTTGGGATGGAAGTGCCCGATGGCTACGTCGGTCGCATGGAGGAGTCTTTTCCGTTCCTTCCCGATCTGATCGAGTTGGTCTTTGAGCGGATTACGGAGAGCGGAGGATTTCAGGGAACACGAAGCGCATTAGGTTTGCTCGGCGCCATGCTGGACGCAACTCCTGAAGGTTCATATTTAATGACCGCATCCCATTGTCGCGTAACCGATCCGGTTTGCGCAGACCGTCTCTCCGATCTCGACCCTGCCGGATCACTGATTAATCCTGCTGCGGGCAATTATCGCGATCTTGCCGCACAGCCGTATGCGGAAGCTATTGCATCCGCGGTATTGCTGGCGAGTCTGGTGCCGGGCGGCCGTTCTGTCGGCGTAACGACCGACGAGCTTGTGCGTCATGTGGTCAAGCCCGGCGATGACCCGAACCAGTATTATGCCGGAGTAGAGGCCTTCAAAAGGTACGGCACCTATTTCCACGAGCGCGAAGGCCGCTTCCTTTTCGACGGAGTGGAAAACGAATTCGCCAAGGTCGAGCTGGATGCTATGCGGCACGGTGATGATACCGCGCGCGATCAGATCACTCTGATTTGGTTGCAGGAGGTATTTCGGGAAAATCATCAGACCGTCATTTACCGTGATCTGGAAGAGGCAAAGGTGATGTTGCAGGGTTTCTCCAGGCACGGGCAGCGCTACGTGTTAGCGCCGCGCCGGTTGTCTCAGGCGGAACGGTTCGCTCTTTATCAGGGACTGGAGCTGCGAAACCAGGTGCTTCTGCTTGAGCCGCGCGACCCGAGGGTGGACCACCTTACGAGCCCCGATCTTCTGGCGCTCGCCAAGCGACTGAAGGCGGCCAGGCTGCTTGCCGCATCATCTACGAATGCAGAGCGCCGAACGAAGTTTGAAAAAATTGCCGACGACCAGAATAAACAGATTCAGCGCAATCTAAAATCCGCAGGACTATTGTATGTCAGGATCGAAAAATGGGGTGATCAGTCCTCGCAAGCACAGTTCGAAGAAGAGAATCTAGGGCTGGCAAGCAGTAAGGAAGATGTGAGAAAGCAGCTTACTGAACAGGTGTATCCGCAGTCTCTGATCGGAGAGCATCTTCGCAGAAATTTGAACGATTTCATTGGTAAGCGAGTTGACGAAGTTGATCGCTTCTACAGAAACACTCTTGGATTTCCAGTACCTCTAACCGACACTATGATAATCGAAGCAATCTTGATGCTGGTCGCTGATCAGAATCGGATTCTGGGTTTGCAATACGGGGGTAAAAACGTTTGTGGAGAGAGAGTATACTTCCGGGAGCCGGACCTTAAACAAGCAGTGCTTGTCCAGCCATGGCCTGAATCTGCCGAGCATGCCTCAACATTAACTTTAACTGGTACACCAATGCCCGCCTTCGCTGGCGTTGAGACGGCGCATCCCGCAACGACGGAAGAAGGTGCGGGAGAGCAATCACGTTCTACCCCGGCGATCACGGTTGAAGAGAGAAGCACACCGTCTTGCCGCAGTCTTGGCGAGCTTCGCCAGCAAGCAGCTGCACGGCTTACTGATATGAATGATCCGGTCATACGAACGGTGCGCTTCACGATATTCGCGGATCATCGCGGTCAGGATTTGTCCGGCCTGCCGGCTGCATATCGCGGCGCGCTGTCCGGGCCCGGAGATGTAAGCGTACAGCTTGATATCGTGGTTCCCGGACCGATGACCAAAGCTGTGCTGGAGCAGCATTGTGAAAAACTGCCGAACCTGAATAGTGCAAGCTACACAGCGCGATTCGGCGTCGAAATCCAGAACGAAGGCCGCAGGAACAGGGAGGACGCGTCGCTATGAAAACTGCTGCATTGGATCGCGACATGATCGATCGCCTTACACAACCTGGACCGCGCCTGCAGGGTCTTGAAAAATGGCTGATGAATGAGGTGTGGTCGCAAAAAGCGTTCGCTGACTCGGATAATTCCCCCAAGGACTATTTGAGGCATGGCGAAGAGCTGGTGAACGAGCGGGAAAACATTCTGCGAACCTCTGCTTCATCGCTCTTTGATGAACTCGCTATGATGCCTGAGGAGGAGCGAACAGTCGCTTCCTTCTTTGGGCAGAATCAGAAAAGCGCTGTCGTGATATTAGACGGTTGCTCGCTCAGAGAAATGCCGAGGCTCATCGCTCTTGCGAAAGACGCGCGGCGAGAGGTTCTGGAGACCGGCTGTAGCCGCGCTGCTGTGCCGAGCGAGACCGAGTACTTCATTTCGGAGCGTCTCGGCCTGGGTCTGCCGCAGAATATCGGACCTTCGCAGCTTACTGGTCGCGGGGAATTGAAGCAAAAGAACATCCGGTGTTACTACTTCGGCCAGACAAACGACCATCATACGATCAATGACGGAGAGGAATCGTTGCTTCTCTGGTCCCGGTTTCCGGACCAGCGCTATACCGATAGCACGGCCACAGATGAGTCGATGTTCGACGGTATTTGGGACGGCTTGGAGCAGGCATGGAAGCGAACGGTCCAGGCCGTGCCGCCTGATCGAAAAGTACTTGTTACGAGCGACCACGGTTACATATTCCTCGGTCCCGGTTTGAGCGATCCCGGTATGAAGGGCGTAGACGGACAACTCGGCGGAAAGCGGTTTCGCTATTTTGAGTCGAATGAATTTTTACCGAAAACAGGAGACGGCCTTTGGGTCGATCCTGCCAAGCGGTTGGCAGTGCTCGCAGGACGCGGTCATAATCGATTTTCAGGGCCAGGTGCGCAATCCGTGTATCGGCATGGTGCCTTGACGCTCATGGAAATGCTCACGCCATGGATCGTGCTGGGGCCGGTGAAATAAACGGAGGTGTTTTATGAAACAGAAAGTCGGAACACTATTAGAAGAAGACGTGCTGCGGAGGGCAAAACGCTATGCGGCAGATAAAGGGCGTTCTCTGAGCGATGTGATCCAGGACGCGCTTGAAACCTACCTATCACCTCAGGCTGTCGATCCGGCAAAGCGTGATGCGGCGTATCAGCTTTTTTGTGACCGACCGATGAAGCTTACCGGTGCTCAGTTCAAAGCGGTTCTGGAGGAGGATGCGTGGGATCTATAAATCTCGATGATATCCCGAGCGGCAGTCTCTGTGTGATCGACACGAATGTTCTTCTCTACGCTGAACAAAACGTCTCCGGTCAGGCCCAGAGATTTATTCGGCGCTGCGCCCAGGGCGAGCTTTCCGGTGTTCTGCCGCAGACGGTATGGCAGGAGTTGACGCATAAGCTGATGCTTGCAGAAGCCATGATGAAAGGGCTCATCGCGGAAGGGAAACCGGCACAGCGCCTTGCCTCAAAGCCTGAGGTCATCAAAGGCCTGAGCCTCTACCGGGCCAAAGTAAACGCGCTTGTGGACCTTGGCCTTGGATTCGCGGCTTGCACGCTGGAGGATCTAACGAAGACCGCTTTCACAATGCAGGAGAAGTACGGCTTTCTGACGAATGACGCAGTTGTGCTGGCAGTGACGCTGCGGCTGAAAGCGGATGTTCTCGTATCGAGTGATAAGGCATTCCATGGCGTGAAGGAAGTGGCGGTCCATTATCCCACTGATATTCGACTATAACGCTCTTTTGAAGGAGGAAAACGTTATGACTCTGGAAGAGAGAATAATCAGTTCCATTCATGAGTTGCCGGAAGCTAAAAAGGCAGAAGTCCTGGATTTCGTGGAATATCTACGCTCGAAGACGGAAGAGCGCGAGTGGTCTGCGATATCGCTGGCATCCGCGATGCGCGGTATCGCGGAGGAATCTGCGCCGTATTCATTATCCGATCTCAAGGAGTCCTTCACATGATTGCCGAAGGTCAGATTGTTCTGTTTCGTTTTCCGCAGACAGATCAGGAAACTGGAAAACTGCGTCCTGCCCTGGTGTTGCGGAAGTTTCCGGGCCAATATGACGACTGGCTGATTTGCATGATTTCATCGAAGCTTGAGCAGGGTTTGATGGACTTTGACGAGGTCATAACTCATGGTGATGCCGACTTTGATAAGTCGGGATTGAAAATGCCGAGCCTTCTGAGGATCAGCAGGCTTGCTGTCGTGAACGGCGAAATCCTCCTGGGGAAGCTGGGCCAAGTCGAGGACCGCCGATTGGTTTGGATTAAGCAGAAGATATCCGAATGGGTGCAGGGTAGGGGGCTGACGAAATGACCAGCATGAAAAAGGGTAAAAGCAGCGCATACTGAGCATCTCAAACAACATCGGTCCAACCTCTTGAAGCGGAGGATACGCGTATGAGAAAAGTTTGGATGCAGACCCCCCATTCAGGCGGGATCAAGGTTACGCCTGCTACGCAGAATGCGATACGGACGCACATCCTCGCCCATGCGGAAAAGCGGCATGCCGGCAAGTTCACTCGCATCGACGTCAGATTCAGAGGCGCAATGTGCTATATCGATGCGTACAAGGAGCCGGAGAACGTCCCGAAGCGCATCCCTGCAAGCTATGGCGAAACCCGCAAGGAGTTCATTGAACGGCTGCGAAACACGCCGACGCACCTCGTCCGGCTGCGGCATTTCAGCATCGATCGGTGGAGCGTCGCTTTTTTCACCTACAGCAACATGCGCTATGAGGCGTGCTGTTTTCCTAGCGGAGAGTGGTTTGGCACTCCCGAGCAAGCCTTCGAGATCGGCGCCGTGTATTTGTGAAGGAGATATTGACCCATGCCTTTTCAGATGTTTCACGACTTGTTTCCGGACCTTGCCGAACGCGAAACGCGCTGCATAACCGTGATGGACAATGCGACGGCCGGATTGCCGCCCGGCAGTTATTATTTTCATGAAATGTTCTGCAACGAACAAGGCTGTGATTGCCGGAGGGTATTTTGGTATGTCGTATCCTCCGTCCGAAACGATGTGGAAACGGTGATTGCCTGGGGTTGGGAGAAACCGGCCTTTTATGCAAAATGGCTCAGTAATCCCGATCCACATGACGTAGCAGAACTCAAGGGGCCTATTCTGAACATGGGCAGTCCGCATACGGCTCATGCTCCGGCAATTCTTGAAATGGCCCGGGAGGTGCTCCTGCGCGATTCTGACTATATCGCGCGGATCAAGCGGCATTACGGCTTATTCAGGGGCCAGATAGATGGAAAGGGCTCGGGGAAAAAAAAGAGGAGAAAGGGCAGATGATAAAGGACGTGGCTGGGGTGAAGATGTATTCCGTGTGGACGGGCATGTTGAAGCTCTTGGTTCCCGGCGGCCGAACGCACCGGCTTTCGTCGTCGCGGCTGGCATGTTGCAAGTAGCGTAAGATATGCTTGTCTATTATGAAAAAGATCAAAAAAAAGACTTCAAGCCGTATTCTCCCTCCATCGAAGATGTCTCAGATGATAACCCAGATGGCGTCTGATTATATCTCAATGGGTGAAACGACGGAAGAACGCCAAAGCTATCTCAACAGTGCATGTACCGTCTGGAACATAGCAGTGTTGCCGGAGCATCAGCGCGAGGAAGCCCTTCTGCGTTATATCGAAGCGTATAAGAGTGCGAATCCGGGTATAGATGACGAGGATAATCTATTGCATGACGCGCGGATTCTTATCAGAAAGAAACTGGAATTGTTTCCAACCGTAAAGACCGTGATTATCAGCGCGCATCTTGAAAACCTGGAAGGCAACAAATATCAGATTACCGTTGCTTCAACTGATAATCCAAAACAGTTCATAAAATGACATCAAACGATAACTCCAAAATAACTTCCATCCCTCGCGCCATCGAGGTCGGCTTTCCGATCGTCGAGATAAACCGTCTCGCTGAGCCGGAGAGGAACAGCTTTAAGCCGATCTATCAGATGCACAAATGGTTCGCGCGGCGGGCGTCGTGTGTGTTCCGGGCGATCCTGCTCGGCGCGCTGAAACCGGCATACAAAGAAGACGGCACGCCGGTTGATCTCATGGCGGAGTTCTATAAGGACCACAGCAAAGATCCGGATACCACTGACAAGGTGGTGCTCGATCCGTTCATGGGTGGCGGTACAACGGTGGTGGAGGCACTTCGGCTTGGCTGTAAGGTGGTGGGCATTGACCTTAATCCGGTAGCATGGTTCATCGTCAAGACCGAGGTGGAGCCGGTAGAGATCGCTGCGCTCAAGGCTGCTTTTGACCGGTTGGTCGCGAGACCGGTGGCCTGGAACGATGACGAACCTCTTCGAGAAACTCTTCTTGATCTTTATAAGACACAGATTGCTTTAGGATTAGATGCAGACGTGATCTATACTTTCTGGGTAAAGTACGCGATTTGTACAATTCCCACCTGCAAGAAGGAAGTCCCACTGTTCAAGGATTACCTCGTTGCAGCAAAGACCGTTTCAGTTCGATATCATCGCGACACAAAGTGTCCGGAATGTAAAAGAACTTTTGATTGGGAAGTTGATGTTGCTTCGCTTATCGCAGAGCCAGGAATGATGGTCAACAGCCCTCGCGGGTCCGGTGGAGAGGGGCGGCCCACTACGGAATGGACATATGCTATCGAGCCGTCCAAGCCTACGAAAAAATCAAACGAAAGCCTCGTAATGCTGGCTTGCCCACATTGTGAAAAAGATTTCAAGGCAAGAGTTCCTTGGGATAAGAAAAAAGCACGAAAAAAAGTGCCGCTCTCTGTGCTGCTCTGTCCATCCTGCGAAGCGATCTGGCAATGGCGTGGTCCTTTACCCGAGGGTGAGGTAACCTGCCCAGTTTGCAAGCACAACTATGATCCGAGTAAGGGAAATTTGCCTGAGAAGGGTTACTTTCAGTGCCGATGCGGAAACAAGGATAGGATTATTGAAAGCATTCGTCTTCTACCACAGGACCGCCGGTTGCCAGTTCGTCCATATGCGCTTCAAGCCTATGTCTTGCCAGTTGAAGAGGTAGATGACAGTCAGCAAACAATGTTCGGCGCTTCGCCAAAAACAGCAAGTGCTCTATCTAATTATGAAATGAGGGGCTTACTTTTCCCTAAAAATGGCAAGTTCTTTAAGCGTTGGTCAGCGTCCGACCAGGCGCATTTACAACAAGCGGAGCGATTGTGGGGGGAGAATAGAGCAGGCCTGCCATATCCCAAGAGTGCTATTCCAGATGGGGCAGAAACCGCGCGGTTGCTTCAACATCACTACAATTATTGGCATGATATGTTTGGGTCGCGCCAGCTCCTTGCGCTTTCAACATTGCTTGTAGGTATCATGGCAGAGAATGACGAGAAGCTGAGGGAGATGCTGTTGTGTGCGTTCTCAAATGCGCTGGAAGCTAATAATTTATTTACGCGCCACCGTGTATCTCGTTCTGCAGTAGGCAGCCTGACAGCTGAGGGCGTATTTGCACGACACGACTTTCAAACAAAAATCACAACAGCGGAAAATAATGTCTTCGGTTTGCCGAGTATCGCCGCTGGATCCTTTTTGTCCGAATACGGACTCGTAGTTGGCGGTGTTGAATACCAAACAGCAGGCTGGGACTTCAAAGCGAATATTGATGACGAACAACGCGTTAAAATTCAAACCGATAAATTGACGGATGCAAGTCGTATGTTGCATTGCGCGAATTCAGCAGAAGTATCATCGGAAAATCCCACGATTGTTATTACTGATCCTCCTTACGTTGGCAACGTTAATTATTCTGAACTCGCCGACTTCTTTTATGTGTGGCTGCGGCTGGCACTTAAAGACCATTACTCTTGGTTTGCGCCGGAGTATACTCCAAAAACGGAAGAGGTTGTCGAAAATCGATCACGCGGAAAAAGCCGGGCCGATTTTTATAGCGGGCTCACCGCCGTATTTCAGCGCGTTCATGATCAATTACCGCACGATGGGCTTTTGATTTTTACGTTCCATCACACTGACCAGGCCGGAACGGTGTGGGAAGGGTTGCTCCAGTCTTTGTGCGACACGGGCTTTGAAATTGCTGCAGTTTACCCGGTTCATAGCGAAGCAGAATCATCCCTCCACTTAATGGATAAAGAAAATATTTCATACGACCTTATTCACGTCTGTCGTAAGCGCAAGGAAGACCCGACAGCGCGGTCATGGGCGGGAATTCGCCAGGACGTTCGCCGACTAGCACGGGCGGAGCTTTCAGCAATTGAGGCTGGGCGATACGGGAACAAGCCTTTGCCGGAGCCGGATGTGCGGTTGATCTGCATCGGCAAGTGTCTGGAACTTTACAGCGCGCACTATGACCAGGTGCTGGACCATGAAGGAAAGACGTATCCTCTTCATAAAGCGCTTCAGGACATCAGCAGCATCGTTGACCAACTCGTTACACGCGAGCGGCCCATGCCGCCGGAACTGGAAGAAGTGGACTCACTCACCTATGCCTGGCTGCGGCTGCTGGCTGAACATCGGCGCGAAGTCAATGTGGATAAGATCAGCAAGAGCACTCGGGCGCTTCAAGTAAGTACCGATGACCTGAAAAAAGCCGGTCTTATCATTCGAGGCCGCACGGGTCGTGGGCGAACATACGAGGTTAAACAGCCGAAAGAACGTCTTGAAGCGGTACTTGAAATGCTGAGAGCGGAAACGAATACGACTCAAGTCGAATTGTTCGAAGGTGAATTGGCGACCAATAACGAAAAGATTTTGCTGGTTGACCTGCTACATGCGCTGATTGCATTGTCTGATGCAGGCGAGTCGGTTTTGCCATGGATAGAGCGGTTCGACGCCCGACGATCTGAAATGCTGGCCGGGTTGCGGTATGTGCGCGCGCTGCGGCCGGATTGGGAAGGCGCAATCGACAGGGTGATCGGGGTCATGGAAGGCGCGCCTCTGTTGCGCCATGGAGGAGCGATCTGATGCCGGGGTATATTCTCTTGGAAAAGCGCTTTCTGCAACCTCAGAAAAGCGACGGCTTCCTGCCGAATGAAGTGCGGATGGGATTTCTTGATTACTTGAGGGCTCTAAGAGAGGAACCCTTTCATTTTCCCCGAGGTTATCGGATCACGATCGAAGGTGTTGAGGAAGTGCTCATTGCTGCGGCGGGAAACCGAAATGATGTGTCTTCGTACATTCACAGCATTCTGGTATCTCAGGCAAATGAACTGAATAGCCGGATGGGTGGCCATGTTCAAGTTGTTTTCAAATGGAAGCTGAACCAGGCTGACGATTTCTGGTTTGAAGTCGGACAGGAGCGCTACTCGCTACGGAATATATTCGGTTCGCCGAAAAAGCAGGTGGACCGGGCCGGAAATGAATATTATCCAGTGGGGTTTAATTTGACATGAGTGAGACGAGTACACCATATATAACGATCAATCGCGACGACAAGGTTCGCGTTAAGACCCATCCGGAGTGGGGTGTCGGAGAAGTAATCCGCGTCTCCGAAGAGTTAGGCGTGTATCAGGCCAAGGTGCTCTTTAAGACCGCAGAGGGCGAACGGGTCGAAAACCTGCCGATTGAATGGCTGGAGAAGGCCGCGGACTTGTGGGAGCGGCTTGCCGCAGGCAGCTTTGACGATCCCCGGGACTATCGTATCAAGCAGATGGCCCTTGATATGAGTTACGCCAATACAGGCGGTGAACTCTCCTCTAGCAGGGTGGACCTGCTTCCGCACCAGATTCTTATGGTCCATGATCTCGTGGGTCGGTCGCCCCGACGCATGCTTATCGCCGATGAAGTCGGCCTTGGGAAGACCATCGAAACGGGAATGCTGATCCGCGAGCTGATTGCCCGCAAAGACGTAGAGCGCATTCTTATCGTGACTCCTGCGGGACTGGTGGAGAATTGGCGCAGGGAACTAGAAAGTTGTTTCCGGATGCACTTCGACATTCTGGGACGGGATTTTCAGGATCACGGCTCAGCTGCCTGGGAGCGTCACCATCAAGTGATCGTCTCCATCGACACGCTTAAGGTGCCGCGCCGCATGCAGAGGATGCTCGCTGCCGCGCCGTGGGACCTGGTGATCGTGGACGAGGCGCACCATGTATCGCGCACAAAGAGCGGCAAAAAGACAGTGACGACGCAAAACTACAAGCTTGCCGAGGCCTTGCGAAACCATACACGCGACCTCATCTTTCTGTCCGCAACGCCGCACCAGGGCAACGCGTTTCAGTTCTGGTCCCTGATCCAGATACTCGATGACCAACTGTTTGCCGATCCGGAAGCGGTCAATAACCGAATGGGTCTCTTGAACCGCGTCATGATCCGCCGTACCAAGCGCGAAGTGACCGATTCTTCCGGTGCGCCGATCTTCCGCAAACGTCAGGTCCATACCCAGCGTTTTTCTCTCGCCCCTCGTGAGCGGCATTTCTACGATCAATTGAGCGAGTATCTGCGCGAAGGCTACAGTGCAGCCGGCATCGATCAAAAAAGGACTACCAGCCAGCAGCGTGCGATAGGTTTTGTCATGACCACCTTCCAGAAGATCATGTCATCCAGCCCCAGAGCAATTCGCCAGGCTCTGCGGCGGCGGCTCTTGGTCTTGCTCGTGCGTAAGCAGCTGGAACTGGAAACGCGGCGACGGAGCGCGCAGACGCCCGCGAAAGCGGCATCCTTTGCAGAAGAGATCATGCGCATCCAGGATGAGATGCTGGCAGTAGCTCGGGCGATCCTCGGGGAAGGCTCTGCGACGAACACAGATGCCGAGGCTTATGTGGGCCGCATCAGGCGGCGCTTGCAGAAACGTGAAGAGCAAGCCGAGACAACCGACTGGTCGCTTGATGGTGATGAAGAAGGTGAAGAGGGAGTTTTCGCTGAGACCGATATCCCGGATGAGATACGGAAAGTGCGGGACCTGGTCAGTCACGTGCCTGACGGCACAGATCGCCGCTTCGAAACGCTGGTACGGGCGATAAGCGATCTTTCACGGAACAACCCGGCTGAACGATTCGTGATCTTCACGCAGTATCGTGACACACTTGATTTTTTGTCAGAGGAACTTGGCCGCATCTTCGGGCACGGTTTCATCGCTAACATCAAAGGCGGCCCGCTGGAAGACAAAATCGCCGCAATGGAAGCTTTTTGGAAAGAGAACGGCGCGCGTTTTCTGATCTGCACGTCGGCGGGCGGCGAAGGCATCAACCTGCAAATCGGCAGGATACTGTTTAATTACGACCTTCCATGGAACCCGATGGCTGTTGAGCAGCGCATAGGCCGTATTCATCGATACGGCCAGCTTGAGACCGTGCAGGTGTACAACCTTTTCGCAGACGATACGGTGGAAGAGCGCATTTATGATCTGCTTGACTTCAAACTTCAGGAGATCGCTCATTCCATCGGCAAGGTCGACGAGCAGGGACAGGTAAAAGAAGATTTTCGGAGTGAGATTCTCGGTCTGCTAGGAAGTCGCCCGGATTATCAGGAATTGTTTAAACGGGCCTTGGTTGACCGGGACTATAAACAGACGGCGCAGGATATGGTCGAAATGCTCCAGGAAGCAAACCGCGCGCGCGAAGCGCTCTCCGCGCTTTCTCAGGATTTGACCCAGTTCAATTTAGAAAATTACCGGCGCATCGAAGGAAGGCATACATTGGACGAGCTGGGCCAGTGGGTGCGCAGCAGTATTCTTCGTCTCGGCGGCACGGCGATGCCGGTCGGTGAACTCTGGACGTTCCATGTTCCTGAAGTATTACAGCGCCGCTACCATCTTGCTCCACGCTACGAGGATGTGTGTTTTGACCGCGCATTGTCCCTCAGAAGCCGAGGGAGCGAATTGGGCGGCATCGGACACCCTCTCGTTGATGCGCTTCTCAAAGAGGTGATTGAACCGGGCTTTAGCGGCGAGGTATCACAGGCGGGCGGCGAAGGGGTGTTCTATGCTCGTTATCTTGTTCGCTATGAAGATAAACCCGGACATGCAAACGCTCGCGTGCTTACGCTGCGGGGCGCTCCTGAAGGAAATATTGAAGTCTGTGAGCGTATCGAGTGGACCAAGACCGAGGATATCGCTAAACCGCCATCTTTGACGAGTCTTGATGTCAACAGACTTCAGGCGCGTTTCGATGAAGCGATGAAGAGCGTTATCCTGGAATGGATCCCGGACCGCCAAAAACGGGCGCGAGTGACAACGGCGTTAGTCGGGATTCATGTGGAGTGATTGTATTTCGACAGATAAGCCAACTATTCGCTATAGTACGAACTTACGAACCGACCCTCTGGAGGTTTCATGACCGGCATCAAGGCGCGCATCGAAGAAGCATTCGTCCGTTTCGGCCGTTTCGTTTACCGCAACCGCATTAAGACCCTGGTGGTCATGATGATCGTGATCGCCGCCATGGGTTCCCAATTGCCCAGGGTCAGGCTCGACACGTCGACCGAGGGATTTCTGCACGAGTCGGACCCGGCGCTTATCAAGTACTACGAGTTCCGCGATCAGTTCGGCAGGGACGAGATGGTGATCATCGCGATCCAGCCGAAGGAGGTCTTCGACCTCGCATTCCTTCGCAAGCTGAAGTCCTTCCACGACGAACTGGCGGCGAATGTTCCTCACCTGGACGATATCACCAGCATGGTGAACGTCCGGAACACGCGGGGCGATAAGGACCGGCTGATCGTCGAGGACCTGCTGGAGAACTTCCCGAAGAACGCACGGGACCTCGCCGCGCTCAAGGCGCGGGTGCTGGCAAATCCTCTCTACCGGAACCTGATGATCAATGAAGCAGGTACGCTCACCACCATCGTACTCAAAACGAACAGTTTTTCGTCAGCAGGGGCGCCTGAGGACGCGCTGACGGGCTTCGACGATAGCGCACAGCCGGCAAAGCGGCAGTACCTGACCGACCAGGAGAACAGCGAGGTGGTGAGCACGGTGCGCTCGATCGCGGCGCGGTATGATACACCCGACTTCCGGACCTTCATCGCCGGTTCACCGGTCGTGACCGACGATCTCAAGAAGAGCATGATGCAGGATATGCGGAAGTTCATGGTCCTGGCCCTGCTCGTGATCGCCGTCACGCTCTATGCTCTTTTCCGGCGTATCTCGGGCGTACTGCTGCCCCTCCTCATCGTGATCGTCACGCTGGTCTCGACCCTCGGACTAATGGGACTGACCAACACGGCGATCAAGCTGCCGACCCAGATCCTGCCGTCCTTTCTGCTCGCCGTCTGCGTGGGCGCCGCTGTGCATGTGCTGGCCATCTTCTATCATCGCTTCCAGGCCACCGGTGACCAGGAGGGTTCCATCGTCCACGCCCTGGGCCACTCGGGGCTCGCCGTGGTCATGACGAGCCTTACGACCGCTGCCGGCCTGGCCTCCTTTGCCACGGCCGAGATCGCGCCGATCGCCGACCTGGGGATCTTCGCCGCCGCGGGCGTGCTCCTGTCGCTGCTCTTCACCATCGTGATGCTGCCTGCACTTCTGGCACTCGTGCCGCTGAAGAAGAAGGCGGGAGAAGGGGACCAGGTCCGCTATGCCCGCATGGACCGCATCCTGACCGCGATCGCGAACTTCTCGACCGGCAATCCCCGCGCGATCCTGCTCGTAAGCACTGTGGTGATCGTCCTGTCCGTCATCGCCCTGTCGCAGCTCCGGTTCTCCCACAATCCACTGCTGTGGCTGAATAAGCGCATGCCGGTGCGCGAGGCCACGACCACCATCGACCGGGAGATGAAGGGCTCCGTGGCCCTTGAGGTGATCACGGACACGAAACAGGTGAACGGCCTCTATGAGCCGAAGAACCTGAACCGGCTGAACGGGCTCGGGGCCGATATCGCCACCATCCGTGCCGACGACCTCTTCGTGGGAAAAACGATCGGCATTTCCGACATCCTGAAGGAGATCAACCAGGCGCTGAACGAGAACCGGAGGGATTTCTACGCCATCCCGCAGGACCGGACGCTGGTCGCCCAGGAGCTCCTGCTGTTCGAGAACTCCGGCTCCGACGACCTTGAAGACGTCGTGGACAGCCAGTTCTCGAAGACCCGGCTGACCGTGAAACTGCCCTGGCTCGACGCGGTCAAATACCGCGGGTTCATTGCCGATGTCGAGCAGCGTTTCCGGTCCGCCTTCGGCGCGGACGCGGACATCACCGTGACCGGCATCGTGCCGCTCTTCGGCGCCACGGTGCACGCGGCCATGGACAGCGCGGCGAGGAGCTATGTGATCGCTGTCATCGTGATCACGATCATGATGGTCCTGTTCATCGGCGAGCTGCGCCTGGGGCTGGTGAGTATGGTCCCGAACCTGCTGCCGATCATTCTGACCATGGGTCTGATGGCCGCATTCGGCCTGCCGCTGGACATGTTCACCATGTTGATCGGTTCCATCGCCATCGGCATTGCCGTGGACGACACGATCCATTTCGTGCACAATTTCCGGCGTTACCACCAGGAGACGGGCGATCCCCGCGAGGCGGTCCTGAGGACGCTCCTGACCACGGGCAGGGCGATGCTCGTGACGAGCGTGGTGTTGTCCCTGGGTTTCTTCATCTTCGCGTTCGCGTCCATGTACAACATCATGCGCTTCGGCGTACTGACGGGATTCACGATCGTGATGGCGCTCGCCGCCGACTTCTTCGTATCCCCGGCGCTTGTGATGGTGCTGTACGGGAAGAAGAAGTAGAGCAGTGCGGAGTGCGGAATGCGGAGTGAAAAGCAGGATGCGGGGTACTGTCAAAAGTTCTATGAAAAAACGAAGGATATTTTACCGCAGAGATCGC
>CAYPOT010000086.1:0-15845 GCA_964412455.1 uncultured Nitrospiraceae bacterium | reverse complement strand
GTACGTACGGTGGTGTGGGAGGACGGCGGGGGCGACCCCGCCTCCTACCCGATCCTGAAGGGCGCATATCCAAATAGACATAATAAGCATCACTGGCGCAAACCTTCAACCTTAACAGCTTTATTTTTACCCGTTTCTATGCTATTCTCGTGAAAATTTAGCAGTTTGCGTCAACGAGATTTTAAAGCCGGAAACTCATGCCATTATCATTGAACGAAATCAAAGACCGCGCTCTTGCATTCTCGCGTGAGTGGGAAAGCGAGAAGTCGGAGAACGCCGAGGCCCAGACCTTCTGGAACGAGTTCTTCAACGTCTTCGGCGTGTCCCGCAGGCGGCTGGCGAGCTTTGAAGAGCCGGTCAAGCGCGCGCGGAAGCGATACGAGGAAACCCACCCCCCTCAGTCCCCCCTTGCCAAGGGGGGAAGAGAAGGGGGGTTCATCGATCTCTTCTGGCGCGGAACCTTAATCGCCGAGCACAAATCCCGTGGCCGCGATCTCGACTCTGCATATAAACAAGCTCTCGAATATTTCGAAGGTCTTGCCGAACGCGATCTTCCCCGCTATATCATTGTTTCCGACTTCGCCCGCATCCGTCTCTATGATCTCGATTTCCAAACACAAAGCGATTTGCCGCTCAAGGACCTGTACAAGCATATAAAACTGTTCGGCTTCATCGCGGGATATTCCACCCAGCAGATCACAGCCCAGGACCCGGTCAATATCAAGGCCGCCGAACGCATGGGCAAACTTCATGACCGTTTGCGGGCTTCGGGATATGAGGGACACAATCTCGAATTGCTGCTTGTTCGACTGCTTTTCTGTCTCTTTGCGGAGGATACGACGCTCTTTGAACCTCGCGGATCATTCCGTGAATTTATCGAGAATAACACCCGCGAAGACGGCTCCGACCTTGGTTCGCAGATTTCGATGCTTTTTCAAGTACTGAATACCGCCGAGAGCAAGCGCCAAAAGGGACTTGATGAAACATTGACGGCTTTCCCCTATGTGAACGGCCGGCTGTTTGAAGAAACATTGCCTATATCCTCATGTGATAAGTCAATGCGAACGCTGCTTCTTGATTGCTGCGCGCTCGACTGGGGCCGCATATCCCCGGCTATTTTCGGCGCTCTCTTTCAATGCGTCATGGACGAAGAGGGATCGGCCAGGCGGCGCAATCTCGGCGCACATTATACGAGCGAAGAAAATATCCTGAAGCTCATCAAACCCCTGTTCCTCGACGATCTCTGGGCAGAGTTCAACGCGGCTAAGGGGAATACGAATAAACTCTTTGAACTGAACAAGAAACTGGCAAGATTGAAGTTCTTCGACCCAGCCTGCGGCTGCGGAAACTTCCTTGTCATAGCATACCGGGAGCTGAGAAAGCTTGAACTTGAAATATTGCGAGCGGTCAGCAAGAAAGATCAGCGGCATCTCGACATTTTCCAGCTTGTTCAGGTAGATGTTGACCAGTTCTACGGCATAGAGATCGAGGAATTCCCGGCCCAGATCGCCCAGGTCGCTCTCTGGCTCACTGACCACCAGATGAACATGCTGGTGTCCGAGGAGTTCGGCCAGTACTTCCGCCGTTTGCCGCTTATTCACTCGGCGTCGATCCATTGCGGCAATGCATTGCAAATGGACTGGAACAAGGTCATCTCCGCCGAGCTTGTTGACTATGTCCTCGGCAATCCGCCGTTTGTGGGCAAGCAATTTCAGAACGCTGAACAGAAGGCCGACATGGAGAAGGTCTTCGCAGGAGTCAAAGGCGCTGGTGTGCTTGATTATGTGACCGCATGGTATTTGAAGGCTGTTCAGTATATCCGCGGTGATGAAAGGATAGCAGCCCTTCTGGATAGAATGCCCGGCACACAGAAGCCGCCGCGAGAGCGGGTTAAGGTAGCGTTTGTATCGACAAATTCCATTACGCAAGGTGAACAAGTAGGGATTTTGTGGGCGGAATTGTTAAGACGTGGAGCTAAAATTCATTTTGCACACCGCACCTTCCGATGGAGCAATGAAGCTCGTGGTATGGCCGCAGTTCATTGCGTGATCATCGGGTGGGCGCTTCACGATGCTGATAAAAAAGTGATATACGATTATCCGGATTTGAGTAGCGAACCGCACGCAATTATAACCAGCAATATTAATCCGTATCTCGTTGATGCAGCTGATGTTGTATTGCAATCTCGTCGCGTTCCAATTTGTGCGGTGCCTGAAATAATTTTCGGAAGTATGCCGAATGATGGAGGCAACCTTCTCCTTTCCGCAGAAGAGAAAAAAGAACTTATTCGTAACGAGCCCGAATCAAAACGGTGGCTTCGTCCATTTGTTGGAGCTGAGGAATTCCTTAACAGTACGCCGCGCTGGTGTCTTTGGCTTGCCGATATTTCTCCCGTTGAATTACGGTCACTGCCTCTTGTGACAAAAAGAGTGGAGGACGTTCGTAAACACCGGCTTGCCAGCTCGCGTGAGACGACCCGAAATCTGGCAGACTATCCAACCTTATTCGGTGAAAATCGGCAGCCGGAAACTAAATACCTTATAATCCCATCCGTTTCTTCTGAGCGTCGGTCATATGTTCCCATTGACTTTGCCAGTAAAACAACAGTGGCCAGCAATCTCTGCTTGCTGGTCCCAAAAGCAACTATCTACGATTTTGGTGTTTTATCTACCGCTATGCACATGGCATGGGTGCGCTATGTAGCTGGTCGTATGAAGAGTGATTATCGTTATTCAAATCAGATCGTATACAATAACTTCCCCTGGCCGAGCGATCCTACCGAAAAACAGCGGAAGACAATCGAAGACGCTGCACAGGCCGTGCTCGATGCCCGTGCCGCATATCCCGACGCTTCACTCGCCAACCTCTATGATCCCGTTGCCATGCCGCCGAACCTTCGGAAAGCTCATCATGCGCTTGATAAGGCTGTTGATGCGGCTTACGGTAAAAAGACATTTTCATCCGATGCCGAACGAGTGGCGTTCCTGTTTGAGCTGTACCACAAGTACACAAGCCTTTTGCCCGCGCCGGAAGCAATCAAACGGCGGAAGAAAACAGGTAAAGTTATATAGAAGAGAGCTTTTGCAATATTTGTGAGAGGATTGGATGCAAAAGATACCGGAAGCGTTACGAAATAATCTTGACGAATCAGTGCTCGGTCGGCTAAAGCTGTGCTTGTTTTTGAAAATGACAGGTGCGCCAGACCAGATGCCAGCGGACCACCAAAAACGGCTTTTCCTAATAGATCAGTCTAGGATCAATTTGTATACTGCCAACCTTTATGGGACGCTCTTAAATTTAGAGTATTTGCAAACAGTTGTATATACTGCCTTACCAACTGCATCAAACATTGTCGATGTTCTTTATAGTTTGGAAACTAGCCCCTTGGATGAACCATTCTTTTTGGAAATTTCAGGTTGTCCTGAGCCATGGCCAGATATTATTGGTGCTTTAGTCACGTGGGAAGAACTGGAACCTTGCGGCTATGTTTACATTTTAACACTGTTTGATGAAAAAAACTTTCCCGAAGCGCTTCTTGGACACGCAGAAGTTCGTGCCAGTCAACAGGCTCCAGAACCAGCATTTTCTGTGTGCAGATTAGAGGGCTGGGAACCTTTTACTCAACAAAACTATAAAGATGATCCTCTTATCATGCTGATTGCGCAGATAATCACGTTCGTCGAACAAGAAAGATCAAAGAATTTTATTCCAATTAACGAATTAAAGGGTACTGACCTTCAAGCACAGCAAAACACGATACCGCCTAAAGATGTACGTTTTGACCTTTTAATGCACGGTGTCATTGCGGGGAAAATACATTGTACCGCTGCTGAGGTAGACTTAACCTTGGTAAAGCCCAACGACATTGACTTTGCTTTAACATTCCCGCCTGATATTATAGATCAGTCAATACCATTACGCGAGATCGGACTCTCAAGTCACTTGCTCATATACTGGCATAATGATGCTTTTGTAATGAGCGACAGTTACCCTATCTATCTCGCATATCGTAAGCTTTCCTATAAAAAAGTGCCAGTTATCATTATGGGGCCGTATCCCGAGGGGTTGGTAACCCCCATTCGCACAGGTGGCAAAGAACTCATTCCTCCTATTCAGGTTGCATATCACGGCGATGACACGGCTCTCTCGATTGATCTCAAGGATTATATTTTAAGTCGTCAGTTGAATAAAAAACCATTATCTGAACCCTTAGCTAGAATATATCGGCTCTACATAGAACTCGCGCAGTTTGTTAACGATTCCCAAACAAAAGAGAAGGAATTGCATAGTCTACTTCTCGAAAACCCGATCGCACTTGACGCCTTTGGTTTACGAATACAAACGGAGGTAAAACTAGGCAGCAAATTCCGCGTCGATCTGTTAATGCAATATGAATTTACTAACAAACGCATTCTGCTAATCGAATTAGAACACGCAGAACATCCTATTTTTAACAAAAAGGGAAGACTTCGTGCAGAGGTGACACACGCAATTCAACAAGTTGAAGATTGGATTCAGTGGTGGAGAGAAAACCCACAGGACATACCAAATGGCCTTGATAAATTCTTGCCAGTTGAAGGTTTAGTGATAATCGGTCGAAGTTCAAAAATGACTGATGCCAGCAAGCGCAAACTTTTGAGTCTGAATCATTCGCGGCAAGTTCAAGTTGTTACATATGATGATTTGCTTGATCGTATAAGAAATCTCATTGTAAATTTGGAGAATTATACAAGTGCGGATTAATGTGTTGCGGTTGGATTGAATGACGTTTTTTGGGAGAAACATCGAGGTCGTGCGTTCTCATGGCGCATTGCGATGGGATGATCTTGGCCAGTAGGTTGGGTTGAACGGAGTAAAACGGAACGGTCCTTTTAGCCAGTAGGTTGGGTTAAGCGAAGAGCAACCCAACAGCTTTTGTCGGGTTTCGCATTGCTCTACCCGACCTACCAACTCCCCCTCCTATCATAAGGAGGGGGCGCGGGGTGGTTGCCAGCCGGTCTGGTTAAGCCTCGCGTAACCCGGCAAGAGATGCAAATCCCGATGGAAAAGTGATAATATGTAAGCAGCATATTCGGGGAGCGAACGATGAAAATCAATGCATCATTCGGAATCAACACGCCGGTGATTTGTACGCCGGAAGGATTAATGCCGTTAGAGAAATGAGACTGAAATCATGTGGCAAGACCCGATAGTGAAAGAAGTCCGCAAGGTGGGTGAGGAATTGGCAAAGAAAACCCACTATAATCTTCAAGACCTGATTCAAAACCTGCGCAACAACGAAAAGAAATCGAAAGCCAAAGTTTCTCCAAGATTAAAGGAAAAAAATTCAAGGAAGGCCGGGTAGACCTTGTTCGGGATTTCCAATACCCCCCCCTCATTATCAGATGCCGAGTGGGTGGCATTTCTGTTTGAGTTGTACCGCAAGTACGCGAGTCTGCTGCCGGGGCCGGAAAAGCCGCTACGAAGAAAGAAGAAGTAGAGGAGTTAAATTGGATTGTTTTCCCGTGTTTTTTTCGGTACAATGGATATGAAAGATCAAGAGGTGCTGAAATGACCAAAGTGAAAGGCATATTCAAGGGAACCACTGTCCAGCTACTTGAGCCAGTAGCTGCGACGAATGGCGTTGAAGTCGATGTCATATTTCACGAGCCTTACGAAAAAGACCAGTCATTCGTGAACGCCATGAAGCAGGAGCTTGCGCGAATGGAGAAGGGTTTGAAGCTTGGCGGCGGCCCCTACTATCGCTCACGGGATGAGCTGCATGAGCGATAAGGTTTTTATCGACACGAACATTCTCCTCTATGCTTACGACCGGGATTCAGGAGCGAAGCACGAAACCGCCCGAGAGCTTATCAGGCGCTGCTGGGAGGATACTTCCGGTGTAATCAGCATTCAAGTCCTGTCCGAATTCTTCGTGCGTGCAACTCGTGCGGGAAGTTCTTTCGTCAGCCCTGACGAGGCCGAAGCCATTATACAAAATCTCTCCCATACCTGGACGATAGTCATCCCCGATGTTCCTGTCGTGCTCGAAGCAATACGGGGCCGGAAAGTTCACCAGCTCTCCTATTGGGATGCCCTGATCTGGGCAACGGCGAAACAGGCGAAGATCGACACAATCTACACGGAAGATTTCCAGCATGACCAGGTTGTCGAAGGCGTCAAGTTCGTAAACCCCTTCAAACAGAATTGATCTCCCGCAGCTCCACCAAGATAATTCAAAAAGGTTGGCTGACTAGCCGGCCTTTTTTATTGAGCTGAGAGTGCTTTGGGGTCTGACTTGAAAATTGTTATGTTATCAATTGCGCGGCAGGCGTCTTCTCCACTGCGCTAAAAATTGCGCTGAAAAACATAAAATCCTTGACTCTTTCCCGCGGTGCCCCTACAATAACTGCACTTTGAGCGGCATGGGCGGATTATGTACCGGGAAATGACGTATGCCGATGCCGTTTCCGGCGTCGAAAAGCACCTCACGAAGGGCCGGTTCGCGAAAGCGGACATCTTCATCGCCGGTTATCGGGGGCAGCGCTTCATCGTCAAGGACTTCGAGGGCCGCGGGTTCTGGGAGCGGAACCTCATCGGCCGCGTCATCATCGGCCGCGAGTCGCGGGCGTACAAGGTCCTTGCGGGCGTTGAGGGCTTTCCCGCGCGGTTTAAGCGGTTATCGCCCTATGCGCTGGCCATAGAATATCTCGAGGGCAGGGACCTCGGAGGAGTGGAGCGCCACGAGATCGGGCCGGGGGTCATCAGGCAGTTCGAGCGGATCATCAACGATCTTCATGAACGTGGGTGGGTCCATCTGGACCTGCAGCGGCGGTCCAACATCCTCCTGGTGAACGACAAGGTCTTCGTCGTGGACCTGGCTTCCGCGTTCCATCCCGGGGGGGTCCCCCTGCTGGGGCGCTTGCTGGTCCGACTCATGGGTTTTGCCGACCGGCTGTCGCTCATCAAGATGAAAACCATCTTTGCTCCGGAGCTGCTTACGCCCGATGACCGGAGACTGATCAAGATACGGAATCGCTTCATGCCGACGAAATGGGAATTGTAAGGCGGACGAGAAGAGACAGGGACCACACAGGTTACGGTAACGGCGACGACGCCTGTTTCGTCAAGCGGTTACGTCATTCGGTCTTTTTGTATTACTGCATTACCGTTACCCAAAGACGTATGATGATACGGGCTTCGTAACCATAAACCGTTGCCAAAAATTCCGCCATTTTGGCGCGAATTTCATGTATAAAGGACTAAGGACTAAGGAGACGCACATGGCAGTCAAGGACACCGTACAGTACAAATTGACCAAGGTGACGACGAAGACGGTCCTCGCCGGCATTGTTGGCATCGTCATGTTCTTCCTGGCGAAGGGCAAGGACCTTTCCCCGGCCTGGTTCATCGCGGGCGCCGCAGTCACCCTCGCCGGTGAATGGCTCCGGCTCTGGGCCGCCGGCCACCTCCGAAAGAACAAGCAGCTGACCACGACGGGCCCCTACTCGTACGTGAAGAACCCCCTCTATATCGGGACGCTGCTCATCACCGTGGGCTACAGCGCCATGGCCATGAACATATGGATCATGGTCGCGGGATTCGTCTGGTTCTTCATCTACTACGCGCCCTACAAAAAGAAGCAGGAGAACGAGAAGCTCATCGGCAGCTTCGGCGCAGCCTGGACCGAGTTCGACAAGGCCGTGCCGGACTACCTCCCGCGGTTCTTTCCGTACCCCGGCAGGGGAACGAACCGCTGGAGCTGGGAGGTCGTGAAGGAGAACTCCGAGCACGAGACCGCCGCAGCGGTCTTCATCGGCTTCGCCGTCATGCTGTACCTGTTGGTGCGGTAACGACCATCAGGCTTCCCCGGGCCGCCCTTCGCGGTCATTTCCTGCTTGACGGGGGACGCGCTGTTTGGGATACTCGCATCACCCTGTCCCGAAGGGGTGGTCCGCAATGAACAGTGCCCAGATCCTCGGTTATCCCCTGCTGCTGCTCTCCGCGCTCGAGCTTTTTCTCGGACTTTTGCTTCTGAGGCAGAATCCCCGCAACAGCCCCGTAAATAAAGCCACCGCAGCCTGTGCCTTCGCCGCCGCTGTCTGGTCCCTGAGCTCCGCGTTAATGTATATCCGCGTTTCCCTGGGAATGGACTTCATCTTCTTCGCCCGGGCAACCTGGATCGGGTGGTTCACGGTCCCCACGGCCATCCAAACCGTATTGTTCCTGAAGGATGAGAAGAGCCGCAAGGCCCGCATAACGGGTCTTGTCCTGTATCCCTTCTGGTTCGTCGTGCTCTGCCTGAGCCTGTTCACCGACCTGATCGTCACGGACGGCTATATGCCGATCCCCTATCGCAACAGCCCCGGCCCGCTTGAGATGTATTTCCGCCTGGCCGGCAGCCTGATGGTGTTCTGGCTGCTCTATGAGATCGTCCGGCTGAGGCGGCAGGTCACCGGGTACCGGCGCTCCCAGCTCAACTATTACCTCTATGGCACGATCATCTTCGGGACCGGCGGAGCCGTCATCAGTGGTTTTCTGCAATTCTTCACCGGACACGGGCTTGAGCCGTCGTTGAGCGCCTACACCAGCTTCCCCTGGGTCTTGATGATCTTTTACGCGATCACCCGGCACCGTCTCTTCGACATCCGTATCATCTTCTCCCGCACGGTAAACATCCTGCTCCTGTCGTTCTTCATTTCCGCGCTGCAGTTCGAGCTCTTCAAGATGCTGGAGCCGGCAGCGGGCGCCGTTGCTTCCATCTTCATCTCGGTCCCGCTCCTCGGGGTCATCTTCTTTGCCACGCCGCTCAGCAGGAACGTGCAGAACTGGGTCAACGACCTGGTCCTGGGCGGCCGGTACCAGTACCAAAAAATGCTGAAGGAATCGGCCAACGCCATGATCACCATCCTGCACCGCGACGAACTCCTGCGGTATATCGTCGAAAGCGTCCGAGGCGGACTGGGGGTCAAGGACGCTCTCCTGTACCTGCTGGGGCCGAACGATGTCTATTCCACCCGCCACTGCGCCGAGGTCAATACGGATACGCTTGACGGCTGCGTACTTCCGCACAATGTCATTGCGCGCCTCCGGAGCACCGGGCAGCCGATCATCGGCGAGGAACTTACGCTCGGCGCACCGGAAGCGCACGGTCTCGTGGAGACGATCGGAAGGATGCGGGCGGAGCTTATCCTCCCGCTGAGCTCCAAGGGGCAAATGCTGGGCGTGCTGACCCTCGGGCAGCGGCAGAACGGGGACCCGTTCCTCCAGAGCGACATCGACGTGCTCCAGACGCTCGCCGGCCATGCCGCGGTGGCCATCGAGAACGCCCGTCTGTTCGAAGAGGCCGGAAAGGCCCGGGCAAACCTCCGGGAGAGCGAGAACATCTTTCGCATCCTGGCGGAAACGACGACCGCCGGCATCTTCATCATCCGCTCCGAACGGATCCTCTATACCAACAAGGCCGGCGCCCGTATATGCGGGTACAGCATCGATGAGCTGCTTACCATGAACCCCTGGGCGATCATTCATCCGGAGCACCGGAGCGCGACGCGAGAGCGCGGACTCGCCATCGTGCAGGGACAGCAGATATCTCCTCAGAACGAGTTCAAGTTCGTTACCAGGGAGGGGATGGAGCGGTGGGCGCTGTCAACGTCGGCCGCCATCGAGCTGCAGGGAGAACCGGCCCTCATCACGACCCTCGTGGACATCACGGACCTGAAGCAGGCCGAGCAGGACAAAGCCAAGCTCTACGAGGAAAATGTGCGGCACTATCAGCAGAGGATCGCGGAAGAAGAACGGCACCAGAAGGAAAAGGAAAAACTTCTGAAGGACCTTCATGACGGCATCGGCGGACTGACGACGAACATCAACCTGCTGGCCGAGCTGGCACGGAATAATGATGATCTCCAGGCGGTCAGGAATTCCCTGGCCACGATCTCCGATCTTTCCCGTGAGAGCCTCTCGGAGATCCGTTCGTTCATTCAAAGCCTCGACGCCAGGGAGCTGAGTTGGCAGGCCATCGCCGCCGAACTCCGGTATCTGGGGAACACCATCATTGAGCCTCATGGCGTCCGACTCTCCATCGAAACCCGCATCATCGATGAGCGGAACGACAACCCCGGCAGCATGGTCAGCATGAACCTGTTCCGGATCTACAAGGAGTCCCTGGCGAACGTCATCAAGCACGCGAAGGCATCGGCGGTAGACGTTTCCTTTACCATCGAGGGGGGGAGGGTGATCCTCGATATCCGGGACAACGGCATCGGGCTGGACGGCAGGCGGGTTAGCGGGCGGGGCCTCCCGAACATGAAGAGCCGCGCCGAGGACATGGGCGGGTCCCTCGCGGTCACCTCGGACAACGGGACCCGGGTCCATCTCGAACTGCCCATACCCTGAAAATACCCCACCGAAACGCTGGATTTTCCCTGGCAAGGTGTGTTAGAGTCCTGATCATGAAAATTTCAATTGTGGAAGATGATGTCCTGCTGCGAGAAAACCTCAAGCTGCTTCTGAGCGGGGAGACAGGGATCTCCGTGGTCAGTGTCTATGGCTCGGCCGAGGAGGCCCTGCAGGGCATCAGGAAGGCCCGTCCCGAGATCTTACTGACCGATATCGGCCTCCCCGGCATGTCGGGCATCGAACTTATCAAGAAGGTCACGGACCTGATGCCGGACCTCGAGATCATGGCCCACACGGTGTTCGACGACCGGGAGACCGTCTTTTCGGCCATCAAAGCAGGGGCTTCGGGATATATCCTGAAGGGCAGCACGCCGCGGGAACTGATCGAGGCTCTGCGCACCCTTGCCAAGGGTGGATCGCCCATGAGCCCCAAGATCGCCCGCAAGGTGATCCGCGAGTTTCAGGATGAAGGGGTCGATGAACAATACCTCCTGAGCCACCGGGAAACAGAGATCGTCAAGGAGATCGAGAACGGTCTGACCTACAAGGACATAGCCACAAAGCTCGGCATCAGCCCGCATACCGTCCATACCCATATCAAGAACATCTATGAAAAGCTTCACGCCAAGGACCGGCCGGAGGCGCTGATCGCCGCCAGGAGGAAGGGGATCATTTAGGACAGACAGCAGACCGCGGATGACAGTAGACAGTAAACAGTAGACGGTAGACAGCAGACCCCTGCCCCCTGATTAGTCTTTTCCCCCTCGTTATTATCCGCATTATCACATACCCTGAAAATACCCTGCCCGGGCGATTCCGTTCTTGGCGGAAATCCTGTAATCTTTTGCATCAAAGTGGTCTTCGCAGGCGGGAGCCCGGCAAGACGAGACAGACAGGATACACCATGAAGCCTTTTCCACAAGATACGCTCTATCCCTGGCTTGAGTCACGAGAGGAACTGCTCTGGGCCGGCCGTCCTGACCCGCTTCGCATGGCAAGGGCGCGGATCGGGCTCGCCGTGACCGGGCTGGCCGTTGTCCTCCTTCTTTTCCTTACCCCCCTTCGGCAGTATTTCACGCCCTTCTCGCCAAATACCTCAGAAGCTTTATCTTACAGCCAGAGCGATATCCATTTTGCAGAGGCCATACCTTTCGCGATTTTACTGTTCGGTCTCGTCCTTATCTTGCAGCCGTTCGCGGCATATTACTATGCGGGCAGGACTGCCTATGCGGTGACCGGAAGGCGATTGCTCATGGTTCGGAAGGACATGTTCGGGGTTATGGTAAAGACTGCCCGCTATGAAGCCATTGAGACCCCGATCCTGAACCAGCGCTCCGGCGGGACCGGTGATATATTCTTTTTTCGCAAAGCGAGCATCCCCGGGAGCGGCCTCGGACCGTCGCCCCTGACAAGGTTCCTGGGGGTCCGGGAGGCTGAGCGTGTCCACCAGCTGATCCGCAGCCGGCTACCGGTCTCGAACGACGGGCAGGCGCCGCCCGAACCGATTCAGGATTATCTGGAACTCCTGATCCAGGGGGAGAGAAGACTTGATGATATACGCGACCGGTAGTTGACGCTGATCCAGGAACCCATCTGCGTTTCGATTTACCCCTTGCCGCTCACTGACATCCTTGACCAATTCTGAAATGATGTCAGGCCGATTAATTTCGTTTTGACAAATTCCGTCTTGACTCCTGCCGGTTCACCGAACGCTGTCCGCTGACTTCATGATGTCGATATGGTGTATGGCTGGCGTGAGATCAGGAGAGAAAACATTAAGACCCCCTTTCAGGTAGCATCGAAAGGGGGCCTTTGCTATGATCAGCCGGATGTGCTGTCTGATTACTGCAAACGTTGAGAACTTCTCGTGATGTTCCTGTGTGTCGTACTACCCTATGACAAGGTCATCGGGCAGCACCCTTGAGAAGGTATGCGTATTGCTTGAATTCGGGCCGTTTTTCCATGCCCGAAAAACGCGGGTCCGAGGCGAGGGCCCGGAGCTCCTTTTCATAAGCAACATTTTTCATAAGGCTTTCCAACGTGGCGCCTGCATAGGTATAATCGCCCGTGAGATAACCGGCCTGGAAGGAAAGCCATTCAAGGTTCGCAGAGTGGCCGTGGGCAACCTTCTTTGCCTCCCGCAAATAAGCATCGGCGGCCTGATAGTTCTTCTTCTCCAACTCCGCGTCGCCCAGGATCACGTAGGGGACGGAATCCCTGGGCTTCGATACTATGTACTGTTTCAGGAACCCGAGAGCAGCTTCGGTGTCCTTCGAGGCGTAGATGAAGTAGAGCCCCATATAGGCCGAGGTTGAACCGTATTCGAGCGCCTTCCTGCAAAACTGCTCCTCCTGATCGGGGGTGTTGGTCTCCTGTCCGGCCATCATGAGATATGCCTGGCCGATGATGCTTCGGGACGCATCGGAATAGGTTGTTTTCCCATCGATCGCTTCAATGATCTTGTCATACTGTTCTGCCTCGGCGAGCTTCGTGAACTCCCGGCAGGACTTGTCGTCCCGGGAGCAGGCCTGCTGCTCGGCGGAAAGGGCGGGCGTCTGACCGGCAAGGATAAGACCGACTACCATGATGATTGCAAAGTAAGACTGCTGCATGTGCGACCTCCAACTATTGAGATTATATCTTCCCCTGGATAGATACTGAGTCCATTGCAATGAGAGGCGGAAACGTCTGGAACCTGCTGGTGGATTGCCGGACTAACTGGACATGAATATAGCGTAAGAATGGGCGTTTGTCAACAATTAATATAGTAATAACAATAATTACATTTCTTTATAAATCAATATGTTGAGTTCGTTGTACGGTATGGTAGGTGCGAATTTCGTTCGGATTCTGCTCGGCGGATCAGACCACTGGACATGAAAAAAGGCGGGGCAGAGGCCCCGCCTGCTGGAAGCATTATTCGGCCGAACGCTACTGGACCACACCGCCCACAACAGCAGGCGCGGCCGGGACATAAGGTTCCGGACCGATCAGGGGATTGATCCAGGAACTCATGCTGGGGAGCGTGTACGCCACGGTCACCAGGCCCACGCAGCCCCCGATGGCATCCTTCATGCGCTCTTCCTGCTCGAGTGCTTTAACGAAATACTTCGTTCCCGTACTGACATTGGTGACCTCCGTCAGGTTGCCGATAGCGTTGGTAGAGGGTATATTGAACTCAGGAACCCACCGGATGGCCTTGTTGGTCGCTCCGTCGTTGCAGTCCGCATCCTCACCCTTGTCGATGTCCACGCACTTTCCCGGGATGCCCTGCAGGTCGCCGAATCCGGCGTACTCAAGGAAGAAGGTCGTACCGTTGTACTTGAAGTCCGGCGCGGTCGTCGACGGTTGGCTGTGTACATATTGCACCTGCAGAGGCGGATCGAACCTGACCGGGTTACCGCTCGCGTCTTTCAACCCGGTGAACTGGTTCCATTCGTTCGGTCCGGTCTCCCAAGTATAGAAGACCGGCAGCGCGGTCCAGGCTTTTCCGGCGCACGTAGAATTGGCGTCCCAGTCGCAGGCGAGGAGGTTCAGGTCTGCCGGATCGATGAGCGGACCTCCGGTAATGCCGTTCCGATAAGCCGTATCCGTTGTCGTGGTAGCGATTGCAGCAGCCGTAAGGGCGTCGGTCAACCGCATGGTCGTGGTGCTGAAGGAGTAGGAGGCATAGCTGGCGAGCGCCGGACTCGTGCCGCTTTGATAGCTTACAACATCGAGCCGATAGGGCATTGACGTGGTGAGCGCCGTTGCGAGGGGACAGTTCTCAAAACAGGCAAGCGCGGCAGGAACCGTATCGGTCGGATAGATAATGTTCTCTGAATAGAAGACCACAGGGATGGAATCGTTCAAAGCCGTGGCTACCAGGGAACAGTCATAGGTGCCGCTGACAGCGTTGTGTCCGCAATTCGCCGCTGTTGCCGGATCTCCATAGTTGAGCGGCGGAGGGAACTTGACCAGCGCCATGCCGCCGAGCGACTGAGACCAGAAGCCCATTTCTACCCAGGGAAGTGCGTTCAGCGGGAACATCGTCGGAGTGATCGTCTGCCAAGCTCCGCTGCTGTTCTGTTGTGCGAGCGTGTAAAACGACTTCGTGAGACTGTCCCAGGCGACCAGGTACACGTTGCCGAGGTTGTCCCACCAGACGAGCGGAATGCTTTTGATCCCGCCGAGCGTGGAGAGATTCTTAGTGTGCTTCTTCAGCTTTCCCCCGGGCCTGATGACCGTGAAAGGCGTATCCACATTGGTTGCATAATCGTGCTTATACACCGTATCGCCGTTATTCACAGTCATGCCGGCAGGGAACCAGGAGCCCCAGTAGCCGATCCAGCCGTACGTGTTGCCGACCATCACTGGAAAACCGGAGTTCACCTTGACCCGTTTGCCTTTCGGGGTCGTGGTCGTGTAGAGGGCGTATTTCCAGGTGGAGACGTCATAGTTCAGGCGGTCGAGACAGACCGAACTTCCCGTGTTCTCGGTACGCAGGAAGTTCGTCGCGTCGTAGGCTAGGTTGAACCTTGTGGCCTTCGGGTCGGTGAGGGGATAGCTTTCGGCCTTGAACACGCTTCCGGCTCCCCCCGAGCCGTCGGCGGCTTTGTCCAGCGTCGCTTTTTCGATCACGAAGCTGTCCTTGTCCTCGGTAGAGAACTTGAGCAGGATCTTTCCGTAGACAGGATCCCGCTCGGCGTTCAGGAACCCTTTATACATAATAGTCGTGAGGTCAGTGGGAAGGTAGGCCTTGAAGTTGGCCGTGAAGAGCCCATAGGGAGGAGCGGTATCCGTGCCCTCGGTGATGACCACCTTGGCATAGATGATCTGAGGAGTATCATTGGGATTATCCGACTCGGAATGGACCCAGATTCTGACGATATGGGGCGATTGTGCGCTTGCCCGGTAGGAATCAAGGACCCACTCCTCGTAGCGCGGCCGGGATGCCCCGGAAGACTGGTCGGTCGCGGTCTGGCCGGCGCTCGAAGCATCACTCCGGTTGCCGCTGCAGAGGTTCTTGTCCACCTGGGCCCGGTAGTACCCCCGGTTAAGCATCACATCGTAACGCGACTGGCCCAGCATGCAGAGGATCTCGTTCACCGAGCGGAAGGACTCCAGCGAGCGTTCGTTCACATAGACCGTGACCCGGTCGTTCACATAATCCGATGCGGCAGGCAGTTCGCCGATCACCGCGCCGATGGCAAGGGGAGGGATGTCCCCGCTCTTTTTGACGAGCGGTTTGCCCGAGCCTTCGGGATCCTGCGGGTCCACGACACTGACCTGCTCGGGCAGGACAAGAGCGGATAAATGGATATTTCCTGCGCCGCTGGTCCCGCTATCGCCGGTGCCGCTGCATGACGAGAGAAGGAACGCCGCGAGCACAAGCACTATTCCCGATATTGTTAAGGTGGATGAGCGCATGATAATGTTTAGGCTTCTTTCTGAATGCAGTGCTCAGAAAGAAGCTGGTTGGACTA
>CAYPOT010000085.1:0-15938 GCA_964412455.1 uncultured Nitrospiraceae bacterium | reverse complement strand
CTGGCCGGCCGCTTCGGCGCCGACGGCAACGTCGCCTCTTCGATCGCGCCGGCGAGGTACAGCATGGTCAGCAGCGTGAACACGCCCGCCTGAACGAATGCCACGAATACGCCCAACCCGAGAACGAGGAACACGGGCACGAAGGGCGAGAGCGAAAGAAGCGCCACGAGCAGCTTGTGCTTGGCCAGCATGTTGCCGAAGAGACGGAAAGCCAGCGAAACCGGCCGCGCAAGGTGGCTGATCAGCTCCAACGGCACCATGAGCGGCGCCAGAAGCGGCATGGGGCCCACAAAGTGCTTGAAGTACGACAGGCCGTGTTTGGATATGCCGATGATATGGGTCGCGGAAAAGACCGTAATGGCCAGGGCCGCGGTGGTGTTGATGTTCCCGGTGGGAGATTCCAGCCCGGGGACCAGGCCCTGCAGGTTGCAGACGAGGATGAAGAGGAACAGGCTGCCGATGAGGAAGAAGTAGTGCTTGCCCTCAGGCCCCATGATCTCTTCAATGTAGTCGTCGAGACCGCTGAAGATCACTTCGAACACATTCTGGATCCCCGTGGGAGCGGTCTTCTTGAGGCCGGCACGGGCAATGAGGGCAAGGCCGACAAGGATGGCCATGGCCAGCCACGTGTAGGGGACGATCTCGGGCACACCGTGTATCTCCGGTAAAAGCAGTGGTCCTTCTCTCATACCTGTCGCTCCTCACAAATTCAGAATATGCTCAAAAAATTTACCGGAACCCCGGTTTTTTGTCAAGTTAAAACCCGAGCGGGCTTATTAATTTTCCTAATAATTCCATAGGGAATGCAGGGGATAGACGCGGTAGCAGGCGATCGGCACTGCACAAAAAAACGACAAATATTTTCATGGTGATGCTATAATATGTCCTCACCGGCGGCGTTGGCTGGCCTTATTCTCCTGACCTGAAACGGGGCTTTCGCGCGCAGACCCATGTACTTTTGCATCCGACGAGAGATAGATTTTTCGAACAGCGATGACCGGCTCAGCAAACTGCGGGGCGTGCCCATCGAGCTTGCCTTCCCTCAGGACCTTGCGGAGTTCCTGAAGGACAAGAACGGCCTTGCAGAGGTGGAGCGTCAGGTTAAAGACTATGAGGTCCCCGTGTATTCGGTCCATGCGCCGGACGGGCATATGGCCGACGGCAATTTCATCGACTGGGCGGGAAAGGCGGTGCAGTTCGCAGAGGCCGTGGGATCGGGAATCATGGTCCTCCACCCGGAGGAGGCGGCTCCGGACTTGGGCGACCTGGACCATCTCTCCATCGTTGAGAACATCCGGCACCTGCAGGAGCGCACCCGGGTGGTCCTCGCCATGGAGACCTTCTGGGACAAGAAGCGGATCCTCACGCCCGACCAGATCATGAACGAAGGCCTGCCCATGGTGCTCGATACCTCGCGCCTCCCGAAGCCCGAGATCACCTGGGTCATCGAGACCTATCATACCCATATCGTGAACCTGCATCTCTCGGCGGTGACCCGCGATCACGGGATCAAGGGGATCGCCAAGCAGTACCAGCCGGTGGAGCGTGATAACTTCTGCCTCGATCTCCTGGACCGCCTTCAGGAACTGGAGTGGAACGGTGTGGTGACCCTGGAGTACATGCCGTGGCTGCACGCGAAGGATCTTGATGACCGGAAGCTCCTCGACCGGATCTACGGCGTGGGACGGGCATAAGGGTCGTTTCAACCGCCTGAAGAAGTATCTACTCAGGTACTCACCCTAAGATCACCCCACCTAACCTCCCCTTGGTAAGGGGAGGAATTGTCGTAGCCCCTCCTTGACAAGGAGGGGTTGGGGAGGTGTGTTTTAAAGGGTTATGGCCGGCAAAACCGAACACCTGAGCAGATACCTGAAAAAAGAAAAGCCGAAGCTTCTCGCTTCGGCTTTTCTTTTGGTATAAAAAAACAGCTATTTCCCCAGCAGGGTCGTGAAGGTGTCGTGATGCGATTCTTCGTCGGCGAGGATCTGCTCAAAGAGAAGGCGGGTCGTGCTGTCCCCCTCTGAGTCTGCCTGCTTGATGATCTTCTTGTAGAGGTCGATGGCCTCCACTTCCGCCGCAGCGTCCACTTCGAGCATTTCCTTGAGACTTCCGCCCACCTTGATGGGGTCGGGCTTGGTGGTGGGGACGATGTCGAAATAGAATATCCGTTCGGCGATCTTCTCGGCGTGCTTCATTTCCGAGATCGCAACGTCCTCGAAGACATCGGCGATGGAGCCCGACTCAAGGCCTTTTGCCATGATATGCTGCCACATGTACTGCACGCTCACCTGGATCTCGCGGGCAATGGCCTGTTGCAGCATATCCGTCAGTGCCGCGCTTGCTTTTTGAACCATAGGATGTGGTCTCCTCTCTTGATGATGGATACTTGTAACAGTTCTATCTTAACAAAAAACGAGTAAAAGGGGAAGAGCAGCCATCACATTTTGTAACATATTATCTCTGGAACGTGCTAAAAAACAGGCAACACAAGCTCTAAAACCATAATTTTACGTTGACATGCTACAGCCGCCTGCTCTATTATAACACACTATTTTCAGGGGTCACGGTCGTGCACTTCTGCGATAATCTGTTGTTCCTCTATGCAGAAAAGGATTACTACGTTATTACGCTCATCGATCAGCATGCCAGTCACAGCGGTGCTGTTGGTTATACATGTTGCAGGGGCCGGTTGCACGTCTCAGCCTCCCCAGGTTACCATCGAAGGCCAGTACGCCAACCTCTCGCCAATGTTTATCGGCGCGGGGTCTGTTTTTCTCAAGGTCAGGAACTCAGGGGGCCGTGACGCTCTCGTGGGAGCAACGGTCGCGGTTACGAACGTGGTCGTCGAGCTCCATGATGTAAAGGACGGACGGATGGTGCGGGTGGATAAGATCGTTATTCCTTCCCGGGAAACGACAGACCTGAGGCCCGGCAGCCACCATATCATGATCTTTAATATGCCTCGGACCGTGCAGGAGGGGTCGGAACTCACCCTGACGCTCAGGTTTGAACGGTCCGGCGAAAAACGGGTGCCGGTCCGGTTCGAGAAGGAGCGGGCAACTCGATCACGCGATCGTCACTAAAAGACAGCAGTTGATCGTATGTAGCGCGTGGTTATCACCTAAAATTGCCGTTTCAGCGGAAAAAGGGAGGTGAAAGCGTTCCCGAAAAAGACTACCTGCTGAGAAGTTCGGAGTTTGTCGCAACAACATCAGATACGCACATTATCATACACGGAAAGGGGAGATTCACAATGAAAAAGCTTGCAGCGCTTTTCGGAATTGTAGCAGTTGTTGTGGTGGGCTATCTTGCATTCACCACGGTTGCACCCACGGCGTCGGTGTCTACGGCGGTCGCGGCAGGACAGACCTATTCAGCCACGGTATATGTTGCCGGGCACGGCGGACATTTCGCCAAGGCGGAAGTGACGATCGATCCGAGCAATGCCGCTGAACCGGTGAAGATCTCGAACCTCGACAAGATCGATATCGGAGACAAGACCTCTCATGCCACGCATGATGTCCGGATCGACTCGAACGATCCGAACGTGCTGTTCTGGTCGACCTACATTCCCGATGCGGACAAGAAGATGCATGTCGGCAAGTCGGACCTCAAGACCGGCAAGGTCATCCAGGATGTCACCCTGACGCCCGACGCGGCGCGGGCCCCGGGCGAAAAGGCCCCGCTCTACTGCGCCTCGGGCCAGAGCAAGGCTTTCTATATGCCTGTGTTCATGGGTTCAGAAGGCTACGTGGACGTGTTCGACAAGAAGGACCTTTCCCTCAAGCATCGCGTGTTCATCAGCGATATGGGCTATGCGAAGGGCACCTACAAGTTCACGCACGGCACGAATTCGCCTGACATGAAGACCTTCGTGTTCACCATGAACCAGGTGAAGGACGGCAAAACGACCGGTGATGTTGATTTCGTGCTCGTTGACCTCCCGGCGCTCGAGAAGGGCAAGCTGAAGGTCATCACCAAGAACACCCTGAAGGGCGACCCGGCCAAGACCATCACCTTCCGCGAGTATTTCACGACGGACGGCAAGTACATCATGCAGTCCGCTGCCGACCGCCTCTGGGTGCTTGATGCCAAGACCTTGAAGCTCGTGGACGAGAAGATGATGCCGGAAGGCCATCAGCTCCACGATGCCATGCCGACGCCTGACGGCAAGTTCGCGCTCATGACGGTCCGGAACGTGACCGAGGGCTGCGACGTCGAAGGGAAGGGGATCAAGGACGAAAAGGGCGAGATGAAGACCATTACCGACGGTGTGCTCATGGTCTATGATGCCGGTGCCAAGACGGTCAATGACAAGGCCTCCTCGGTCTGCTTTGGCTGCCACAAGAGCATGGGCAAGGGCGACAAGAACGCCGTGCTCTGCGGCCTCGACGCCAACTACAAGAAGTAAGCCCGCCAATCCAGGCGGCGTGTAAGTATGTTCACCTCTCCCCGCGGAGTGTTCGCGGGGAGAGGTTTTTTATGTATTTGCCCTTGCGTGGATCGTCCTGAATACCGTATAATCCGATCATGCTGTTGCACGGTATCATATACTGATAACAGAGAACCGAAAGAAATAATCAATTCATGCCTACCCTTTTTTCCTTTGCCTTCAAGAACATCAAGCGGAAACCTCTTCGGACCGGCATCCTGATGTTCGCCATAGCCCTCTTGGTATCGGCGCTCGTCTTCTCGCTGTCCTTCGTCCAGCGCGTGAACGGGAGCATCAGGAAGACCTCGGCGCGGCTTGGAGCGGACGTGCTGGTCGTGCCCACCAATGCGCGCGGCGCGGCCGAGGAGATCCTGCTCGAGAACCGGATCAAGACCTTCTACATGAAACGGAGCATCCTGGATCGCGTGCGTGCCCTCCCGGGCGTCGACAAAGCGACGGAGCAGGTGTATCTCGTTACGGTAACGGGAGTGTGCTGCTCGGTCCCTGAGTCCATGGTGATCGCCTTCAACCAGGACACGGACTTCATCATTCAGCCGTGGTTGAAGGAAAAGATAAAACACCGGCTTGGCAAGGGTGAAGCGGTCGCCGGTTTCGAATCGGCGTTCAATATCCGGTTGGGGCTCGTCGAGATGGACAGCATGCTGTTCGGGAACGTGTTCAAACTGATCGGCTCTATGGAAAAGACCGGTACGGGGTTCGACACGGCCGTTTTCATCGGGATGGAGAACATGCCGGCGATCATTGCCAACGGCAAGATGAAAAACCCGCAGCCCGATGACATCTCGGTGATCCTGGTCAAAGTGAGGCCCGGCGTCGACCCGGCCGCTGTCGCGGCATCCGTGGAGGACAACATCATCGAGGCCGACGCCATGGCGCGCAAGGACATCGGCAAGAACATCATCGCGACGCTCAAGGATATGAGCAGGATATTCACCTTGATGGTAGTCCTTGCCTCGGTATTCTCCTTCTTTTTAGTGTGGGCCATCTTCACGGCCATTGCGAACGAAAGGTCCAAGGAAGTGGGGATCATGCGGGCCATCGGCGCGAAGGAGTCCCATATCCTGAGGCTGTTCTTCATCGAGGTGCTCGTGATCGGGATCGCGGGAAGCCTCATCGGCATCGTCGCGGGCATGGGCATGTCAGCGGTCTTCTCCAAGGGCTTTACGATCGTGAAACAACTTTCGACGGAGCTGACGATCGGCGAACAGGCGGTGATCGCCGCGGTGAGCTTTCTGGGCGGCACGGTCATCTGCGTTCTTGGCGCCCTGGCTCCGATCCAGCGCCTCAAAAAAATGGAACCTCTCCTGGTTATCAAGGCGGAATAATGATGAGCCAGATCTTGATCAATGCCGTTTCGAAGGACTACCGGGTGGCGGACGAGACCATCGCCGCGGTCCGCAACGTTTCCCTCGCCATCGAGCCGGGAACGTTCGTCTCCATTGTGGGCCACTCGGGCTCAGGCAAGACGACGCTCCTTTCGCTCATCGGCGGCATGGTATCTCCGTCGGCGGGAAGGGTGCTGTTCAACGGCGAGGACATCTACACCTGGACCAGCGACCGGCTTTCGGAGTACCGGTGCGAGAAGGTCGGATTCATGTTCCAGTCAGCGAGCCTGCTTCCGATCCTGACGGCAAAAGAGAACCTCATGCTTCCCGTCGCGTTCCGGTCACAGCGGACACCTGACGGCGGACACGAGCAGAAGGCGGAAGATCTTCTCCATGCCGTGGGGCTCAGCGACAAGATCAATACCTATCCGGCACAGCTTTCAGGCGGCCAGCAGCGCCGCGTGGCCATCGCACGTGCTTTCATGAACGCCCCCGAGCTCATTCTTGCCGACGAGCCCACCGGCGACCTCGACGAAGAGACGGAGAACGAGATGATGGAGTTCTTCCTCCGGATGAACAAAGACCACGGCACCACCTTCATCATGGTCACGCACAACTCCGACCTTGCCCGCCGGACCCAGCAGCGCATCCGGATGCATCAGGGCATGCTTCAGCCAGCCTAGAACAACCATTTCCTTCGCCGTTTCCCCTCTTTTTTATGGTGCCTTTATAGAACAGCTTTGCCCCTGAAGTGCGCCTGTCCCGAAAAAACACCCGGCGGGTCGAACAAATTTCTCCCCATATTATTTGTGAAGAAGTGTTGACTTGCTCCTGCCTGGTAGGGTAATGTAGCACAATTCAAAGTTCCGCCTTAATCGTTTGATGCCGTTGTATTCTCACAGGAATGGTGTTCGCGGTTGACCCCGTGCGGGAGACGACGGGTCCGCCGAAAGCACTGATGATCATATGCCTGTCCACGAGAGAAAGCGGGGTGATTAGCAGCGTTCTCGGGAGATACCGCCCGCACCGGACAGGGCGGACGCGACGGCGAAACAGGATATCGGCATTTTCCGTAAGGAGTCTGCAGATATGATGTTATCTTAACGATAGAGGGGGACGCATGGAAACCAATTTAAAGTACGAGGTTGATGTTGAGCAAGGGGCGCTGTGGGCTGTCGGAGAAGAGCAGGAAAAATACACGCTTATCCTCGGACAGGCCATCGAGCGTTACGTTGAGGAGCTGAGGGCCATAGAACGGCGCATCGCGAGCGGCGATGTCGAGGAGGATGCCGTTCTCAAGGAGATCGTGTCCCTGAATGACAGCATTCTCAAGATCTGCGCGCAGTTCGAGCAGGAAGTGAAAGATGAAACCGTAGTAAAGGCCACCCGGTCCTACTTCCGTAAACGGACCCACACCATCCTTTCCAAGAGTTACTTTTTAAACAGAGCCCGGACCTGGCCTCAGGGATATCAAGGGGATTACAAAACCATTGAAGTAATATACCGCAATACGCCAATGTCCGACGGTTTAGGATATTATTTTGATAAATACGCGCTGAGCTCAACACTTGCCGAGGCCGTGCGGGGACGAGTTGAGCATCTTACCCAGTTGCTCCGTGAAGAGCTCGGCCACCGGCAGAATCCTCGGGTCCTTGACATAGCCTGCGGCTCCTGCCGTGAGGTCACGATGCTTGTCCCGGAGATCAAAAAATCGAAAGCGCAATTCACCTGCATCGACCTGGACGGCGACGCCCTGGACTTCTCGGTGAACCGTCTTGCACATGCGGATCTGGCGCCCGAGCAGATCAAGATGACCAAGTACAACGCGCTCCGGATGTTCGATCTCGACATTGCCAAGGCGGAATTCGGCCCCCAGGATGTCATCTACAGCGTGGGTTACTTTGATTATCTCCCCGATGATTTTCTGGTGAAACTGCTGCGGTCCCTGTACGCTCTGCTGAACCCCGGCGGGAAACTCATTGCCGCGTTCAAGGATGCTGAACGCTACAAATCAGAGGAGCATCACTGGATCGGAGACTGGGACGGGTTCCTGCAGCGGACCGAGAAGGATTTCGAGCGGATCCTCAGCGAAGCGGGGATACCCGCGACGGCAATGACCATGACGCGCGACAGGACGGGCGTGATCGTCTTCTACAGCGCAACGAAGTGATGCGCCAGGCCGGATGTATGACATAAGCATTGCTAATGTGTCATTAAACTCAGGGGATACCGGTTGAGAAGTGTATTCAGTCGCATAACGCGTTAGCCGGCGCGGGGGGGACGTGTTTGGACGAGCATCAACTTCGCGATCGTGTCGCCGTCGTAACGGGCGGCTCACGGGGCATAGGACGGGCTGTGGTCCTTGCCTTGTGCAGGCAGGGAGTTGACTGCGCCTTCACGTACACGGCTCACCAGGAAGCCGCCGAGGCCCTGGCGGCCGAGGTCCTTGAGCTGGGCCGGCGTGCGCTCCCGATCCGGCTCGATGTCCGGGATTTCGAAGGCGCGAAAGCGATGGTCGATCAGGTCAAGAACGAGTTCGGCAGGCTCGACATGCTTGTCAATAACGCCGGGATCACCCGCGACCGATCGCTCATGGGCATGAGCAGGGAGGATTGGGGCGACGTCATCGACACCGATCTGACGGGCGTCTTCAATACGACCCGCGCCTGCATCATCACCTTCCTCAAGCAGAAAAGCGGGAACGTCGTGAATGTTTCGTCGGTCAGCGGCATCCGGCCCATGGCGGGCCAGGTGAACTATGCCGCGGCCAAGGCCGGGGTCATCGGTTTCACGAAAGCGCTGGCCCAGGAGGTCGCGCCCTACAATATCCGGGTGAACGCGGTCGCTCCCGGCTTCATCGAAACCGATATGACGGCGCAATTGACGGAGAAGTTCCGCGAGAAGGCCGTAACGAGGGTCCCGCTGGGAAGGTTCGGCACAGCCGAGGAGGTAGCGCAGTCGGTGCTTTTTCTGCTGAGCGACGCATCACACTATATTACCGGACAGGTCCTCCAGGTAGACGGCGGACTGGGGATGTAGATCTGAATAAAACCAAAATGAAAAATTGCAGGACCCAAATAATATCCACATCGCAAAGTTCCAATGTCCAAAACGTTTTGAACTTGAAATTCCCTGTAGCTCGCTACAGGGACACCAAATAGATTCCTCCCCCTTGACGGGGGAGGTTCGGTGACAGCAGTCGGCGCATCACCCTCCCCTTGCCCCTCCCGTTGAGGGAGGGGAGATGTTAAGATACCACGCAGCTTGCAGCGTGGAGGTTCATTTTGACGTTTGGAATTCGGCGCTTGGGATTTGGCGTATAGATCCCCTGCGTTAAATCGATCAATTGTCCAAGCCAGGTAAGATATGAGTAGAAGAGTTGTCATCACGGGGATCGGCGTCCTCTCGTCCATCGGGCAGGGGAGGGACGCATTTTGGGAGGCGCTGCGAAGGGGTACGACCGGCGTCCGTCCGATCACGCTTTTTGATACGGCCCCTTTCCGTGTGAAGAGCGGCGGTGAGATCGCCGATTTCGACGCGCTGGCATATCTGGGAAAAAAGGGCCTCCGGGAACTTGACCGGAGCACGCGGCTCGTCTGTTCCGCGGCAAGGCTCGCTCTTGACGACAGCGGGTTTACCATTTCACAGGATATGTCCCGGTCCGTAGGTGTTTCCATCGGCACGACCTTCGGGAGCCTTCACAGTATTTCGCAGTTCGACCGTTCGGGCCTGATCGAGGGTCCGCGGTTCGTCAATCCATCGCACTTCCCGAACACGGTCATCAATTCACCGGCAAGCCAGGTATCGATCCGGTTCACCATCAAGGGTTTTAACACCACCATTTCGACCGGTTTTTGCGCCGGTCTGGATGCGGTTTCCTATGCGTCCGATTTCATCCGGCTGGGACGGGCGGACGCGGTCCTGACCGGAGGCGTGGAGGAATTGTGCGAAGAGACGTTTCTCCTGTTTCACACACTGGGATATCTCTCAGGAATGAACGATACTGAACCGGTCAGTCGTCCCTTTGATGCCGGCCGGGACGGGTTCGTCCTGTCCGAGGGATCGGCGGTGCTGGTCGTGGAGGACGAAGAGCATGCCCTAAGCCGGGGCGCTGACATCCTGGCCGTGGTCCTGGGTTGCGGCAATGCCTTTGACCCGGAATCGGACAGCACGTTCGAACGGGCGGGACGCGGGCTGAATACGGCCATTGCGCAGGCGCTCGATGAGGCATGTGTCCGGCCCAAAGACGTCGGGTATGTCTGTTCCTGCGCCAATGGAACGCCCGGGCTCGACCGGATGGAAGCGCGGGTGCTCAAGGAAATATTCGGAGAGGACGCGCGGCAGGTGCCCGTGAGTTCGATCAAGTCGATGATCGGGGAAACATTCTCAGCCTCAGGCGCTCTTGCGGCGGCAGCGGCGGTCGGGGCTATCCGGCAGGGGTTCGTCCCTCCCACGGTGAACCACCGGCAGGCCGATCCGCTCTGCTTCCTCGATATCGTGCCGAATGCGGCGCGTTCGCAGGCGGTGAAGACGGTGCTTGTGACCGCAGCGGACCCGTATGGACAAAATTCAGCCCTCGTGGTGGGCGGCTATGACAGGTGACACATGCAACTCGACTTTGAAGAGATAAAAAAGCTCATTCCCCAGCGGTTCCCTTTTATCATGATCGACCGGATCATCGAGCTGGAGCCGGGCAAGCGCGCGGTGGCGATCAAGAACGTCTCGGGGAACGATATTTTCTTTCTCGGCCACTTCCCGGAGAAGGCCGTCATGCCCGGCGCGGGCATCCTTGAAGCCATGGCGCAGGCCGCAATCATCGTATTCGCCTCGGCGAAAAAGCAGGACGAAGGGATTCACCCGCCGCTTTACTACTTCGGATCGGTCAAGGCGAGGTTCCTCGGTATGGTGGTGCCGGGAGACCAGCTTATCATCAAGGTCGAAAGCATCAAATCACTGCCGACCGGGGCATATGTTTCAGGCGCGGCGTTCGTCGGGGACACCAAGGTCACGGAGGCGGACCTGGTCTTCAGCGTGAAACATGATTAAGAGGTGCCAACTATGACAAATGAACGCACAGTAGTGGATAATATAATAAAGAGTTATTCTGAGAACACAGGATTTATCGTTTATACTGCTGCAGAGCTCCAGAAGATGTACCATGCGCTTGGGATCGATCCAAAAAGCGCCCACAGAAGCATCTTTGACCTGGAAAGCATGTCGCATCATTTGCAATCCGAAGTAATGAAGCTGATAAAAATGATGACAATCAGCTCAAATGACCTCGTGTTGGATGCGGGATGCGGTAATGGAGCGCCTACGAGACTCATTGCGAAAACATGCGGTTGCAAAATAGTCGGTGTCGACATCAATCCCGCCCAGATAAAAAAATCGGAAGAGTGTTGTCGGTTCGAAGGAGTTGATACCTCCATAACACTGTTAGTTAGGGATATTCACAACCTGGATTTTCAGGATGAGCTCTTTAGTAGGATATTTCATAACGAAACGATATGTCACTGGAGGGATAAAAAAGCCGCATTAAAAGGTTTGTTTAGAGTCCTTAAAAAGGGCGGCATCATGGGTTTTCATGATTGGTTAAGAGGCAACAAAGGGGACCTTAACGACGCAAGAGGGGACTTTCCCGGCATTTACGAAAGTGGCGTGTGGTTTCAAAATACACTGGAAGAGAACGTAGAAATGTTAGAGGAGGCAGGTTTCTACGTTGAACACAGCGCAGACACAACTGATATCGTAGATCGCGGACTTCGTGCCAAGTTGAGAGAGGTGCAGATGTCAAGGGCCTATTATTTAAAAAGTGGTCTCGAAAAATATCACCGCAAATCTATTCGCTATTGCCAAATTATGATCGAAACGCACTATGACCATCTCAAATATGGAAGGTTCCTTTGCTCAAAAAAATAATATACGCATTTGTCACAACAGTACCGGCGTCTTTGCCCAGCGTTGCCCGCTAACCTGGGTTGAATAGCTGGGGATGCGCCGTTCGCTTACATCGAGCATTGGTGGAGATCGTCTGAAAGCGTCTTTTTTGTTATGAAACGAATCATGCCGTATCCCGAAAAAATTATGCAGAATGATTGCAGAGTCGTCATAACTGGCTTGGGCGTTATAGCGTCTATCGGTATAGGTAAAGACCTATATTGGGCCAACCTTTTGAAAGGGAAATCCGGCATCAGTCCGGTTTCATCTTTTGATACTGTGAAGCACCAAACACATAACGGCGGCGAGGTAAAAAATTTTTCGCCAGAGGATTTCGTCGCGAAAGACCGCTTGGAATACATGAATCGAGCCACACAGATGGCCGTAGCGTCCGCAAAGCTGGCATGTGAAGATGCGGCGTTATCGACGGAAGTATTAAAGCATTATAAGGTCGGAATTTCGCATGGAACCACATTGGGTGCAGCGCAAGCGATTGAAGATATCGACAATTTACTTATTGCCAATGAAGAAGTGATTGCAAAATTATTGTACCAGCTGCCGACACATGCGGCCCCATCGGAAATAGCGAAGACCTTAAACTGTGACGGTCCGAACTATATGTTTTCCACCGCCTGCGCCGCAGGAAATTATGCCATCGCATACGCTTATGACCTGATCAGATTGAACAGGGCGCAGATCGTTATTGCGGGGGCGTCGGATGCAGCTTCTCGTATCGAGTATACAGGTTTCAACCAGTTTTCCGCCATCGCCCCGGAGAAATGCCAGCCCTTTGATAAATACAGAAAGGGAATGATCCCTGCTGAAGGTGCAGGGATGCTCATTGTTGAGTCATTGGAGAGCGCGCTTAAAAGAAAAGCGCTTATCTATGCTGAAATCGTCGGATATGGCTTGAGTTGTGACGCATACCATATGACGACGGCATCCATCGAGGGAATATCTGCGTGCATGACCAAGGCAATGCACGCCGCCGGCATCGAAAAGGACGAGGTGTCGTATATCAGCGCCCATGGCACAGGAACGCTGGCAAACGACAGAATAGAATGCGCTTCGATCAAGGAGGTCTTCGGATCCCTAACACCGAAGATCCCTATAAGCTCCATTAAATCTATGCTCGGGCACACGATGGGTGCGGCCTCGGCGTTGGAGGCGGTTGCCTGCGCTCTTGCTGTCACGCATGACATGATTCCACCGACGATCAACTACGAAACTCCCGATCCGGAATGCGACATTGATTGCGTGCCGAATCACGCGCGAAGTCACGTGGTGAACATTGCCCTCAATAATTCTTATGCCTTTGGAGGTAATAACGCCACGCTGGTTTTGAAAAAATATAGCTATTAGGAGGAAAAGAAAGAATGAGCATGAATGTCGAAAAGGAAATATTATCAATTATCTCAGATGTCTCGGGATATGACGTAGAGAAGATAGCTCCGGAGACAAATATTAATCAAGACCTGGAGGTTGATTCTATAAAGGCGATCGAGATTACAGTGGCGATCGAGAAAAAATTCAAAGTTTCAGTAAGAGATGAGGACGTACCTAAGATAACCACGGTAAAGCAGGCGATTGAACTGGTGGAGAATCTGCTGGCTCAAAGACCGGTCAATGGCAAAGTTCAATAAAAGGATCTCTGACCGTGTCGCTAAAGAATCCGGCATAATGGGTGTCATGCTTTTTGTGCTGAAAGTCTCTTGCAAGGATAGGAGCGCAGGCGCTTGGCGAAGGTCCGAATCCAGTTATTAGATAGGAAAAACAGGATGAAGTATGATATAATTTCTGAGCTGGCATAACAAGTTACTATATATGAATACAAAGTCAAACAAACAAGCTTATATTGATCAAGAAATTCTGAAGCTACTCCAGTTTTGGGGCGGACTCGCCACTTTTTTTGGCGCCATAATATTCCTTCTCCTGAGTATTTTAGATCATTTTGTAACCCCCGAAAATTTTTCTAAATTCCTAATATATAGATCAATAACGGCAGTATTGTTTCTTGGTCTATTTTATTTAAATAAGAAAAAAAGCGGTAAGCGTTTTCAAACAAACCTTTTTATCGCTGCGACAGTTATTGCGTCTACGGCGGTAGAGTTGATGATTCTCTCGTTTGGCGGGCACCAGTCCGTATATTACGCAGGGATGATTATTACGTTAGTTTTTTGTCTCGGTTTTTTGCCGCTTTTTTCGATGAGAAACACAATACTCGTGGGCGTCATCACCTATAGCATTTATCTTTTCCCGATCATATTGTTCGACAAGATCACAAACGTGCCGATTTTTATCAATAATAATGTATTTTTACTGGCGACCGCCAGCATTGGCATATTCTGGAGATATTATAACGACATTCTTTTGATAGAAAAACTGTCGCTTCAATTCGACATAGAGGAGAAGAGCAAATATCTCGAAATCTACGCACTCCAGCTGCAATCCATGGTCGACGACCGGACCAAGGAGCTGAGCAAGTCCAACAAGTGGCACGAGGCGCTGTTCGAGAACGCGACCGACGGCATTGTGGTCCTCGACCGGGACGGGATCATCGTGAACGCGAACGAACGGGCGTGCGAGATGCACGGTTTCAGCAAGGAAGCGCTGGTCGGTTCACACAGCAGTCTGCTGGAAGTGGACGAGAACCGGAGCGCCGTGGCGGAGCGCCTGCAAAAGCTGCTTCAGGGGGAGTCTCTCGTTTACGAAACGGTCCATTATAAAAAGAACGGCAGCCGGATCTTTCTCGAGGTGAGCTCCAAGGCGATCGCAATTCATGACGACGTGTTCATCCAGTCCTTCCAGCGGGACATTACCGAGAAAAAGAAGATACAGGAACATCTCTTCCAGTCGCAGAAAATGGATTCCATCGGCATGCTGGCCGGGGGGATCGCTCACGACTTCAACAACGTGCTTACGGCCATCCTGGGATATACCGACCTGATCCGCCGGGATGTGGGGGCGAACGAAAAGGTGCTCGGCAGGCTGAGCGTCATCGAGAACGCCTCCCGGAAGGCCGGCCGCATGGTAGCCCAGCTCATGGGCTTCTCCCGGAAGAGCGAGATCGAGCAGGTCCCTTTCAATATCAACGATATTGTGAACGACACCATCAAGCTGCTCGAGCGGGTGATCGACAAGCGGATCGTTGTCCGGCTGCATCTGGCGGAAAACCTACCGATGGTCAATGGCGACATGAATAAGATCGAACAGGTGATGATGAACTTCATGGTCAATGCCCGGGACGCCATGCCCTACGGCGGCATCATCACTGTTACCTCGACCGTCATTGACGGCCATCCCGGCGTGGCCGGCGTGCCTCCCTATATTCCCGCGGGCAGGTACGTGGTGCTCTCGGTCGCCGATACCGGCGTCGGGATCCCCGAGGAGATCCAGCGAAAGATCTTTGAGCCCTTCTACACGACCAAGGAGCGGGGCAAGGGAACGGGCTTGGGACTCGCCATGGTCTACGGTGTGGTCACCGAGCATAAGGGGTTCGTCACCGTTCAGAGCAAGGTCAACCAGGGCTCGACCTTCACCGTCTACCTCCCGGTGTCCGCCACGGCGACGCCCAGGAAGCAGTCCGTCCTGCCGGTGCGCGGAAATGAGACGATCCTTCTGGTGGATGACGATGAGAGCGTACTGAATTACATCAAGGCGGAGCTTGAGAAGAACGGCTACAAGGTCATCGCGACGACAAACCCGATGAGCGCGATCGACGCCTACGGCAAGATGAGCAGGGAGATAGCGCTTGTCATTACCGATATTGTCATGCCGCTGATCGACGGGAGAGAGTTGATGAAACGCATTGTGGAGATACATCCGAAAGCCCGCTTCCTGACCATCTCTGCATACAGCCAGCACAGCGAACAGGGCGACGAGATCGCGCCCGACGTTTTCCTGCAAAAGCCCTTCGACGCCCTCGAGGTGCTGTCCGCGGTCAGGCGGATACTCGATGGCGGAAAGATGGTGCACGCAAAATAGCAGGGCGCCGCGCGTTGTTCGTTCCTTCCCCTCCTCGCCATCAACCACGCACCATGCGGCAACTTCATCACGGTAAAACTACAGCAACCTATTTTCGTCATTCCCGAGAGCCTCTAAAGCCTGCCCCGGTAAGCTTGAAGCCGGGGGGAATCCAGGATTTTCACCTGTAAATGCACCCCACCCTCGATGGAATCATTCGAGGGCAGGCTCTAACCTCCCCTTGGCAAGGGGAGGAATAA
>CAYPOT010000084.1:0-15975 GCA_964412455.1 uncultured Nitrospiraceae bacterium | reverse complement strand
CGATGAATATGCATTTTGCGGCACTTTACGCCGCCTGACTTCTTACGGGTCCATCTTCTTTAACGCTTCATAAATTTCTTTCTGAGATGCGCGTGGAAGACGACGGATGCGAGCCAAAACATTTCGAGCAGATTCTGTGAGCGGCTGAAGATTTGATCGGCCCTGATTGCACGCCGAGCAAAGAACTCGCAGATTATTCTTGTCATTTGAACCGCCTTGGCTCAGGGGAACGATATGGTCGATATGCAAGCGAATTTTACGAGAAGGATTGAATGGGTCGGGGTCGGTAGGGCCTGCGCCGCATAGTTGGCAGGTGAACCCGTTTCTTTCAAGAATTTCATTGCGTAATTGCGGAGATATGCCACGGCCTAACGTAGGAACTCGTTTCAAAGTTTCAAGTACGTATTCTCCGGGCTTGAGGTCGTGTCTGTCGATGTGAGAGCGAATCTGCATTCCTTCCTCACTACTAATCAGAATAACTCTGTTCGCTACCGAATAAACACATTCTCAAAATGCCATTTTAAAAAAGTACCCTTTGGCGTAAATCGACGTGGCATACTTATTTTGTGATTCTGGTAATCTCTCAAGGTTACTTGGACTGCGTTTGATTTGGATTTATTGAGAGCCGAGGAAAGAACTATCGCATAAGATTTATTCAGTGATATTAGGCCACGATCAAAAGCTTTATCATGTAAAACACACAGGCATAATCCGTTTTCAGGATCAGTCCGGCTCTCTTCATTTGACGCCCAAGGTATAATGTGGCTTGCGACTAAAAGCTGCGGAAGATCGTTCCCGCATATACAGCATGATGATTCATAGCTGGATAAAATTGCTCTTCTAAAAAAGGACTGATATAAACGGGCCATGACCGTGGTCGGTTTTTCAGACGGTCCCGAGGGTCGTGGAATGCGTGCGATGATGGGATATTGATCCTCAATGTTTGTAGAAAAAACCTGTGCTTTCGTCAGCAACCGTTGGCTCTCTTGAACTAATGATTCCCACCGGCCATAGAATTCATTCCAAATTTCTTTATCAAACTTGCTCGCGTGAGTCAAACCACTTATGCCTTGTTTTGCTAACAATGGATCGAAGGCTCCGAAATTACCTAGCTTACGCGCAACAGAGCTGGGTGTCCTCCCAAGTAGTTTTGCAAGCCGTATTACCTCGGGGTTATTGGCCTTAGTTTGCGCGAAGGGAATTTGGCAATAGAGATATAGAGATAAAACCAGTTCGTCTCTTGACCAAAGAACCCCATATTTAGATTGGCTTTCACTCATTATTCGGAGTAAGGCGATAAAATGCAGCAATAACCGTTCGAATCACTTCGCGGTTGATAACTCGGGTCAGTATCAACGCGATAGTGCCCCACCAGATCGGCCTTCTTAAGTCGCTCAAAATGGTACGGAACGTTGTCTATCAGAAGCCGGGCCACTTCTCGATTGCCTTCGATTGTCAATGGTATTTCGACAGATACCCCGGAGACCATCGTTAATTTAGCAGATTTTTTCAACATAGCGTTTACCTCCTGAGATTTATTCCAGTATACAGCTTAATGATATCTCATGCTCGTCGATGTAGGCGTGCGCCCGAAGTGAAGATCAAGCGGTGGCGGGACATTTCGAATTTCCGTTTCAATCGGTGGCGGCAAATCGGCTATGGCATCGCGTATTGTTTTCCACGGAGAAGGATTGGTGATATAAGTATCGAATTCTTCAGTAAAAGCTCTTCGATGTCCGTTGTTAATATTGTAGTTCGTTTTCTTCGGCGGGAAAACTTCTCCAGGGTCTGCGAATTTGCATCCTACGATGAAAGCGCGCCACCTGACTTGCGGTACACCGTAATCAGCGGCACATAACTTTGCCCAGCGTAGTTTAAAGCCCAGCGATTCAGCAATTCCGATTATTTCACCATGTTCGAATGAATCAAGAAGCTGAGGAACGTTTTTCATTACGAATACGGAAGCACCTGATCGTTCAACAATATCCATAAAAGGTCGCCAGAGCTGTTTACGGGGGTCGTCTTCGCGGTTTTTGTTGAGAAGACTGAAACCTTGACATGGAGGGCCGCCGATCACTACGTCGGCTTTGGGAATTCTTGTTCGAGGATTTTCGAGGATGTCAACGATATCGCCGACAGTACAATGATTGCCGAAGTTAGCATTGTAAGTCTGTGCTGCATAATCATTAAAATCATTCGCCCATACAGGTTCGAAGCTGTGACCGGTCAACTTAGTGAATCCGAGGCTCATGCCACCGGCACCAGCAAAAAGATCAATTAGTTTAGGACGTAATTTTACATCCTGCAATGTCCCATCAACGCGGGCTAGGTAGACTGCTTCCTCTTCTGCTGCGAGCGGGATGTCCCTTTTAACTTTATCGTATTTTTTAGTTTTCGACATGGTATGCCCGCATCATTCTTCGATTATCATACCAAAAAGAGCAGAAGGTAGTAAAGTCAATTATCGTCAAGATTTTACGTGTTCAACGGCTCTTCAATTGAATGTCACGTATCGATTGCAACGATTGTCTCACACATTACCGAATTCAGAAGGTATCTTGCCATGCGCTGGCCTCTTACAGGTTATATCTTCAGAAAGTAGTTCTTGCTGGGAAAATATATCATGATCCCATGACATAAACAGTGTAGTGGCTTTATCCGAATACACTGACGACCTATCTGGTAAGTTCCGCTGGAATCGAAAGAATGGCTCACTGGCAGCGATGATCAGTGAGCCTACGTGAATACGTGGGGGGTAGGTCCGCGGGGCTTGTCCGCGGCGGTCATTTTGCCTGCTTCAGGAACTCCTCCATGATCGCCGGGCCTGCGCTCGTACCGATGCGTTCCGCCCCTGCCTCTATCATGGCCTTCAGCGTCGCCAGGTCCTTGATCCCGCCCGAGGCCTTGATCCGGCACGTTGAGCCGACGGCCGCGCGGATGGCCCGTACGTCCTCTTCCGTGGCACCGCGGGGGCCGTACCCCGTCGAGGTCTTGACGAATTCCGTGCCCGAGCGGACGGCGATCCGGCACAGGTCGGCGATCTCGCCCGGCGTCAGGGCGCCGCTCTCGATGATGACCTTATGCACCACACCCTTGGTCATGGCGATCACGTTCTTGACGTCGATCTCCACCAGGTCGAGCTTGCCGGATTTCACCATGCCGAGGTTCACGACGATGTCAAGTTCCTCGGCGCCGTTCTTCAGGGCCTCCATGGCCTCGACGATCTTCACCGTCGTGGTGCAGGCGCCGTGGGGGAACCCGACGACGGAGCAGGTCTTCACCCCGGTACCGGCAAGGAGCGCCTTCGCCCGGCCCACCTGCCAGCCGTTCACGACAAGCGCCGCGAACCGGTAGGTCTTCGAGGCTTCGCACGCTTTGGCGAGGTCGTCCTGCGTGGCATCGGGCCGGACCAGAGTGTGGTCGATCAATTGCGCAAGCTGGGTCGCGTCTTCAAACATGGTGCAGGACCTCGTTCTTGTATGCTTGCATGAGCCGTTCGGTGATCGGGCCGGGTCTTCCGCTGCCGACCAGATGGCCGTCGATGGTGGTCACCGGAAGGACCTCCACCGTCGTATTGGTAATGAAGCACTCGTCAGCCTTGAGAAGGTCCTTCGGCCGCATCAGCCTTTCCCGCGTCGGGATCTTTTCCCTTCTTGCCAGATGAAGCACAAAGTCGCGCGTGATGCCCTCCAGGATCCCCGTCTCCAGATCGGGAGTATGGAGGACCCCTTTCTTTATGGCGAAGATGTTGCTGATGGTCCCTTCGGCCACGTAACCCTTCCAGTTCAGCATGATGCCTTCATAGGCCCCGGTCTTGAGGGATTCGATCTTCGCGAGGATGTTGTTCAGAAAATTGGTGCTCTTGATGGCCGGATCGAGGGCCAGGGGATGGTTCCTTCGGGTCTGGACGATCGCGACAGCCACTCCGTTCGCGTACAGCTCCGGGGGGTAGTCCTTGAACGGCCTGGTCAGGATCACCATGGTGGGCGCCGGACAGAGCGCCGGATCCAGGCCGACCTCGCCGTCCCCGCGGCTGATCTGGATCCGGACATAGGCCTCGTTCAGCTTGTTCACCGTGAGCGCTTCGTTGAGCGCTTCGCCGATCTTGTCGAGCGGGAGGGGAAGTGCAAGGGAGATGGCGTCGGCCGACTGTTTCAGCCGGCTGAGATGTTTGCCCAGGAAGAAGATATTTCCACCGTAGGCCCGCATCGTTTCATAGACGCCGTCCCCATACAGGAAGCCGTGGTCAAAGACAGATACCCTGGCGTCGTCCCTCGAGAGGAACTTGCCGTTCACATAGGCGAGCATGGGCAACAGTAGCATGGACGGAAAGGGGTGTCAACTCAGAAAGAGTCTTTGGACATGGAGAAAGCAGACCAGCTTCTGATAAGGGCGTATACATATCGAAACAATTTTGATGTGTTCGTAAAAAGTCGCGATAGCCGTCTTTGCGAGCGAAGCGAAGCAATCTCGCAGTTCGTATCTGTCTGATAAAACGAGATTGCCGCGTCGCTCCGCTCCTCGCAATGACAATACGGGGAGCTTCTTACGAGGCCATCAATTTTTACAGATTTTTAAAATAGTAATATCGCAGGCTAAAGCGTTCGACTGGGCTCACGCCGAAGTCCTGCGGCTGCCAAATCGTAATGACTTGAATAAAAAGTAGCCGCACTCAATGGGAGGGAAGGAGCGAGCGCGTTCCCCGCATCCTGCCAAGGGGTTAGCGAGCGATTAGAATAAAAAATTACCTTGTCGGGCAATGGGTTTCCGGTCATGGTCCCCGCCGTCCAAAACCCGTCTGACCATGCGCAGAAGGTCCATGGGCGAGACCGGCTTCAAGAGGATGTTGCGGGAATCCAAGGCGATGCCCTTGGTGCGGATGTCATCGGCGTTGTATCCGCTCAAAAAGAGGGTCTTCACGTCGGGCTTGATCGCCACGATCTCATCATGGGCGTCCTTGCCGTTCATTTTCGGCATGACAACGTCGAGAATGATCAGCTTAATGGCGTCCTGGTGCTCCCGGAACTTATTGACCGCGTCCGCTCCGTCCGCGGCCTCGATGACAATGTAGCCGAACTCGTTGAGCATGGTCCGGGTGAGCTGCCGGATCGTGGCGTCGTCCTCGGCGATGAGGATCGTCTCATGCCCTTCTTCCGGGGGAAGCGGTTCGTCCGCCTTCAGTGTCTCCGCGGCCGTGGCAATGATCGGGAAGTACAGCCGGAGGCAGGATCCTTTTCCCTGTTCGCTGTCGACAAGGACGTACCCGTTGTTCTGCTTCATAATGCCATAGACGATGGCCAGGCCGAGGCCGGTGCCCCTGCCGGGTTCCTTGGTGGTGAAGAACGGTTCAAAGACGTGGTCGAGGGTCTTTCGGTCCATGCCGGCGCCCGTGTCCCGGACCGATATGCAGGCATAGGACCCGGGATTCCCGAACCCGTGTTCCCGCTGAAAATCTTCTCCGATCACGGCGATCTCGGTCCGCAGCGTGAGCGTGCCCCCCTGCGGCATGGAGTCCCGGGCGTTCGTGGCGAGGTGCATCAGGACCTGTTCCATCTGGCTGGAATCGGCGAGAACGGCCATTTTGACGGCAGCAAGATCGGTGCGGATCTCAATGTCCTCACCGATGACCCGGTGCAGGAGCTTCGCGATCCGGCCGGTCGAATCGTTGATGTCCAGGGGACGGGGATTGATGACCTGTTTCCGGCTGAAGGCGAGTAGTCCCTGGGTGAGGTTTGCAGCCCGAGCCGAAGAGGCGAGGATCTGTTCAATGTATTGCCGCAAAGGATCGTCAGCAGGGATCTTCATCTTCAGAAGATTGCCGTACCCGACAATGGCGGTCAGGATATTGTTGAAGTCATGGGATATCCCGCCGGCAAGCAGACCCACGGCCTCCATCTTTTGGGAATGACGCAGCTGATCTTCGAGCATTTTCTTTTCGGTGATATTGTGGATGATCTCGATGGCAGCGACGACGCGGCCGTCCTCGTCCCGAAGCGGGAACGCCTTGGTCTCGAAGAACAATATTATTCCCCGCGGGTCGTGCTGCGTATGGATAACGGTGTGCGGCGATTCGGTCTCGAAGGCTCGGCGCACCGCGCAGTCCTCTCCCAGCTCGAAACAGGGGCGGGAAATCTTGTGCGACACTTCGAAGCACTTCCGGCCGATGATATCCTGCGGCTCTTTGCCCGCTTGGCGGGAATACGCCTTGTTGACCGACAGGATCGTATAATCCCGGTCGATGACCAGGAACCCCTCGTCGACGGTCTCCAGGATGTTCCGGGAGAATTCCTCGGCGCGTTTTTGCGCGGTGATGTCGGTGATCAGCCCGTCATAGGACGCAAGCCGGCCCTGTTCGTCGGCGTGCGGGACGACCGTGCTTCGAACCCAGACAAAGGCACCGTTCTTGTGGCGCACCCGGTGATCGACCGGTCCCGGGTGCTTGCCCGCGAGCAGGTCCTCTGCCTGTTTCAGGACAAGCTGTTTGTCCCCATCGTGGATCATACGATACCACAGGACCGGGTCCGCCGCGTATTCGGCCGAGGTATATCCCGTTACGGCGACGCATCCGGGGCCATGAGCGGTGGACACGGCCCTGCCCTGCTCCACGGTCACGGTGTAGATGTAGTTGGTGACCGATTCAACGAGTTGTTTATAGCGCCGCTCGCTCTTCTGGAGAGCGTCTTCAGACCGCTTCCGTTCAGTGATGTCCCGCGTGATGCCGAGCGCGGCGATAATCTTGTTCTTTTCATCCCTGAGCGGGACCATGTGCGTATCCATCCAGAGTCGCCGACCCTTGAGGCCGATCATCTCGAAAATAAGCATTTCGCTTTTGCCCCGAAACACGTTCTTCAGCAGGGCCGCGAATGCTTCGCGGTGCTCGGCCGCAACAAGCGGGATAGCCACTTTGCCCTTCACCTGGTCCAGGGAATCCACCTGGAGCATCTCGAGACCGGCGCGGTTCATCATCAGAAGGGTGCCGTCGTCGCCGAGCATCTTCACGCACTCCGGCTCGGTGTCGATGATGGTCTGGAGGAACTTCTCATTCTCCCGCAGCTTTTGTTCGGTCCGGACATGCTCGGTGATGTCCCGGGTGATGCCGAGGGCCGCGATGATCGCGTTGTCCTCGCCTCGGAGCGGAACAGCATGGGTCTCCAGCCAGATCGGACGGCCCTTGAGGCCTATCGCCTTGAAGGCGAAGCTTCCGCTTTTGCCGGCGAAAACACTGTCCGTGAGGTCGGCAAACCCCAGCCGGTGATCAGGGGCGACCATGCCGCATATCGATTTGCCCCGGACCTGGTCGAACGATTCCGCCTGGATCATTTCCAGTCCGGCCCGGTTCATCATGAGGAGCGAACCATCCCTGGCAAGCATCTTGACGCACGCAGGCTCGGTTTCGATGATGGTCTGGAGGAATTTTTCGTTCTCGCGCAGCTTTTCCTCGATCATGACGCGGTCGGTGATGTCGCGGGCGATCCCCTGGAGAGCGACGACCCGTCCGGACGCATCGGTAATGGGAATGTTCCTCTGTTCGGACCAGATGGTCCTGCCGTCCTTCCGGACCCAGCGCAGCGTGAGCGGCTGCCGGGGATCGACCCTGCCCGCAACGACGTCCGCGAGCTTGCTTCGGTCATCCGTGTGGACGATCTGGAGGACGAGGTCCGGGTTGGCGTAGTACTCGTCGGGAGTGTATCCGGTCAATGTCGTCACCGAGGGGCTCACATATTCGAACTTCCGCTCCGGCTTGAGCCGGTAGAGGTAAATGAGGTCCTCGGCGTTCTCGGCCAGCCGCTTGAAGGTTTCCTCGCTTTCCCGCAGGGCCGCTTCGGCTCTTTTCCGGACCCCTATCTGGATGGAGAGATCCTCATTGGTATCGACAAGCTCCCTCGTCTGCTCACGCACTTCCTGCTCCAGGTTGTCGTGGGACTTTTGGAGCTCCCGGGCCATGCGTCTGCGTTCGGTGATATCCTCGAAAAGAATATAGACAAGACAGGGCCGCTGTTCGCCGGGGCGGAAGATGGGCATGGCATCGACGCTGATCCAGCGGTGCTCGCCGTCCAAAGGATTCAGCGTGGCCATGACGAAGCCGGTCAGGGGTCTTCCGGTCTGAAGGGCAATATCTGCCGGGAACGATCCCGCGGAAATCCGGGAGCCGTCCTCCCGAAGGGCATTTCCGTGCACCTCGGCGCTTGTCTTGCCGATCAGGTCCGCGAGCTCCCTGCCGAAGATGCGCCCGGCGGCAGGGTTCGCCGACAGGATCCTTCCCTCATGGTCCCGGAAGATGACGCCCTGGGACATGGTGTCGAAGAGGATGCGGTAGCTTTCGTCGAAGAGGGGAATGGCCGCGTCAGCCGCCCCCCCGGTCATCGGTCGGGGCTTTGTGGACGGCGATTTACGCGCCGGAGCGCGCGGTGTTTTGGCTTTTTTGTTCATGCTGAACCTGTCGTTACTAAAGAATAAAAATCCACGTAAAATGGCAAAAAATGCATCGCCACGAAGGCACTAAGACACAAAGAACTTCATGAAAATTATTGAGTTCATCAAACGACAAAAACCCCCTGACGTCTCTTCGTGTCTTTGTGGCCAAGTTTTTGTCCCGGCTTGTCCGGGTTAGTCAGTTACGAATCAAATTCTACTCAAAACGGCAAGAATATTTTGCCACGAAGGCACGAAGACACAAAGTACGGCCTTAATCTAATCATTAAAACAGTACCTTAAGCAGTTCTCGCTGTTCTTCGTGACTTAGAGTCTTCGTGGCAAATTTTGGTTCCGGCTTGTCCGGGTTAGGTGATTGCGGATCTTATTATATCAGAAGATCGCCCCTCATGATGGTCATTGCCTGCCCGGAGAGGATAACGCGGTCGGCGGCGACCCGCACGTGGACAACGCCGCCCCGCTGCGACGCCTGATAGGCATACAGCGTGTACCGCTTGAGCCGTTTCTGCCAGTAGGGACCCAGGCAGCAGTGGGCGGAGCCGGTGACGGGGTCCTCGCCGATGCCGAGAGAAGGGGCGAAGAAGCGCGAAATGAAGTCAAAGCCTTTCGTGATGGAACGCGAGGTCACCATGACGCCGCGCATGGGGACGGTGCTCAGCAGGGTGAGATCGGGTTTGAGGTTTCGAAGGACGTTTTCCGACTCGATCTCGACGAGCCAATCATTCAACCGGTTCTTGCCGGTATAGAGCGGTGCGACGCCGAGCGCGGAGAGGAGTTCGCCGGGAGGCACCTCATGCCGCTCCGGTTCCGCCGGGAAATCCATTTCGATCCAGCCGTCCTTCCAGCGGGCGGTAAGGACGCCGCTCTTTGTCAGGAACCGGATCTCCTCGCCGAGGCGTGCGTGGCCATCCTCCCACAGGACGTGGGCCGAGGCCAGCGTTGCATGGCCGCAGAGGTCCACCTCGGTCTCGGGTGTGAACCAGCGGAGGTCGTAACCCTCAGGCTGCCTGATCAGGAACGCGGTTTCCGAAAGGTTCATTTCCCGTGCGACGGACTGCATCCACGGGTCATCTCTCAGCTCCTCAAGGAGGCATACCGCCGCGGGATTGCCTGAGAAGGGTTTGTCGGTGAACGCATCGATCTGGATGACTGACTGTCCCATAAGGGAAATTATAGCAGAGGAGACCCTGTTTTTGCCGGGGAAAGCGAGTTTAAAACAGTTTTCTCAGCCACCTGAGGCGGTTCCGGTAGGGAGGATAGCGCAGGAAGACATCGACCAGGAAGTTGTTCCTGACGATGCTCCGTTCGTGGGTAAAGGTATCGAAGCTCGCTTTGCCGTGGTACTTGCCCATGCCGCTGTCGCCGACGCCGCCGAAGGGAAGCCTGGTCACGCTGAACTGTATGACCGTGTCGTTGATGCACCCGCCTCCCGACGAGGTCTCGGCCAGCACCCGTTCCTGCCGGGCCTTGCTGCGGGAAAAGAAGTAGAGCGCCAGGGGCCGGGGCCTGCGATTCACGAATTCGATGGCCTCGGAAAGGTCGTCGTAGGCGATGACCGGCAGAAGAGGGCCGAAGATCTCGTCGTCCATGATCGGCTCGCCGCCGGTGATGCCGTCGATGACCGTGGGCGCGATGTACCGGCCGGCCCGGTCCGATCCTCCGCCGATGATGACGTCGCCGGCCTGGAGCAGCTTCACCAGCCGTTCGAAGTGCGGCTCGTTCACGATCCGGCCGAAGTCCGGACTGCGGGACGCGTCCTCGCCGTAGAACTCTATCACGTACTTGAGGATGCGCGACAGGAGTGCCTGCTTGATGCGCCTGTCCACGAGCACATAATCAACGGCGACGCAGCTCTGGCCGGCATTGAAGAACTTGCCGAAAACGATCCGCCGTGCCGTGATGTCAAGGGGGGTGTCCGCATCCACGATGCAGGGGTTCTTGCCGCCGAGTTCCAGCGTGACCGGCGTGAGGTGCTTCGCCGCCGCTCCCATGACGAGTTTGCCGGTGGCCACACCTCCGGTAAAGAAGATATGGTCGAACTTTTCCTCCAGCAGGGAATGCGCTGTCTCGGCGCCGCCTTCGACGACGGACACATAAGCCGGATCGAAATTTCCGCTGATGAGCTTCGTGATGACACGGGAGGTGTGGGGCGCCGCCTCGGATGGCTTGAGCAAGGCGCAGTTGCCGGCAGCAAGAGCGCCGACCAGGGGGGCCAGCATGAGCTGGAGCGGGAAGTTCCAGGGAGCGATGATCAGGGCCACGCCGTACGGCCCGGGATGGATGAAGCTCCTGGCGGGGAAATGCGCCAGCGGCGTACTGACGCGCCGCGGCTTCGACCAGAACCGGAGGTGGCGGAGAGCGTGGTCGATCTCGTGAAGGACAATGGCGGTCTCGCTGCCATAGGCTTCAAAGGCGGGCTTGTTCAGGTCCTCCTTGAGCGCATGGAAGATCGCGTCCTCGTTGTCCATGACGGCTTTTCTCAGGACCCTGAGCTGTTCGAGGCGAAAGGTGAGGCCCTTTGTTCTGCCCGTCGCGAAGAAGGCGCGGTGATCGTGGAGCAGCCGTTTGATGGGAGTGGTGGGCATGGCGTTATCTTAATCCGGACAAGCAGGAACCAAAGAGTTAATTAGACAGGATTACAGGATAAGATCAAAAGAGGTCTTCAACGCTGAAATAACTATGAAAAACTATGATTGGCGCTGTAAAACCAAAGAACTTTCATGTTTCTGTCATAAGGATTCCAGCGAAAATGGTTCGACGTTGCTCACCATCATGAGCGTGTCGAATGATCTGCGTTGAATTCTTGGTTCGTCTTTACCTGTCAATCCTGTTATCCTGTCAAAGTCTAGCCCCATGCCTGCTCCGCGCCCCCGGTCAGACCTTCGCCTTCACGCTCGTCAAAAATCCGAACATGTCGAACTCGGCATCGAGGATCTGTTTGGCCCGCTCGACCTTCTTCCGCTCGCGGATGCTGGTTTTTCCGACTTGCTGTTCGATCTTATTGATGGTGCTGAAGGTGTCGTCGGGCACCGACAGGATCGGCGTGTTGGTCGCGCGCGCCTTGCCGAGCACAACCTCGTTCGTCTGAAGGCCTCCGGTGATGATAATGCACTTGGTCGAGGTCTCCATCGCCGCGAGCTGGATGTCCGAGCGATGGGCCCCGGTGATGACCGCCTTGTTGGGCGTCCTGCGGAAATAGGTGAGGGCGCTGTCCACGTCCATGGCGCCGATGAGGAAGTTTTCCACAGACTCATCGAGACGGGTCTCGCCGCTCAGCACTTTGCCGTTCAGGATGTCGCTCAATTGGCGCACGGTCACGGATTCGAGGAAGCGGTCCTTCGGGAAGGCGCCGAACAGCGTTACGCCCTTTTTTAACAGAAAAGGCTTGATCTCCTGCTTCACGCGGGACATAGCCGCTTCGGGCACCTTGTTCAGGACCGCGCCGGCGAAACGGCTGCCGAAGAGCTGAGCGGAGCCGTAAATGGCGTCGATCGAGGAGTCGCCGCGCCAGGGTTCGACGAAGAGCACGAAGGCCTTCATCGACTCTGCAAGCGTGAGGGCGTCAAGGCCGGTGAGCGCTCCCTGGAAGAGATCGCCCGCGCCGCCGATGATCGTCATGTCTTTCTTCTTGAGCGACCGGAACGCGGCCAGGACTCGCTTCTGCGCGTCCTTCACCTCGCCGGCAAGAAGTTTAGCCTGCTGCTCGAAGTCCAGCACGAAGGGCGAGACCGTTTCGATCGGGTCCGTGAGACCGAGGACTTCCCGGGCGAAGAGGGCATCGGCATCGTAGATCGCCGGGCCGGATTTCACCGGCACCGTGCCGAGGGGCTTCATATACCCTACGTCGTAGTCCATCTCCTTGAGCTTCATGGCCAGCCCGAGCGAGACGAACGTTCTTCCGGCATAGGGGGTGTTGGACGCGATGAAAATCGGGATCATTCCTTCCTCCTGGGAACCTTTTTCATATTGTCAAAATCTCTTACCGCAGAGGACGCGGAGTTAATTCAAACCTTTACGCTTTGCTACGTTGTTAAAGTAGTTATCGTTTTCTCTGCGAGCTCTGCGCCTCTGCGAGAAATATTCATTCTATCTTGATTTGAAATAGATTCTTTAACGTGCATTGCTATTAATTCCAATGCCAGCCTTCCTCTGCGACCTCGCCTGGAAGCGCCTACTCCTGGCTGCGGCAAAAAAGATTCTTTCTCTTTAATATTCTGACACCATCACCACCTTGACTATAACCCAGTTTGCGCCGGATTGCACGCAGATGTTCGCATGGATCTTGTCATGATGGCTGCGAGAAGATGATGCGTGCATCAAGGGCAACGGCTCCCTGTTCCCTCACCACGAGCGGGTTGATGTCCAGTTCCTGGATCTCCGGGAAGGCCGTCACGAGCGTCGAGAGCCGGACGATGTTGTCGGCGATGGCGTCAAGGTCGACGGCCCTTTCGCCGCGCGCCCCCTTGAGGAGGCCCACGGTCCGGATCTCGTTCACCATGGCCAGGGCGTCCCTGCGAGCGACCGGCGCAATGCGGAAGGACACGTCCTTCAGCACTTCGACGTAGATGCCGCCCAGGCCGAACATGATCATGGGTCCGAAGGTCCGGTCGCTGGTGACGCCCAAAATGACCTCCTTGCCCCCTTTGACCATCTCGTAGACCATGACACCCTTGATGTAGGCCTGGGGCATGAACCGCCGGGCGGTCGCCGTAATGGACAGGAAGGCGTCTTCGGCCTCCTTTACCGACTTCACACCCACCTTCACGCCGCCCACGTCGGTCTTGTGCAGGATGTCTGGGGACGAGATCTTCATCACCACCGGGAACCCGATCGCCGCGGCAGCGGCCGCGGCCTCCCGCGAGGTCCTTGCCAAAGTCCGCTTAGGAAAGGTGAAGCCGTAGTTGGCGAGAATGGCCATTGCCTCTTCCTCGCCGATCTGGTAAATCCCGCGTTTCAGCAGGGCGTCGATCTGGTCCTGCACGGCGTCCTCGTTGAACCAGCCGGTCGTGATCTCCTCGTCCTTCACGCTCTGCCACTGGCGGTAGTCGGCCAGGTTCTTGAAGGCCCTGACCGCCGTCTCGGGATAGGAGAAGTTCGGGATGGACTCCTGCTTCAGCCGCTCAACGGCGCTCTTCACACTGAGCGATCCCATGAACGAAGTAATGATCGGTTTCTCCGTTGTCGCTGCCGTCCGTATGGCCAGTTTGGCGACGTTGTCCACGTCGGTCATGGCCTGGGGCGTCAGGATCACGAGCACGCCGTCCACGTTCGGGTCGGCCACGCCTTTTTCCAGGGCGACGGCATACCGCTCCGACGTGGCGTCGCCGATCAGGTCCACCGGGTTGTAGACCGAGGCGCTGGGCGGGAGCCGCTTGATGAGGCTGTCGAGGGTCTCCGTCGTCATCTGGGGCAGCTTGACGCCGATGCGCTCCGCCGTGTCGGCCGCGAGGATCCCGGGCCCGCCGGCGTTGGTGACGATGAGCAGCCGGTTCCCCGCGGGAAGCTTCCTGCCCGAGAACGTCATGGCCATGTCGAAAAGCTCTTCGATGCCCGACGCACGGATCACGCCGGACTGCCGGAACGCGGCGTCGAAGGCCACGTCGGACCCGGCAAGCGCGCCGGTGTGGGACGACGCTGCCCGTGCGCCCGCCTCGGTGCCGCCGGACTTGAGCAGAACGACGGGCTTCGTCCGCGTTGCCTGCGAGGCCGCTTTGAGGAACCGTGTGCCGCTCACCACGTCCTCAATGTAGCCCAGGATGATGTCCGTGTCGGGGTCGCCGGCGAGGTACTCGATGAAGTCGATCTCGTTCAGGTCCGCTTTGTTCCCCAGGCTGATGAATTTGGAGAAGCCGATCTTGTTTCCCAGGGCCCAGTCCAGGATGGCGATGCCCAGCGCGCCGGACTGCGAAAAGAAGGCGATCCGCCCCCTGGGCAGCATGCCTCCCGCGAAGGTCGCGTTCATGTCGTTGCCCGTGTTGATGACGCCGAGGCAGTTGGGGCCCAGGACGCGGATGCCCCGTTCCCGGGCGATGTCCTTGATCCTCTGCTCCAGCAGCGTTCCTTCGGCGCCCGCCTCCTTGAACCCCGCGCTCAGGATCACCGCCGTCTTGATGCCGGCGGTCGAGCAGTCGATGAGCGTATCCGGCACGAACCTGGCCGGCACGGCGATGATCGCCAGGTCCACGGCGCTTCCGGCAGCCGATACCGTGGGGAACGCCTTGAGCCCCAGGATATCGGGGGACGAGGGATTGATCGGGATGAGCTTTCCCCCATAGCGGTACTGGATGAGATTGTTGAGCACGGCGTGGCCGACTTTTTTCGGGTCAACAGATGCGCCGATGACCGCGATGGATCGCGGGTTGAACAAGGCGGAAAGCATAGTGTAAGTGTAGTCGAGGCAGGCGGGAAGGTCAAGGCAGAGGAGGATAGGGGGACACGGTGACAGGGCAAAGTCATGACGCGGAGGCGCGGGGCAAGGGGACAAGGCAACAACGTGACACGGGGACAGGGAGACGGGGCGACAACAAGACAAGGGGCCGCGTCGACAGTTACTTGAGGCCCGGGTAGCGTTCGAACTTTTTTCTGACCATGGCGATCTGGTCGGCAAGCCAGATGGTGTGCCTCGCGTTTTCCACGGTGATCTCGTCGCGCTCCTCGCCTATGGGCAGCGCGGTTCCCTTCATGGCTTCACCGGTGCTCATGAGCTTCACGCCGCGCGTATAGATCTCGTCGATATAAGCCGCGAGCTCCTCGTCGAAAAGCAGGGCCGCGTCCTGCGTACGGGACCGGAAATCCAGAAGCTCCTCCTTCCCGAGCTCGCCCGTCTTGCCGAGCCTGGTCAGGATCCGGACCACATCGGCAAACACTTCCCGCCGCCTCGTATGCAGGGACATCCTTGTACCCCTGGCGCCGTAGTGGGCCCGATAGACAAGGAAGGCCGTCCCCGCCGCGATCGCCAGCAGCAGGATCGTCTGGAGTGTGTTCAGGAACAGGAGCGTATTCATTGGGCTCCTCCTGGAAGAACGTTGCTTGTTCTGCCGCCGATAAGCGCGGCAGATGATATATTGTACTAAAACAGCGGGAGGAATTAAAGCACTTCCTTGGCGCGCAGCCGTTATGAGCGATTATTGCACAACTTTCTTTTTTCGTTCGGGTAAAGACTTAATGCCCGCGTTTCCAAAGGCGCTTCACTTGCCTGTAAACTGGCGGAAAGGCAACATGGCACGCAAAGGAGATTTGCCCCAGACTGTCCTCTCTCTGTGTTATGATTGATCAAGTTTCCAAAGAATTACCAGCGCTTGCAGGAACAGAGGTACTGTCTAAAGTTCTATGAATAAATGAAAGATATTTTACCGCAGAGATCGCAGCCAAAAGTAGGCGCTTCTAAGCGAGGTCGCAGAGAAATGCAGATCTTGAAATAAAAACAGAGTAAGTAAAAGAAAACTGGCTAATTCGGAACATATTCAGTTTAAACGAACTTCAACGGACATTAGTAACTAAGGAATCAAAAGCTTCTCAAAATGGATAGAATATTTTACCGAA
>CAYPOT010000083.1:0-16039 GCA_964412455.1 uncultured Nitrospiraceae bacterium | reverse complement strand
CCAAGAAGTTCTCTGCGTCCTCCGCGTTCTCTGCGGTGAAAGTTTTGACATTACGATCAAGAGAGGGAGGAGATGCTCCATGAAACTGCTGGATCAATTCATATCTCAGACAGGGAAGCAGCCTGCGGAATGGACCGGGCAGGATATACAGAAATATCTTGACTATGTAAAATCGCAGGTGACGGAAGCGGCGGCGTTAAAAAGACATGATAACTGATTCAGCTTTGTGTGGTTAAACGGCTGTAGTAAAAAGGAGATGGTTAATGATGAAAATGCGATGGTGTGTCATCGCGGCGCTGGCCACGAGTGTTTTGCTTGCGGGGCTGTCCGGTTGTCAACAGGGACCGGCAGAGCGCGCCGGCAAGAAAATTGACAAGACGATAGAACAAGGCGGACAGCAGCTCGAAAAGACCGGCAAGAAGATACAGGACGACATCAAAGGTAAATAGCCTTGTTAAAACGCGAAGAATGAAGCAGCCGATGGCGGCCAGGTCGATTCAATCCATTCTTCATCTGAAGGAGGCGAATAAAGTATGACGCGGACTTTGCGAAGCTCAATCTGTATTGGGATGCTCAGTGCGCTGCTCATCACGGCATGTGCAACGACAACGCTTACCTCGGCCTGGAAGGACCCATCGTATCAGGGCCAGCCCCGTAAGATCATGGTCATCGGGGTGGCCCGGAAGCCGCTCAACAAAAGAATTTTCGAGGACGAGTTTGTCCGGCAGCTCAAGGCCCGGAGGACGGATGCCGTTGCGAGCTATACCGTCATGCCCGATGAAAAGCAGGGTGATAACGCGGTCATCGCCGCGAAGATGAAGGAACAGGGCGCCGATGCGGTGCTTATTACGAGGATGGCGAGCAAAAAGATCGTTCACGTATATGTTCCCGGGACGGTCTATTACCCTCCCTCCTATTACGGCAGGTGGCGCGACTATTACGGGCATGGTTATCAGGCCGTGTACACTCCCGGCTACATGGCCGAGGACGAATACGCGCTCATGGAAACCAACCTGTATGACACTGCGACAGACAAGCTGATCTGGTCAGCCGCGTCCGAGACCGAGATACGGGGTTCGAACGAAAATCAAATCAAAACCTTTATCAACGTCATGGTGAACGCCATGGCTGAACATAAATTACTGAGATAGGATTTTATCTAAAAAAGTCAGTTGACAGGGAGACCAGAAGTAGACACTTATAAGCGAATCCGAACAAGGGTCTAAAGATCGGATTCCCTGCCGGCGGGGGATTGAAGCCACCTCCTGCATGCTGCAAGGAGTCTTTGATCCTCAAGGTAGTCTTAATGTATTCCAACCGCTCGCCAACTCCTCAGCAAGACTTCGGCGAGCTCAGTAGAGTCGCTTCGGGAAATGTGCTCGTTCCCGGATTCACCCATGGGGTGAAGGCTTTGCAAAAGAATAATTTGGATTATTATCCGCCAACATCAAAGGTTAATCCGCCCCTTCAGTGTCCCTATGCTCTTTCTCGCTTGATGGATGATCGCATAGGGAAACGGGATACATCGTGCAGCGAAGATCAGGGGACGCAGTGAGAGAGGAACGAGGTCAAGGAATGAACTCTGATATCGTCGCAAAGACAAAAGAAACGATACCTGAGAAAGCCAAAAAAAGTCCGGCGACGTTCGAACGAAACGAAACACATCGCATTGAGGCGTTCAGCGACGGCGTTTTCGCCATTGCCATAACGCTGCTGGTCCTCGGGATCGAGGTGCCGAAGGCTCACAAGCTGGGTGAAGGCGACAGCCTCTTCTTAGCGTTGATAAAATTGTGGCCTCATTACCTCGCCTACGCGATCAGCTTCATTACGATCCTTGCCAAGTGGGTAAATCATCACCGGATCTTCAGCTTTATCCAGAGGACCGATCATTCTTTCCTGTACTGGAACGGCTTGTTGCTTCTGTTCATAACGTTCATGCCCTTTCCGACAGCCCTGCTGGCGGAATACCTCATGCACCCCGAAGCCAATACCGCGGGAGCGGTCTTTGCCGGCACCTACGTTGCGAGCGCCTTTGCGTTCAAGGGCTTGTGGCATCACGCGTCAAAGAACGGAAGACTTCTCGCGGAGAACGTGGACGAAAGGGAGATCCAGCAGATCACCAGGCAATACCGGTTCGGGCCGGTGATGTACCTTGCGGCGTTCGCGCTTTCCTTCGTGTCGGTCGGCCTGAGCGTGGGTTTGTGTCTGTGCATGGCCGTGTTCTTTGCCTTCAAGGGCTGGCCGACGCTGAGGTCGGCAACGAGGTTCTTCCAACGCTGAGGTCCGCTGCGAGGTTCTGCTCAAGGAGATAATGATCGCCATGCTTACCTCTGACGGTGTCATTCAAGCCGGTGCGCATCCTACCGAACCGGATGTCGCCCAGGTCTACTGTGAACTGTTCGGCGACAGAGTTGCCGAGATCGTCTGTCAACTTCTAAAAAAAGAACTGAGCGCGTGGCGGAGATGCGACGTCATCTGTCGAGGATGCTGCCGGCACTGGTTGCAGTGAGAGGGTTGAAGGGAAGCAGACCGCGGGCGGCAACGTCCGAAGAAGCAGGTGCATGAACCGTTTCAGCGTGAAACTTGAGGAAATTGATGATGAAAAGTAAAAAAAAAGCGGAGAAGGACTGGAGCGCCGTGGAAGCAATGCGGGAGGTCAACAAAAACCTCGCAGCCTATGTGGACTCTCTGGAACAGCGCAATCGAGAGCTTGAACGTCTCCGGGGACTGGGAACCTTGCTCCAATCATGCCTTACCGTTGAAGAAACTCACGCCGTCATCGCCCGGATGCTGCCTAAATTGTTTCATACGGAATCCGGCGCAGTCTACCTCTTCAGTTCCCCGACCAGGACCTTAGCGCCTTTTACCTCATGGGGCGGCCACACACCGGCGGACAATTTCTCTCCGTGGACGTCCGGATGGCCCCTGGTCCAGGAACGGTCATATTCCGAGGACGGAAGGCGCTTTCCCTTGCTCTGCCCTGACGGGAAACAAGCGCGTCAAGACGCCTGCTTTTGCGCGCCGATAGTGGGCCAACGCGAAACTCTGGGTTTGCTGTATGTACAGCTCAGCAGGAACCTGCCGGAACAAGACGATGACAACCGTCAGCGCGTGATCAAATACAAACGACAGTTGACCGTGACAGCAGCTGAAACCATTGCGCTGTATCTGACAAACATTAAACTGCGGGAAAACCTGTACCATCAGTCGATCCATGATCCGCTCACCGGGCTGTTGAACAGACGGCCGATGTATGAATTCCTGGAAAAAGAGCTCCTGAGAACGACGCGAAAGAAACAACCGCTGGGAGTCATCATGATCGACATCGACCATTTCAAGACGATCAACGACGCCTTCGGCCATGAGGCCGGCGATGCCGTGCTTCGCGAACTCGGCGTATTTTATCAAAAACATATCAGGGGAGGGGATTTCGCCTGTCGATACGGCGGCGAAGAATTTCTCCTGGTGCTGCCGGAAGCATCGGTGGAAACCGTCAAACAGCGCGCCGAGCAAATTCGCGAGGAAGCGAAACTCCTTGGGGTTCGCTATCTCGGCCGCGTGCTCGATCCCATCACCTTGTCCCTGGGGGTGGCAGTGTACCCTGAACACGGGCAGACCGCTCAGGAACTGATCTTTGCGGCCGATGCGGCCCTTTATCAGGCGAAGGCTGATGGTCGCGACCGGATCGCGACGGTCCAGCAGCATACTATCGCAGAGCATGCGCAGCAGCTCGGAGCGCTTCGAGATGTATTCGTACAAAGGCAAGATTCGCCGCAGATCACCACTGGGCCAAGAAAAGAGAATAGGTGCAATGATCGAAGTGGTATTTGTCCATGACTGAACAGAGTGATTCTCAGAGGGGAATCCGCGTCCTCATAATCGTGGCCGCGCTCGTGCTCATCATCGGGGGCATCAATCAGGCGCAGTCGGTCCTGGTGTCCTTCCTGGTCGCTGTTTTTCTCTCCATGCTCGGGACACCGCCGGTGCTCTGGCTCGAGCGGAAACGCGTTCCCTCCTTCGTCGCGGTGCTTCTCGTGGTGGGCGGCATGGTCGCCGTCCTGATGATCGTCGGCGTGATCGTCGGTGCGTCAATCAACAGCTTTTACGCCGAGCTGCCTGCGTATCAGGCTCGTTTACACGGGCAAGTATCGGCATTTCAGTCGTTTTTGGCAGCCAAAGGCATCCGGGTCACGGAGAAGATGCTGTTGGAGTATATCAATCCGGGCGGGGTGATGAACCTGACCGCACGCTTGCTCTCGGGGTTGGGCACGGCGCTTTCTGACATTCTCCTGATATTGCTGACCGTAGCGTTCATCCTGTTCGAGGCCTCAAGCTTTCCCGTGAAGCTCCGCGCTGTTCTCGGTGATCCCCGGCAGATATTTCCCCAGTTCACGAGGTTCGTCGATGATCTTGAACGCTACGTGGTCATCAAGACGCTCATCAGTCTGGCCACGGGGATACTGATAGGGACATGGCTATCCATCCTCGGTGTGGATTTTCCGATTCTCTGGGGTTTTCTGGCTTTTCTGCTCAACTATGTGCCGAGTATCGGCTCCACCGTCGCCGGCATTCCCGCGGTCCTTCTTGCCCTTATGCAGTTGGGGATAGGCAGCGCCCTCCTGGCAACAGCGGGATATATGGCCGTTAACTTCATACTGGACAATGTGATCGAAACGAGGCTCATGGGGCGGAAACTCGGGCTGTCCACGCTGGTCGTCTTTCTCTCGTTGATCTTCTGGGGAAGCCTGCTCGGCCCGGTCGGCATGGTCCTGTGCATACCGCTTACCATGACCCTGAAGTTCGCCTGCCAGAACAATAAAAGCACGCAATGGATCGCGGTTTTGCTCGGGCCTGAGGCGCCCGCAGAACGCATGCCACTGGTGTCGAAACAGGGGACCGATCCTGGGACCTGAACGAATAGTGAGAAGGCCCGATAGAGAAGAAAGCGGTGGGGTAACTGCTCAGGTACCCAATATCCGTCGTCCCCGAATGCCCCTATCGGGGACCCAGGGACTTTGAAAACCTCTGGATTCCCGATTAAAGCATTCGGGAATGACGGTAGTATGCGGCAGGGCGACAGCGAACGCGTCGGTCTTGCCGGGCAGTCACGGAAAATGCTTATAAGGAGAAATGAATATGACGGAAAAAACACATGATAAGGAACTGGAAGCATTGAAGGCGGAGATCGCGAACCTGCGCGAAGCGCTCGCCGGACTCGCCGCCGGCGTGAAGAAATCCGCCGGGGTCCATGCCGGACAGTCAGACGCGGCGGTCCAACACGAAGGCCCGGACCCTGGCGAAGAAGTCCATGGTGGATGGACGGACCTGTTTCACAAGTTCGATGCATCGAGGGTTCAGGGTGAAAAAGTCTTCAACGACCTTGCGGCGGAAGTAGAACAGCACCCGCTGGTGAGCATCATGGCCGCATTCGGACTCGGCTACATAATCGCAAAACTGTGGTACCGGGGGACAACCAATGAAGATACTATCGACGCTCCTTGATATCGTGACGTCTTTTCTGCATGTGATGGAGGCGGAAGGGAGAATACTGAAAAGAGCGGTGATGAACACGGCATGGGCGCTTGCATTTATCGGGATTTCCTCCCTCCTGGTCATGGCAGCGTCGGGCTTTCTCCTGGCGGGGATCTACCAGTACCTTGTTGCGTATATATCCCCCGCGGCCGCGTCGATCTTCATGTCGTTTCCAGCCCTCGTTCTCGCACTGATCTTCGCGGGTATTGTTAAATGGTGGACCGACGACCTGAAATAGGATGCTGTTTGCCGGGCGCAAGCGATGTTCTTTGCTCAATAGGTCCGTTTTGGAGAAAAATATTTTCATTCGAAAGGAGTTGAATCTCATGCAGAATCAAACGTTCGCTAAATTGCTTTCACTCTACCTGGTATTCGCGATGTTCCTGCTTACCATGCCGGCGCAGGGTTGGGCAATGTTCGTCCCTGTCGAACGGTCATCGACCGACCGGCAGGCGGACCTGGGGTCCATTCAGAAGACCCTGGAGTCCACCGTGGTGAAGCAGCGTCTCATGGATGCAGGACTATCCCCGGACGAGGCCCTGGCGCACATTAACCGGCTTTCGGCCGAACAGACCCACCAGCTTGCCGCCAACCTGGACTCGCTTCAGGCAGGCGCCGACGGTGTCGGCGCCGTGGTATTTCTTCTCCTCGTGGCGATCATCGTCGTTATTGTCCTCGAGGCAACGGGGCATAGGGTCATATTCAGGTAACAAGAGCGCTCTATAAACTCTGGAGGTACCATCACATGAAGACCATGCTCAAGAAGTTCTACGCAAGACCGCTGGCAGTCTACCTGGCCCTGGCGCTTCTGGCGATCACGACCTACGTCGGTCCGGCCGAGGCCATGCTCGTGACGTCCGCGCCCCACCAGGATGCGGCGGCTTCAGCGGCATCCGCGGAACGGGCGGCCGGACTGGCAAAGGTCCAGGCAGCGCTCGGGTCAAAGATCGTACAGCAGACGCTCATGGACTACGGGCTTTCCCCCGAGGAGGCCATAGCGAGGGTGAGCACGCTGTCCGACGGGCAGATCAACCAGTTGGCAGCCAACACGGACGCGCTCCAGGCGGGAGGAAATGGGGGGATCAGCCTGTTGGCGCTCCTTCTTATCATCATCCTTGTCATATTGATCGTGCAGGCCCCGGTGCAGACAAACCAGGCCAGCGCATAACGATGTATAAGCTGAACGGAGGTAATAAATATGAAGACCATGCTCAAGTCGTTCTACGCAAGACCGCTGGCAGTTTACCTGGCCCTGGCGCTTCTCGCGATCACGACCTTTGCCGGACCGGCCGAGGCCATGTTCGTAACGTCAGCGCACCACCAGGAAGCGGCGGTTCCAACAGCAGTATCTTTTGACCGGGCGGCGGGACTGGCAAAGGTCCAGGCGGCACTCGAGTCAAAGATCGTCCAGCAGACGCTTGTGGACTACGGGCTTGCCCCCGAGGAGGCCATGGCGCGGGTGAACGCGCTGTCCGACGAGCAGCTCAACCAGTTCGCGGCCAACACGGACGCGCTCCAGGCGGGAGGAGACGGGGGCAGCCTTGTTGTCGGACTTTTGGTCGTGGCTATTCTTGTCGTGATCCTTGTTTACCTGCTGGAAGGCCGCATTACGGTGCATTGAGGTGACATAAATGGTACGCCGTACTCAAATGGTCCAAGGTCATGAAGCACTATTCGCGCGGCTCCTGATCATTCTCGGATCGGTATTGCTGCTGATGGGTCTTGTCTCGGGCTGCACAGGCAAGAAATATGCCGATATCAGCCCCGGCTTGGAATCGCGCGGCTCCTATATAGAAGGCGTACCATTTTATCAGCAGAGCGAAATTACCGGCGGAGCTTCAGCGCTTGCGAGCGTATTTGATTTCCACGGACGTCCTGACAGCCTGGAGCGTATCACCGATAAAATATATCTTCCTGAACTCCGTGTCATGCGGCTGAGCGACATGGATGAATACGCGCGGGCAGCAGGATTTAAAACCGATTCTCACCGCGGTTCGATCGGGGAACTGAAGTCGTATATCCGGAAGGGGATCCCGGTCATCTCAATGCTGGACCTCAGGTTCGGTCTTGATCATGAACTGCACTACGTCAGCGTGATCGGCTATGACGATGTAAATGAGGTGTTTATCGTCCACGATGGGCTGGAGCCGAATCACGTGGTCGGCTATAAACACTTCAATAAACTATGGGTTCGGGCCGACTACTGGATGCTCGTGATCGAGCCGGCGTCGGAAAAGGCGGGGAAATGAACCGTGCTGCCGCGCTCGCTTCGGCTGCCGGCACATACAGCGCAACAAACACGACGCGTTTGTAAGAGACACCACTTGGAGATGCCAGGATGTTTGAAGATATTATCGAGACAGCTCGTGAACCCCTGATGGTCCTGGATGCGGACCTGCGTGTCCTCCTGGCCAGCCGCAGTTTTTATGAATCCTTCAAGGTCACGCCGAAGGAAACCGTGGGGAATCTTATCTATGACCTCGGGAACCGGCAGTGGGACATACCGAGCCTCCGGACACTGCTTGAGGAAATGCTTCCCAAGAACAACAAGTTCGATGACTACAAGGTCGAGCATGTATTTACCAGCATCGGGCACAAAATAATGCTGCTTAATGCCCGCCGGATCACTCAAGCGGGAGATGCTCCTCTGCTGATCCTCCTGGCAATTGAGGACATCACGGAAAAAATGCGCCTGGAAAGAGAACTGGCGGAAAGGACGCGGGACGCGAAGAAGGCGCAATCCGACGCCGAGGCGGCAACAAGGGCCAATGAAGATATTATTGAGACCGTGCGCGAACCGCTGCTGGTGCTTGATTCGGACCTGAGGGTCCTCAAAGCCACCCGCAGCTTCTATGATTCGTTCAAGGTGACCCCGGGGGAAACGATCGGCAATCTCATCTATGACCTGGGAAACCGGCAATGGGACATCCCGAGCCTGCGGACGCTGCTTGAAGAGATCCTTCCCCAGGACAACAAGTTCGAGGACTATAAGGTTGAACATGTGTTTTCAAGCATCGGCCACAAGGTAATGCTGCTTAATGCCCGACGGATCGCTCAAGCAGGAAGCGGCCCTCAACTGATCCTCCTGGCAATAGAGGACATCACGGAAAAGATGCGCCTGGAGAAAGAACTGGCGGAGCGGACGCGGGACGCGAAAAAGGCGCAATTCGATGCCGAGGCCGCGACAAGGGCCAATGAAGATATCATTGAGACCGTGCGGGAGCCTCTCCTGGTGCTGGACTCGGACCTGCGGGTACTCAAGGCTAACCGCAGCTTCTATGATTCGTTCAAGGTGACCCCGGGAGAAACGATCGGCAACCTCATCTATGACCTCGGAGACCGGCAATGGGACATCCCCAGCCTCCGTACGCTGCTGGAAGAGATCCTTCCTCAGGACAACAAGTTCGATGACTACAAGGTCGAGCACGTGTTTTCCGGCATCGGGCACAAAGTAATGCTGCTCAATGCCCGCCGCATCACGCAAAAAGAGATTGGTTCCCAGCTGATCCTCCTTGCCATTGAGGACGTCACCGAAAAAATGAGGCTGGAAAAAGAGCTGGCGGAACGCACACGGGACGCGAAGAAGGCGCAATTCGGCGCCGAGGCCGCGACCATGGCCAAGTCGGACTTCCTTGCCAATATGAGCCATGAGCTGCGGACCCCGCTGAATTCGATCATTGGTTTTTCGGAGGTCATGGAGGACCAGCTCCTCGGCCCGCTGAACGAGTCGCAGCGCGAGAACGTGATGTACATCCTCAAAGCGGGAAGGCACCTGCTCAGCCTTATCAATGATATCCTCGATCTTTCCAAAGTGGAATCGGGCAAGATGGAACTCGACGTGGAGAGCGTGCCGTTGCGGGAGCTGCTGGACGCGTCCCTGGTCATGCATCGGGAGAAGGCGTTGAGGCACGGGATCAAACTGGAACTTGAGATCGAAACAGACAAGCCGTTCGTGATCGAGGCGGATGAACGGAAGCTCAAACAGATACTGTTCAATCTCCTGAGCAACGCGGTGAAATTTACGCCCGACGGCGGCCAGGTGCATGTAGTGGCGAAAGAAATAAATGAAGCGCAGGATATCGAGATCAGCATCAGGGACACCGGCATCGGGATCAAGCCGGAGGATATCCCGAAGCTGTTCAGGGAATTCTCCCAATTGGCGCCGGTCTATGACAAAAAGTATGAGGGTACCGGCCTCGGTCTCGCACTCACCAAGAAACTGGTCGAATTGCACGGTGGGAAGATACGGGTGGAGAGCGAGTTCGGCAAGGGGAGCCTGTTCGTCTTTGTGATCCCGGTAAAACAGAGGAGGAAATCGGATGCCTAAGAAGATCCTTGTCATAGAAGACAACGAGCAGAACCGCATCCTCATGAGGCAGATCCTGAAACATCAGGGCTATGACGTGCTGGAGGCGGTCGACGGGGCGGCCGGGCTGGAGATGGCCGGAAAGCACATGCCCGATCTGATCCTGCTGGACCTGCAGATGCCGGTCATGGACGGTTTCGCGGTAATACGGGCATTGCGGAAAACACCGGAACTGAGCAAACTGAAGGTGGTCGCCGTCACCTCCTTTGCCATGAAAGGCGACCGTGAAAAGGCCCTGGAGGCCGGGTTTGACGAATACGTGACAAAACCCATAGATACGCGAAAATTCGTCGTGATCGTAAAGAGCATTCTTCCCGGCGAGGACGTGACGGTGAAGAAGCCGGTCATTCTTTGTGTCGACGATGTACCTGCGAACCTCAAGCTGCTCGAAAACATGCTCGTTCCGAGGGGCTATGAGGTGGTAAACGCAGTGAGCGGGGATGATGCCCTGAAGAAGATCAAGGCCCGGACCATAGACCTCGTCCTGCTGGACCTTATGATGCCGGAGATGGACGGCCTGCAGGTCTCCCGGAAGATCAAAGAGAACAAAATGTCCAGGAACATACCGATCATCATCCTTACCGCATATACCGGTGCGGAGTCTTACATAAACTCGCTCAGCGATGAGGTGTTCGCGTACCTCCACAAGCCTTTTGAGTCGGAAGAACTGGTCAAGCTCGTGAGGTCAGCGCTTGGGCAATGAGAAGCCGGGCATTATTTACCCGGGACAGGAGCGGCGGGTAAACTTCCCGCCGTTACGAGAAGAATGTGATCGTTAAGGTTCGCCAAGGAGGCATTGTGTATAAGTTAGCGACAGCTGTTATTATGCTGCTGTTGCTTGCCGGCCATGGCGGTGCGGCCGAGCCTCCCGCGCAGGATGACCCCGAGAAAACGGCCAAACCGGCTGATACGGCGGCGCAGGCGCCGGACGTGAACAATCCCGAGAACACGCTGCCTACTGAGAAGCAGCAGGAATCGCCGCAAAGCGAGTACTTTGGGAAAAAAACAGACAGGCCCGTTTCCGCGCACAGGGTGAATTACTTTTCCATTAATAGCTGGCCCGGGAACGAGAACGCGCAGCTCAAGTACCAGATCAGCATGAAGTTTCGTTTGCTGGAACCGAACTTATATGTCCTGAAGTATAATCTTTTCCCGGCCTATTTTGCTTATAGCCAGAAGTCGCTCTGGAACATAAGTCAGCAGTCAGGTCCTGTTGAGGAAAGCAATTACAACCCGGAGTTCTTTTTAGAGTATCCGGTCAACGCCGTGATCATCGGCCGCTTGAAACTGCGCAGCATAGTTATCAGTCCTCTTGAGCACGAATCCAACGGGCTCGCAGGGGTCGAGTCGCGAAGCTGGAACAGACAATATGTCATGGTCAAGTTCGGCCTCGAGTCGAAGGAAAAACTGGAAATAACGAATTCCTTCCTGTCGGACAAGGCATTGCTGTATTTCAAGCTCTGGCATGCCTCGGGATATTCCGGCCAGGATGATTATCTTCGGTCCATCGGCAGCAGCGATAAATTCCTCGACTATAGGGGCCGGGGGGAGATCGGGCTCAGCGTCAGGAACTTTCTCTGGGGAGGAAGCTTACGGAACCATCAACTGGATATTAAAACGCCCGTATTCCGCGATGTCCACAAGGATTCCTACGAATTGGAATTACGGCAGCAGCTTCCGAATATGAATTTCGCGCTTTACTTTCAGTACTGCTACGGCTACGGAGAGACCTTGCTGCGATTCGAGCAGTTCGGTCGAAGAGGCTTCGTCGGGCTCGCTTTTTCTTATTAAAGGCATGCGAAGAGATGGATGGCCGCCGTGGTGTCGGTATCGTTACCTGCCTAAACATAGTTTCGTCGGATCAAAGAGCTGCCGCAGCGTCTCAAGGAGAAATCCATGAAAAAGACAAAGGGTTTGTGGATCGACCAAAGGAATGCCGTTGTCGTGGCTGTTACGGACAAGGGCGAGAAAATAATAAAAATACTGTCGCATGTGGACAAACAGCCTGGCCGCATTGCGGGTAAACGAGCAGTGACGCCCTGTGAAGCCCCGCGCGTTGCCGAGGACGATGCGCAGGAGAACGTCCTGTCGGGGCATCTCGCCAAATACTACGACAGGGTGGTCTCAACGCTGTGCGATGCCGACGAAATAATGATCTTCGGCCCCGGCGCGGCAAAGGGTGAACTGCTGAAACGCATCGAGGGCGACGATATCATCGGACGGATAACGCGTATTGAAACTGCTGACAGCATTACGATTCCGCAGATAGCGGCGAAGGTCCGCAAGTACTTCCAGGACTCAAGGCCGTACAGCGTTCGAGGCGGGCGCAAAGTATGAACTCCACGAAGAAAAACGCGGTCCATCGGATCAAAATAAGGGGACTTCCGGTTGTCTTGTGCTCGCTCGCTCTCGGCCTCCTGCTTTTTCCCGGTGCGATCCGGGCGGAAGAACCGACAGCCGTCCTTCTCCAGCCTCAGACCGAGGCCCTGCGGCCGGGAGAGATACTGACCTACGATGTCAGCTGGTCCGAGATCGTCACGGCGGGGATCGCGGTCATGGAGATCAAGGCCGGAACGCTGCCGGATGGGGATGCGGTCCTCAAGTTCATCGTGACAACACGCACCGTGGGCATCGTCAAAAAGTTCTACAAGGTGAACGACAGGCTTGAGAGCGTATTTGATCCGGAGATCAACCAAAGCCTCACGTTCACCCTGGATCAAAGCCACGGCAAGAGAAAGAAAAAACGCGAACTGGTCTTTGACCATGAAAAGAACACGGTCGTCAGCAGGCTGAACAACGAACAGCCGGAGACGTTCACGATACCGGACGGGACACAGGACGCACTGTCGTCGCTCTACTATCTCCGGACACGGTCCGATTTCATTGTCGGCAAGCCGATCGTCGTGCAGGTCCACGACAGCGGCAAGACCTGGGCCGTTGAGATCCAGACCCTGGGCAAGGAGCAGGTGACGACGCCTGCCGGGAAATTCGATACGATCAAGGTCCGGACCTTTCCCAAGTACGAGGGGGTCTTCATGAACAAGGGGGAGATCTTCATATGGCTCACGGACGACAGCCGGAAGGTCCCGGTCAAGATGGAGAGCACGATCTCCATCGGGGCCATCGTGTCCACCCTGACGAAGATGGAATCGGGCAAGTAACCAGGGTGATCCTGAACGCGAAACGTGAAATGGGTACGATATGAAAAAAGACGGAAAGAGAAGAAGTATACGCGGGATCGAGCTTCATCGTATCGGAAAAGCGATCGCGCTGCTGGTCATCGTTCTCTGGGCCATCGCGTCGATAGCAGGCTATGTATATCTCACCGGGGAGATAACCGCGGGTGAACGCCTGATAGCCGAGGGTCAGGGAAGGGTTGATAAAGGACAGACGGCGCTCGATAAGGGCAAGATCAAGCTGGAGGCCGGCAAACAAGAGCTGGCTGAGGGCAAGAAGGAGTACAAGCACGCCAAGGACAACAGGCTCCTGGTGATCGCGGACAAGTGGTTCAAGGGCGGAAAAGGCTTCAGGGACGCTGAAACGAAGATAGCCGATGGAGACAGGCAGGTTGCCAAAGGAGAGGACAAGATCCTCGCCGGGGAAAGGCGTCTTGATGCCGGCGAGCTGGAACTGAGCGAGGGAAGGGAGCTGTTGGGCCTGGCCAAAAACGCGCGTATTGCCTGCGCGCTCGGGGCGGCGATCTTTACCTCGCTTTCGATCGTGCTGGGGTTCTGGTGGAGGCGGTCGTTGTTCCGGAACGCCAAGCATACGCATGCCTGACCTGACACGTACGGCCACACAGTGCTCTGCAATTGTGACGCGGTGAAAGATACTATGAATAATGAAACCCAATCCGGCGCGTCCACAGAGGTTCCACCGCTCTCCGATACCGAGGGCCAGTTATCCCCTGAGAAAAGAACGCGTGCGGTGCGCTTAGAGGTGTCGCCCGCGACCATGCTTCAGCTCATCCTCGTTCTGGCCGGCCTGTGGCTGCTGGTCAAACTCTGGCCGGTCTTTCTTGTGCTCGTCGTCGCGCTTCTTATCGTCGGGACCATGAGCCCGGCAGTCAGCTGGATGGAATCAAAGCACGTCAAGCGCGGCCTTGCGATAGGCGTCGTCTTTACCCTGTTCTTTGTCGTCGCAACGCTTGTCCTGATGCTGACGATCCCGACGCTGGTATTGCAGGCCACAGCGCTGGTCGAACAGGAGCCCGCGCTTCGCGCGCGCCTCGTGGACTATTTCGATCAGTCCAATCTGACAGCACCGCTCGCTGCCTGGCTGCGGGACGTCGATTCAGACGCTGTTTCGAAAGCTATCAGAGCATCGTCCCTCCCGGTCTCGTTGCGCATCTTCAAGGTCGCTGCATACTTTGGAAGCGCCATTTTTCTCGGGCTCTACATCATGATCGACCGGGACCGGCTTCGCGGAGGGCTCTTCGCGGTCGTCCCGCGCACGCACCATATACGCCTCGCCCGCGTCGAGCCGTGGACGAGCGCTCGGAGGACGAGTACGAACGCCGGACAGAGGGAGTGCCGGCTGAGCAGGCCGCCGCGATCGCCGTTGCCATGTCCGACGACCGGCGGAAAGTAGATAGAATTCCCGCCATTCCGGATACAGCAAGCGCAACTGATCCGAAGGACAAACAGGGATAGTCTCTCAGAGCGGGAGAGCAACTTAAGAGAGTAAAGGCTGTCCGTGAAAGGGACAAGCGGGTCGGAGTAATATGAATAGGAACTATATTTCCCGTATTGTGTATTTCATGGTATGTATCTTGGTTTTGTCGGCCAGCCTCGTCGAGGCAGGTGATGAGCCGTTATCGAAGGCGTCTGAACAATGGAGAAAAGATCTGAAACGCCTGGTTGTGCTTTCCAGGCTTGTTGTCAACAGGCCTTCACTGCTGAGTGAAACAACTTCAACGAATACTTTTCATGAGCTGTCAGAGGAGCCCTTTAAATGTCGGTCGCCCGATGCAAGTGAATGCGTATTGTCCCAACTGTCCATTGTGCTCTCGCAGCAATCAGCAGGTTCTGCAAATATGTTTAACGCAGTACAGGGAGAAGCGGTCCAAATTAACGTCAGGAGAGCAACTGACGTCTGGTTGAAAAAAGACATTCAGAACAACTGGGATACCTTTAAAAAATGGACGGACGCATTGGGTCCCGCGGTCTTACTGGTAGGCGCGATCATGCTGTCTCAAAAAGATAATGGCAGTTCTGATCACGCCGCGGCAGTTCTTATCGGGAGCGGCGCTGCCTTAATATTAATAGGCAACCTGGGTACGTTGGGCCAATTGTATGGCGGCGTCGATGACAAACATAGAGCGCAGATCGCCAAGAAAACCATTAATACGTTGCAGGACCTGGAAGTATCGAGGCAGGCATACGAGGACTCGCAACTTATTTATGGGTTGATGGATAGTTATCGCGATAGATCCAGCAAACAAGTAGACATGATATCGGCTTTGTCAATCGAAGCTAAAGACCTGATCAGGGAATCATCCTCTCCCGCCAGATCGAAGAGGATCGTGGAACTTTGCGATAGAACGAGAGAGGCGGTAAGCAGCTATAAAGAGGCAGCCGGCCTTGCGAACGAGTACGCACATCAATTATTACCTGAATCCTGCACTCTTTTCGTGATGTGAGCGTTTTCAGCCTTCATCAATGCAGGTTTTGACATTTTGACCGTTTTTTTCGCCTAACCTGATAAGTGATTCGTGCAAGAAATTTCTTGCACGAGAAATCCCGATAAACAGCGGGTAAAAGCCCGCAAGCTATCAATTACGTGCAAGATTCAGGTATTAAATCTTTACAAAAGATACCAGGATGAAGTTGCTCTGCACGAAGATAAGAAAAAGATTGAGGATGCGCAGCAAATCGTGAAAATTAATATTGATACATATTATGAGGTGGTCGTTCCTTTCCTGGAGGGCGTACCAGAAGAGATCGAAGCAATGCAAAATATAAAGGCCGCTATCCTTGCCAACAGCATTGCTGATAAACAGTACTTCTAACGGGAAATGGAGTGCTGCTAAAAGCGGTCAAACACATAATGCGGAATAGAGGTCTGAATGGACACGGTAAAGGATTCTGGTACTGTCAAAAGTTCTATGAAAAAACGAAGGATATTTTACCGCAGAGATCG
>CAYPOT010000082.1:0-16047 GCA_964412455.1 uncultured Nitrospiraceae bacterium | reverse complement strand
CTCGGCATTCCCATCGCAGCAGGCGTGCTCTATCCATTCTTCGGCATCCTGCTCAACCCCATTTTCGCGGCGGCGGCCATGAGCTTCAGCTCGATATCGGTGATCGTGAATGCACTGAGGCTGCGGAGCGCGAAAATATAACCGGCAAGACGGGAGGAGTGCAAAATGAAAGAAAAAATCGTATTCATCATATTCTCTGTATTCTTCGGTCTTTCGCATGGCAGTGCTGTAGCGGAAGAGACTACTAAAGAAGCGCATAAACCGCATCAGCACCGGCATGATCAATATGCGCACACGAAAAATCCCATTCCCATGACCGCGCAATCCATTGCAGAAGGAAAAAAACTATATGAAAAACACTGCATGGCCTGCCACGAGGAATCAGGCAAGGGAGGCGTGGGTCCCGACCTTACGGATGCGGTATGGATCCATGGAAATACCGACGGCGAAATTTTTAATGCCATTACCGAGGGCGCACAAGGCACGGCCATGATGGGCTTCAAGAAAGAGCTGCCGGACGAAGCGCGGTGGCGCCTGGTGAATTACCTCGTCAGCATGCAAAGCGGGACTCAAGGGGGCCGTTAGATACTCTGATGCCGATCGTCACCCGAACAATCCACCGGAAGTTGATCGCGAGACTGGTCCTCGGATGGTTGTTGCTATCCGTCCTCATGGGGGCGGTCGTCTATTTCGTCGAGATCGGCAAGGTGGATGACTTCGTGGTGAACCTTGCCGTCGAGGAATCCGGATCGTTCCTGCATGATAACGTGGATTATCTCAACAGTGCTGAACCGGCCCACCATGCCCTCCTGCTCGAGAAAAGTGAAGAACATATCGCGCATGGGCACTTTATCGCCCTGGCCCTCTACACGAAAGACCGGCGGAAAATCCTGGTCACGCTTCGTCCCGGATTGGATGCGAGCGTGATGGAACCGCACAGGGAGGTCTGGCGCAAGGCGGACCGCGTGGAGTACAGGACCTTGTATATCGAGAGGCGGTTTGCCGTGCACGTGCTCGTGCCGCTGAGGGACCGCGCAGGGGTTGCCACCGGATATTTCGAAGGGATCTACAAGGTCGACCGTAAAACGATGTCCGATATTGAAGGGCGCATTGCCACGTCCTTATTTCTGGTGGTGATCGTGGTCCTTGCAACAACGGTCATCCTGTATCCCGTTATCATTGCCCTGAACAGGGACTTGCTGCGACTCTCCGTGGACCTGTCCCATGCGAACCTCGGAATGCTCAAGGTCCTGGGAAGCGCCGTTGCGAAGAGGGACAGCGACACGAACAGCCACAACTACCGTGTTGCGCTGTACGCGGTCCGGCTGGCCGAAGCCGTCGGCCTGGGGGAGGCGGGGATCAAGAGCCTCATCAAGGGGTCGTTCCTCCATGACGTGGGTAAGATAGGGATCAGCGATACGATCCTGCTGAAACCCGGGAGGCTGAGCGCCGATGAGTTCACCGTTATGAAGACGCATCCCCGGCACGGCGCCGAAATCATCGACAAATACGCATGGCTGGGAGACGCACTGGACGTGGTGAAGTATCATCAGGAAAAATACGACGGCACCGGCTATGGCGAGGGGCTCAAGGGCGAGAACATCCCCCTGAATGCGCGGTTATTCGCTCTTGTCGACGTCTTTGACGCCTTGACCTCGCGGAGACCGTACAAGGATGCGATGACCTTTGATGACGCAATGGACATCATGGAAAAGGGCAGGGGGACCCATTTTGACGCAATACTGTTCGACGCGTTCAGAAGGATCGCGCGAAAGCAACATGAGGAAATGGGCCTTGCCGATAACGCGAAAGTAGAAGAGACGCTCGACGGCATTATTGGAAAATATTTTGGACAAGCGTAGACCAGACGTTCAATCACGGAGGACAGGAGGAAACAATGAACAAGATGATGGTTGTGGCAGCGGCGGTAATTGGTTTGACGGCGTCAACGGCATTTGCCCAGATGGACGGCGGCGGGATGGGCGGCCAGCAGCAGCAACCGGGTGGGATGATGGGCTCCCAGCAGTCCCACCAGATGATGGGAAGCCAGATGATGGGCCAGGACATGATGCGCGATATGGCCGGGATGATGAGCCAGATGCAGAGCATGATGCAGAAGATGTCCGGGGCCATGGAGCAGAAGCAGGGCATGGACCATTCTAAAATGCAGGACATGTCGAAGATGATGACTGATATGTCCGTTACCATGAAAGAGATGTCCGAGCAGATGGGCAAGGGAACGATGGACCCCGCCGCGATGAAAACAATGCAGGAGCGGATGAGGACGATGAATCAGATGATGGATGGCATGCAGAAGGGGAGTAAATAAAATGAAGCAGGGCGTGAACAGCAAACTTTTTATGGGCGCAGCAAACGCGAGATCTCAAAAGACGGCTTGGAATTGGAATATGAGCCCCGGTCTGCACCGACGCGTTCGATACCTGGCCATTCACGCCCTGCTTTTAGTGTTCTTTAGCGTCCTCCAGGTATCTTTGAGTGCTTCGGCTGATACGGGCCGCGGTTATCTCGACCTCGGCGGCGGTTACAAAACAGGAGACTTCGGCACCCCGACGAAAGCCAACCTGTATTATCTCTCCTCAACCATCGGGTATGTCGCGCCGAGATACGACTTCAGCGTCACCGTGCCGTACCTGTCACTCACGAACAAGACCGGCAGTCAGAGCGAGACCGAGAAAGGTGTGGGCGACATGATCCTGCGCGTCGGCAGGATACTTGTATCCGAAGGGACGGGCGGTTTATCCCTCGATGGGGCTCTGGCGGCCAAGCTCCCAACGGCTGATGAAATGAAAGGCCTGGGCACGGGCGAGACGGATTACGGCGCATTCCTGAGCCTCCACCAACGGCTGGGCGGATTCAAGGTCTCACTCCATGGGGGATATATCAAAGTCGGCGACCCCCCGCTTGTCAATTACAACGATATCTATCTCTATGGCGTCGGGATTTCGAGGATATTCGGCTTCACGGAGCTTTTTACGTTTTTTGAAGGCAGGCGGGCCAGTGTTCCCGGCGCGAAGGACCCCCAGGAGATCGCCATCGGCTTCTTCCATGTACTCAATACGGATTTTGCGATCAAAGGAAGCGCCTTTGCCGGTTTAAACGATGGCGGCCCGGACTTCGGTTTCAATGCCGGCATCGTGAGATGGTTCTGATCCCGCAATATACCCATAATCCGCGCTATTTTATGCTATCTTCTATTGTATTAAATACTACATCGCATTGAGCAAGTGATTCAATCGCAAGGGATATTCCACCCCTTAAATTGCATAACAGGCTGATATTGCGAATGAAATTTTTGGCTTCTTTCTGGCCCGTGTATTGCGATACCCCGTCATTAGCAAGGAGGCAATACCATGGGAAACCAGAAGGGCGAAGTTGTGACGGGCGTAATGGTTGTGATGATGGTCGTGATGATGACTTTCGGAATGTTCTCCATGCATGGAGGACACAAGGACCACGGGGACCGTAAGGATCCCGTGAAAAAAGAGCAGAAACATGAGCCTGCCGGCATGGGGCCGAAGCACATGCACAATGATCACGGAGATCCCGCGGAGAACGCCACGAAGTCCGAAACCGTGGAGACAAAATAAATATTATCGGCAACGATAAAAATAACGAAAGAGGAGGGACTTAATATGAAAAAGATCATTGCAGTTGCGGTTGTTGTGTTTCTCGCGGCAGGTGTCGCGTATGCCAAGAACTATGAAGTGCAGAAGAAGGCGGGCGATTATGACGTGACGGTCAAGATCGACCGCAATCCGCCAATTGTCGGCGACAACAACATCAGCATCGGGATAAAGGGCGCTGGCGGTCATTACGTCAAGGACGCCCAGGTGAAAGTGGAGTATTCGATGCCCGCGATGCCGGGGATGCCTCCTATGAACTACAAGGCGGATGCCGAATTGAAGGGCGACGAGTACAAAACCACGCTGGGGCTTTCCATGTCAGGCTCCTGGAACGTCACGGTCAAGATCACCCGGGAAGGGAAGTCGTCCAGCCTGAAATTCACCGTGGATGCGAAGTAGTTCGCGAGCGACGGAATCGGAGTTTGCCCCGTTAGGCGAATCTGACGGGGTCTAACGGAGTGCGGAGTTCAAAGTGCGGAATGCGGAGTGCGGAGTGCGGAATAAATTTATAACTCGAGCGGGAATGTTCATGGCCGTCATGGTGATCGGGTTGTTCCTCCGTGCACTGACTGCCGTTGCGGTCGAGGGCACGCTGGAACTGCGGCCCCTCATCGACGAGGCGCTCAGGAACAACCGTGATCTTATGGCCGCGGAGTCGAAATGGAACGCGGCGGGCCACCGGATCGGGCAGGCAACAAGCCTTCCCGATCCCATGGTGATGGTGGGCTACCAGAACGAGGGGTGGAATACCTACACCTACGGAGAGATGGGAGGCGCTCAATGGATGTACTCCGTCTCGCAGATGTTCCCCTTTTTCGGAAAACGTGGCCTCAAGGGCGAGATGGCCTCGCAGGAAGCCGGCAGCAGTGGGGAGATGTACCGGGCCCAGCGGCTGAAGACGGTCGCGACCGTCAAGGAGCTGTACTACGACCTGTTCCTGGCCCACAAGGACATCGACCTGGTCCGTGACAAGACCGCGCTGTTTTCCCGTGTCGAGGACGCGGCCCTCGCCCGGTACTCGTCGGGCATGGCCCCCCAGCAGGAAGTGCTGATGGCCCAGACCGAGAAATACATGCTCCTGGAACGGGAGCTCATGCTACAGCAGAAGGTCCAGTCCCTGGAGGCCATGCTCAACGTCGCCGTGGGGCGGGACGTGAACGCGCCGCTCGGAAGGCCGGCGGAGCCCGCTCCCACCTCTTTTACGCGCGACCGGGAGGAATTGCAGGCTGCGGCCCTCGCACAGTCGCCCGAGATCCGATCCCGCGAGAAGATGCTCACCGCCGCGGAGGCGCGGGTCGGCATGGCGAATAAGGAGTACTATCCCGACGTCACCCTGGCCGCAAGCGTGTTCAAGAGGACCGGGCCGTTCGAGGACATGTGGAGCCTGACGGCCACATTCAACATTCCCCTCTATTTCGGCGCCAAGCAGAAAGCAGTGGCCGAGGCCAGGTCCCTGACCCTTGGTGCGCGGCAGGACCTGGAGGCCGGCAGGCTCATGGTTGCATCGAGCATGCGCGACAACTACTCGATGGTCAAGACCACAGAGAAGCTGATGGACCTGTATAAGAACGGCATGATCCCGAAGACCTACCAGGACGTTGACTCCGCCATGGCGGGGTACAAAACGGGCAAGGTCGAGGCGATCACGGTCATCAGCAGGCTGAAGGCCCTCATCGACTACGAGACCCTGTACTGGGCGCAGTTCGTCGAGCGGGAGAAGGCCATCGCGCGGCTTGATGCGTTGACGGGAACGGTTATTCCTGAAGCAGGGGAGAAGAAAGAATGAACATTTCACAAACCTTGATCCTGACCATCACCTTTGCAGGGTTTTTCCTGGCCGGCGCGGAAGGCCGGACGGTCCTTGCCCAGCACGCGGGCCACGGCGGCGCTCCGCAGACGCAAGCCCAGCAGCCGGCCAAAGCACAGCCCAAGGGGCAGGCAAAGGAACAGCCCCCGGTGAAGAGTGAAGCCGAGGAAGCGCCGACCGTCGAGATCCCCCTGGACAAACAGCAGCTCATCGGCGTCAAGACCACGGCGGTGGTGGTCAAACCATTGCGCCGGACCATCAGGACCGTGGGCCGGGTAGAGTATGACGAGCGGAAGTTCGCCACCGTGAACAGCAAGTTTGAAGGCTGGATCGAGAAGCTTCACGTGGACTACACCGGAAAGTACGTGAAGAAAGGGGAGCCCCTCGCCGAGATCTACAGCCCCGAACTCCTGGCCACGCAGCAGGAATTTCTGAGTCAGCTGAAATGGTCGCGGCCGGGAACGGACACGAAGGAACGGTCCGTCGGCGGGCTGCTCGCTCAGGACAACGCTCTGACCATCGAGGCCGGGCGGCAGCGGCTGCGGCTCTGGGACATCTCGGACGAGCAGATCAAGTCCATCGAGGAGACTGGGAAGACCGTCCGGACTATGACGATCCACAGCCCGGTGGACGGCTACGTGGTCCAGAAGATGGCGCTCCAGGGCATGCGCTTCATGCCCGGCGAAAAGCTCTTCGATATCGCCGATCTTTCCACGGTCTGGGTCATTGCCGATATCTATGAGTACGAGCTCTCCTTCGTCAAACTGGGCCAGACGGCCAGGATCACCCTGAGCTATTTCCCCGGCAAGGAATTCATCTCGTCGGTCGAGTACATCTATCCCAATCTTGCCATCGATACCAGGACGGCGAAGGCGCGGTTCGTCATTCCCAATCCCGGAGGGCTGCTGAAGCCCCAGATGTTCACGAACGTGGAGATAACGGTCGACCTCGGCAGAAGGCTCGCGATCCCGGAGGACGCGATCATCGACACGGGCACGCGCCGGATCGTGTATGTGGACAAGGGCGAAGGCAACTTCGAGCCGCGGGAGGTGACCGTAGGCTTGAGGGGCGACGATTTGGTGGAGATCCTGAAGGGCCTGAAGCCGAAGGAAAAGGTCGCTACGGCCGCCAACTTCCTGATCGACTCCGAGGCCCGGCTGAAGGGGATTGTGAAGTGAAATGCGGATTTCGGATTGCGGAATAATAAAATTCAAATAGTAGCAGCGCCTTCTCTCTTGTCGCTCCTCTCCCTGCCGGGGAGAGGTTGGGTGAGGGGTGGTTTACAATCAGCATTCCAAATTCCGCACTCCGCACTGGGGTAAAACATGATCGCTAACATCATCGAATACAGCGCCAGGAACAGGTTCATCGTCTTCCTCCTCGTGGGGTTCCTGTCCCTCTGGGGCTATCTGTCGCTCAAGGAAACACCCCTGGACGCGATACCGGACCTTTCCGATACGCAGGTGATCATCTACACCGAGTGGATCGGCAGGAGCCCGAATCTCGTCGAGGACCAGATCACCTATCCGATCAGCGCCACGCTCCTGGCCGCCCCGAAGGTCCAGGCGGTGCGCGCATTCTCCTATCTCGGCAGTTCATTCATCTACGTCATCTTCGAGGAAGGCACGGACATCTACTGGGCCCGGAGCCGGGTGCTCGAGTACCTCCAGGCCGTGAAGGGTAAGATTCCCGCGGACGTGAACCCCGTGCTCGGCCCCGACGCGACGAGCGTGGGCTGGGGCTTCTCCTACGCCGTGGTGGACGAGACGGCCCAGTATGACCTCTCGAAGCTTCGCTCCGTCCAGGATTACAACATAAAGCTGGCACTGGAAAGCGTGCCCGGCGTTTCCCAGGTGGCCTCCATCGGCGGGTTCGTCAAGCAGTACCAGGTCACGGTGGACCCGAATCGGCTGGCGGCGTTCAATATCCCCATCATGAAAGTGGCGGAGGCGGTCCGCAAGAGCAACAAGGACGTGGAAGGCCGGGTCCTGGAATTCTCCGGCATTGAGTACATGCTGCGCGGCAGGGGATACATCAGGACGGTCCGTGACCTCGAGGTCATCCCCGTCGGCGTGAGCAACGGCACCCCGGTCTATCTCAGGGACGTGGCGAACGTCCAGATCGGCCCCGAGATCCGGCGGGGGCTCGCCGAGCTTGACGGCAAGGGCGAGGTGGCCGGCGGCATCGTAGTGGTCCGGTTCGGCGAGAACGTCCTGAACGTGATCGAGCGCGTGAAGGAAAAGATCAAGGCCGACGTCGAGCCGAGCCTTCCCAAAGGCATGAAGATCGTCGTCACCTACGACCGCTCCGACCTGATCCACCGGTCCATCGACACGCTCAAGGAAGAGATCGTCAAGCTCACGATCGCGGTGAGCGTTGTCTGCATCGTGTTCCTGTTCCACCTCCCGAGCGCCCTCGTCGTCATCCTGACGCTGCCCGTCGCCATCATCATCTCCTTCATCCTGATGTACTACATGAATGTGACTTCGAACATCATGAGCCTCTCCGGCATCGCCATCGCTGTCGGCGCCATGGTGGACGCCTCGATCATCATGGTCGAGAACGCCCACAAGAAGCTGGAGGAGTGGGAGCACGCAGGCAGGCCCGGGAACCGCGTCGACGTCATCATCGAGGCGGCAAAGGAGGTGGGACCGTCGCTCTTCTTCTCGTTGCTGGTGATCACCGTGGGCTTCCTGCCGGTCTTCACGCTCCAGGCGCAGGCGGGCAGGCTCTTCAAGCCCCTGGCCTACACCAAGACCTTCGCCATGCTCTTCTCGTCCTTCCTTGCGGTCACCCTGACGCCGGTGCTCATGACCCTGTTCATCCGGGGCAAGATCATGAGCGAGGAGAAAAACCCCGTCAGCCGCGTCCTGCACCGGCTGTATGAGCCTGTGGCGGAGTTCGCCCTGCGGTTCAGAAAGTCCGTTATCATCGGCGCGCTCCTGATCATGGCCGTCACCGTCTGGCCCTTCATGCAACTCGGCACTGAGTTCATGCCGCCTCTGTATGAAGGGACGCTCTTTTACATGCCGGTCACGGTGCCTCCGCCGTCTATTACCGTGGTCTCCGACCTCCTTAAGCTCCAGGACAAGCTGCTGATGACGATTCCGGAGGTGGCCCAGGTCTTCGGAAAGGCGGGCCGCGCCGAGACCGCAACGGACCCCGCGCCCATGGAGATGTTCGAGACCATTGTAAATCTCAAGCCCGAGTCCGAGTGGCGGAAGGGCATGGACGTGGAGAAGCTCAAAAACGAGATGAACGACGCGCTCCAGATCCCCGGCGTGGCCAACTCCTTCACCATGCCGATCAAGGCCCGCACCGATATGCTCTCCACGGGCATCCGCACCCCCGTGGGGGTCAAGGTGCTGGGCCCCAGGCTCGACGAGGTGGAGCAGATCGGGATCGAGATCGAGACCGCCATCAAGCCCATCAAGGGGACGCGGAGCGTCTATGCGGAGCGGGTGAACACCGGCTATTTTCTCGACTTCGACATCAGGCGCGAGGAGGCCGCGCGCTACGGCCTCACGGTGGACGACGTGCAGGAAGTGATCCAGTCGGCCCTCGGGGGCATGAATGTGACAACGACGATCGAGGGCCGGGAGCGCTATCCCGTGAACGTGCGCTACGCGCGCGAGCTGCGGGACTCGCCTGAAAAATTGAAACGCGTGCTCGTGCCGGTCATGACCGGCGTTGCCGGACGGCAGGCGGACGGCATGGGCGGCGGGACCGCCGCGGCCCCCGGGAACTTTGCCTTCGGGTCCGCCCCGCAGTCTGTTCAGGTGCCGCTGGAGCAGCTTGCCGACATCAGGATCGTGAGGGGACCGACTGGCATCAAGAGCGAGGAAGGGCTTCTTGCGGTGTATGTATACGTGGACTTCAGCGGACGCGACGTGGGCGGATATGTGGAGGAGGCGAAAGAGAAGGTCGCGGCGGCGGTGAAGCTGCCGCCCGGCTACCGGCTCGAGTGGAGCGGCGAGTACGAATACCTCGTCAAGACCCATGAGCGGCTGAAGCTCGTTATCCCCGTGACGCTGCTGATCATCTTCGTGCTGATATTCCTGAACACCAAATCAGTGACGAAGACCGCCATTGTGCTGCTGGCGGTGCCGTTCTCGCTCGTCGGGTCCTTCTGGCTGCTCTATTTTCTGAATTACAACATGAGCATCGCGGTCTGGGTGGGCATCATCGCTTTGGCCGGGCTGGACGCGGAGACCGGTGTTATCATGCTTCTTTATCTTGATCTCGCCTATGAGCAGTGGAAGAAGGAGGGAAGGCTCCTCACCATGGCCGACCTGAAAAACGCCGTCATGCATGGCGCAGTGAAGAGAATAAGGCCGAAGATCATGACCGTCAGCGTGATCCTTGCCGGCCTCGTGCCGATCATGTTCAGCCATGGCGCCGGGTCCGATGTGATGAAGCGCATCGCCGCGCCCATGGTCGGCGGCGTTATCACTTCCACCATCCTGGAGCTGATCATCTACCCTGTGATCTACATCATCTGGAAGGAGTGGGAACTCAAAAAGGCCGGGAGGCCTCAGGCGAGAGTCGCATAGACCCGACTCGGTGACCATATAATGCGGTGGAAGGAATAGTCAAGTGACGACAGACAGCAAAAGGCAGCCAATGCGGCTGCCTTTATTTTTTTCAATAGTTAGTTGAAGTCGGTTGTCGAGTAGTTCACGGAAGATCACGGCAAGATCATTCCATATTCCTGACTCCTGTCTCCTCTTCGGTCACTTCTTCGGCGGATTCATCGCCGCATCGAACCGCTTCATGTAATCGTTCACGATGCGATCGGACTCGTATCCGATGGCCTTGGCGTAGAGGACCAGGAAGCCGCGGAGGTAGGGCCGGGCGGGGAGTTTCTTATAAGCTTCTTCTTCGATGCCCTCGACGTATCGCCCGCTCAACTTGGTGATGTCCGCCACGTTTCGGGCGGTGAGCCCGCGCTGCTCCCGGAGCATTTTGAGGACGGCCCCGGTGAACTCGGTGATGTCCACGGGGACGGCCTGGGCGGTTAGCGGCACGGGCGGGGGCGCAGGTACCTGCTGCGGTTGCGGCGTCTCAGCAAGGGGTTCCGCAGCGGAAACCGTGGGTTCGGCCATTCTCGGTGTCCGTGAAGAAGCCGAGTAGGGGCGCGGCTGGAACCGACGTTCCGGCTGCGGCGTTTCGATGACGTCGGGAATGTCGCGCAGCGTCCGGTCGTAGTCCCGCCGGTTCTCGTCATAGAACAGGGTGCGGTAGGCGTCCTCGACCCGCTGCCGGATCTTTTCGGTCTCCTCGGGCGAGAAGAGCGAATAGAGCGCTATGGAGTTCGGATCGTAGATCTTCCGGACGCGTTCGTAGGCCTTGTGGATCTCCTGCGCCGTCGCCCGGTAGCTCACTTCCAGGATCTCGTAGTAGTTCAGGTCGTCGATCTTTTTGAGCATCTCTTTAGACCCCGGGAAAAATCCCAAATCTCAAAATACAAAATTCAAATAAATACCAATGACCAAATCTCAATGTCGAAACGTTTGGAACTTGGCGTTTTGGCTATTGGTGCTTATTTGATATTTGGTGCTTCCCCTTAGTACAGCATACTCAACGTCAACTGCTCCTTGCGGAGCAGGTTGTGGACGATCCGTTCGATGCACCGCGCCGGCCGCGAGTAGGGGTATTCGATGACGAGGGGCCGTTTGCTTCGGATGGACTGCCAGACGCAGTCGTCGTACTCCACGTAGCCCAGGTACTCCAGGTTGATGCCGAAGTATTTCTGGCAGGCGCTCTTCATGGAAAAGCCGATCTGGACGTCGTTCTTGGTCCGCACCTGGTTCACGATCAGCTTGGGACGGAACTTGAGCACCTCGAGCTCCAGGATCTCGCCCACTTCCCGCTCCATTCCCTTGACGCGTTCGATGAGGTCGAAGGGCGTCCGGATGCCCATGGAGTTCTTCTGGTCCATGGCCGCGTCGATGAGGTCCTTGATGTTCTGGTTGGCCACGACCTTCTTGAACCGCCGGTAGAAGGCGCTCTTGATGAACCGGTAGGCGTTCTCGATCGCCGTGGGCTCGGGAAGGACAACGAGGATGCCATGGTCGGAGAAGAGGAAAAAATCCAGGATGTTGAACGACGTGCCGGCCCCGAGGTCGAGGAGAATGTAGTCCGCGTCCAGCGTCTCGAGGTGCCGGAGGAGCCGCGTCTTCTGCGCGAAATTGGGGTTCGCGGCGTCGAGGAAGTCCTGGGCACCGCTGATGAGGTTCAGGTTGGGAATGGCCGTCTTGATGATGACGTCGCTGATGTTCTCGACGCGGCGGTTCAGAAAGTCCGACAGGGTCATCTCCGGCACGCCGATGCCGAGGGTCGTGTGGAGATTGGCGCCGCCCAGGTCAGCGTCCACGAGCAGGACCTTCTTCTTCATGCGGGCCAGGGTGATGCCGATGTTGCCGGTGATCAGGCTTTTGCCGATCCCGCCCTTGCCGCCGCCGATGGCCCAGATCTCTTTTTTCCGCAGGGCTTCCTGAAGTTCGATCATCCTTGCTTCGCTGCCTCCGATGAGACGGTTTCGTCCGCCGATCCCTCTTCTTCAGCCTGACCGTCGTCTGCGGCATCCAGGGCCTCGGACGCTTCTTCCTGCAGCGGTCCGCTCTCGCCGCTTTCACGCTCCGGCAGGTCCTCCACCATGCTGTTCTCGCCCGCGTCGAGTTCCTGGAACTCCTTCAACGTGGGCAGGGCAGAGAGGTCTTTTAGGCCGAAATATTGTAAAAATTCGACGGACGTACCGTAGAGCATGGGCCTTCCTGCGACGTCCTTCTTCCCGACGATCTTGACGAGCCTGCGCTCCATGAGGTTGCGCACGATGCCGCCGATGTTCACCCCGCGGATGGCCTCGATCTCCGGCCGGGTGACCGGCTGCTTGTAGGCGATGATGGCAAGGGTCTCGAGCGCCGGGCGCGACAGCCGCGTCGTGACCTTGACGGTCTTGAACTTTCTCACCCAGGCCGCCTGTTCGGGGCAGGTGGCAAGCTGCCAGCCGTTTGCCACCTCGGCCAGCATGACACCGGCGCCGCGGCCTTCGTAGTCCGCTTTGAGAGACTGAAGCTGTTCCTCGATCTGTTCCGTCGATGCTTCCTCGAGGAGGCCTTTGAGCCGTTCCACGGACAGGGGGCCCCCGCCGATGAACAGGAGCGCTTCGATTGCTGATTTCAACTGTTGATCTTCCAAAACGCATTTCCTCTCAGAAATTCAAATTAATAACAGCGAAAAACAGTTTTCACCGCGGAGATCGCGGAGAGCGCAGAAAAAGGCATTAAGTCTTGAATTTACTACAGTCACTTCTCAGCGTGCTCTGCGTTCTCTGCGGTGAAATGATCTGCTGTTACATTCCCGCAGGGTCGCCCAGCCTGCCTAGCGCCACCTTGGCGTTCATCTTCACGTCGAGGTCGGAGCTGTCCAGATGCTTCCGGATCATCGGGAGGGCGTCCTTCACCGCGTCGGGGTTCGAACTGCCGATGTTCCCCAGGGCCGCGATGGCGTTCTTCACGGCGTTGGGGTGGCCGCTGTCCAGGTACTTTATCAGCCGGGGCACCAGGTCAGCCACTTCCTTCGGATAATGCAGGCCGATGGCGCCCAGGGCGAAGAGCACACCTCCGCAGGACGCTTCCTTCGAGAACTCCAGGACCTCGATCAGCTTGGGCAGGATGCCGCGGATCATCGTCGGTTCGATGATGCCGAGCTTGCCCAGGGCGTGGGCCGCGGCTTCCCGTTCGTCATCGTCGCCCGACTCCAGCATGGTGATCAGCCGGGGCGTGAGGTTCTTGACCAGGTGGATGAAGGAGAACCCGATGTTGCCCAGGGCGTAGGCGGCTTCCTGCCGCACGAGGCTCACCTCGTGGCCCAGCAGGGCGGTGAGCTTCGGTATCGCGCGCTTCGAGGCGTCCTCGTACCGGTAGGCGAGATTGCCCACGGCGTTCGCCGCGTCGATCTTCACGAACGGGTCGGCCTCGTCCATGAGGGCGATGAGCTTGTCGATGTAGGGCCGCGTGTCCTTGGGGTAGTCGAACCCGACGCGGGACAGGACGTTCAGGACGCCGGTGCGCACATCGCCGTCCTTCTCGGCCAGGAGCTCCACGAGCTGTCCGACGAGGGAATGGTCGGCGTAGACCGCTGTTTCCATATCGCCGAACTTCTTTTCACGGGCAAGGGTCTTGATGTCCATAAGATCTGATGTAACCACGGATGACCAAAAGTAGGCGCTTCTAAGCGACACGGTTTGACTTCAACATCAAGAATGACGAACCATTTTTACCGCAGGGGACGCAGAGGACACCAACATCAACTGCCGTTCTTTTTCTACGACAAGGCAGGAAGCCTTTGACCTCCTCGCCCTGCTCTTCCTCTGCGACCTCTGCGGTGAAAGAAGTGTCCCGTTTGTGTTACGCGAACAGATCGCCGGACGTCGGCGTCGCCTCGTCGGTCACGGCCTTCATGAGCCGGATGGCGCCGAACTGCTCGATCTGGACCGCCCGCACGATCCGGTTCTTCATGAGCTCCAGGAGCGCCATGAAGGTGGCGATGATGTGCGCCCGGGTGGTGCTCCCGTCGAAGAGGTCCGCGAAGAGCAGGCTGTCTACCGATTCGAGGCGGGCAAGGATGGTGGCGATCTTGTCGGTGATGGAGATGGCCTCGGCGGTGATCTCGATGCCGGCGTCGGGCGCGCGGTTCAGGACATCCTTCAGCGCGGCGAGCAGGTCGAAGAGGTGAAAATCGAACAGGAGCGGCTGGTCGTCAGGCGGAAGCTCGGGCGTCACCTCGGTCTCTCGCGTATAGACCTTGGACCAGTCGTGCTCCCGCTGCTCCAGCGAGCCCGCGGCGTCCTTGAACCGTTTGTACTCCAGCAGCCGCCTGATGAGTTCGGCGCGCGGGTCCGTGCCGTCGTCGTCGTCCTCGGGGTTCTCGGGCGGCGGCAGGAGCATCTTGGACTTGATATGGGTGAGCGTGGATGCCATGACGAGGAAATCGCCCGCGATCTCCATGTCGAGGCTCTTCATGAGCTCCAGGTATTCGAGGTATTGCCGGGTAATGGGTGCGATGGGGATATCGTAGATGTCAAGTTCGTGCTTCTTGATGAGGTGGAGGAGAAGGTCCATGGGACCTTCGAATATCTCGAGTTTTACGTGATACGACATGGGTTCCTTCCCCCGCGGCGCTTCCGGGGCAGTCGGACGATAGGATAACGAAAAGTAGCGTTATTTCCCTGAAAAGTCAAGAGAAAACGTCTCAAGTGCGGAGTGTGGAGTGCGGAATGCGGAGTGATAAGCGAAATGCAGCCCCCCTGTTCAATGAGCCGCTACTCAGTGTGGGAAATGGTGACATTTTCTCGATCCTTACCGGGGAGAAGCGCGGCATGTGTTGCTCCACCGCACTCGACACTCCGCACTCCGCACTGTGAAGCTGGTATAATGATACTAGAAGGAGTGCGGCACATGGCTTCGGGAAACAACGGATACACCGAAAAGGACCTCCGCGGCATAATCCGGAAATGGGTGTCCGCGGACCGTGTCCCGAAGAAAATCGCGGTCAAGGACACATCGGACTTCTTCCGCGTGGACTTCGACGACGTGGTCATCCTGGGTGGGGTGCCGTACTTCGTCCGGAACAACGAGCGTGAGGGCCGGTTCGGGCTCGAGGATGAGCCGAAATTCTGGGTCAAACGCGCGATCAATCTTTTGACCGGAGAAACGAAAGTCCTGAAGTGGGTCTTTAAGGAGCACTTCGAGGCCCGGATCGGGAACCTTGTGTTCGATTGCGTGCGGAGCCCCCAGAAGGAGGCCCGGATCCTGGAACTGGTGCGGGGCAGGGGGGACTTCATGCAGGGGACGACGGAGAAGGACTCCGCCGGCCACCCGCTTCGCATTCTCGACTACATCCGCGGCAGGACGCTCTCCCAGATCACGCCCCGGCTCGGGTCGGACCACGAGGACTTTTTCTATAATCACTTCCCCATCGTGCTCGATGAGTATATCGGCATTGTGGAGGCGATCCGCTTCCTGCACCAGCGCGGCGAGAAGCACGGCGACATCCGGCGCGACCACCTCATCAAGGACGAGACGACGGGGCGGTACCGGTGGATCGATTACGACTTCAACTATCGCCACGGCGAGAGCCGGTTCGCCTACGACCTCTTCGGCCTGGGGAACATCCTTGTGTTCATCACCGGGCGGGGCGACGTGACCACGAACCGACTGCTCGCGGAAGCGCCCGGCATCCTGGACCGGCTGAGTTCGGACGATGTGAACATCGTGTTCCACAACCGCGTCGCCAATCTGAAAAAGGTCTACCCCTACATCCCAAAATTACTGAACCGGGTGCTCATGCATTTTTCCGCGGGCAGCCAGGTGTATTACGAAACGACCGAAGAACTGCTCGATGACCTCGGCGAGGCCCGTGAGGAGTTGGAGCGGAGGTAGTCATAGTAGGGAGAAGGTGGGAAGGTGGTAGTGTCAATAGTTCTATGAAAAAAACGAAAGGTATTTTACCGCAGAGGTCGCAGAGAAATGCAGATGTTGAAATAAAAGCAGCGTAAGTAAAAGAAAGCTGGTTAAATTCGGAACATATTCA
>CAYPOT010000081.1:10348-16696 GCA_964412455.1 uncultured Nitrospiraceae bacterium | reverse complement strand
ATGAATATGCATTTTGCGGCACTTTACGCCGCCTGACTTCTTACGGGTCCATCAACATTAGCTCTGATTAATTTATCGACTACATGATTAAGTTGCACTGAACCTAAAAGGCAAAAAAATTCCTCCTCCTTTATATGTATATGATTATTTTCTGACTGACCCTACTCCAGTCACCTCGGCTGGTGACGCTTTTCCTATACACAGTTATATTAACAGTGCTTAATTTGTTCATATGAGTATTAAGCTACACTTGACTTAAAAGACAAAAAAAATCCTCGTCCCCGATATCAACAGAACGTCAGACCCTACCAGACAACCAGTAACTCTGCATCGTCACCTCCTTCATTCTTCCAGTGCGAGGGGAATAAGTCCTTCAGGCGAATAACATCTCCAGTGCTGATCCGCGTCTCCCTGCCCCCGATCGTCACGGAAAGATCACCTTTCAACATATAGACCAGCTCCTCCTCCTTGTGATAAAAGAAATGCCGGTTCATGACGGCACCTGGCGGCAACGCCACGATCCGTACCGAAAATTTATCTCCCGAGGTCACTTCATACACCCTGGCTGCGTCTTCGTGCGCCACGGCACGGGAACGGATCATCGCACTTTTTTCCAGCCAGGGCTTCGATTCCGGCTCCCCGGATTCCAGGAATTGGCCGGGATTGATGCCGAGGACCCTGCAGATCTGCACGAACGTCCCGAGCGACGGACTAACCTGGTTGCTCTCCAGCTGCGACAGGAAGCTCGGCGTGAAGCCCGCCTTGTCGGCCATCTCTTTCTGGCTCATGCCTGTCCTGAGCCGGGCCTCTTTCAGCTTTCCGCCTATATCCGTGGCGGGCTCTTTCTTGAGCGGGGTGATCGTTATGTTCTCGCCCCGAATATCGAACGGATGGGGCTTGAACGCCTCCCGGTCCTGACGACCTTCCAGCTTCAGCGCCTTCAGGAATAGATTATTCTTCCGCTTGGCGAGATCGAGAACGACCTGGGTAATATGGCGGAGGTTGGCCTTGAATCGTGGACTGTGGGCTTCCTTCTCCAGTATCCAGTAAGCAACCGTGCCAAGGTCGTAGAGCCGTGGGCACATATAAGTGAAGAACCGGTGGGTCTCGTTCTCGTCTCCCCACAGGTCCTGCATCCCGGTAAGGCTGTCAAAAACGTATCGCGCGCCCGGAGGAAGCTTATCCTCGATGGCGTTCAGTATGGCCGTGAAACTCTCGATGTTCCGAGGCTCCTCGATCTTGACGACAGCGGCAGGATGTTTCTTATCGTAAAACTTCACAAAGGTGCTGTCGTTCTTCCCCTTGCCCGCGGTGAAGCAGTCGATGAGCGTGAAGTGGTCGGGCGACACGATTCCGCCCAACCCCTGCAGGACCGTCTGGGGAGACCGGTTGAAACTGATGTAAATGACCTTCTGCTCATCGCGGAACGAGCGGGCGATAAAGCTTCGAATGAACACGTCCGATGACGATCCAGCCTCAATTTCCCAGACCACATTGTCGCCAATGGAAAATCCATTGATCAGGATATCGAGACTTTCGATGCCAGAGGAGATGGTGGTCTTCGGTAAAGGTTTGCCGTTCGTCATGCCGTAGGGTCGGAAATGCATTGCCGTGTAAGATTGTCGCTATTGTTGCTGTTTTCAACGATTGTGTCAAGCATATTTTCAGGAGCGGTCCACAAGGCAATGAGCAAGGCAGTCTACATTATTCTTGAGAAAATATGCTATACTATGTCACAACTTGTAGGCATCAAACTAGATCAAACCTAGCATATAACATATCTCCGGGGAGAGAGGTTGCGATGAAACCGACCATATCTGTTCGACGTGTCTTTTCTTCATTCTTGGTGTTTGCGCTTCTGTTTCTGGCGGCGTTGGAACAAGGCCATGCCAGCACCCCCCCTGCCCCTATCGGAACGGTCAGGGAGATCCGCGGCGGGACACTGGAACGACAGGAGAATAGCCAGTGGAAACCCCTGGCATCGGGGATGGTGATATTTGCCAACGACCGGGTCCGCACCGGCCCCAAGGGCCTGGCTGTCCTGACCCTCAATGAGATCGGCGTCATTATGATCGGGCCCGGGACAGAATACTATCTCGGCCACACGACGAGTGACTTCAAGACCCTGCTGAAGCACGGGTATCTCTGGATCTCTGCAAAATTATCACCCGGCAGGACCATGAGCGTTGCGACGACAAACGCAGTGACCGGCATCCGCGGCACCAAGTTCTCGGTACTACAGGACGCAGCTGGGACCGATGTATGCACCTGCAAAGGATCGGTTGAGGTATCCCTCAGGAGCGGCAAGAAAATGAACGTAACCAGCGGTATGTACGGAACGGTCGATGCTTCGGGGAAGATGGAACAGCCGGAAAAAGGAAAGCAGCACCTCGAAAAGATATGGAAGGAAAAACCGGCCCGGTACGAGACCTGTCTCAACTGTCACCGCAAGGGCAAGAAGACGGGAGACCTGAACTGACCGGTTCGCAGCTTCACTACCGGCCCTGGTCAGCATAAAAAGAGCGCACCGTCCGTAGACGGTGCGCTCTTCCTGTTTCCCTTTCGGACATGCAACCGCCTGAAGCTACTTGCAAGTCTTGCAGGTCGAGAAGCCGAACAACGCATAGGGCGGGCACCAGCCGATGATGCCGGTCGCGACCGGTATAATACCGAGATAAGCCCAGGGAGACTGGGGCCCTATGAACGCCAGTGAAAGCACCGCCAGCCCCAGGACTACACGCACCGCTCTTTCTGCAGAACCAACATTTTTCTTCATGATATTCTCCTCCTTGTGAAAGATGACAGGGGGCAGGAATCCTCGCCCCGTTGTTAAAAGAACTTTACCACCGTTCCGGAGGACCGTCTGTGACAAAGTCACAAAAGAAATAGTGCGAAAAATGGCAAGAATATCTGCCGCAAATAGATTATTAATTCTTCGTGCTCTCGCTTAGAAGCGCCTACTTTTGGTTGTGTCTTCGTGGCAGATTTGGTTCCGGCTTGTCCGGGTTAGGCTATGCGGCGATGATCGAGGAGGGTGACGGCGTTCCGGGAGAGTCGGACCCTTCCCTTTCGCTCGAAGTCCTTCAGCAGTCTGCTGACGACCTCGCGAGACGTGCCCAGATCGTTCGCGATCTTCTGGTGAGTGGTCTCAAGCCTGTTGTCCGCGGATTTTTCCACAAGATAGTCCAGAAGCCGCTCGTCCATATGCCCAAAGGCCACTTCCTCCACCAGTTCCATCACTCCCGTCAACCGGTGGCTGAGCAGCGTGAATATGAAGTCCCTCACCTTCTCATGCTCCGCAATGAGCCTCCGGAACTCCGCAGACGGCACCATGAACAACCCGGTGTCCGACAGGGTCACCGCGTTGGCGGGATAGGCCTGACCCGACAGGATGCACGACGCGTTCAGGATGCAGGTCTCGCCCGGGCCGATCTCATACAAAGTGATCTCCCGTCCGGTCTGGCCGATCTTGTACACGCGGATGTCCCCGGAAAACACGAAGGCGATGACTGAACATGCGTCGCCTTCCCGGTAGATATGGGTTCCCTCAGGCACTGTCTGCCGATGGCCGGCGAATAAAAAATCACGGAGCAGGGTTTTCGAAGTGTCCCGGAATGCGGGAAAGGCCTCTACGAAGTCGTTCGTGTCCATGTCGTTATCTTAGGCAGATAACCGGGGTTTGTCAATGCAGGAAAAGAGCGGATGATTCCATCAATGCGATGGAAAATCGTTTTTTAGAAATACAGACCCCGGAGCATTCCGAGGCCTGTATGTTCAGCACTGGCGATATTTTCCTGACGGGTGTTCCGGCGCGTATTACCCGCTAACGCGTCTCATGCTCGCGTTCGTCTTCCCTGTCTTTCGGCGAAGGCATAAGATACCACTTCTTCTCCCAAACCTTGAGCAACTCATCCAGATTCAGCCGTATTTCCGTTACGCTCATCCTCAGTTTGAGGACCCTCTCGATCGCTCTGTGAATATGCTCGATATTCCTCTCTGCTGCATTCCGATCCGAGGCAAAGGCTTCAATCCTGTTCAACTCTCTGATCGCCTGGTTTATGCGTTCCCCACATGACTTGGCATCCTTCACATCCACCTCGTGTTCATCATTATCATCGTCATCATCATCGTCACACAATGACGGATTCGGCACTGCCGCGCGTAGGGCATCGAGGTCGCTGATCGCCCGCTGCAGCAGATCAGCGCTGTCGGCCGCCACGGTCAGCGTCAGGGAGTAGGACCCGTAGAGCCGGTAGTCGCCGAAGTTCGAGTAGAAGAGTTCCGTTCTGGTCCTGAAGTTTCCGTTGAGGTCGGGAATATTCAGGGAGTACCCGAACAAAGCCTTTTCACCGGATTGGACCGTCCTGTTCCAGGCGATGGCGCCGTCGATCACCGGTACGACGGGGGTGATAGCATCCGCCGTCGTTGGGTCGGGCAGATATTCCTTGACGCGAACATCAGCGGGCTCGGTGGAGTTATCGAGCTTGATCCGTATCGGCATGCTTCCCAGCGCGATCGGATTCTTATTGACCGGATGAACCTGATTGATGCCGTTTATCAGGAGGGCCGCTGCTTTGGCCCGGTCCTGCGCGGCGAGCAGATCGAAGGCAAAAAGGATCGCGCGGCCCCTTCCGTATGCGTTATAGACGATCGCGGGATAGGTCTTGTTCCTGTCCGTCATCGTCGCGTAGGGCTGAGCGGTCGTGGACGTTATCGCCGTCACCAGCGCGCTGTCCGCGATATCGAGGGTCCCTTCGTTGCTGATGGGGCTGTCGAGGAGGGTTATCGTCATGTTTTTGTTCGTGGTCGTACCCTTGAACGTGACGCCCAGTACGTCGTGAATCTCGGGTTCTTCGTCCGGCCGGGTCTTAACGTAAATGAGTCCCTCACCGTAATGAACAGCCTCCCTGATTTCCTTTTCCAGGTCTTCGTGGTCGTCTTCTTCCCCAGAAAGCAGGATATACGTGTTGTACCGCCCTGATCGGAAAGAGGCCACAAAGTCCTCTTCATCGTTCGGGACGTGATACGTTATGCCGGCGGCGGTGAGCATGCCGGCAAGCGTATCCAGGGTTCCCGAAGTTTTCCGGTCATCATCTTCTTCGTCCTTCTGAACCTGCTTGTTCTGATCGTCTTTTTCGTTCTTCTCTGTTTCCTTTTCCCTGTGGTCGTCATTGTCTTTACGCTCGCGATGATGCCATGCGCCGATGAGGACAACGGGTTCAGTGCTGATTTTCTTGGTGACATCGAGGACTATCAGCCTGACAGTGACTGTTTTTTCGGCCTCTTCGTTCAGGACGGTATCCACGGCTTTATAGCCTATGGCATGTTGTCCTGCTTTGAGGCCGGCGAGGCTGAAGCTTCCCGTGTATGCTTGCCAGGCTCCGCTAGCGATACGGTAGCTTACGGACCGGACGCCGGATAAGGCATCCACGGCGCTCAGGGTGAAGAACGTGGATGGTGATACGGTGTTGATCACGCCATCGATCATCGGGTCTGAAGCGGAAATGGCGGTCTGCGGCGGCGTTTTGTCGAGGATGACGACGAGTTCTGCGGCGTCTTCGAGATTATTGACGTTGTCCATCGAGCGGTATCGGATCGTGTGAGTTTCGCCATCTGACGACGACATCGTGAAGACGGCTCTATAAGCCATCCACGGTCCTCCGTCGATGCTGTACTCAGTCCTCTTGACTCCGCTGAGCGCGTCAACGGCAGTGATGGTTATTCCCGTACTGCCGCTGATGTACAACTTCCCGTCAGCCTGATATTGCGGTGTACCGGCTGTTACGGTTGATACCGGCGGAGTGTTGTCCACGATCACCGTGAGCGTTCTGAAGGTCTCAGAGTTCGCCACGTTGTCCTTGCTGTAGTACTCGATCGTGTGAGTACCTTCACCTGCGATAGCGAACGGCGCATAGGTCGTCCATGTTCCGCCGTTGATCCGGTACTCGGTCTTTGCGACACCGGACAGGTTGTCCGTTGCAGCGAGCGTAAAGGTCGTCCCACCGGTAACGTAGAGCTTCCCGTCTGCGGTGGTAAACTTCGGCTCGCCGGTCGTGATGGTCGTGACCGGGGGCGTGCTGTCAACGATCACTATGAGCGTCTTGAATGCCTCCGCGTTCGAAACGTTGTCCTGGCTGTAGTAATCGATCGTGTGCTGGCCCTCGCCTGCGATGGTGAACGGCTCATAGGTCGTCCATATTCCACCGTCGATCCGGTACTCGGTCTTTGCGACACCGGACAGGTTGTCCGTTGCAGCGAGTGTGAAGGTCGTACCGCCCGCGACATAGCTAGTCCCGTCAGCAGCGGTATGCTTCGGACCGCTCGTTGTAATGGCCGTGACCGGGGGCG
>CAYPOT010000081.1:0-10248 GCA_964412455.1 uncultured Nitrospiraceae bacterium | reverse complement strand
CGTATGCGTCCCTTCGGCTGCAAGCGAGAATGCCGCGGAAGCGGTCCATGCTCCGCCGTCGATCCGGTACTCGGTCTTTGCCACACCGGACAGGTTGTCGGTAGCAGCAAGCGTGAAGGTCGTACTGCCCGTGACATAGATAGTTCCGTCAGCAGCGGTATGCTTCGGACCGCTCGTTGTAATGGCCGTGACCGGGGGCGTATTGTCGATGATCACCGTCATCGTTTTGAAGGTCTCGGTATTTGTTACGTTGTCCTGGCTGTAGTAATCGATCGTATGCGTCCCTTCGGCTGCAAGCGAGAATGCCGCGGAAGCGGTCCATGCTCCGTTGTCGATCCGGTACTCGGTCAGAGCGATGCCTGATGCGCTGTCCGTTGCAGCAAACGTGAAGGTCGTATCGCCCGTGATATAGATACTACCATCTGCAGCGGTATACTTCGGACCACTCGTCGTGATGGTCGTGACCGGAGGCGTATTGTCCACAATAGCAGTGAAGGATTTGTCTGCTTCGGTATTGCCCAGGTTATCCTTGCTGTGATAAAGGATGGTATGGGTCCCTTCATCCGCAACGACAAAGGGGGCAGCGCTCATCCAGGCGCCTGCGCCCGGTTTGTATTCGGTCGCTGCCACACCGCTCATCGAGTCCGTGGCTGAGAGCGTGAATACCGTATTCTGCGTAACGTACGTGGCGCCGGCGGTATCGACAAACCGGGGCTGACCGAGCGTGAGCAACGTCAAAGGCGCCGTGGTATCAAGCGTAACGGAAAGTGTATGGTAGTCCTCTATATTCGTTGCCCGGTCAACCGCTCGATAGTCGACTGCCACTGCACCATCATTCAATCCGCCAAGCGTGACCGGCGTCTGATAGAGGCTCCACAGTGAGTTGTTTGCCCGATACTCCAGCTTGTCGATGCCGGATGGTACCGTTCCGGCATCATTCCCCGAGAGGGTAAGCGGTGTCGCCCCGGCCACATAGAACACGCCGTTGTTCTCGAACTGCGGCATTCCGACGGTAACCGTACTTGTGGGCTTGGTCTTGTCTATGAAGAAAGGATAGGAGTCGCTCGCGCTGTTGCCCGCCTTGTCCGATGCCTGAACAACAAGTTCATAGTTGTTCTCCGCCGTTATGACGGCGCCGCTTGTATATGCGTTCCCGTTCAGGAACTTCTCAACCGTGTCCAGGTTCGCATCAGTTACCGTTATTGCCGGCGTGAGGTCTTGATTATAATAGGCGCCTTTCACGATCCCGGCTACGGTGATCACCGGAGCGGTCTTATCGACGGTGAACCTTATCTCTTTTACGGCGCTGTTTCCCGACGTGTCCGTTGCGGATACTTTCAGGAGGTACCCCCCTTCAAGCGCAATGGGGAGCTGATTGTAGGTCGCGCCGTTCAGCGTGATCTCCTGTACAGCCGGGTTGGCCTCCTGTACGCCAATGACAGGATGCACGTCCGTTGCATAGTATGCGTTCTCCGATACACCGCTCACGGTAATTCTCGGAGCCACATCATCAACTGCCGTAGCGGTAATATTCGCTCCGGCGCTCTCGTTTCCATAGGTATCGTACGCCGTTACCCTGATTTGAGTGGCTACGCCGATCGTCTGCCCGGAAAGTTCAGCGCCGGTGGAGGCGGCGCTGGGAATATCGGCAAGCCACGCCCCTGAACTGCTGTACACGCGGTAACCTGCTGCATCGGGCGATGATGAAGATGTCCAGGAGAGGACAATATTTCCCTGTTCATCTCCTGCCTTGTCTGCGGCATTGAGGTTTCCGACATCTGCCGGAGCGGTGTTGATCGCAAGGTCAATGGGCGTCTCGCAAAGGACCGTTGTTCCCGGGTTCACTGACTGGACCAGGACCGTATTAAGCGCATGAGTGCCGGTTGCATTGTCTATCTCATAGAGTGTGCCCTGAGACAGTTTGGCCGTGCTGAGCGCGGTTGCTGCAGCCGCATTCGTCAATCCGATCAGGTTCGGCGCCTGCGTGTAACATTTGAGATCGACCGTCGCCCCCGTGTTGCTCTCAAGGGGATATTCGACGCCGGTGTCGAGAAGAACAACCTCGGACAGCGAAAACATGATCTTCTCAGCCGCAACGTCTTTTCCCACCCCGATCTGGAACCGGGCAACCGCACCGGCCCCCGAGGGCGGCGTGGAACCGAAGGTGTGGCCGAAGGAATAGAGACCGGAACCGTTGGTGAACGCCTCGTTGTCCATGACCAGGACGCCGTGGCCCCCCCGCGCATTCCAGAAGAAGTCGCTGATCCCCGAACGGCTCGCGGTGGACGGGCCGACAAGAAGCGGCGAGGACACCGATACGTCGGCCGGCTGACCCTGCAGGGTATCGGCCACGGCCGAGCCGGGCGCGCTCACGTTCAACCGGAACTGAATGGCGCCCAGCCCTTCGGACGGAATGCCTTCCGCGACGATGTCCACGGAAAAAGTTTCTCCCGGCGACACCTTGGAGGCGGACGGCACCACCTTGATGCCGGCTGCCGATGAAACGCCGGAGAAGAAAAGCAACAAAAAGGCGATAGTAACAACAGCTCGCAGCTGGTAGCTGATCGCATCGTTGAATAATCTGCGTGTTTTGGCCACGGTCACGATGCCCGTTTCGTTGCTCGGCGACGGTATTCGTCTTAAAGACGTTGCCGTTAGACGCTTACCGATACGGGCCTCGTTGCCGGCTGACGACCGACGATCATTTGCATGGTCTACGACCCATGAGCTACGAGCTTTACTGGACATCGGTCCTCCCGTATTCCCTCGAGAATTTCGAGAATTCCCGCACATCTACTTTGCCGTCCTGGTCCTCAACGAAATTAAAGTCCGGATTGTAGATCGTATCGTCGCGCAGAGACCGGTACTGGGTCTTGAATGCTCCAAAATCCTGGTCATCGACCTTACCGTCAAGGTTAACGTCGGCAAAAAGACCCTTCAACAGCGCGACAATCGAAACCGAGCTGCTGTTTTGCGGCACTTTCCGGTAATGCGTCAAGGTTGAAAGGTTTCCGGAACGGTATATCCTGAGCGTGATGACCTCACCGCCGGCTGCGGCCATGCTTAATCCGTCGGCGCCGAACAGATTATTCAGATCGAGCATGCCTTCCGGTGAAACCGCCCCGTCCCCCACAAAGGCGCTGAGCGGGTAAGAAGCTCCCTTCTCTTCCAGCATCACCAGGTCCCCGAGCCTTGGTTCAGCCGCAGCATCAGAAGGCCGGACATACACCGGGAAGGCCACGAGATCATTGACAAGACTTTTTGTGTTGCCGTCTACGATATGATATAAGCTGATACCCGATGCTGTCGTGACCGGCAGGAGCGGTGAATAGCTGAGACTGGCGGGATTCAGCGAATCCTTCGTTACCGTTCGCACATGATAGGTTGTTGCAGGGAGCACTCCCGATACGCGCACCTTGATGATCCCCTTTTCCAAGGCCGCCTGCGCGGCCTTGCTGCTGCCTGAGGGCATGGGCGTGATGACAATCCCCGCAGCCACGCGCTGCTGCATCGAGCTGTCCGTATAGACCTCAAGACCGGGATCGGCGGCGACATCGGTCATCCAGACAACGGCAAAGGACGATGTCGTCACATCGGTGATGCGGACTGCGGTGGTTTCGGGAACGGCAAGAACGGACGAAGCCAGCACGCAAAAAACAACCTGCACAATGAGAAGATCAACAGGAAAACTGATGCGCTTCCGCAACCACAGACTCACACTTTGCACTTTGCACTCTGCGCTTTGCATTCTTCTCATTTCACACTCCCCGGACAGGTCGGACACGATCCTGTTGTCTGCTGTTTGCGAAGCTTCTCGGAGATCGTAGCCTCGTATCCGCCGATGAGATACCTGATATCTCCCTGAGCACCCTGCAGTAGCTTCCGCGTATGCTCCTCCGCATGATCCGCCGCGCCGAAGATGAGCACGATAGGCTGCGATTTTTTGAGTTTTGCCGCCAGGTCCTTCTTCGAACCGCTGCTCAGAATTCGCCTCAAGTCCTCGACCCGTTCATCCAGGGTTTTGCCAATAACGGACTCGCTGTCCTGCACGGTCCCCTGTTGCTGCGCGGTCGTGTCGCGTAGATCGTACATCTTCATCGGAACTGAATGGCCAAGCGCCCATTTCAGTTCATCGGCTGTTACGCCATGCTCCCGTTCCTTGGTCCACACGGTCGGGAGGCCCTCGATCCTCCAGGCAGCCAGCCCGCCCTCAAGCACAAAGACCTGTTCCTGCCCCTTCTCCGCGAGCGCGTCCGCCGCCTGCCGGGCCGTCTGCTGGCCGAGCGAGTCATCAACGAGCACCAGCATCTTCTGCGCGGGAAATGTTTTATGCATCAGCATGTCCTGCGGAATGCTGACCGAGCCTTCGATATGACCCGCTTGATAGGCTGCCGCGCTCCGCACATCGATCAGCCACAATCCGCTCCCTTCGTTCACTTTACTTTGGACCCGCGGTCCGTCGATCCACTGCCAGGTCCCGGCATATGCTATGCCGGCAAAGACAAGAAACATCATGCAGAAGCATTGGAAATGGGAAATTGGAAATTTATAATTTAATATTTTCATTTTGCAATTTGAAATGCGCCGTCTTTCCGGCGCTACGGCTTCCACCCATCCAGTCGCTGTTTCATCGTGATGATCACGCCGTCACCCTGATGGAGAACGAAATTCACGCCTGCGGCGGATAGAGCGCCTGACTGGTCACGCACAGATGCGCTCTCCCAGAGACCTGTCTGGCCGTTGAATCTCCTCACGCTCTGGACATTGTCGAATCCAAGGGCTTCGAGCAGCGTGTATGCCGTGTAGCCGTTCGGGACGGTGAGCATGCCGATATAATTCGTGCCGGGAAGGAGCGTATACGATCCCGTCTCTCCGCTGTCGGCGATCTCGATCGAGCCGCCGCCCACGGCATAGAGACCGATCGCCATACCCTTCTGCAGGGCCATATCGGCGCCCGCTGACGTATCCAGGTACGCCCCGCTCTGGCTGCCGTAGCCGACGATCTTCTCGATCACGATCCCGCTGGGATTGGCGGCGATCAGCGCACTCGTCGAGGCATATGCCTTGGCGAGTTTGTCCCCGACCGCGATAAGGTTGAATCCGGGCTTTATGTCCACGGCGATCGGAACGGCTTCCACCTGGAACGGCGACCAGTAGATCTGGCTGATGCCGTCCCGGTCGTCCTGCCAGACCAGTACGCCGCTGCCGAGAGCGGGTTCTTCCTGCCGGGCGGGGTTTCCCGTAAGCACGGCGCCGAGGCCGGACTGCGTGTCGTAGAAAGCGAGGTTCGGATCGTTGGTCCCGGCCTCGTAATCCGTATACACGACGACGTTGTCGAGCACCGTGGCCTGGGAATGGTCGCCCGCGCCGTAGGTCACCCGAATCTCATTGTTCTGCGACGGCGAAAAATAGATGTCCCGCTGGTCGTTCCGCTGGTCCGTCCAGACCAGCGACGTGCCGGAAACAGCCGGGAGCGTCTGGTTGTAGATGTCCACGGTGTAGCGCGTCTCGGTCCCGCTCGTCAGATCGTAGGAATAGATCTCTCCAAGCCCGTGCCGGTAGTCCTCCCACGTCAGCGCCATACCAGCCATCGTCGGGTGCAGCTGATCGCGCACATGGTCGGTGATGCGCGTCTGTATGTGGGTCAAGAGGTTGTAGATATAGATGTCCCAGTTGCCGTTCCGGTCGTCCTGCCAGGCGACCCAGTCTCCCGCGATGACCGGCCGCTCCTGGCTGCCCGCATCATTGCAGACCACGAACTCCTGGCCGCTTGTTAGATTATATCCGAAAATATCCCAGTTGCCGTTCCGGTTGTCCTGCCAGACGATGGTATCACTGTCGATCGCGGGATACTGATGGTCCGAGGCATCGGCCGTTACCGCCAGGGCGGTCCCCGTCGAGGTCTCCTTGGTATAGATCTGCCACGAGCCGCTCCGGTTGTCCTGCCACACGGCGCGCGTGCCCGAGATCCTGGGGTGCTGCTGAGCGCCCGCGACATTCGGATCGAGCGGCTGTCCCGCGAACCAGTCAGCCACCGTGATCGGGATCGTTGCAGTGGTCGTATGGCTGGTGGTGGGACTGCTGTCCAGCCCGTCGGTGACACTCAAACGGGCGGTATACGCACCGGTCGGGACCAGCGAACCGACTGAATCCTTACCGTCCCAGGCGAGCTTCGACTCAACGTCCTTGGTCAATGCTGCTTTGAAGGTCCGGACGACCGCGGTCGGGGAATAGGTCTCTCCCTTTGCGATATCGATCGTTGCCTGGAGCGCGCTCTGGGCATCGGTCGCCTTGACCGCGAAGTCCGTTGTCCTGGCCGCCGCGATCCCTCTCGGAGCATAGGGCGAGATGGTGGAGGGCGACGCCTGGAAGGTTAGGACCGTAGGGGCGGTATCGTCGACCACGATGGTCGCTGTTTTGGTGATCTCAGCGTTGCCGGCCCGGTCCACGCTGAAGTATTCAAGGGTGTAGGTCCCTGCAACGTCTAGGTTAAAGGGATAGGCCGCGATAAAGTCCGCATCTGTACCCGTGACCTTCCGGAACATCTGATTCACACCGCTCCCGCCGTCATTGTCTGTGGACGAAAAAATTATCGTAGTTGCCGGCGTGATGTAATACAGGGGATCAGAACTTGTCGCAGGCCCGTCGAAGATAAGCCGCGTGCTCGGAGGAATGGTATCTTCCGCTGGCTGCGTATAGACAAGCGTATACGTGCCGGGGGCCGAGGCATCGGCCCGATAATCGAGGATGTTCAGGGTGAATATCTGCTTGTAGTTCGTATCCAGGCCTTCCTGGACCCAGAAGTTGTTCGGATCTAGGTGCACTCCGTCGGTCCGCACCACGTCGAGCAGTTTGAGCAAGCCCTGCGCCGGGTCCGAGAGCCGTGCGTACACCCATCCGGTCGTGCTGGTAGCGATGGACATCAATACCTCGGGTGCGGACGCGGTCGGCCTGCTTGGACTGGCAGTTACCGTTGCAACGGCGACCGGAGAACGCGCGTCCTCGGGCTTGCCTGTGTTATTCGGAATCTCGGATTCAAATATCTCATAGACGGGACTACCGGGGTCGTTATAAGCGAGGAAATCCAACCGGCCGTCTCTTCCCGACAAGTTCACCTTCACCCGATGGGCCAGATAGTGGGTGTTCGTCTCCTTGATGAGCGAGGTGAGTTCGCCGCCGAGTTCCGAGGCGTGCGAGAACGTGGACTTGAACTCGACAAATTTTCCGCTCAGGGTCGAGATCATCTCCCAGGAGGCGGTCGCGATCTTCGCACTCTCAAGCGTGCCGATGGGGACCGTGAGTGACGGAGAAACGGGGTTGTCGTTCACCGCGGACCCGAGCAGCTTGAAATTCACGAGCAGTCCCTGTTTATTGTCCACAATCTTGGGCTGCGCCGAGTCTATCTTAAGTTTCGTCGCAGCGCCGTAACCCGCGTTCAGCACCCGCAGAGTCAGGGGGAAAGGCACCGGGACCTCGACCTGTTGAGTGAATGGATTGTCGCCCAGCACTTCATAGGGCATGAAATAGTCCAGGATAAGCTGGGCCTCCGGTTTCACGATGATCCTGGCCGGATTCACGGATACTACTTCCTGCTTACCATCCACAATATACGAGAGCGTAGCGCCCACCCAATACACCATGCCGACCGTGGCCGTGCCCCCCGCGCCCGGCGACGGGATAATGAGCCAGCGGATCTCCGCGCTCGTTGAAGCCCCTACCGTACCCGAGCCGTCCACCCCGGCGATATTCTGCATCGACGCGGTCCGCACGAAAAAGACATCATTCTTCACGTTCCCGGCTGCGTCCAGGATGGTCACATCCACGCGCACGTTCGACAGCGCCTTGTCGGGTACATTGTTGGTAATGACCATCTTGGCGTCGAAGGCTATCCGCTCAAGCGTGAGCTCCTGCAGGATTTCGATCTTAACACTGGAGCAGGCGGCGGCTATTAATGTGCGGGGCGTAGCGAGAAATGATATGACAAGCGCCACACATAGGAGCAGCAGATTGCGATATTTTATCGTTTTATCGTCCATATTCCCTTCCTAAGCAAATTCCTTGAACATCCTTTACTGCTCCAGTTGCTTCAGCACCTCGACTGCCGCGTTACTCGCCGCAGGTGTATTCGCATCCGGTCCGTTCACCATGAAAGCAAATGCGGTCCTCCCGCCGTTTCTTTGATCAACATACCCGGCAAGGCAGTACGCATTATGCACCTGTCCGAGCTTCGCTCGCATGCGGTCTGACCGATATCCGGAATCCCGCAATCTCCCGTCCATTCCGGGCCTCGAAAGGCTCTCATAGAAGGAATTAAACCAGGATTTCTTTGCAACAACCCGGAGAAACGTCACAATCTGTTGCGCCGACACTCTGTTTCGCTCAGACACCCCGCTGCCGTCATCAATCACCAGACCGTCCAACGGCATACCGACTTCGCCCAAGAAATCATTTACCGCTTGAATACCATGTTCCCGCGTCCCCGGAGCGCCAGAGGTCGATGAACCGAGCAAAAAGAGCAGATTATCCGCCGCAGCATTCAAACTCTCCTGGTTCGTGTCCCGAATGAATGCATTGATATCCTGCGACCCAATACGAGCAATCTCCGCGAATCGTCTATCTCCCTCTCCCCTTGAGGGAGAGGGTTGGGGTGAGGGGGATGTCCTTCGCTTCACGCTGCCCGTAATCTCGACCCCGGCTTTTCTCAGCAGCGTTAAAAACGTCCCGCCCGCATACAACGCCGGATCAGCCAGCAAAAAACGACTGCGCACAACCGGCGCATCCGGCACAGCGCCGGTCATTTCATAGGTAAGATCATCGATCTGCCTGACGCCCGGCTTGCCCGAAGGACTGAAACTCACTTTAACCGCATCATTCGGAGGATCGATGAGAACTCTTTGTGTCGATCCCTCCGCCGTGATCGATACCGTATGAAGATCCAACCCAAGGGCTGAAGGAACGCCGTAAGCAGGACCGCTGTACGAGGCTTTCCAGCCTTTCACGTCAAAGAGCGAGTCGTCAGCGATGATATCGCCGTTGATCCTGGCTATTCCCCGTGCCTTGAGCTTCTCCACGGCAACGTTCAGGTCTTTCGTGGAAAGAAGTGCGTTTCCTCCCCCCCTGATGATCACGTTGCCTGTCAGCGTCCCTCGTTTGATTTTGCCTTCCGTGGCAACAACCGCTGAGAGGTCAAAAGGCACCTTTGAATTCTTCTCAAGTGCCGCGCCGCTTATAAACAGCTTCATGAGCGAGCCCGGAACGAACGCCGTGTCTCCGGCGCTCCCTGCGCTGACAATCGTCTTACCGCTTTCAACTTCCCCGGCAATGAAAACCCACTGCGCCTTGTTGCTCAGCTTCGCGGTGACTGCATCCTGTATCCGCACCGCCTGGACCGAGAGGGAAACCGATACGCCCTCTCCGGCCCAGAGCACTGCAGGCAGCAGGAAGACAAGCGCAATGAGCTGATACGGCATTCTGTTCATAGTTTGGCGGCCAATCGTGAATGCTCTTTCTCCGTTTCAGAAAATGATAAATAAAATCCGGCAATAACTGAAACAGCAATAACGACTATGCCGAGAATATAGACCGCGTTGCCTATCACCTGGTCCCACCTGAGAAGGCCAAGCTTTGAAAAAATATAATTCCAGTCGTGTATGGTGTCTTCTCCCCCGCCGACCGATACCAGTGGCATGGCCATGGCCTGGGCGTCCTTCACGTAAACCGAGATATTAAACAGATTCTGGCCAACCCAGAAAAACGTAACCGTGCTCGAATAAAACTCGCGGCGCGAAATGAAATATGCTGTAAAACCAGATGGCACGAACAACTGACCGATTGTGCCGCCCAGGACCATGAGAAATTCGCCGAACCAACTGAAGAGCATGTGCCCTGCCTCATGCGCAATGAGGTCAACCCGGTCAAGGAATCGTGAGACCGTCACGTCGCTCGCGCAGATGATCCCATAGACCGCCATTATCGAAACCAGTCCCGCTTTGTAGTAGTTAATCCTTTTCATCCAAACACCGCGCACTACTTTCGCCAGGAAAAGTCAAACGTGCTCATCTTAGCGCACGACGTTCTGTCTTATATATATTATCTGATGGGTGCTAAAACGTTAAACCCTCAATGCAACGGGCGCAACAACGTCCCCTATCGTCCAAATATCCCGAGAGTCACTGGCATCTGCAGAAAGGGACACTAGTATGTTGACAAATTAATAACGAAACATTATAATTAGCTTCATGAGACAAA
>CAYPOT010000080.1:0-16921 GCA_964412455.1 uncultured Nitrospiraceae bacterium | reverse complement strand
GTGTATCTCATATTCTCATCATGGGACAAAAAGAAGCACTCGAGAGCACGATTGTGGTGCGCTCAGTGGATACTCGTGAACAAGAGACAGTTCATACGAAGGAGTTGGCGAAGCATTTGAAGGGGTTGGGGAAAAAGAGGGGGAAATAAAGACGAAACCTTATCTCATCACAACTTTTCCATGGCAACCTATCTAGCCCTGCTGGGCTAGCGGACTGCTCGCCCTTCAAGAGACTCATCAACGGAGTACCGTTGTTATTCTCTAAGGGCTGTGCAAGGCCCTGGAAAAGTTATGCTGAGCAAGGTTTCTAGTGACTAGGTGGAAGTTGGGTGAATACAAAAAACCGCCTCATCAGAGTGCAATGAAGCGGTCTCTGGTGGGCGGTGTGGATTACTATTCTCCTTGGAGACTCTCGATGAGCGTTCCATCAAGAGTTTCGATTCTGCCATCATACCCCGTGAGGCGGTAATGAGTCCGATGGAGAATGGCTTCTCCTTTTGAGGCAAAAACCCGGTCGAGCTTAGTGCAGAGACCTTCGCCATCGGGGGCGTCGTCATAGGTCTCCAGAATCATGCGGACACGGGTGTCAGTAGCGGTAGCAGTAGCAGTCATATTTTTGGTCTCCCTGGAACAATTTGGCTCTCTTGAGCCTTACCTATATAATATACACCTATTTATATACTTTGTCAAGTATTTTTTGCCCCCCAAATTCCCCTTTCCGCCTCATCGGCGGACTCGCCGGAGAGGCGAGTTAATGCTTAATCTGAGCACCAATACAGCCCTTGAACGCACGGAGGATGTATGCTAGTATTGTCCAATCATGATAAATGCAGAAGTAATCAAAAATAACAACGAAAATAATCTCGCGATTTTGCGACGCTTTACCAAGCGTGTTCAGGGTGCAGGTGTACTCCCTCGAGTTCGAAGCCTCCGCTATGCAACTCGCAAGCTCTCTCCATACGTTCGACAGAAAAAGACTCTCAAGGCTATTGAAAAGCGAGAACATGTTCAGGAACAGATTAAGCTCGGTAAACTCGCCGACACTTCTCGAGGACAGAATCGAAATACAAAATAAGGAACTCGGAAGAGAAGTTCGGAACTGAGCAAAGTTCTAGGCGGACTAGGAATTTGATTGGAGGCGTACTCGTTGTACGTTGACAATCAAATTACCGACGTCCAACAACGAAATTTGCCAGTTATGGACTTCTCCAAAAAGATGAAAATCGAATCCCTCACTACTATAACAAATAAAACAAAAGGCAAGCTTCCTGGCTTGCCTTTTGCTCAAATGAAAGATGCGGTCATGGGTAAAAAATATGAACTCTCTCTTGTATTCGTTGGTGAAAAACGCTCACGCAAACTAAACAAAGAATACCGACAAAAAGATAAATCAGGTAATGTGCTTTCTTTTCCTCTCGATAAAAAAAATGGTGAGATTTTTATCTGCCCTGTGCGTGCTCGACGCGAGATGAAAAGTTTTGGTAGAAAGTATGACAACTTCATCGCCTTTTTATTTATCCACGGTTTATGCCATTTGAAAGGAATGGATCATGGTAGTACAATGGAGAAAGCAGAAGAAAAAATCCGCGCTCAGTTCAGTGTATAAAATTTTCCTTTTTCTCTTTTAAGACTCTGCGTAAAAATTAGGTTTGGAAAATTGCTTTAGCTACTAGGCGGACTAGAAAAATAATTGTAGGTGTACTCGTTGTACGACGGAAATTATTTTTTGCAGTCCAACAACGTAGATGAAGTAATTTTACAGACCTTCACACTATGGCACGCAACATAACAACAGGGATTGATATCGGAACATACCAAGTAAAGGTGGTTGTTACTGAGCTGTTTAAAGAAAATGGAAAAAATATTCCTCGTATTTTAGGTACCGGTATTGCAGAGTCAAAAGGTCTTCGACATGGCTACATCATCAACACCGACGATGTCACTGAAAGTGTCGCACAAGCAGTGGCTCAAGCAGAAAAAGCCTCGAGTACTCAAATCAAACGTGCCTATATTTCAGTAGGAGGTGTAGGGCTCTCCGGTGTCATTTCAATCGGGCAAACTGTAGTGAGTCGTGCCGACCTTGAGATCAGTGAGCTCGATCTTGCTAAAGTTGGTGATGCCTGCGAAGCAGAAATTCCTCCAGCTCTCATTCAAAATCGCCGCATCTTACATGCAATCCCCGTCTCATACAAAATCGACAGCAAAGTGGTCCTTGGAAACCGCCCTCTTGGAATGCGTGGATCAAAACTTGAAGCCAAAATGCTCTTCATCACCTGCCTCGAGCCGCATCTTGCAGACCTCATGTATGCAGTCGACCGCGCAGGCATTGAAGTAATCGATGTGCTCGCATCCCCCATTGCTGCAAGCGTGGTCACACTTACCAAAGCACAGAAAATTGCAGGTTGTGTACTTGCAAACATTGGTGCAGAAACTATTTCTCTCGTTGTGTACGAAAACAATATTCCTATTTCACTCGAAGTGTTCCCTATCGGCTCTACTGACATCACTCATGACATTGCACTTGGACTCAAAGTTCCTATCGAAGAAGCAGAAAATATTAAAATGGGTGTGGTGACACAAACGAGTGTTTCTCGTAAAAAACTCGATGAGATTGTAAACGCTCGACTGTCAGACATGTTTGAACTCATTGAAGCCCACCTCAAAAAAATCGGTAGAAATGGCATGCTTCCTGGTGGTATTTTCATTTCTGGTGGAGGCTCCGGCATTGGGACGATCGAAGACTTTGCAAAAGCAAGCCTCAAACTTCCTTCAAAAATTGCCCAAATTAATTTGGGTGAAAAAAGCCGTATCGGAGACTCGACCTGGTCTGTGGCCTACGGCCTCTGCATGGTCGGCTTTTCAAAAGATACTCAAGCCGATATTGGCATCAAAGGCAGTACCCAGGACGCGTTCAAAAAAGTATTTTCTTGGTTCAAGCAATTCCTTCCCTAATTAAGGATAGTCGCATTCCACAAGGGGCGCCCTTGTATTTACAAGGGCGCCCCTTGTGGTTTATCCCCTACTTCCGATGTAGGGGAACTTTTCTCCCCTATCCCCGAGCAAGGGGAGAGTTTTTAACTAAAAGAAAAGCCGGCGTACTACTACAGTCACGTCGGCTCAGTTGGGATGAACCCCTGAATCTTATTTTTTAAACCTACGGAAGTCTAACTAACACTGAACTGCGACAGACCGGACGACGTCACAGGCACATCGATGCGCGAGCTCTACATCATCAGGATGAACCTTCACGAATTCATCTGAAAGCTCCTTAGCTACATCGAAGAATCCTTCCTGTTCGACGACCACTCTTTGTGCAACCAAGCGCTGGACTGGGGTCAGCCTTTGCCAGACATCATAACCGGCAACCGAGTCTACCAAAACCAATTGTGGTTCCGGCTTTTTCGCCTCCTTGGGTTTAAAGATGGTCAGACCATCTTCGGTCTGGCCTCCATAATGAGGCTCTAGATCTAAATCGTGAATAATTTCTTCACGTTTATCGATCGGGATCATACTCAAAGAACACCGAATCATTTTACACTCTCACTTATATTAGAATTCCACCCGCTGTTTATTACATCATATTACCCCCTTTTCTGTCAATTGTTTATATTTTCCCGTATATCTGTTACTATATGGGGGAATTTCAGTATTACTAGCCACGGCACTTTGAATAAAGAATAACTTTCAGATTTGCGGCAAGGTCGCTTATAAAATTTGAAAAAGCTCGGAGCCGTACTTAATGGTACGGTGAGAACTTTTTCTAATTTTAGAAGATGAGATTGCCCAAATATGGAAGTTCCGTAAGATTTAACAACAACAATTATATGCCACAGATCAAACCGGAGGTGGAAGCCTTCGCACGAATCAAAGTCATCGGTGTCGGTGGTTCAGGAAAAAATGCCTTGAACCACATGATCAACTCCAAAGTTAAAGGGGTGGATTTTATTTCTGTAAACACAGATGCACAGGACTTGCACCACTCTCTTTCTAAGAAAAAAATTCACATTGGAAAAAACCTCACTCGAGGACTCGGTACTGGTATGAACCCAGAGCTCGGCAAACGTGCTGTGGAAGAAACAAAAGAAGAAATTCAGGAAGCAGTCAAAGGTGCTGATATGGTGTTCATTGCGGGAGGACTCGGAGGAGGAACTGGAACTGGTGCCTCGCCTATCGTTGCTCGCATTGCAAAAGAAATGGGTGCACTCACTGTGGCAGTGGTAACCAAACCATTCTTCTTTGAAGGTCAACAGCGAATGAAGCTTGCAGACACAGGTCTTGATGAACTCCGTCAAGCAGTCGACGCTATCATTGTCATTCCAAACGACCGACTCCTCTCAACAATCAGCAAAGAAACAACTGCAAAAAATGCATTTTCAATGTGTGATGATATTTTGAAATCGGCTGTAGAAGGCATCTCAGACCTCATTACAACTCCAGGAGTCATTAATATCGACTTTGCCGATATTCGTGCGGTTATGCACAACGCAGGGCCAGCCTTGATGGGTATAGGGTACGCTTCGGGTGAAAAAAGGGCAGAAGAGGCTGCACGCATGGCGATCAATTCCCCACTGCTCGAAGTTTCGATCAACGGTGCAAAAGGCGTGCTCTTTTCAATTGCTGGTGGTGACGACCTCACTATGTTTGAGATCCAGGATGCAGCGAAAGTAATTACTGAGTCAGTAGACCAAAATGCTCGCATTATTTTCGGTACTGTACGAGACGAAAAACTTAAAAAAGGTGAAATTAAAATTACGGTTATTGCTTCAAGTTTCCCTGAAGCTCAGGCTCGTAAGACGCTCTTTGGAACTGATGCGAAAGAACTTGCTCGACCTGACCGAGAAGATGAAGGTAAGATCTACAATGCACTTCCGAGTCAACCTAAACAGGTGATCCAGCAGACTCAACCAATTCAAACTCCTATAGAACCAGAACCAAAAAAGCTTGAGGTTAGCGAGACTGAGGATGATGAGTGGGGTGCAGTGCCGGCATTCCTAAGGAGATCAAGACTTAAGTAATAGAATGAAAAAATCACCTACCCTGGTGATTTTTTCATTCTGCATGCTATAATTCCTTTACTATGTATGACTTAACAATCATTGGAGGGGGGCCGGCGGGGGTTTCAGCTGGTGTGTATGCTGCGCGAAAACTTTTAAAAACACTTTTTATTTCTCCTGAGTTTGGGGGACAGTCGATCGTCTCTGACGATATTCAAAACTGGATTGGTACTCCGCATATTGCAGGCGCACAGCTCGCAAAAGACCTCGAAATGCACCTCAAAGAATACGCGGGTGATGTGGTGGATGTTAAGAGCGAGTATGCAGTGGGTATTAAAAAAACTACAGACGGTTTTTTGGTCACCACAGAAAAAGGAACCTACGAAACTAAAACAATTCTCATCGCCACAGGCAGTCACCGACGAAAGCTCGATATTCCGGGAGCAAAAGAATACGACCATCGAGGGGTTACCTACTGTGCATCATGTGATGGGCCATTTTTCACCGGACAAGACGTAGTGGTAGTTGGTGGTGGAAACGCAGCGTTTGAGTCAGCTTCACAGCTCCTCGCCTACACAAAATCAGTCACCCTCCTTAACCGTACAGACTCATTTAGAGCCGATGCCCTCACAGTAGAAAAGCTCCAACAACATCCAAATTTTAAAATCATTACAAACGCTGTGCCGGTTGAAATTGTAGGAGAAAAACTTGCTACAGGAATCGTATATGAAGACCAAGTTACTAAAGAAAAAGTTCACCTCAAAACTCCAGGTATTTTTGTTGAAATTGGAGCATTACCAACCACAGAATTCGCAAAAGAAGTAGTGGAACTCAATGCACTCGGCTATATTCCTGTTGATCCTCGCACTCAGCAAACGAAAACTCCTGGTATTTGGGCTGCAGGCGACTGTACCGATGGACTTTACCATCAGAACAACATTGCAGCTGGTGATGCGGTGAAAGCGCTCGAAGACATTTATCTCTTTTTGAAAGCAAAGTAGCTTACCATCAGTTTGCCCTAGGGTACCCCTTTGGCGCGCCAAAGGGGTACCCTAGGGCTATTTCAAAACTTTCTTAAGTTCTGGAGTAATTCGCTCCACGATTTTTGCATATCCTGCATCGTTGGGGTGTACTGCATCTGCCATGTATCGAGTATCACCTATTAAACCCTCGAGCACATTTGAAACATACACCGTTCCTTTTGCTTTTGCCAAATTTTCAAATTCATTTTCATATGGGTCACCAAGTACTCCACCCTGGATACCGAGCAACATCACCACAGCACCGAGTGACTGTATTTTGGTTATGATTGCATCTAGATTTTTAAATGTCTCTGCTTTCGGTACTTTTCTTAAAAAGTCATTGCCTCCCAAAAGTACAATCACCACTTTTGGTTTGTATTCGGCGATACGATCCACTCGAGCCAAACCTTGTTCAGTGGTATTTCCTGCAACACCGAGGTTTATAATCGGCTCACCGATTTTTTTAGATAGTTGGGATACCAAGTCGTTTCCCGGAGTCGCCCCCACACCTTCGATCAAACTGTCACCAAATGCAACGACCGAGTCACCCGAAGAGGGATAGTTTGTAATCTTTGCATCTGGCTTAAAAAAGAAAAACGCAGCACCCACGAGCATAATCCCAAAAATGAGGATGATTTTTTGATTCATTATTTGTAGTATAGCAAAAAAACAAAAAGTCATGTAAAAAACCGCCCAAAGGCGGTTTTTACTTTTGTGACCCTACGCGGAATGTCTCCCTCGGATTTTTCTGATTCGTCAATCAGAAAAATCCTGGGCACCGGATTGCCGACACGCCGTACTCGGCGCGTAAACCGGCAATCCGTTCGACTCCGGACGTAAATTTTCAATTTACTTAGGGTCACGAAAAAATCCGCATAAAGCGGATTTTTTCCATGTGACCCTGGAGCCTCGAAAGTGGAACCAGATTTGTGAAGAAATACAGGTGTTATATGAGATTTCGAAGTCTCTGGAAGGGCCGGAAAAGGTTGATTTGTAGTGGTTCGACTGGAAGATGTATCAGGTTCGCAATTTATGTCTGTCGAAACCGACCGCAGCAGCCTCATTGACGCGTGAGACCCACCTGTTACAATTAGTTTTCAAATCTTCGAGCTACATGCAAGCAATCACACCAATGAAAAGAGTTGTAATCATCGGACAAGCCCCACCCAGAATTCCAGCAGAGATTCCTTATGGTAGAACTCGGCTCTATGCTTGGCTGGCAAAAGCAGGTGTTGAAAAGAATGAGGCTCTTCAATTCTTCGCCTTCACCGCTTTGGTAAATATGTTTCCCGGTACAGCAGGTCGATCGCACAAGGCCCCTGATGAGAGACTAATTGCCTCCTCCAGACCGAAGTTACTGGCTTTCCTTAGAAACCTTCGTCCTGACATTATCGTGCCAGTTGGAGTCCTCGCGATTCGGCAATGTCTCTGTAACGCAGACATCTCCCTCGCCGATGCGGTGGGGCAACTTTTTGTACAGGACCCTTTTGGACCAGGATCATTGGGCTACAACATTCCTATCATCCCACTACCACATCCGTCAGGAGCGAGCCCATGGATACACCAAGGTACTAACGGTAAGCAACTCGATAGAGCACTACAGTTGCTCGCAGAGCAATTGAACACGTTAGAACCGAATACAAATCATCCAGCAGCAGAAAAGAGTCGAGGTGGCTCTGTCGCAGGAGCCGATTGAAAAAGAATCCGTCTTTCAATATCGGGAATATCTTTGGTAAGCTTCGGGAGCGCTCTACAGTAGGACGCCGACAGACCGATATCGTGAATCAGAGTTGTCGCTTTGACTGGCGTCGTTTTTTGATCGAGATACCACTCAATTCTCTCCTTAAGATCATACGGAATTGCTTCGTATCTCCTGTCCGATACCAAAGTAATATGGTTGCCTGTTCTTATGATTCCCTTTGAAAGGATCGTTCCCAGATAACCTCGCTTGTGCTGAATCGCAGCGAGATCGACAAGGTGACGCAAACGCCCACAAGGCTCACAATGAACTGTGAGCCGGACCAAAACGTCTTGAATTTTAATGACTGTCCCGGAAGGTAACGTATGGAGGTTCCCAATTCCGTCGTCGTCAATGATGAGATTTTCTCGCAGATCGCCCGGCTTTAGCTCGAATTCCAAGAGCGTGGATTTTGGGACCATTAGGAGATGCCGAATCGGTGCGCTATATACAGCACCTTGAATTCCCGCCGGCGACACCAGCAACTCCCGCGCCTCCACCATCGGTTCGTAGCGTCTAGGCTTGAGGAAGAGCTGGTGAATCATCTATACACCCATTTCAATGGGAATACAGAATGTTGTCTTAGCGGCGCTCCGCAGATCAGGGTCCGCGCCGAGAACTCGTTTCGTTTGGACGAATGATCCATCCCATAAGGCTTCTAATTTCTCGCGAGAGAAACCTAACATATCAAGATCCGCGAGATGGACGATGTCCTTGGGAGACTCTTTGAGGACAAACTCGTAAGGAGGCCGAGGCTTCACGCGCATCGTCAGTTCCACCGATGGCGCACGCCTCGTCATTGGAAGAAAGGGAAAGTCTCCGAAGCCGGTAACATATGATCGCAACTCTCCTATTCTCGCACGAAAGCCAAGGCAAATCATCCCTTGGCATTCGGCTTGCTCATCGAGAATGAGCATTTTGCTCTCCTTCAAACTTCCGACGAAATCCAGGAAAGAGTCAACCGTCGAGAGGTGAGGAAACAGCAGCGATAGTGTGGTGACAGCCGGGTCATCGATAGCCTCAGTGATACTACCATCGATGGCGTTCACGTCGGTTTCAAGGACTCGAAAACGCCAGCCGTAATGACCTGGATCGCCAGCTGCGATCGCTGCAAAAAGGCACCCGGCTTTCCGCTGCGAGAAAAACTCCAGCTGCCTTTGTACTGTTTCGTCTGGGTGCATTACGTGTGGGCTCCTGACTTCTGTGCAGACCAGAGTGCGTAATCTCCATCCGTGTCCCAAATATCGACATCGCCGCAGAAGAGTACGCTGAGAGTCCGCTCACATTAGTAAGCGTAGTTTTGCTGGATTTCGTGACACGATGCAACACGTTTCCCTAGCTCTTTTCGTGATGGGCAGCAGTTTGAGCTGTCTTGCTTACTACATCCGACAAGAAACCGTATCGAAGCGGTATTGTTGAACCCTTACATGTACTTCGCTTCGCGATTTTGGAAGGCTGGCTTTGTGCCTTCTAGAACATCCACAATGAGTTGATTTATCTTAGGATCTTCAACGCTTCCAGAATAATACTTCATTCGGTAGTTATCGAGTTTGTCGAGATCGGCGCAGATAACTTGATCAGCGTCGCTAACGACGGCCACATTCGGATTGTGGGTCACGATAATCACTTGCCGACGATCTCTGGCTTCCTTGAGGCAAGGCACAAGAGAGCGATAGATTGTCTGATTATCAAGATTTTCTTCAGGCTGATCGATGACTAATGGTGTATCACCGCGATCAATCAAAAGATAAAACACGAGCAGCAGAAGACCTCGCTCTCCTGGGGACAACTGGTTCAGTCCCTTTCCATCAATTTGAAGCAAGTAACGCGGGGCAAAGTAGTCGAGCCCGAAGATAAAGTCATAGAACTCGACAACGCCCTTTCCTCTCTTAAGCTGAGCAGTTATCTTGATTTCCTTATCATTATCTCTCTTATTGTGCCCGAGAGCATCGATGACCTCAGATAGAACTCCTTCAACGGAATTCCAGTCATCGAAAGTCCTATTCGCTAACATTGAATCAAGAAGTGCCGCACCGCTGTCTGTACCGTAGAAGCTTCCGGCCACACCCTGATGAATGGCGTCAAAGAACCGGATTTTAAATCCAGTGTCGACAATCTTCAAATCAAACTCAAGCTTGTAAGCATCTCGTGCTAACGGATGAGAATCGATAAATTCATTCACACCGCGATACAACTTTCGGTACGCAGTAGCAAGGGAACCGATTACCTCATAGATTTCCTTTACACGGACAGTCCGTTCGATCCGGAGTTGGGCGAGTTCGCTCGGAGCCTCCTGACATAGTTTGATTCGCTCTTCAAGACCTTGGATGGTAGGAGGTTCCTTAGGGGAGCCTACAATTGCGTCATAGCCACGCTGCCAGGTACGCAGCGCCTCTTGATTCTCAGCGAACAGTCTGTTCGGCTCATCCAGCTTTCCCTGTAGGGCGGTGATTTCCTTCCGAAGGGACTCGTGCATAACATAAAGGCTCTTTGCCCCCTCCGGTGCGAGTTGCAGCTCGAAATCGGCCTTCAGATCAGTAAGATTCTTGACAATCGCTTCTATTGGTCCACGAGTGATCTGAACAGATAGAATATCGTCAACCCCTAACCCGAGTGCGCTCAGATCAGCGAGAGATTCCGATCTAAAGGTCTCGATCCGACGTGCGATTGCAGATACTCTTTCCAACACCCGGTCAGCCGTCGCCAGACCTACGTTGAGCGCGCCCAGCCGAGTTGACGCCTCCGTCAGTTCTTTTTCGATATTCCGATGTTTCTCCTTAACAAGCTCAAGACTCTTTAAAGCTGCTAAAGTGTCTTCTGAAATCCAGCTCGTATCTTTTGGATCTTGCAGACCCTCCGTGCCAACATAGCTGAGACACTATCCCCGGCCTTAATTACTGAAGTAGGGCGAGAATGGAATCAGCGTGAGTACGAATCAGAAGCAGAATGGATTGGCCTCGGCGGATGCGGGTTGGCCCGGCGCGGAACGGAGATCGGCTGAGCGCAGCGAAGGCGATCGGAGTGGAGTGCTGGGCCAACCCGTGGCCAGTTCGCCGGCCCCATCGCGGCCCAGTCCGGAGGTCGTGGCCGATGCGCGACGGCGGACGTTTTCGTTGGACTACAAACTGCGAATTCTTAAGGAAGCCGAGGCAGTCAAAGGCGCCGGCGGAATCGGCGCCTTGTTGCGGCGGGAGGGACTCTATTCGTCGCACTTGACGACTTGGCGACATGAGCGCGAGGCCGGGATGCGACAAGGGTTGACGCCGAAGTCTCGTGGTCCGAAACGAAAGACCGATTCCCGCCAGGACGAGCTCCAGCAGCTACGGCGTGAAGTGCAGCGCCTGAGTGAAGCGCTGCAGCGTGCCGAGACAATCATTGATGTTCAAAAAAAATTGGGATCACTGCTGGGCTGGGCGCCGCCGCCGGACCCGGACGGCAAGACCTAATCTGGGATACGGCAGTCGCGTTGTCGGCGGCGGCCGGCGTAGAAGCGGCTTGCCAGGCTCTTGTCGTGCCGCGGGCAACCTTCTATCGGAACCGTCCTCTGGTTGGCCCATTTTTGCTGCAGGAATGTTGGCCTCCTCCAGTGGTTCGCGCCTCATCCCCGCGGACTCTGGGGCCGGAGGAACGCCAACGTGTGCTCGGAGTTTTGCATGAAGAACGCTTTCAGGATTGGGCTCCGGCGGCCATCCAGGCCACCTTGTTGGATGAAGGGAACTATCTTTGCTCTACCCGGACGATGTATCGACTTTTGGAACAGGAAGGAGAAACGCGCGAGCGCCGCGACCAGGCCATTCATCCGGCCTATCAGAAACCGGAGTTGCTGGCCACCGCACCCAATCAATTGTGGAGCTGGGACATCACCAAACTGCGGGGGCCGGTCAAATGGAACTACTTCCAACTCTACGTAATGATCGACGTCTTCAGCCGTTATGTTACCGGCTGGATGGTCGCCGAGCGGGAATCGGCCGAACTGGCCAAACACTTCATTGAGGACACCTTGCAAAAACACACCATACCGCCTGGCCAGTTGACCATTCACGCCGACCGTGGAAAAGTCATGCGCTCCAAACCAGTGGCGTTCTTGATGGCCGACCTGGGCATCGCCAAGACGCACAGCCGACCCTACGTTTCTAACGACAACCCTTACTCGGAAAGCCAGTTTCGCACCTTGAAGTACCGGCCCGGCTTTCCGGATCGCTTCGGCTGCATTCAAGACGGCCGCGCCTTCTGCCAACAATTCTTCACCTGGTACAACGACCAGCATTGCCATTCCGGGATCGCCTTACTCACCCCCGCCATGGTCCATTTCGGCCAAGCGCCCACCGTGCTCGGTCAGCGCCAACTTGTTCTCGATGCCGCCTATATGGCTCATCCGGAACGATTTGTCCGCAAGGCTCCAACCGTCAATCCCCTTCCAGAAAACGTCTGGATCAATAAGCCCGACTCATCGCATTCCACAGAAAGGAAAACTCACTAAATTCTTTCGCCGACTGTCTCAAAGTTGTTGACACGCACCGAGAAGCGCGGGCTTCATACTCTGATGAGCCGAGAGCTCAGATTTCTTACGCACTAACTCTGCTTCAAGTTTCTGCCGGTGTGCCGGGTCAATCCGTTCCTCTACTTCTACAATCCGTTCATTGAGTTTGTGCAACTCGTCCTTGCAGATCCTTCTGTTTTCGTCAGCCTGTTTAGTCAGGAGCGCGATAAGCGAATCGAGAGAGTCACAATTGTGAGTTTCTTCTGGACGAATATGCGATAAGATTACCTTTTTTACTTCACGGTCGAATTCGCTTTCCTCAGTCTGACCTACGGTTCCACATATTCGCTCTAAGTATTGTTGTGGCAGATACTTTACATATTCGTGCTCACCTGGTTCGCTCGCGCCGGACAATTGTGTCGTACGTTCCGATGAATCAAGCCAAGTGATACTTCCGTCAAAATGAGTGGCCTTGCTGTTCTTTCCGCCGAGTCGAAACGTCCGATCGGTGAGGAACGTAAAGTACTTATCTTGTTTGCAATTTCCAAGCAGCCCTATTGTATCGGTGAGGGCACTCTTGCCCTTTCCTTTATTTCCGATGATCGCAACCAGGCCACTATTAAGAGGAATTTTGTTCTCAAACCACGTCTCTGTTAAGCTTGAGCCTGCACGTTTGACGATCCGGATTTCTTGAATAATCTTTGTCCGCCGTTCACGCTTGGAAGCCTCATCCGGAGCCTCGCTTGCTATTGCGATTCTGGATTCTGGCTCGCGGAGAGCATGGCGAAGTCCTTCAAAGGTAGGATCTGCCTTAATCCACGTAAGGCACTTGCCGATCCGATCTTTTTGAGTACTGGAACTCAAATAGTGTGCGTCGCTACAATCAAGCAAAAGATCATTCACCGCCGCCTTCTTCAGCGACATTTTTGCCTTACGCCAGTGCTCTACGTTTGTGGCTGAAATGAAAACTATATGCGCATCGTTTATCACTGTCTTCTTGTCCGCGACGGCTTGATCGTTCCATTTGATATCTGCCCATTCGGTTTTCCCGACGCCCACGAGACACTTATTCTTAAACCAGTGCGACTCCGTAAGGTCCACCACATCACGTTGCGAAAGGCACAGATGATTGAAACCCTCGATTAGCGGCTCGCTGAACTGATGCTGTTTATCTTCAGGCACGCTCGCGATTATTTTGCGGCCGAGATCTTCTAAAGCTGCTCTGTTGAGCGTTCCACTCCACAACGGCGTATTAACTCCCGGCTTTAGCTTGTACCGTGCTGTAAGCGCGTTCAGAAACTGCTGTTCGATGATCTCGGGCGACAGCTGGTCTGAAAATACTACATGATAGTTCACCCGGCTAAGATGCCCGTCGGTACCGCCGAACTTGTCAATACGAAGCTCAATCACGGGAAAGACCGTCTCGATATTCTTAAGGCGACCCTGCTTGCGTTCGGCTAAGATTCGCTTATACCCGTCCAAAAACAAATAGTCATTGATCCCAAGCACTTTGACGCTCTCAGGTAAGCCCTCCAAATCCAGCAAAAACTGGTCCCATGGGTCGGTGCCGGGGTATTGATGGATTAAAGATGCTGGTGTGTGGACATGGAGATCCCAAATCCGCCATTGCGAGCCTCTATCATAAGTCCTTTGTAAATCCTGATGTGTTTGCATACGTGTCCTTATGGCCTGTGGACGACGAGCGCCGGCGGCAATACATTAGCCCTATGAATGGTCTTTTCTTGCGTAAAGCATACCAAGAAAGTTTGACCTTGAAAAGGGGTGACTGCGGCCAAGATCAAGGAAGTTGTTGAAGACGAAGCGACCAACTGCTAGTCTTGAATCTGCAAGAGATCCGAATGCGCACATTCCCACTACGGGAGCATTAGATCGAGAGAAAACGGTTCCAATCAAGTAGTGGACGAATATCATCTCGGCCATGTCTTCAATCAGTGTACCGAAGGAACGAACTCTCGATTCGAAAAACCAACTCGAAATGGCTATATGCGGCGCTCTGAACGACCTCAAGATTTGCTTAATCCACAGACTCGATGACCACCCAGTGAATTCCGCAATGATGCTATAGCCGGCCGATACTAGCGGGAAGCCAAATGTTACGATGTCGACTCAGACTTATGTGATCTAATATGGGATTAGCTTACTTGAAAACTAAGTCATCCATATTCGAAGCTAATCCAAGCTGCGCTTGAGCCTCCGAAGGATAATTATTCCATAACGCGAGTTGATCGGGAATTTTCATTGTGATATTCCCCGTAGTAAACCCATCACTGGCCTGTTGTTCTAGAGTCTTGAGCCAATTCAAAAGCGTTTCAGCTTCGCAACGGTCACTTCCATAATGTGATCGCTGTGCATCCATAAGTACACTTATGGGAGTGGATTCAGCGCGCCTCAACACGAAATCGAATAGCCGGGGCCCAATTGTAAACCCTAATTTCGCTGCCATAATCAACGCCCGCACCATACAGATCTCAGGATAGGGATTCGGCTCAAAATTAATCTCGATTGTACGCTCGTTGATACCTTCAACAAAACCGTTTTCAAAGACTTGCCTCGGTCGCCCTCTAAGTGCCTGTATCTCAACAACAGCAGTGTCGAGGTTCAGAAATGGCAGTTGTGGAAACGACGAAATATGCATTGGTAGCGCCTGAACCGTGAATCCCCAAGTAGCTTGAAGCGCCCACACGTCAAACATCACCTTCCATCCCTCCGGCTTGTAGTCTATTAAATGCACACCTCCAAAGCGCGTATCTCGGTCATACAAGTGTTTAAACACGGCTCTGATCTCTTCGTTATCCACACCCACAACAACGATATCTACGTCTCTTGGATAGTAAGCACCAGAACCGACAATCTTTGGCCCAAGTATAATATCTCTAATAGTCCCACCTACAATGTATGCTTCCCACCCAGCTGACAGTATTGTCTGAACTACCGAGTTGACGGAGTGTTTGATTTCTCGGCGCGCAGGCGAGCGGGTACTTGAACTATCATTCAAGAACTTCGAGACAGATTCTCGAATTGCTGAAACATCAACATGATATGGATCTTTTGTATGGCGCATTGTTACTACGTTTTAATTGTTTGTTAGTCGCTTGTGGACCTCGCAGGCATGAGCGTCAGTCATACCAGCAACCTGATCGGTAATAAGCTGAAGTTTACAATACAAACTATTTTCTGTCATTTTTTCCATTCTACGCTCAAATCCCCGCCTGTAGTTTTCCGAAAGAAGGAAGTAGAGCTTAGCATCATAGCTTTTTGTAGACATCTTCGCCCGCTTGGACGGCTCGTAATTCTTAACGGCTTCCCAGAATAACTCTAGTAACTCATGGACTACTTTCCTTCCCCGGACCTCAAGCCGAAGGATGTCTGGGTGGCGATAAAGGTTTGTCCGCAAGGTGTACTTACATGCCTTGATCAAAGGAGCTGCTTCACACTGCGAATCCATGAGCAGTTCGCCATGATATTCGCCATTCATGATGTCCCTGTATCGCAACTTGAAGATCTGTCGCGCGGCAATCGCCATTTTGCTGATCGCCGCGATTCGAAAAGTTTGGGCGAGGGCGTCGAAATAGGCTTTTCCCTCGCCTTTTAGGGGGCTAGCGTGTTTCTTAGCCCTGTTTAAGACATCGATTACTAATTCGCTTCCTTCAGCTTGCTTCAGAAGTGTTTCTTCAACTTCTTCCCAAAGAAGAACTCTACGCCGAATTCCGTCCTCAATATCGACCGAACAATAGACAATGTCGTCTGCTGCTTCGACCAGATAGGTAATCGGGTGGCGGGTGCCGATTGTTCCAGTCGCTTCACGAACTAGGTGGACGATATAAGCTTCTGATTCGAAAAAGCCAGGCTTACTGAACTCGTGCCGTTTATCTGTTTCGACCATATTCGACGGTGCAATGTATTTCCCTGCTGCCGCCATCGTGCCTGCCGTCAGATTCAATCCATAGGGGTGGACAAGTAACTCAACATTTGACAAGATTCTCGTAGCTTGTGCATTTCCCTCAAAGTTAAAAAAGTCTTGCACATAACTACTTTTTCTCCCGCCCAGGTCCCCAAGGAATTCATGAGATTCTCCAAACTTGGTAGTAAACCACGTGCTGATTGCCAGTTCGCCGGCGTGACCGAAAGGCGGATTTCCAATGTCGTGGATCAAGCCGCACGTTGCTGCAATGAGCGGGATGTCTCGTGCCTGCTCAGGTGACAGGGCGATTGAACTGCCTGGGATGATTACATCCTTGACGGCTTGTGTAGCTATATCCTCAGCAACGCTTGACACTTCTAATGAGTGAAGCAGCCTTGTACGAACCGAATCATTCGGCTCTAACGGGAAGACCTGCGCCTTATCCCGCAATCTCCTGAACGGCGTGGAATATACTGTTCGACCATAGTCTTTCTCAAACTCACTTCTTAATTCTCCATCAAACCGCTCCGATGGTTCACCGCCAACCAAGTCCCTGACTCGCTTGGGTTCGAGGAGGCGTTTCCAATTGAGCTTGTATGATTCCATCGTCCGTTTTCCTCACAATTTCCCTGAACATCTTGGATGGGCGACCTACTTGTAGGTCGGGTGTTCTTCCTATCCTGCCACAGATTCGCACCGGGTTTTGTCCGATGCTGGCATACGAAGTTTTCGGGACATCGTCTTTCGCCTCTGTCTACATTCGAC
>CAYPOT010000079.1:0-17138 GCA_964412455.1 uncultured Nitrospiraceae bacterium | reverse complement strand
CATCTGATCAGCCTGCACCAGAGTGCAGAGTGTCATGCCTGGCATACCAAAAAAAAGGCGGGGATAAACCCCGCCTTTTCGATCTGTTCCTACGTTCCTTTGCTTCTGGCGCTATTACGGCGTGTGGTAGCCGGTGGCTGCAGCCTGGGCAGTTGCTTCGTCCATCGGCGTCCCGGTGCCAGGATTGATATTGCTGTCATGGCACTTGCCGCATGCGTATCGCGGAGTGAGGAAGTTGGTCGCAATGGTTTTGCCATCGGCATTCACTCTCGTGATGGTTGTTCCGGCCGGATTGATCCTGAAGATATGGGTCTTCAGATCCCCCTTGCGGCCCCATCCTGTCGTCGAAGCATTGATGGCTGACTTGGTTGCTTCCGCCATATGGCAGTCAATGCAGGTCAGACCACTATGGGCATTCTGCATTCCAGCCGTTTTGACGGCCTTGCTGCCATGGCATCCCATACTCACGCAGCTCACTTTAATGGCGCCTCTGGCTTCCGCCGACAGATGGTTATCGGTAATGCCGAGGAGGCCGCTCACCGCATCTACAACCTTGGCCGACCTCTTGTGCGGATCGTGGCAGGCCGTGCATTTGAATGATGAGTGAACGCCGTCGCCGTTGTAGCCGACCAGCTCGTTGTACTGCTCATGATGGGAAATCCAGTCGCCGCTTGCCACGGCGCCGTTGGTGAGGATGGCAGGGCTTGCATCTCCTCCGCATTCTCCTCCCTGGCCCGTTGTGTTGGATGACCTGATGTGACACTTGGCGCATATCTCGACGCCGCCCGCTAAACTAAGAACGCCAAGGCTGGAGTTCGTGGTGGCGTGGCCGACGCCGGGACCGTGGCATGCCTCGCACTGTACGCCGTCAAAGGTCCAGGAGCTATAGTATCCGCCCTTGGTCTCCGGACCCATCCCGGGATTCTTCTCCCACGGCTGGGTGCGGGCGGGAGCCGCGTTGGTGCCGCCATCCGTTCGGCAGGAGTAGCCATCCGTCGAAACAATGCCGTTTGTATTGTGGCATACGGCGCACTCGTACTTTTTGTCCTGGCCGCTGTTGTACGCGGACCACTTGGGCAGGGCGCCCGTGTTCGTATCATTTACACCCCATAAATTGTACTGGGCATAAGGTCCTGTCCAAACGTAGCCCGTGTCATTGCCGGCCGGGTTGGGGCCAAAGAGGCCATTGTCCTGACCGAAATCCCGAATGCCCCACCTGATCTTCCAGCCGAAACCACCGATTACGTAGTTGACCGCGGACCAGTCAAGAAGCGCAGGTGTGCCTGGGCCGTCCACCCACAGCCCGTTCAGGGTCAAGGTACTGATCTGAGACGTTGTGGTCTGGGGCCTCGAGAACAAGCCCGGAAGCGTTGATGCTCCCATGATCGAGCCGCCCGTATGCGTATACTTGTACGGATGGCCTGACTTCCGGAAGCTTCTCCGGTCAGAGGCAACGGAGCCGTCATGGCAGCCCAGACACGTTGTGGTGCCCACATAACCGCCGTCAATTGCCGAGACAGATATGCCGCCCTTTCCTTCTTTTTTATCCGACCCGCAGCCTGATAGTGCCGACACCGCAAGTGCTGTTATTGCCAATAATATAATGATGCGCTTCATACCCAATCCTCCTTTTATTTGTTAATGACAAACACGGCATGTTTTGTCGCCGCTCGCGCTTTTCAGTTTGCTGCCGTTCCAGTCCTTGGGATGTGGATTCACTCTCACGGACAATTTTGCGCTGTGGCACTGCAAACACACGTCTCCCTCGGGATGGCACGACTGGCAGGACTGAAGGTTCCTCCGGGCCTCCCGGGAATGTTCCGAGTTCCAGATGAAGTCCTGGCCCACAAAGGTCTTGACGTGCGATTTGATGTTCATCGTGTTGCTCTTCTGCCTGCTGTGGCAGTCGAAGCAGGAGGTGGCGTCGTGACATCGATAGCAGTCCTGCGGCCTGTTCTTCGCGTTGATCGGGTGAATACTGATCCAGTCCGACCGGTGGCTTTTCGGCATGTATTCCCCGCGCCGGGAGAGGCTGCGGGTCAGGTCCGGTTCGATCCCCCCGCCCGTGTGACAGTCAAGGCAAGAGGACTGATCATGACATTCTGCGCAGTTCGCGCCCGCTTTCACCGCGAAGGCACGATGCTCGCTGACCCAAAACGCTCCGTGGTTGGCTGCGATTCCCTCGCTCTGATGGCAGGATGCGCACTCGGCGGTCTTCATGTCGCGATAATCGATATGCGATGTCTTTGCGGCGACGAGCTGGAACGAAATAATGAGAAATCCCATCAGTGCGAGACTTGCAATAACGCGTTGTTTTTTCATCGGAGCCTCCTTTCTTAAAACTCGGCGTTAACGGACGCTACGCCCTGGTACTGATGGTTGTAATTGACGTTCACGTTGTCCTCCGCGCGCACCATCAGGGATACGGTCTTGTTGAAGCGGTGTGTGCCGCCGATCCAGTACTTCTTCACCGACTCATCGGCAAACGTCTCGCGACGGAAGTCGTCCCGGTCAATGCCAGCCGACACCGCAGTCTTCTCGCTGAGGGAATACCGTCCGTTGACCCTGAAACCGCTCAGTACCCCGCCATACCCGTTCCGTTTGTCATAACTCAAGTTCAAAACGAGGTCGGCGATGGGGCGAGCGGAGATCCCCGCATGGTACAGGTTCGCGTCCTCTCCGTCGTTGAAATCTTCCGCCGCGTAGGATACGAACAATTTATACGCGTCGGTTACGGCGTACTCGGCCCTGACCAGGGTTTCCTGGTACTGGTTCACGGCAAACACGCTGTAGATCGATGTCGCGTCAAACGTGGGGTAGCTTTCGTAGTATTCCCCCGTAAGGGTCAGCCGCTCGAGGGGCGAGAATTTAATGCCCGCAAGTAGCTCATTCGTCGCCTCGGAGAGGAGATCGTATTTCGCATCACCGTAGACGGCAACGCGCTTCGGCAGGTAGGTGGTGATGGTGATCCCGACCGTCTCGCGCGCGACGTCAGAATCGTCGGTCTTCCTGGCATATCCCGCTTCTATATGGGTAAGCTTGACGGCGTCCGTGGAGATGCTCGCCCCCAGGAAGCGGTCGTTGCCGCCGGTGATCTCGCCCCGGCCTCCGGAGAAGACCACGTTTCGTCCTCCGAGGACCCGCAGATCGACGGGACCGACATTTCTGATATTCAGCGTCCCGCCGTCGATCAGGGCCGATCCCGCGGGAAGAGCCACATAGTGTCTTCCGGCAATCAAGTCGACATTCGTGACCACGTTGCGGTAATCAAGGTACATGTAATACAGCCGTCCGAAAAGGTCATCGGCGCCCTTCACATCGGTCGACCGGTAGGTTCCCCGGCCGTAGCCCTGGATACTGATGGTATCCCCGGGATTCACCTTGGTGATACTCATCTTCAGGTATTGGGCCAGCATCTCATCGTCTTCACCGTTCAGGATGTCGTTGAACCAGAGATATTGGGTCGAGCTGGTCACACGCATATCGACCGCGTGCGCGGCGAGCGGCATCGACAGCAGAAGCGCCAGACACAGCAGCAGGCTGGTACGTCTCATATAGTGCCTCCCTTCATAAAATATCTTACCCCTTACCATCAGTGCCTCAGCACAGCGTCCTGACCGTACATGCTTTTTTGATCCGCTTCGCCCTCCTTCGCCACTCGTTAGTATATTCGGAGTAAACCGGCAATATCTCAATCACCAGGAAATCCCGCTGACGAGCGGCAGGACGATGCAAACCTTGACTTTGCGATCAGATTCACGGGCGACAAAGCAGGGCTGATCACGCCTTCCCGGCGTTTGCGCTGCTCGTTCTTGTATGCAGCGCGCAACTTACGCAACTTAAGAGTAAGTATATTCGGGACCCGAGCAAGTCGCAAGAGAAGCCTTCTTCAAGATTGATCATTGTATGTGAATATTATTTCACGGAACGACAACAGCGCAAAACACCGTCCGGTAACGGCGCCGGGCTCTGCAGCGTCGGCAACCCTGTCATCGCTTTCATCCCTCCATCCGCGCGCGGCTGCACAGGCGGTCCGGCTGCTCGCGGAGCATTTCAATGGCCTCAAGAACGGCGCTCTCCACCATGATCCAGGGAGAGCCGGCCTCCTGGTCCCGCTGCCGCTCGACATAATAATGGGGCGGCAGGCAATTCAGCGCCCAGGCTATGATGCCGCCGACGCACTGCTCGCACACGCAGCCTGGAATGCGGGATTCATCGCGATACCGGTTGACGACAGAAAGCACCCTGTCGTAGTTCGCGTTTGTTACTGCGGCATATCTTTCTTTTTTCCGGCTGAACAGCGGCATGCATCTCCTCGGAAGAGCAACGCGATAAACGTGCCTGCGCATAAAGTAGGCCCAGCAATGCAAACTGTCAAGTAACGTTCTCTTCATTCGAGGGTGCCGAAGGTGAACTGGAATTCACGGGGACGCGGATGTTTTGGGCATCCGAGGGATGGTGAGGGGGAAAAGAGATGGGGAACGGTCGTATCGGATTGGAAGGCTCGTTACTCTCGTCAGTGGTCCGCGAGATGTTGGTCGAGGATTTTCAGACAACTCGCAGCCTTCATCCCATTCCTTGAAAGGACGTATGACTTCTCGCTGTCGTGCCCGACGATCCCGGCCTCCCGCAGGATCTTCAAGTGAAAGATCACTTTCGTGTGGTCCTTGATGGAAAGCTCACGCGCGATTTCCATGAGGCGCATGGCCTTTCTCGACGCGATCAGACGGATGATCCTCGTTCGGAGAGGGTTCGAAAGCGCGCTCAGCAGGCCTTCGAGGTCTTTGCTGCCGTCGCATTCTTCGACACGGGCCTCTTCCAGAACGCGCCGCACCGTCGTGAGGATCTCGTCGATCTTGAACGGCTTCGAGATAAACTCGCAGGCACCCCGCTTCATGGCATCAACCGCGTTTTCGATGGTTGCGAACGCGGTGATCATCACGACCCGTGACCGGGGCGCAACCTTCCGGAATTCCCCCAGGGCTTCGGCGCCGCCGCCCCGCGGCATGATCATGTCCAGGAGGATGACGTCGTAGACACCGGAGGCCGCCTTGGCCGCCGCTTCCCTGCCGGACGATGCCTCGGCGGTCGCGTACCCCGCGCCTTTCAATATCTCGGCCAGATGGGACCTGAGTTCATTGTCATCGTCAACGATAAGGACCTGCTTCATGCCGCCTCCATTTCCGGCACCGTAATGGTGACCGTCGTTCCCCTGTTTTCCACGCTGGCAACATCGATGGTGCCGTGGTGGCTTTTGATAATGCCGTAGCAGATGGACAACCCGAGACCGGTGCCCGCTCCCGGTTCCTTCGTCGTAAAGAACGGATCGAACACGCGGGACATGTTTTCCTTCGAGATTCCCGTTCCCGTATCCGTGATACGGATCAGGACGCCTGCCTGAGAGCGCATTGTCATGATGGATATCACTCCCCCGTTTGGCATCGCCTCGACGGCATTGGAGAGGATGTTGATGAAGACCTGTTCCAGCTTTCCCGGACTTCCCGTAACCGCCGGAGGCCTGCCAAAGTCCTTCTGCACGTCGACCTTTTTCAGCTTATATTGCAGCAGCGTCAGCGCCCCGCGCATAACGTCGTTGATATCCACCGGAACCGCCTCCGCGCCCCGCTGATGGGAAAACTGGAGGAGTTCCCGGGCAATGCCGGAAGCCCGGTCGATATTGCGTTCGACCGCATCGAGCTTGCCCACGATTTCCGTGTCCGAGACGCCGCTCGCGATACGGTTCTTCAGGGTCTGTATCCCCAGCGACGCATTCGTCAGCGGATTGTTGATCTCATGTGCGATGCCGGCAGCGAGCTGCCCGAGGGAGGTCATCTTTTCGGCCTGCACGATGTGCCGCGACTGCTGTTCGTTCTTTTTCCGCATCTCGATATCAAATATATTGAGCGCTTTGATCATGAAATAGGTAATGAAAATCCCGGCCGTACCCCGAAGCACCTCGACAGGGACAGGAAGGCGAAAAAGGGTGAAGTCCGAAGAAACCACCCCGGCGACAAAGGCGTAGAATACGAACGAGGCGCCTGCAAACAAAATATTTCTCGCCGCTGTCCGGCTGAGGTGTTTGACCTCATGGGAATACGCCATCAGACCATAGGCGGTAAGTATACTGCCGGCAAGGCCGAAGGTGTGGCGTGTCGCAATGGACGCCTGCCGCAGAAACTGCAAGTCCATGCTGAACCCCGTGTACCACACGCGGAGGACCCAGACGGCCGCAAGGAGGACCGGGATGACCCGGACAACTTTCCAGACCCGCTTTTCAGAGACGCCTCTGATGAGCGTAAGTCCGAACCACAGGAGGAAAAGGTAGGACACGACGAAAATGATGAGCGCTGCGAGCTTGGCAAGGAAGATCGCACGAAAGGATAGGTGATCTCCCTCAATGAGCGGATAGAGCTGCATCCATTCATGAATGCCATGGGTTAAGCCGAATATGCCGAGGAGCCGCACGCTCTTCGCGAGCTTGAGATCGCTCCCCTTCATGTCCTTTGCGGCGATGGAGGCGGCCATGACGAGAAACGCCGCACCGTAAAAGAAATAGATAAGATAGACCGGCTGGATATTGATGAATAAACTGTTCATACTCTCGAATGCAACCTGTCCGCGGTCCGTTGATGCGGAAAATCCGCGCGAGCTGTTTCACTTATCGTGGACACCACGGCTGCGTTCATCATCATAGGTATGCAGCCTTGAAAAGTCAACACATGATGGTCTGGGCAAGAACAGCCGGGAAAAATCGCATGTCGGCGTCCGCTGCAAGTCTACTCCTTTTCCCAGACCCAGACGTTCTCGGGGAGCGATCTGAGGAGCTTGTCGATCTCGGGCATGCTCATCTTGTTCAGGCTGACACCGGGATGATTGAGGTGATAGGTGACGCCGGGGTTGCCTTCGGCAATGGAATAAAGGACCTTCAAGCCATAGGTGATGAGCTCCGGGTCCATCTTTCCGCTCAAGTCATACCGCGTCTGCAGGATGCCTTTGGACCCATGGAGGATGAGGCCATATCTCCCTTGATGGCCGCAGTACTCCTTTATTATCGCGCCAAGGACTTTCGGCAGTTCGGGATAGCGGGACTTCAGGGAGAGGCCCGCGCCCATGGTCATCACCAGGGTGCCGTTGCCGCTGATAAATGAATTTGCCGTCACGATGTGGACCCCGGGGAAATCGAACATCTCGCCTTTTTTGTAGAGCGGCATGTCATTTCCTTTCGAACAAGGAGAGGACCGAAAAGGCCTCTGTCGTTCTGCGTCATTCTCAGTATTCAGTATAGTGGAATTTGTGCGGGTCCGCAATATCCTCATTCTCGCAGGCGGCACGGAAAGCCCTTGCAGTTCGTCTTCCTTTTCAATTATAATCCTGAAACCTTTTTTTGACACGGATCGAATCTGATAAGAACCGGATAACAGCGGATGTTTCTTGGGACGGTTTTTCACCTTTATGGCGGCGTCTCCTGTTCGGCCGTATCCGCCTTTATCTGACGTTGCTCCGATCCTTCCTTGTCCAAATGTATTTTCTGGTTAATGAACCGTGACCACAAAAGACATCCTCAACAACGTCAGCATCGTCCTCGTCAGGACCAAAACGCCGGGCAATATCGGCGCGGTTGCGCGGTGCATGATGAACATGGGCCTATCCCGCCTGGTGCTCGTCCGTCCGCCCCGGGACGACCAGGGCGAGGCTATGAAATTCGCCGCCGGGGCTGAAGCGATCCTGCGTGATGCCGTTCGGACCGAGACACTGCAGGAAGCTGTCGCGGAACACCGCCTTGTCATCGGAACATCGCGGCATCTGGGCCGCAATCGCCGGAACATCGGATCTCCGCGTGACATGGCGGACCAGATCGTTCCGCTTCTCCCGCAGAACCGGATCGCCCTGGTGTTCGGCAGAGAGGTGAACGGGCTGGACAAGAATGACCTTGCCCACTGCAACGAGCTCATCGCCATCCCTTCCTCCAAGGCCTTTCCCTCCCTCAATCTCTCCCATGCCGTCTGCATCGTCGCCTACGAGCTGTTCATCGCGCACCGCGCCTGCCCGGCCTCAGCGGGAAAGACCCTTGCGCAGACAGGCGAGTTGGAGGCCTTCTATCAACATCTGCAGAAGGTCCTCGAAGACAGCGGGTTCCTTGGTCCGCACAACAGGAATCATATGATGATCTCTGTCCGCCAGCTGTTCGGGAAGTCCCGCCTTGAACAACGCGACATCAACATCCTGCACGGAATCCTTTCGGCTTTGGTGAGATCGGATCCGCCGGAGAGCAAAGTGTAATAAAGTTTCGCATCATCGATACTCAGCCTTTCTGTTTGACTTTGTTATTTGGATTGTCGTATAGTCTTCAATTGCAATGTTCCAGGAACGTCGCAGGGCTGAGAATCCCGTCTTATATCTGAGACAAAATAGAAACAATCCGGCCGCTAACCTGTTGTTTCTTCAGTAATTAATTTCTGGCAATCGATTTGCAATTCTCCTCGCAAGTTACGTATGCTGCTTGACTCAAGTCATGTTAGAGAGGAGACTCCATGTCTAAGTTGAGCGAAGTTTGGAGAGGGGGCTCCATGGCAACGTCGACCGAAAAAAAGAGCCCGGCGACGGCTAAAGTCAACTGCTGGGAATTCAAGAAATGCGGCCGCCAGCCCGGCGGGCACAAGGAAAAGGAGCTGGGCACCTGCCCGGTGACCGTCCACGGAGATCTCGACGGCGCCCACGAAGGGAACAAAGGCGGAAGGGCCTGTTGGGTAATCGCCGGTTCCCTCTGCGGCGGCAAGATCCAGGGGACCTATGCGCAAAAGCTTAATAACTGCTGGCGGTGCGAGTTCATGAACCTCGTGAAAAAGGAAGAAGAACCGACAGAGTTCGGCTTCTCGGCGACGCGGCTGGGGCTCGAGAAGACACTTGAAAAGACCAGACCCAAATAGCGGCCTCAGGCCGTCGGGCCTGAACATTTTTTATATATTCGAAGGGGAATCATCAACGATGGGGAAAATGAACTGCTGGGAACATAAGAAATGCGGGCGCCAGCCTGGAGGGCACAAGGCGCAGGAGCTCGGCATTTGCCCCGTAACGGTCCACCAGGACCTGCACGGCGCCCACGACGGCAAGAACGCGGGGAGGGCCTGCTGGGTCATCGCCGGTTCGCTCTGCGGCGGCAAGATCCAGGGGACCTACGCGCAAAAGCTCACCAACTGCTGGCGCTGCGATTTCATGAATGTCGTCAAGAAGGAAGAAGAACCGGCTGAGGTGGGTTTCTCCGCCACGCGGCTTGGCCTGGAAAGGGTCCTGGAAAAGAAGCGGTCCGGGAAAAGCATGGATCTGGCAAACTCGGACCATTAAGTTCCCGTTCGTACTGCGTTCCCGCTGCTATCATCCCTTCGCTCGACAGTTACGTACTGTCACGAAGGGATTTTTTTGTCTGCTGCTCGATCGCTCAAGGTCCTGTCTGCACTGTCTTTGCGAGCTTCGCCGTATCGAACCCCTTGCTCTGAAGCAACGCAAGGATGCGCAGGTAGGTCGCTTCCTCCAGCCGTGGAGTCCGGCACAGGACCCACAGATATGACCTGTCGGGATTGCTCACCACCGCGTATGCGTATCGTTCTTCCAGATCGATGATCCAGTAATCGCCGGAAAAAGGCCGGAAGAACGTTACCTTCAGCTTTGCGTTCGTAATGCTGTCCGCGACCCTGGCGGTGCCCTTGATCGCGTCCTCCTTGCCCGCCCGCGTGCAGCGGTTCAGGACCTCGATGGTGCCGTCAGGAAGAAGCGAGTAGACGGCCGACGTTTCGGTGCATCCCTTCTGAAAACGGTTGGGATAGCTCGCGATCTCGTACCAGGTCCCGGCGTACCGGGCGAGATCGACGTAGGGTACGACCGCGGGAGGAGTGAGCTGCGCGCCCTGTTGCTTTGTACATGCAGCGAACAGGACAGCGACCATAGCGGCGAACAACGCCACGATGCGCGTGGTTCCCTTCAGCTCCCTAATCAGCCGCCCTGCGGAGATAGGCGGGCTTGTCCAGTTCATTTTTCTTCCCGCTGAACAGATCAAGATCCAAGGTATTGACCGTTATGTCCGGCCTTCGCTTCAAATGCGGCTTTTCCTCGGTCTTGCGGAACTCCTTGAGGTTCGACGGCCTCTGGGATATGCTGCGGACCCCTTCTTCGTCAAAACCCGTGGCGAGCACCGTCACCATGATCTCTTCGCTCATGACGGGATTGATGACGATGCCGCATTTGATCTCCGCATGGGGATCCACTTCGCTCTTAATGACGGAAATGGCCTCATTATGCTCGAGCATGCCCAGGTCCTGGCCGCCGGTGACATTGATCAGCACGCCCCGCGCGCCTTTGATCGATCCATCCTCCAGCAGGGAGCTCGAGATAGCCCTGTGCGTGGCTTCAATGGCGCGCCCTTCGCCCCGTGCCACGCCGGTGCCCATGACCGCCCGGCCGCGGTTTGCCATGACCGTCTTCAGGTCGGCAAAGTCAACATTCACCAGGCCCGGGATCATCACCACGTCGGAGATACCCTTCACCGCCTGGACCAGCACGCTGTCGGCGTGGCGGAACATCTCGAGGAGCGGCGTGTTCTTCTCGGCCAGGTTCAGGAGCCGTTCGTTCGGGATCACGATCAGCGCGTCAACGTGCTTCTTGAGCTCGGCGATCCCCTCCTCGGCCTTGCGCTTCTTCATCTCTCCCTCGTACTCGAAAGGCTTGGTGACCACCGCCACCGTGAGCGCCCCCCCCTCGCGGGCGATCTGCGCGATGACCGGCGCGCCGCCGGTCCCCGTTCCGCCGCCCATACCGGCAGTGACGAACACCATGTCGGCGCCGGCCAGGGCCGCCTTGATCTTATCGGCGTCCTCCAGCGCGGCCTTTCTCCCGATCTCCGGGTTGGACCCGGCGCCCATGCCGCCGGTGATCCGGGAGCCCATGAGCACCTTGACCGTGGAATTCGCCTTTTCCAGGGCCTGGCGGTCTGTGTTCGCGGCGATGAACTCGACGCCCTTGATCTCCGCCAGCGCCATGCTGCTCACGGCGTTGTTTCCGCCCCCGCCCACCCCGATCACCTTGATCCGGGCGGGAAGCTTCTGATCGTCATCGAATTGGATCATCGGTGCTGTCCCCCTTTCCGTGCTCGTATGCTCTTCAGCGACGAATTCCATGATGTCCTGAAACCTCATTTCCATCGTGTCATCCATGGCATGTTCTCCCGATCGTGCGTTAGGGTCTGTCCTCATAGCGCATCGCTCCTTCCTTATATGAAATCACTTACCAGTCTCCAGAGCCTGCTCATGATCCCGCCGGCCGTGAACCGCGTTGGCGCCGCCTGATAGTTCTCGGCGCCGTACAGGACCAGCCCGACGCCCGTGGCGTAGATAGGGCTGTTCACCACGTCCTGGAGCCCGCCGATGTTCCTCGGCGTGCCCCGCCTGATCGGCATGCCCAGGTACTTTTCGGCGGCGTCCTGCATTCCTTCCAGGAGCGCCGTGCCGCCGGTCAGCACGACTCCTGAAGCGATCATATCCTCGGAGGCCGTGCTCTTGAGGCGCTGCTGAACGATCTCGAACAGCTCTGCCACCCGGGGCTCGATGATCTCGCACAGGATCTGCCGGGACAGGAGCCGGGACGGCCTGCCTCCCACGCTCGGGACCTCGATCGTTTCCTCATGATTCACCAGCGAAGCCAAGGCGCATCCGTGCTTGACCTTGATCTTCTCGGCCTCGGACTGCGGCGTGCGGAGCCCGATAGCGATGTCGTTCGTCACATGGTTCCCGCCGACGGGAAGCACGCCGGTGTAGAAGAGGCTCCCCTCGCGGAAGAGCGCCATATCCGTGGTCCCCCCGCCGATGTCCACGACCACCACTCCCAGTTCCTGTTCCTCCGTGGTCAGCACCGCCCGGCTGGACGCCAGGGGCTGAAGCACCAGGTCGTTCACGTGGAGGCCGGCGCGGGAGCAGCTCTTGACGATGTTCTGGATGGCAGTTACGGCGCCCGTGATGATATGGACCTTCACGTCGAGGCGCGTCCCGGACATGCCGTGGGGCTCTTTGATTCCGTCCTGGTCGTCGATGATGAACTCCTGGGGCAGGACATGAAGGATCTGCTGGGTCCCGGGGATGTCGATGGACCGCGCGGTATCGATGGCCCTCGCCACGTCGGCGGAGCCGACCTCCCGGCTCTTGATGGCGGCCACACCCTGCGACTTGATCCCTTTGATGTGGTCGCCGGAGATCCCGACGTAGACCGAGTTGATCTGCACGCCGGCCATGAGCTCCGCTTCCTTCACCGCCTTCTTGATGGATTCCACGGTGCTGTCGATGTTCACCACCACGCCCTTTTTCAAGCCGTGGGACGGGCTGATGCCAATCCCGATGATGTCCACCTGGCCGTCGTCCTTCGCCTCGCCGACGATGGCGCAGACCTTGGTCGTTCCCAGATCGAGACCTACGATGATATTGTTCGGTTTCTTTGCCACAATGCACCCCCCTTGCCGGACGAACGGCCGAAGTTGGGAAGATGGGAGGATGGGAAGATAGGTAGCTGGCAGGTCTTACCGCGCCAACACTTCCCACCGTCTTACTACCAATGTTCCTAACTTCCTACCTTCCCAACTTCCCACCTTCCGGTTTTCTCCTACCTTCTTACCTTCCTACCTTCCGTATTTTTCGCAACCATCACCGCGGCCTGACGCTCCGGCCGCAGCTCTACATAGGTATAGGCGAGGCCGCGCTGACGCATGTCCGCGACGATCTCTCCCATCCGCCTCAGTTTCTCGCTATAGTTTCCGCTGCCGATCCGGAACTCGTGGTCCGCATAGACGATGGTGATCGTCTCGGACGTATCCGCCCTTACCGTCACATCGCCGGGGTCCCAGCCGCCCCGCGCCGCGAGCTCGTCAAGCAGTTCCAATGCCTCTGGTACCGCGCCGGCAGCCACCGGCTCCCGGGGAACCGCTCGGTAGCCCCGCAGGGCGATGACCGGCAGCGGAGGCGCGCCTGCGCTGCCGACCTGCAGCGGCGCCATGACCACTCCTTCCCCGTCGATCAGATACTTCCCGTTGGAAGCATGCAGCACCGCCTTGGGCACGCGCTCCGTAACGAACAGGCTGATCCGGTTCGGAAGCCGCCGCTCGATCCTGACGTCGCGCACCCAGGGATCGGCCAGCACCCTTCGGGTCGCAGCACCCAGGTCCACCTGGAAGACATTCTGCCCGGTGAACATCGTCGCCACTTCCCGGATATTCTCATCGCGCATCGAGCGAACGCCCTTCACATCGACGCCGGAAATCGTGAACAGGTCGGCATGGGTGAGCCACCGGTATCCTTCCCATCCTCCATAGCAAAGCGCGGCCGTCACCAGGATGGTGAGGACCACCCCCAGCGTCTCCTTGACGCTCCCCTCGCGCTTTTTCGGCCCGGTCACTCGCCGGACTGCAGGGCGGTTCGTCGCTGAGCGGTACCTCCGGGGGACCTTTACATTCTTATAGTCGCGCATAGTCCTTCGATCATCTTTTTTGGCCTCTTCGTATTTTACTTGAAAAAGCCGTTCAAACCGAAATCCGAAAAAAGCCAAGATTCATCCGCAGATTCCAAAAGTAGGCGCTTCTAAGCGACGCAGATTACACAGATTAACAAAACGTCCCGAATCGTGTTTTAAAGATTGAATCTGCGTTAATCTGCGAAATCTGTAAATAAGTTTTTCCTCCGAGCCTTTGTTTCTGTGTTCATACTGCGATCGCCAATCGCAGGATCTCCTCCACCAGGCCGGGGAACGGTATCCCGGCGCCCTGGGCGATCTCGGGCAGAAGGCTCGTGGCCGTCATGCCCGGAAGGGTGTTCACTTCGAGAATGTACGGCACACCGTCGTTGTCGATAATGAAGTCCACCCGACTGTACCCCCGGCAGCCCAGCGCGCGGTGCGCGAGAAGTCCGGCATCAAGTGTTCTCTTATACACGTCCTCCGGGATGCGGGCCGGAAAAAAATGGTCCGACATCCCCTGCTCATACTTTGCCTTGTAGCTGTAGAAGGCGTCCTTCGGCACGATCTCGATGGCGCCCAGCGCCCGCTCGCCAAGGATCCCGACCTGCACCTCCATGCCGCGGATGTAGCGCTCGACGAGGATCTCGGGATCGTAGCCGAATGCCAGCTTGACCGCGGCGTCAAAATCGCTCTGCGCGTGGATCAGGCTCACGCCCACACTGGACCCTTCGGAGCTGGGCTTCACCACGAGCGGGAAGCCGATCTCTGCCTGCGCGGTCTTGAGCAGAGCGCGGTCTCCGCGGGAGACGGCCAGGAACTGACCTACCTGCAGGCCATAGGCCTTGAACAGGGTCTTGGAGATGATCTTGTTCATGCCCATGGCGGAGGCAAGGATGCCGGAGCCGGTGCAGGGGATGCCCATGATCTCCAGCAGGCCCTGGATGGCGCCGTCCTCGCCGAACTTCCCGTGCAGTGCGTTGAACGCGATCTCGATGCCGCTTGTCCGGATCCGGTCGGCCGCGTCCCGCCCCACATCAACGGCAACGGCGTCATAGCCCTGGCCGGTGAGCGCCTTGAGGACCGCCCTGCCGGAATCGAGCGACACCTCCCGCTCCGATGACAGCCCGCCCATGAGAACGCCTATTTTTTTCTTTGTCACAAGGCTCATAATAGTCCTTTTTACCGCAGAGATCGCAGAGTGCGCAGAGAAGAGTGACGGTATTTCTTTTGATTATTCTTTTCCTCTGCGATCTCAGCGTACTCTGCGTACTCTGCGGTGAACATGATGTTAATCCTCTCCGATGACCTTGATCTCCGGTTCCAGCCGTATCCGGTGCGTATCCAAGACCTTTTCCTTGATGATCTCCATGAGCTGCAGCACGTCAGCCGCTGTGGCGTTCCCCATGTTCACGATGAAATTCGCATGCTTTTCCGACACCTGTGCCCCGCCGACCGTCATGCCCTTCAGGCCCGCGGATTCAATGAGCTTGCCCGCGGACTCATCCAGGGGATTCTTGAACACCGACCCGGCATTCGGCAGGCCCCAGGGCTGCCGCTCCTTCCGCCCCGCCATGATCTGCTTCACCCGGGCCTTGATCTTCACTGCGTCGCCGTATCGGAGGATGATCTTGGCATCAAGCACAACATGATCGGCGGGAACATTCGCCGTGCGGTACCCGAATTTCATCTCTTCGTGGTGACGGAGGATCAGCTCCCCCGCGGGAGAAACCAGGGTGACCGTGTCGATGACATCGCCCATCTCGCCCTGTGCGGTGCCGGCGTTCATGCACACGGCGCCGCCCACCGTGCCGGGGATGCCCGTGGCGAACTCGAGCCCTGTCAATCCGCGCTCCACTGAGAAGCTCAGGAGCTTGGCCAGCATAGCACCGGCTTCGACATTGATCACCGCGAACGATCCCCCCAAAGAGCGGTATTCGCGGGAGATCTCGATAGCCGTCATCTTTTTCAGGCTGATGGCCACACCGCGGTATCCGCCGTCCCGGACCAGAAGATTGGTCCCGCCGCCCAGGACCACCCAGGGGAGGCGCTGCTCCCTGATCTCCTGCAGCAGCGCGGCCAGGTCCTGCCGGTCCACGGGAGCAACCAGGGCGTCGGCGGCCCCCCCGATCCGGAAGGACGTATGGCCGCTCAGGGGCTCCTGCAGTTTCACCTCACCGCGCAGATCTGTGAATTTCATGATTTCAACCTTTCCAGCACCGTTTCTCCCAGCTTCCAAACATCGCCCGCCCCGAGGGTCAGCAGCAGGTCTCCCTCTTTGAGCGTTTCGCTGAGGTGCTTCACGATCTCATCCTTGCCTCCAATATACGCTGCGTCCTTATGCCCGTATTTCCTGATCCCTTCGAACACCGCCTGCCCGGAAACGCCCGGGATGGGCTGCTCGCCCGCCGCGTAGATGTCCATAATGATGACCCGGTCCGCCTGGTTGAAAGCGGTGAAAAACTCCTCGAACTGGTGCTTGGTCCGCGTGTACCGGTGGGGCTGGAACACGCAGACCACCCGGCGGCCGAGCGCCGCCTTGGCCGCGGCCAGCGTCGCGCGGATCTCCGTGGGATGATGTCCGTAGTCATCCACCACCAGGACCCCCTTCATCTCGCCCTTGATCTGGAAGCGGCGCTGCACGCCGCTGAACTCCTTGAGGGCCCTGCGGATCACCTCGAGGTCGACCTCCAGCTCCCGCGCCACGGCGATGGCCGCGATGCTGTTGCTCACGTTGTGCAGGCCGGGCACAGCAAGTTCGAACCATCCGAGATCGCCGGTGTGGTTCGCGACCCGGAACCGGGAACCCAGCGGCATGAAAGTCACGTCCTTCGCCTGATAGTCCGCCTGGCTGCTCATGCCGTAGGTAAGGTAGCGCTTCTCGATCTTCGGGAGGAGGGACTGGATGTGCTTCTCGTCCAGGCAGAGGATCGCGACGCCGTAGAAGGGCACCTTGTTGATGAACTGCAGGAAGGCGTCCTTGATCTCGTTGATGTCCTTGTAGTGGTCCAGGTGCTCCTCGTCGATGTTCGTCACCACGGCGATCGTCGGCGACAGTTTCAGGAAGCTGCCGTCGCTCTCATCGGCCTCGGCCACGAGGAACTCACCCTGGCCCAGCTTGGCGTTGGAACCGAGGCTGTTGAGCTTCCCGCCGATGACCACCGTCGGGTCGATCCCCCCCGCGGCCAGCACCGTGGCGACCAGGGAGGTCGTCGTCGTCTTGCCGTGGGCGCCGGCGATGGCCACGCCGTACTTGAGCCGCATAAGCTCGGCAAGCATCTCTGCCCGCGGGATCACCGGCACCTGTTTCCCGCGCGCGGCGATGACCTCGACATTGTCCCTCTTCACCGCCGAGGAGATCACGACGACGTGGGGCGACGCGATGTTCTCGGGCCGGTGGCCGATCTGGATCTCGCCGCCCAGCCCGCGGAGCCGCCGGGTCGTGTCCGACTCGCGGAGGTCCGAACCCGAGACCTTGTAGCCCAGGTTCAGCAGCACTTCGGCGATGCCGCTCATGCCGATGCCGCCGATGCCGACGAAGTGGATATGTTTAATTTTTTTGAACATGTTCTTTGGCTCTTTCGTTGTAAAGTTAAAATGACTCTATTGCCAGTCATAAACAAAGCACGGCAATTCTTCAATGAAAAACCTTTTTC
>CAYPOT010000078.1:0-17169 GCA_964412455.1 uncultured Nitrospiraceae bacterium | reverse complement strand
AACGTCTTATGGTTACGATGCCCGTATCGTCAAATGTCTTTCGGGTAACGGTAATAAAAAAGACCGAATAACGTAACCGCTGGACGAAACGGGCTTCGTCACCGTTACCGTAACCTTTTGGTTCCGGCTTGTCCGAGTTAGGTATATTGACATTCACCGGTCAGGGTGTTACGTTGTGCCAGGAGTGAACGATAAACAGCATGAAACAAATTTTTTTCTCCCAAAGCATGCTCGACAGCATGGTGGATGCAGGCAAGATCAAGGTGGACAAGAGCGTGCTGACCATGCTTACGGGAGACAATCCCACCTTTGAGCTGAAGCAAGCGTACCGTTTCGTCAAGACCATCGACGACACGATCGATCCCAGCGGACTCGTGGGGCAGATCAGGTCCGAGGCCGAGCTCAAGGAATTGGGCGCGGAGATCTACATGGACTCCATCATTTACCGGGACATCGCCTACCAGACCGATCCCGGATATATCGCGGAGAAGAAGGTCCCCGGCCGGCCGCCGGAATCGATACATGATGAGCACGCCGGGACACCGGGGGTGAAACATGCAGAATCGCCCGTGATCGCCCCCGCCCCGGCCGAGGACAAGGCATCGGAAGCTGATCAGCTCTCAAAATTCATTATGGACAACCTGCTCTGAGGCCCTCCCGATACTCCATGCTCAGACGGACCGGCACCATACTCCTCGGCATCGCGCTTATCCCCTTCTGCGTCGGATTTTCCTGGCAGCTCGCCGACGCCGTGGTCAATATCACCTACCGGCCTCTTATCCCCTACTGGTTCACCGGCGGGTTCCTGCTGTATCTCCTCATCCATTTCCTGTTCAAGCAACCGATCCTGAGCTACGTGGTCGGCCACGAACTGACCCATGCGCTCTTCGCCATCCTTTTCGGCGGATCGGTCAAGGCCTTTCACGCGAGCGAAAAGGGCGGCCAGGTCCACCTCACCAAATCCAACTTCATCATCACCCTGGCGCCGTACTTTTTCCCCCTGTACACCTTCCTCGCGCTGCTCGCCATCTGGCTTGCCCGGGCGGCAAACGCGCCTGCCCTGGAGCCGTGGCTGGTCCTTGTGGCCGGCGCCGCATTCGCGTTCCATATCGTCCTGACCGCGATCTTTCTCCAGACCGACCAGAGGGACATCAGCGAGCACGGCGCGTTCTTCTCCTATCCCCTCATCTTCCTGTTCAACGTCATCCTCACGGCGCTTCTCATCCGCCTCCTCCTCGCCCAGGACATGAACTATCCCGACTACCTGTTTGATGGTATAATAAGAAGCATTCGGCTGATCGTGCTGGGAGCTACGAAGCTGTACGGATGGATCATGCAGTAAAGACGTTTTCACCGCAGAGTTCGCTGAGGTCGCAGAGTTAAATACTGGAAACCTGTGATAGTCTGTCGTAAAGGTCTTCATTGCCTTTTCCGTCTTTCCCGTGTAGACAGAAATCAAGAAATCACAGATCGCTACTGGATCTCAGTTTGCACGGGGGATGACAAAATGATCGCTTGATGCGTTTTTCTCCGCGTTCTCTGCGTACTCTGCGGTAAAATGAGGTGAAGTATGCTCATCGTAGGACTCACCGGCGGGATCGCCAGCGGCAAGAGCCTGGTGACCCGGGTCCTGAGGGACCTGGGGGCGCATATCATTGACGCCGACAAGATCGTCCATGATCTCCTGTCGCCCAGCGAGGAGGCATGCAACGAGGTTGTCGGCCGTTTCGGCAAGAGCATCCAATTGCCGGACGGTTCCATCGACCGGAGGAAGCTGGGAGATATCATTTTCAACCATCCCGATGAGCGCGCCTGGCTCAACCAATGCATCCATCCCCGGGTGTTCCAGGCCTACCAGGCCCAGGTCCACAGACTCCGTGAGCGCCAGCCCGATGCCATCGTGGTGATGGACGCGGCGCTCCTGATCGAGACCGGTTATCACAAAAAGATGGACAAGCTCATCGTGGTCTACGCCGGGAAGAAGGACCAGATAAAGAGACTTATGGAAAGAGACCGTTTCACCCTCGAACAGGCGCTTGCGAGAATTTCAAGCCAGATGCCCCTGGACGAAAAACGAAAGTATGCCGACTACGTGATCGACAATACGGGGACCCGGGAAGCATCGGAGCAGCAGACCCGGGAAGTCTTCGAGAAGCTCAAGCAGGAAGCAGGAAAAAGAGAATGAACGAAGCAATGCTTTTGGACGCGGATGACCAAATGTAGGCGCCTCTAGGCGACGCGGATAACATCCAGAACACAGCATAAGAGGTTAATTTAATTTTATATTCCCTGTAGCTCGCTACAGGGTCACCAAGGATATTCCTCCCCTTTGATGGGGGAGGTTAGGTGGGGGTGACAGCAGTCGGGACTTCACCCTCCCCTTACCCCTCCCGTCGAGGGAGGGGAGATTCTAAGATACCCCGCAGTTTCCAGCGGGGAGACTCATTGCTCTCAATACAAGGTTGGACTATTCTTTTCTTTTATTCCGCAAAAATCCGCTTCCCATGAGGTAATTCACTATGAAAGACTTTGCCGTCAAGATCATCCCCATGACGAAGGCCCATAACATCGCGTGCAGCGACATCGTGGCGTCATCGGAGCCCTGGAAGTCCCTGCGGGAAACCGTTGATTTCCTGCCGTCCATTAAAAGAAAGCAGGCTTTCGTTGCGGTGATCGAGGGGGCCGTGGCGGGGTTCGTCATCTTTACCCATGAGCCGGTCTTCGCCCGCGGCGGCTACCTCCGAGCCATCGGTGTGGCGCCTGCCATACGCGGGTTCGGCATCGGAAATCGCCTGATGGCCTTCGCCGAAAAGGCCACGGCAAAGCAGGCCCCCAACTTCTTCCTCTGCGTTTCGTCCTTCAACCGGTCCGCACAGGCGTTCTACCGGAAGTGCGGATACAAAAAGGTCGGCAAGGTCGAAGGTCTTATCCGGAAGGGTATTTCGGAGTATATTTATTGGAAGAAACTGCGCTGAAACAAGCAATGACGGCACTTCCTCTGGAATCGTCCTTATCCTGCGGATGTCAGGCGAGATCTGTGATCACGCAATGGTTCATCCTGGTGATATCGATCATCAACCAGGGCGGCAGGACGGCGGATACTGTTCAGCACCTCTTGACCCGCCATGCCGCAGATCGGCTTCCGGATACTGCAGAGGAGAAGAACTAGATGATACAGGCGACCGTAATGCTCACCCTGGTTATAGCGTTCGCTGCCGGATCGGCATCGCCCCTCAAGGCGGCGGCCGGTGCCCTGCCTTCAGATCCCTATTCTTATAAAGCCATTGCGGCGAAGAATTACCGCGGCGTCACCCTGAACGTCCTAACCCACGAGAAGCCGGTGCTGGGCGAACCCACGGAACTGCATGCCCGTCAGTTCGAAAAGCTCACCGGGGCCAAGATCAACATTGTTCACGTACCTTTCGATAAGCTCTATCAAGAGCTGCTCCTGGGCGTGAAAAAGAACAAATACGACGTGCTGTTCTACGGCTCGATGTGGATCGCCGATGTACTCGACTACCTTGCACCCATCCCCCCTAAGCTGTTGAGCTCACCCCAGTACCAGGATGTTCTGCCCCATTACAAGAACATCGCAAGGTGGGGCAAGGTACCCTATCAGGTCCCCATCGATGGTGACCGTCATTATCTCCAGTACCGGAAAGACCTCCTTGAAGACCCGGTTTACCGTGCGGAGTTCAAAAAACGAACGGGCAGGGACCTCGAAGTGCCCAAGACCTGGCCGGAATTGCAGAAAACAGCGCGCTTCTTTCACGGCCGAAAGCTTGCCGACGGGCGTATCATAAGCGGAATCGCCGAGGTCACGGTGAACAATTCCATGCTTGGGAACCAATTCATCAAGCGTGCGGCTCCCTACGCCAAACATCCGGGTGTCAAGGGCGGATTTTATTTTGATCTCACGACGATGGAGCCGCTGATCAATACTCCGGGATTCGTCGAAGCGCTGAAGGATTTCGTCGCCGCCCAGGACCTCTATCCGCCGGGAGGCCGCAGCTTTTCCCTTCCGCAGGTGATCTTCTCCTTTGGTAATGGCGATGCGGTCTTCTCCGACTCGTGGGACGACCCCTTCATCCAGGCCATGGAACCGGGCAATCCTCTCCGCAATAAGGTTGCCGCTGCCCTGTCGCCGGGATCGCGGAAGGTCTGGAACCGAAAGACCGGCAGATGGGAGAAATTCCCGGACGTGAATTACGTCCCCTACATCGTCTATGGGTGGACCAGCGCTGTGGCGCGTTCCTCATCCCACAAGGAAGCGGCCTTCGATTTCCTGGGTTTCTTCGGCAATACAGAAAACCACACCGCAGATCTCCTGAAGGGGCGTTTTGGCATCAATCCATTCCGCCGTTCTGACCTCGATACGCGCTTCTGGGTCGAACGCGCCGGATGGGACGACTCGGTGGCCGAATCGTACGTGCAGACTTTGGACCGCATGAGCCAGAGCAAGAACCAGGTGCTCGATCTGCGCATCCATAGAGGGCAGGAATACGTATATATCCTCTCGGTCGGCGTCTACCGGGCATTAACGGGGCGCGAGTCTCCTCAGGCGGCCTTGAACACCGTGGCGGAGAGGTGGCGGCAGTTGACCCGGCGCGTGGGTGTGGAGAAACAGCGGGATGCCTACCGCCATATCGTTCGTTTCGAGGACAACCAATAAGTGAGAATTCGAACCCGGATCATCAGCGCGGCAATGCTGGTCGTCGTGGTGGCCAACATCGCATTCGCCGTCTATTTTATCGGCAAGGAGCGAAATGACGCCCGTGCGCAGTTGATTGCGACGATCGAACAGAGTGACCTGCTGCTGAAGGTCGTGACGGTAGGCCCGCTGTACGACGGTAATGTGGAACAGCTGGATGCGACGCTTGACTCTCTCTTTTCCGATCCCGATATTATCAGCATCGAACTGAAGGAGCTCAACGGCAGCATCAGGATGTACCGGACGAGAACACCGGCGGCGGCGATCGGAGAACCGATTACCAGCAGCGTGATGATCACCCGGAGGACAGATGAACTGGGAGAGATCATCACAACGTATTCAACGGCGCGTATCGAGCAGCGGCTTCTCCAGTCACGCGACAACATCATCTTGTTTTCCGTCATCCTGATACTGGGACTTTCCATCGTTATCTATCTCGTTGCCAAAGGCCTTACCAGCCCCATTGACCGTCTGACCACTGCGGCTCAAGCCATGGCAAACGGAAATTTGGACCAGGAAATCGGCACGAGCGGCGCTCAGGAACTGTCCAGTCTCGGTCAGAGTTTTACCCGCATGCGCGACGCCATCCGTTCGAAAATGGCTGCTCTGGCCGCGCAAAACGAGGCGCTCCTTCGCACCCAGTCTTCAATCGATCGTGCCAAGGAATCAATATTCTGGATAAGGGCCGACGGAGGATTTCTCTATGTCAATGAGGCTGCCTGCCTTTCCTTGGGCTACTCTGCTGGAGAACTTCTCTCTTTGCAGATTTTCGACATCGATGCCCGGTTCTCCAGGCAGCTATGGCCGGAGCATTGGCAAAATACGCGTAATCTCGGGTCCTGTACCATTGAGACAACGCACAAGGGCAAAGATGGACGGGTTTTCCCCGTCGAGGTCACTATCGATTTTATGAATTTCGCAGGGGAAGAATATCACTGTTCCTATGCACGGGACATAACGGAACGCAAACGGGCCGAGGAAGAAAAAACGAAGCTTGAATCACAGCTCATCCAGGCGCAAAAAATGGAATCGATCGGTCGTCTGGCAGGGGGCGTGGCCCATGATTTCAACAATATGCTGAGCGTCATTTTGGGATATGCGGCATTGATGAAATCCAGATTGCCCGCGGGCGATCCCCTCATGAATAATGTGGTGGAGATCGAAAAAGCGGGAAATCGCTCCAAGGACATCACCAACCAGCTCCTCGCTTATTCCCGAAAGCAGATCATTGCTCCCAGGCCGGTGGATCTGAATGACCTTATCACGGCCACGCAAACAACGATCGCCCGTCTTATCGGCGAGGACATCGATCTGCACTTTTCCCCTGAAAAAGACCTCGGGAAGATCAAGATCGACCCCTCGCAGGTCGACCAGATCATCATGAACTTGGCTGTCAACGCCCGTGACGCAATGCCCGGCGGAGGCAAACTGACGCTTGCGACCGGGAATATCCTTCTTGACGAGGCCTATTGCCGGCGGCATCTCGGATCTACTCCGGGGCACTATGTCCTGTTGGTCGTCAGTGACAACGGGGCCGGAATGGACACGGATACTCTTTCGCATGCTTTTGAGCCCTTTTTCACCACCAAGGAAGTTGGCAAGGGCACCGGTCTGGGGCTTGCCACGGTTTACGGGATCGTCAAGCAGAACGGTGGATTCATCAACATCGACAGCGAGCCGGGGAAAGGAACCATATTCAACATCCATTTCCCCAGGATCACGGAAGAAGAAATATCAGAAAAGGTGGTAGAAAAGCCATATTCTTCCGGCACCGGTACGGTTCTCCTGGTGGAAGACGACGCCATGGTGCGCGAAATGACCGCTGCACTTCTGAAGGAAATCGGCTACACCGTTCTGGTCGCGAAAACCCCGATGGAAGCCCTTTCGATATGCGAAGAGAGCGGCACGTCCATCGATCTTCTGTTGACCGATGTCGTGATGCCGGAGATGAAAGGCCCCGAGCTGCGGGACAGGATCAATGCCATACGGCAGGGAATAAAAGTGCTTTTCATGTCCGGCTACACGTCAAATGTCATCGTCCATCACGGCGTGCTGGAAGAAGGTGTGCGTTTCATCCATAAACCATTCAGCATGCAGGACCTTGCCGGGAAGGTCCGCGACGCGATCGGAGACAGGTAGCGTGCGCCGGGAAACTCCTAACGGCCTTCGCTGAAAAGGCCGCATCCAAGCAGACCCAGCTTTTTTCCCGCGTTTCGTCCTTCAACCGGTCCGCACAGGCGTTCTACCGGAAACGCGGATATACAAAGGTCGGCAAGGTCGAGGGTCTTATCCGGAAGGGTGTTTCGGAGTATATTTATTGGAAGAAGTTGCGATAGGATGGGAATATGCTCGTTGATGTAGCTACGTTTCTTCCATGTGCTCCGCATGAGGTGGTCAAGCACGTCAAGACGCCGCGCCTACTCGTGCACGTTGCTCATCCGCTCGTAAGGTTTATTCCGCGAGATCCAGCGCAGTTGCCCGAAACTTGGGCCGAGGGCACTTACTGGATGTCGCTCTATTTGTTTGGATTCATCCCAATTGGCAAACAAGCTGTGGTTATCACCTATCCAACTTCATCAAATGGCTTCAGCATTCGAGACAATGGGCATAGTGCGCTCATCAAGAAATGGGATCACGTAATTACGGTTGAATCTTCGGCCAACGGCACTCTTTACAAGGACCGAGTAATTGTTGAAGCGGGTTTACTTACCCCATTCAGCTGGCTGTTCGCGCAAGTCTTTTACCGGCACCGTCAGAGTCGTTGGCGTCAGTTGGTCGCCAGTGGGTTCACGTATGCAGCCCCCTAACCCTTCTCAAACGGGACGGCGCAAAAGCGCGCCGCCCCTTAGCTCCACATTATGACTAGTGCTGCTTCTATATCATAAACGAGAGAATGAAACGAAGATACCCAATAATGGAGCCGATACTACGAATGGCAATGCAGTGTTTTGTGCTCCTTGTTTTTCTCGCCCCTTGTGCGTTCGCCGCCACACTTGAACGGCCGCCGATTCCCGATAAATGCGTGCTGCCTAAATCCGAAGAATATGGATACGTGATCATGAGACACAAGGAACTGAAGCAGGATCCGTTTGTCGAGGCGCTCGGCGTTTTCATCGACGACTTGAAGAAGCTCGAAGTCGAGGGCGAGGACATGACCGGCTTGATTGGGGTCTTCGAGCGCAACGACTGCGATCCTCACAACCGGGAAGCAAGCAGGTTTTACGATGCGGCGGAGCCGTACACCGCCCAATGCACCGTGCCCAGGGAGGCGACGGAATCCGAAATCAGCGCCTGCTGGACTCAGTACAATAAACTGCTCGCATGGAGCAGTCAGATACAGGGCCGCTACAACGTTCTGCATCAGAAAGAATTGCAATTGGCCGAGCGCGTGGCGAATTTTGATACCCGTGCCCGCAAAGCGCGCCTCAACGCCGAAAACGTACTGGATTTCGACAATACCGAGCAGGTGCTCCGGTTATATGTCCGGTGGCTGCGCAGTCAGCGTGCCGCGTCGGGGCAGCCCACTTCCTGCGAGTCGTTTGCAAAGATGTTCGAGGTATTGGGGAAGCGGGTCAAAAACACGGGGCTGATGATCGACTATCTCTCCCGTACACTCATCGAGGAGCGCTTTGATATAAGTTTCCTCTCAGGCGATCCCCGGTTCAGGCCGATCGCCGGTTCGGCGTTCGATGCGAGCGGTTTTCGCCGCGAATATTACCACGAACTCAGCGAGAATCAGGTGCGCCACGCCCTGGCGTTCATAAACACCGGCTACCATAAGCTGCGCACGCCAGCGCTCGTCGGGAGTTTCTTTCTCGATTACGTGGCCGATACGGAGGAGGATTTCGAGCTGGCGATTATAGGTGCTAAACTGGGTGTGGATCTGCGTATCGGCACTTATAACGCGGCTGTTTTCGGGGGCGCCGTCCGCGGCGCACTTTGCCGATAGAGGAGAGACGACATGGAACCGAAGGTCAAATGGGGAATAGCGGGATTCGTTTTAGGTCTGGTTCTGGTATCGGTCGTGTATTACGTATTTTTTGCGATTGAGCCCTATCCCTTGCCGGCCGACATGCGGATCCTCGAGCCCGCATCTCTGGACCCGGGAACGCCGTCGGAAACACCTCGTTACTCTCTGCAAGAGGCTGTTAGCCAAAACCTGGTTGACTACAAAATTACAGGAACCGGCAGCTCATCGGGCGGCTCCCTCATTGTGGCGCTGCAAAACAAAGCTGGATTTCCCATCGACGTGTACATCCTTCCGGGGACGATTCTGGCTCCGACAGGCGGCGAGGTGCAGCGGATGATGGCGTGGCGCGCGCTGGCGGTCGTGACCGAGGATAACAACCAGCCGGTCAACGTAACGAGCTTCTATCTGCCCGATGCCGGCGTGCGTTTCGGTATGGTAGAAGCCTACTGTCTCGATTTCGAGCTGCCAAACCCGCAGGTGACGAGCAATTTTGCCGTGGCCGCCGAAGTCGATATGGTGACGGCGTCGGTAGTGTACGCTGCGAAACAGGAGAACATGTCTGTTGCGGCGACACAGGTCGCCGTTTGGAAGAACCGAGATGACCACATCACTCAGCAGGAAATTTCCGGAAAGTTCGAGGCGTCGAAAGAAGATTTCGATAAAGCGTTCGAGTTGGTCAGGCGGGTGCGCAAAGCCCGGGGCTCACAAGGAGCCTAGCGCCGGCGAACGAACCATGAAATCAGAGAATAACTATGGGGCAGTCCTTGATATTGGACAAGGATTTCAACCTAATCGGGTAGCCGGGGGATTCTCTCCCCCAGCCCCCACACCACCCGGCGTGCGGGTCCGCACCGGGCGGTTCGCGGAAATCATCGGGCTGTAGCCGGATGGTGAATCTTGATCTACAGTGTTCGCATTGACGTAAGCCCCTGCTTCGTGAGATGAGGACCTCTTGGGGGACGTAGTGACTGAAATGGAGTAAACCTCGGAAGAGCAGCTCGCAACCCCACATAGTGATTCTAACGAGACGCGTCGAGAGGGCCGCTGAAAACCGCGCCCCTCACGCGCGTCGTTCATGTGCAATTTACAACATGTATTTAATGATTGCTTCGCCTGACCGTAACTAGAGACTTGTAGGTGTTAGTTGCAGTAAATGTAGGTAGGTCTCAATAAGGATAAAGAACTGGATAGTCGAAGATCCATCATAGTCTTTCGCTTCAAGCCGTCCTGTACAACGCCTCGTACAATCCCCACGCCCCGAACAGGATGAATGTGATCGCGGCGAACCATTTGACCTGCTTTTCCGGTAGCTTTTTGTGCAGGACAACGCCGGCGACGATGCCGATGGCGTCGGCGATCAGCATGCCGGCCGTGGTGCCGGTCCAGACGGGGACGACAGTGCCGAAGTCCGCGGCAAGGGCGACCGTGGCGAGCTGGGTCTTGTCACCCATCTCGGCAAAAAAGAACGCGATGGCCACGGTCCAGAAGGGGCTGAAGTTGAACCGCTTGTCCTCATCCTCCAGTTTGTCGCCCCGGATGGTCCAGAGCCCGAAGAGGATGAAGGATGCCGCGGCCGCGATCTTGATGTAAACCATCGGGATGAGGTGAGTGAGGTAGTTGCCGGCAAGCACGGCAAGGAAATGGTTCGCCGCCGTGGCCCAGAACACGCCCCACATCACCGTCTGCCAGCGGATGCGGGCCGCAAAGGCCATGGCCAGCAGCTGGGTCTTGTCGCCCATCTCGGCAAGAACAACGAAAGCAAGTGAGGTCCAGAATGCGATCATTGTAGGATTTCCTTCTTGAAGTGACTTCCCAGGGTTTGCGGCATGAGCCAGAACTTCGAGATGAGTGAAGCCTCAATGTTACTGGATTCCCGATGGAACCTTTCGGGAATGACGAAATTTGATCAGCCGTTGCATTGGCGTATCCAGCTTTACTCTGCGCCCTCCGCGTCCTCTGCGGTAAACGCTTTTTACTTTAATGTTTCTTTTTGCTTCTGGATCAGATGTTTGATGCCCTTTTCGCCCAACGCCAGCAGCTTCGCGAGCTCGGCCTTGGAGAAGGGTTCCCCCTCCGCCGTGCCCTGGATCTCGACGATCCCGCCCTTCCCCGTCATCACCAGGTTCATGTCCACTTCGGCTCCGGAATCCTCCGTATAGCAGAGGTCCAGCATGGGCTTGCCGTCGACGATGCCTACACTGACCGCGGCAAGGTGGTCCAGAACAGGAACAGTCTCGATCATCCCCTGCTTTTTCACATGGCGCAGGGCATCAACGAGGGCGATGTAGGCGCCGGTGATGGATGCCGTGCGCGTCCCGCCATCAGCCTGGACCACGTCGCAGTCTATCAGCACCGACCGTTCGCCCAGGGCTTTCATGTCCACCACAGAGCGGAGCGCCCTGCCGATGAGACGCTGGATCTCATGGGTCCGGCCGCCGATCTTTGCCCTCTCCCGCTGGATCCGCTGGGCAGAGGAGCGCGGCAGCATGGCGTACTCAGCCGTGACCCACCCCGTGCCTTTGCCCCGCAGGAACGGCGGGACCGAGTTCTCCACCGTTGCCGTGCAGATGACCCAGGTGTCGCCCATCTGGATCAGGACGGAACCTTCGGCGGACTTGATGTAGTTCCTGGTGATCTTCAACTTGCGGAGCTCGTCCGCTTTTCTGCCGTCAATACGCATTGAACCTCCCTGAAATGTAACCACGGGCGACTTCGTCGCACACGGGGCTTCGCCGCACAGATAAGAGCGAATTAAAGTCTTTCTTGATCAAAATGAATAAAACGTCGTTTCGTTTGAGTCATTCGTCGTTGTCGTACCGTGTCTATCAGTGTGTCCCGCAAGGCGGGACCCGTGGTTAAGAGTGTTCTACTAGGGATCAGAACTGAAAATACTTCGCCTTTCCCTTCCCCACACGCTTTGCCCTTTTCAACATCTTTTCCACAAACAGTTTCGCCTTTTCCACAGCCTTTTCCACAGGCAGTCCCTTCCCTATGAACACGGTTATGGCGGAAGAAAGCACGCAGCCCGTGCCGTGGATCTCGCCTTTCAGGCGCTCTGTTGAAAAGCTCAGGACCGTTTTTCCGCCGTACAGGGTGTCAATTGCCGGTCCTTTCCTGTGTCCACCCTTGATCAGCACGTACCGCGGCCCCATGTCCATCAGTTTCCCCGCGGCGAAGTCCATTTCCTCATCCGTTACTATTCGCATGCCTGTCAGGGCCTCGGCCTCGGGGAGGTTCGGGGTAATGACAAGCGCCAGGGGGAAAAGGTCCCTTTTGAGCGCGCGTACCGCGTCTTGCTTGAGCAGCACCTTTCCCGAACTGGAGCGCATCACCGGGTCGATGACAAGGTTCCTGATCCGGTTTTTTCGTACTGCTATTGCCACCGCGTTTACCGTCTGCCGCGTAAGCAGCATCCCGGTCTTTACGGCATCGGGCTTGATGTCGGAGAGAAGGGTCTTGATCTGCCGGGTCATCTCCCGGGAAGGAACCGGATAGGTCGCCGTGACCCCCCTGCTGTTCTGCGCCGTCAGCGCGGCCGGGACCGCCATGCCGTGGGCGCCGAGGACCTGGAAGGTTTTGAGGTCTATCTGGATGCCCGCGCCCCCTGATGGGTCGGAGCCGGCGATGGAAAGGATTTTTTTTATCATTTCGTCAAGAATTGTCGTGAATAAGACAAATGACTTAAAGACAAGTAAACACCTATTTACCACAGAGAGCGCTGAGAACGCAGAGATTAGATATGAATTATAAAACCGTTGCTTAAATTTTTTCTCCGCGAGCTCTGCGATCTCTGCGGTGAAAACTATTCCAGCTTGAGCTTTATCAGCGCCAGCGGATCCACCTTCGCCCCCTGCACGCGCACGCCCCAGTGCAGATGCGCGCCCGTGGACCTGCCGGTCGACCCCACGAGTGCGATCACATCACCCTTCCGGACTGCCTGGCCGTACTTGACCGTGAACTTCGAAAGATGGAAGAACATGGTGTAGATACCCTGGCCGTGGTCCAGCACGACGCTGTTCCCCGAGTAGAACAGATCGTCCACGAGGATGGCGACCCCGTCGTTCGGCGCCCTGACCGGCTCGCCCTCGTCGGCAGTGATGTCCACCCCTGAGTGCGGATTCTTCGGGATGTTGTTGATGATCCTGCGCACGCCGAAGGGCGTGCCCAGCTCTTTCCCCGGCAGCGGGTCGATAAAACTTCCGCTCCAGACGCGCTGGGAATCGAAAGGCCAGATGGCCGCCATCCTGATCTGCTCCCGGTCCGTCCGGGCCTCGTTCTCCGGAGAGAGGACCACCATGTCCTCGTCCAGCGTAAGTCTCTGCAAGGGATACTTCTTCTTAGAGATCACCACGTCGCGGGTGAGCGACTTCCCGTCCACGGTCAGCGCCAGCGGATAGGTCCCCGGATCATTTTTGAGGTCGATGCCGACGACGGCCTTGAAGCTGTTCTTCGCGGGATTGAAGTGGAGGTGTTTCCCGTTGAATGAGCCCTCCACAGGTCCGGCGGCGTTCTTCACCGTAACGGTCATGATATCCCCGGGCCCGACCTTCTTCGGGGAGAGCACGATCGACGGATCAGCGGCATAGACATTGATCCCGACGAGCAGAATGAGTCCCGCGATCAACAACCTCACTATTTTTTTCATCGTTCTTCCTTGACCCATGACCCTTGCCCCTTGACCCTGAGTGTATTCCGCATTCCGCACTGAACTATTCCCCCTGACCCCTACTTTTTTGTGGTTTCTGACCCCTGACCCTTGACCCCTGCCCCTGTCTTTTTGAGGTACTTCGACACGCCCTTCATGGAGCAGAACTCGCCGCACATGCTGCAGACGTCGGATTCCTTCGGCAGGCTGGACTCGCGCAGTTTCCTCGCCCGCTCGGGATTGATGGACAGCTCGATCTGGCCCTTCCAGTCGAGCGCTTTCCTCCGCCGCGCCATTTCCTTGTCCCATTCCATGGCTCCCGGGACGCCTTTGGCGATATCGGCGGCGTGGGCCGCGATGCGCGAGGCAATGACGCCTTCGCGCACGTCCTCAAGGTCCGGCAGGCGCAGGTGCTCCGACGGCGTGACGTAGCACAGGAAGTCCGCGCCCGCGGCGCCCGCGATGGCGCCGCCGATTGCCGAGGTGATGTGGTCGTAGCCGGGCGCGACATCGGTCACCAGCGGCCCGAGCACGTAGAACGGCGCGCCCTTGCAGAGCTCTTTCTGGATCCTGATGTTCGTCTCCACCTGATTGATCGGAACGTGTCCCGGCCCCTCGATCATCACCTGCACGCCGGCTTCATGGGCATGGTCGCGAAGCTCTCCCAGGGTGATAAGCTCCTGGATCTGCGCACGGTCCGTGGCATCGGCAAGGCAGCCCGGACGCATACCGTCGCCGAGCGACAGGGTCACGTCATACTTCTTCGATATCTCGACAAGCCGGTCATACTGGGCGTACAGCGGGTTCTCGGCATCATTCACGATGATCCACTCCAGGTGGAACGCGCCGCCGCGGCTCACCACGTCCATGATCCTGCCCTGTTTCCTGAGCCGCTCCACGCTCTCGCGCGTCACTCCGCAGTGCACGGTGATGAAGTCCACGCCCTCGGCGCACTGCTGCTCGATGACGCGAAAAAGTAGATCTGGGTCCATCTGGACGATGGACTTGCCCTGCTCAACGGTCTCGACCGCCGCCTGATAGATAGGCACCGTGCCGATGGCGACGGTGGACTGCCGCAGGATCTCCTTCCGGATCCCGACGATCGGCCCGCCCGTCGAGAGGTCCATTACCGCGTCGGCTCCGGCGGAAACGGCGGCCTTGAGCTTCTCGATCTCGTCCTCGATGGACATGCGGTCCTTGGAGGTGCCGATATTGGCGTTGATCTTGGTCCGGAGGCCCTTGCCGATGCCGAGGGGCGTGATGCTCATGTGCCGGTTGTTCCGGGTGATGACGATGGTACCGCTCGCGATGCCATCGCGGACGTGTTCGACGCTCACGCGTTCAGCCCGCGCCACCGCCTCCATTTCGGGAGTGATATTGCCTTTTCTCGCCTCGATGATCTGGTTCATGACCTACCTCGCCTCTCTGGCTCCCGGGAAATATGACTTATCAGGGAGCGCAATCGTTGCACCGGAACTTTTCTATGATCTTTTCCGCCTGAGCGAACTTGCTCGCGGCCGTCTTGATGTCGGAAGAAGAAAATATCGCGGATATCACTGCCACTCCTGCTACGCCGGACAGAATTACTTGCTGTATATTCCCACCGTGTATGCCGCCAATAGCAAATACAGGTACTTTTACTTCATATACGAGTTGTTTTATGGCTTCCAATCCCACTGGAGGCCCATATTCCACCTTTGAAGGCGTCTCGAAAACCGGTCCGAAGGTGATAAAGTCAGCCCCTCCCGCCTCGGCTGCCTTTGCCTCCTCCAGGTCATGGGTCGATACCCCGATAAGCATGCCCTTGCCAACCACCTTTCGGGCGCCTTCCGGGGGCATGCTCCGGGCCCCGAGATGCACTCCATCAGCATCCACCGACACTGCCACGTCCACCCGGTCGTTGATGAACAGCTTTGCCCCGAACTCGCGGGTAATGGACCTGAGTTCGTGGGCAAGGGAGAGCAACTCCCGGATGGGCAGGTCCTTTTCCCTTAGCTGAACCGCCCGGACGCCGCCCTCGAGCGCCAGCCGGACCGCTTCGGGCAGCGGCTTCGTCGAGACCTTGCGGTCGGTGATCAAATATAAACGGAAATCAACAGCCATTACGAACTCCTTTTCACCTCAGGAAGCCCGGATCCGTCAATTGTAGGGGCAACCCTGCGTGGTTGCCCTGATGCGGGCGGCCACGCAGGGCCGCCCCTACAACATAAATCCTTACCCCCCGATCATTCCCTCGATCGGGCTGCTGGCCGTTGCATAGAGCTTCTTCGGCATCCTGCCCGCCTTGTAGGCGAGCCGGCCGGCGATAACGCCGTGTTTCATGGCCTCGGCCATTTTGATGGGGTCCCTGGCAGCCGAGATCGCCGTATTCAGCAGCACGGCGTCGCAGCCCAGCTCCATGGCGATGGCAACGTCCGATGCCGTGCCCACGCCCGCGTCCACGATGACCGGCACCTTCACGGTTTCCATGATGATCCTGATGTTGTAGGGGTTTCTGATGCCGAGCCCCGAGCCTATGGGCGCCGCCAGCGGCATCACCGCCGGGCAGCCGATATCCACCAGCTTCCTCGCCATGATGGGGTCGTCGCTCATATACGGCAGAACGATGAGCCCTTCCTTGAGCAGCACCTTCGCGGCCTCAAGCGTGGCCTCGTTGTCCGGAAAGAGCGTCTTCTCGTCTCCGATCACCTCGAGCTTTACGAGTTTCGTAATGCCCGCTTCGGCCGCCAGCATGGCCGTCCGGATGGCGTCCTTTGCCGTATAGCATCCAGCCGTATTGGGCAGGATCTTGTATTTCTTCGGGTCGATGTAGTCCAGCAGGTTCTCCTTGGACTTGTCGATGATGTTCACGCGACGCACCGAGACCGTCACCACGTCCGTGCCCGACGCCTCGATGGCACGCCGCGTCTCGTCAAAGTCCTTGTACTTCCCCGTGCCCACCCAGAGCCGGGATTTGAATTCGATGCCTGCTATCACAAGATTATCGTTGGACATTTTTTCAAACCTCCTAACAACAGACTAACTGTATTTTGCCACAGATGGACACGGAGGATGTTGTAGGGGCGGCCCTGCGTGGCCGCCCGCATCAGGGCAACCACATAGGGTTGCCCCTACATTATGTCAATACCCGATCTTCCCTCGCGCCTTCGCGGTAAAAGCCTTAATGTTGCCTTGTTCCTCTTCCCCTTGTCTCCCCGTCACCGTGTCACCGTGTCGGTTTTTTCTTCTTCACCTTCTTCTTCGCGGGTACTCCGCCCCGCGCATGAACCTGTATATAGCAGTTGTAGGAAGTGAGCGTCTTTCCGCACTCACGGTCCATGCTTTTCTTGTAGACCACCTGAAGCCGCGTCTCTTCGCCCTCGTACTGAAGCAGATCCTTCAGCCGCGACAGCACGCTGTCCACAAAGGCCTTACTGCCGGTGATCCTGACCCCGTCCTCGGCGTAGGTGCTGCCCTCGTGGGTATACCGCACCGGTTTGGGGCTCAGCTTCTGGTTCGGCCGCAGCTTCGACCAATGCTTCAGGAACGGCTCCTTTTCCATGGATCGTCTCCTTCTTTTCGGTTTCACGCTTTGCGATTTCTATTCCGCACTCCGCATTCCGCACTCGAATCGCCCCCTCCCATGAAACTCACCACTTCCAGAGCGTCGCCCTCATTGAGAACGGTTTCTGCATAAACTGATTTCTTAACGATCTCCTCGTTCCGCTCCACCGCCACCCGCTGGTGCTGGATGTTCAGGTGTTCCAGCAGGCCGATGACCGTGATGCCGTCGGGAACGTCCTTCTTTTCGCCGTTTAATATTATAAGCATCAGAAAACCTGTTTACCACGAATGACACGAATG
>CAYPOT010000077.1:0-17494 GCA_964412455.1 uncultured Nitrospiraceae bacterium | reverse complement strand
CGTTCGTGGTGAGCCTGTCGAACCACTTAAAACACTTTTTCAACAGCCTGTTAAAAGGTACTGTCAAAAGTTCTATGAAAAAAAGAAGGATATTTTACCGCAGAGATCGCAGAAGTCGCAGAGAAATGCAGCTCTTGAAATAAAAACAGAGTAAGTAAAAGAAAACTGGTTACATTCGGAACATATTCAGGTTAAACGAACTTCAACGGGCATTAGGCAAAGCTTTAGATTTAAAAAAGAAGATTTTGAGAGGTCACCGAGGGGGAGGGAGCAGAGAAGGAGTTTAATGTATTGTAATCCAAAAAGTTCTCTGCGTCCTCCGCGTCCTCTGCGGTGAAAGTTTTGACATTACGTGTTAAAACACAAGGAGGATGAAATGGCAGCCATTGCAATGATACTGAAACGATCGCCCTACGGCGATATCAATGCGGCTGAGGCCGTGCGCCACGCCCTCGGCGCGGTGTCGTTCGAAATGAGCGTTGACCTGATCCTGGTGGATGGCGGGGTGCTGCTCGCGAAGAAGGGGCAGGACGACACCGGGACCGGCTTTACCAATCTCGAAGACACCCTTAAGGATTGCCTGGAAATGGGCGTGGCGGTCTATGCCGACGTTGCTTCACTCAAAGCGCAGCGCGTCGCGTCGAATGACCTTGTTGAAAACGTAAAGACGGTCGGCAGTAAAGAGATCGCCGGACTGCTGAAAGAAGCAAAAACAACAATGCTGTTCTGAAAAGGAGGCTGTCATGCTCGTGATGATAAAAAGCGCGCCGGACACGACCGATGGAGCACTCGGATTGACCCTTGCGAAGGAAAGCGGGGCAGATCTTGTCCTGCTGCAGAACGGCGTCTATTTTGCCCAGAAAGAGCGGCTGGGGGCCGTTTCTGGAGCGGTGTATGTCCTGGATGACGACAAAAGGCTCCGGGGACTCAAGGATGCCGAGATGGATGAACGGGTCAAAATTATCGACTTCGACAAGTTGACGGACATTATAACCAGCGGCAAGAAGGTAACTGGAATGTTTTGAAGACAGACGACAGACAACAGAGGACAGACAACAGACGACAGATATCGACAACAAACACAAGAATACTTATTGGTTTTAGTCTGTTATCTGTAATCTGACATCTGTCCTCTGAACCAAGGGGGAGGATGCTATGCCGAAGATAATTGTTTTAGGGGGATCGTTCGGGGGATTGACGGCGGCCCTTGAACTTAAACGGCTGCTCGGCAAGAAGGCAGACGTGATCGTGGTGAGCGATGATGACCGGTTCGTGTTCCTGCCGTCCCTGCCATGGCTCATCATGGGCTGGCGGAAGCCGGAGGACATCACGCTCAAGGTGAGTGATATTTTGAAGCCGAAAGGCCTTGAGTTTGTCCATGATGCCGCAAGGCAGGTTGATGCTGACTCATCGAAGGTGATCACGTCAAAAGGGAAAGAGCTAGCCTATGATTTTCTCGTCGTATCAACGGGACCGCAGCTCGCTTTTGACGAGATACCCGGCCTGGGACCGGACAAAGGATATACCGCCTGCACGTTCACGCTCGACCACGCGCTCAAGGCCGGAGAAGCCTGGAAACAAGTTCTGGAAAATCCCGGCCCCATCGTCCTCGGCTCATCACAGATGGTGAGCTGCTTCGGTCCGTCCTATGAGCTGGCATTCGAAATGGATAACGAGCTTCGCCGCCGCAAGATACGGCACAAAGTACCGATCCTCTATCTCACCTCCGAACCGTATCTCGGACACATGGGCGTGGGCGGGCTCGGCAACTCGAAGACGTTCATGGAACATGAGTTCGCCGAAAGGGACATCAAGCCGCTCGTGAGCCAGGCCATTCATGAAGTAGCGCCCGGAGAGATCAGGCTTAAGGATGGGAACAAAATACCCTTCAAGCTTGCCATGATCGCGCCGCCTTTCAAGGGTGTTCCCGCTGTTGCGCCTCTCGGAAATCCGCGCGGATTCATCCAGGTGGACAAGAATTACCGGCATACGAAACATAAAAACATCTTCGCCATCGGTGTCGCCATAGCCATCGCGCCGCCTGAGGTGACGCCGGTGCCCACGGGCGTGCCGAAAACGGGATTCATGACCGTGAAGATGGCGAAAACAGCCGCCGCGACGATTGCTTCCGATGTGACCGGCAAAACACCACCGGCTGCGGACGAACTCGGCGTCATTTGCCTCATGGACATGGGGAATACGGCGGCCTTCATGCAGGCATACCCGGTCCTGCCGCCGAGGCAAAGCTCTTATATGAAAAAAGCGGTCTGGGTGAAGTGGATGAAGGTCGGGTTTGAAAGATACTTCTTGTGGAAGATGAGAAGGGGGTTGAGCCAGCTACCATGAAGAAAGAAGCATTCTACGAATTACATGCTGAATTCTGCAAGACTTTTACGAACCCGAAACGGGTCCAGATCCTGGACCTCCTGAGGGACGGTGAACTGACCGTAACCGAGATTCAGAAAAAAATCGGCATCGCGAAGGCCCACACGTCGCTGATGTTGAACTTCATGCGGGTGAAAAACGTACTTAAAACGAGAAGGGCCGGCACGAACGTCTACTACAGCGTTGCCGACGAAAGGATCGCCCACGCCTGCGTTGTCATGCAGGAAGCCCTTGCCGGCATGATGGAGAGGAGGCCAAGGGCAAGAACCGCCAGGGAAGGGAGATGAATTCGATGACAAAGATAGTCAAGAATGTATCGATCATGTGCTTTCACGAGGAACTGTGTCAGGTCTATAACGCGCTTATGACCGCGCTGAGCCTTCTGCGCGAAGGCTCCAAGGTGACGATGTTCTTCGGTTCGCGTGGCATTAACGCTGTCCACAAGGAAAAGGTGAAGGACCTCAAATGCCTGCCTGACCAGCCGAAGGAAGAGGGTGAGGCCGTGATGAAGAAGATGGATGAAATGAACCTGCCGAGCGTGGAAGACATGTTCTTCATGCTGATTGCCGAAGGCGGGACTGTCCTTGCCTGCCCCTTGAACGTTGCGCTGTTCAATATTTCTCCGAAACAGTTGATCGACGGTGTCAGCGTCGCTGATCCGGCGAAGTACTACAAAGAAACAGTCATACCGGCTGATATGAACCTAACGTTTTAGTGTTTTCATCCCCGCAGTTTAGACTCCGGGGATGTTTCTAGAGCGTATATATGCAAATATCGTTATTCTTATATTCAAATTGCAGGAGGCGCGCATGAAAAAATTTTCTCTGGTCGAGTTCTCGGTTGACCACCCGAAGCTTATTGTCGCTCTGTCGATCATTCTCACGCTCCTTTTCCTCACCCAGTTTCCGAAGGTGAGGACGGACACCAATCCCAAGAACATGCTGCCGCCCACGTCGGACGTCCGGGTCGGAAACGACGAAGTTGAGAAAACCTTCAGCCTCTATGAAGACATGATCGTCCTCGGAATCCAGAACGAGAAGGGGATATTGAATTCCGACACGCTCGGAAAGATACAGCGGATCACCGACGAGATCCTGAAGATCAAAGGAGTTGCGGCCCGAGACGTGTCGAGCTTCACGACCATCGACAACGTGACCGTCGAGAACGAGACGCTGAATGTGCGCCCTCTCATGACCACGGTGCCGAAGACGGACAAAGAGATGGCCGTCATGCGCAAGGCGCTCTTTGAAAACCCGCTGTTCATCGACCGCATCATCTCAAAAGACGGCAAGACCACGGCGATCTATGTTCCTCTCGAAAAAGGCGGGAACGGAAAAGAAATTGCCGACAAGATCAGGGAGATCATCAAGACGGAAAAAGGCGACGAGAAGTATTACGTTGCCGGCGACCCGGTTGCGCGGGACACCTTCGGCGCGGACATGTTCAAGCTCATGGCGGTGTTCGCGCCCATAGCCGGGATGGTAATGCTGCTGGTCAGGTTCCTCATGTTCAAGGACCTGTTCCTCTCCATGACGCTCATGATGGACGCCATGATCAGCATTGTCTGGAGCATGGGACTTCTCATCGGGCTCGGCTTTCCCATCCACATCATGAGTTCCATGGCGCCCGTGTTCCTCATGGCTATCGCAACGGACAGCATGCACATCTTCAACGAGTTCTATTTTCGTTTCCGCGAGAAAAAAGACAAGCGGGCAGCGATCATTGCGACTATGCAAGCGGTTAGCCGTCCGGTTCGCAATACGGCATTGGCAACGGCAGCGGGCTTCGGCGTGCTGTTGTTCATGAACATCATCCCCGTCCAGGTCTTCGGCGGGCTCGTGGCGTTCGGCACGATCGTCCTGCGGGTCCTGAGCTTCAGCTTCATCCCGGCGATGTTCATGTTCGTAAATGAAGAAAAGATCGAGAAGATATCACGATCGGAAGACAGTGAGGCGGGCGGCTCGTCGTTTCTCAGGAAACTTGCCGGGCTCGGCATCCGGAAACCCGCTACGACGGTCCTTGTCGGCGTTGTACTGGTGGTCGTGGCCATCATCGGCATATCAAAGACGGTCGTGAACAATAATCTCGTGGAATGGTTCAAGAAAGGCAGCGAAGTGCGCGTCGCCGACACGGTCATGAACAAGGCCCTGGGCGGCACGTCACTTGGTTACATCGTGGCGGTATCCGACAAGGACGATTATATTAAAACACCGGAAGCCATGCGTTACATCGAAGGACTTCAGCGCCGCCTGGAAAAACTCCCGGTTGTGGGCAAGACGACTTCTGTCGTGGATTACGTGAAGCGGATCAATCGCGTGCTGCATAACGACAATCCGAAGTATGACGCGGTCCCCGAGAACAAAGAGATGATCGGCCAGTATTTGTTCCTCTTCGCAATGTCGGCAAAGCCGTCCGACCTTGACAACGTTGTGGATTATCCTTTCCGCAAAGCCAATATCTGGGTGCAGCTCAAGACATGGGACGCAAAGGCGATGGAATCGGTCATCGCGGCGGTTGACGAATACCGGAAGGAGAATAAGACACCCATGGAGTTCAAGCCGGCCGGCATCGCGTACTTCAACCTGGTCTGGAACCACGAAGTCCTCTGGGACATGGTGAAAGGGCTGATACTGGCCCTGATCGCTGTGTTCGCGATCCTCGCCTACGACTTCCGCTCCATCAAATGGGCGATGATCGGCTACATCCCGCTCCTGTTCACGATCCTTCTTATATACGGAGTCGTCGGGTTCATTGGCAAGGATTTCGATATGCCTATCTCGGTCATGAGTTGCCTCTCTCTCGGTATGGCCGTGGATTTCGCCATCCATTTTGTCAGCAGGCTGCGGCAGCATATGAAGGAAACGCCCGGTGAATCGTTGGCCGACGCTCTGCAGTGGACCGCCGCGCGGCCAGGCAAGGGCATCATGCGGAATGCGATCCTGTTTGCAGCCGCCTTTGCGGTCATGCTGTTTGCACCACTTACTCCGTACATCACTGTGGGCGCGTTCATCGTAAGCATGATGTTGCTGAGCGCGTTTATGACGATACTCTATCTTCCAGCCCTCATTACATTGACGCAGGGCTGGCTATTCAAGGGGGAAGTGCGATGAAAAGAATATTCATACTGACGGCAGTGCTGATTGCACTCTTTATGGCTTCAGGTCATGTACACGCCATGACCGCGGACGAGATCATGAAAAAATCCCAAGCGTCATTCCTGTATGCAGGCGCCGACCTCAAGGCCAGGGTCATGATGAAGCTTATCAGCAAAAGCGGCCAGGAGCGCGTTCGCGAAATGACGATGCTCAGGAAGAACTACGGCGAGTCCGGCGGCGAGCAGAAATATTTTATGCATTTCTTTCAGCCTGCGGACGTGCGGAACATGACGTTCATGGTCTACAAGTATCCGGGCAAGGACGCCGACCGGTGGCTCTTCGTCCCCGCGATCAACATGGTCAGGCGGATCGCGGCGCAGGACAAACGGTCAAGCTTCGTGGGTTCCGATTTCACCTACGAGGACATTTCCGGCAGGAACCTGGAGGACGATACCCATGCTGTCGTGAAAGAAGAGAAGATCGGAGCTCGTGACTGCACGGTCGTCAAGAGCACACCCAAGGCAGCGGAGATGGAGTACAGCTACAAACTCTCATGGATCGACAAAACTACCTTTTTGCCTGTTAAGGAAGAGTATTACGACAAGAAGGGCGAGTTGTATAAGGTCTTCAGCGCAGACGAGATGAAGGACGTAAAGGGCCATCCCACGATCACCAAACGCTCGATGAAAAACCTGCTGAGCGGACACATGACCGAAGTGTCGTATCTCAAGGCGGATTATAATGTCGGCATAGAGGACAGTCTGTTCACCGAGCGGTATCTCAAGCAGCCTCCGAAGAGGTGGATTGAATGAGCAAGGTACGGACTGCAGGGGACAACTATCGGATGACTGGCTGGGTGAAGCTGCTTATTATCTGTCTCTTATCTGTCCCCTGCTTAGTAACTTCCTCGTCGGTGTTCGCAGCAGACGCCTCTCTTCATGGGTTTATTCAGGGCAACTATTCGCTGAACACGGCAGAGGACAATCCTGACGGGAAGGATTTCAAGTGGTCCGAGGAACGCGCTCAGTTGAAGTTTGAAGCCACTGCAGATTCTTTCCGTTTGTTCTTAAAGGGCGACGCTTTTCACGACAACATTGACAAACATTCCATTATTGAACTACGTGAAGGCTATGCCGACTACACATCGGATAAATGGGATGCACGCGTGGGTCGCCAGGTCGTCACCTGGGGCGTCGGCGACCTACTGTTCATCAATGATGTCTTCCCCAAGGATTATGAGGCCTTTTTCTCAGGCAGACCTATGGAATATCTGAAAAAAGGCGTTGACGGCGCGAAGGTCGGTCTGTTCCCGGGATTTGTCTCAATTGAGTTCATTGCCATTCCGTATTTCGAGCCGAACAATTATCCTGATCCGAACAGGTTTTGGATGTATGACCCCATGCCAGGGATCACAAACAGGGAAGTACAAGATCCGTACAGAGACTTAAGAAAGACAGAGACGGCTTTGCGCGTATACCGCGACGTGGCTGGATTCGATACATCACTTTATTACTATCACGGATTCTCGCGGCAACCATCGATGATGCCGGATAATCCCGTGCTACCGACCAAGCTGACGTTGTTCTACCCGGAGCTTTCAGTATACGGCGCGAGCATTCAGGGCAGGGCATTGGACGGAGTTCTGAGCTTTGAAACAGGCTACTACGATTCACGGAAGGACCCGCAAGGTATGGACCCGATGATCCCCAATTCTCATGCGCGATATTTGATCGGACATCAGAGGCAGTATTGGGAGGACTTTACCGTCGGGATACAGTATTACGGCGAATACATGGATGATTACTCCGCGTACGTTCAAAATCTGCCGCTCGGTTTTCCAAAGGAAAAGCGGCTTCACCAGCTTGCCTCCATCCGGATTACGCAGTTCCTGATCCATCAGACCCTGAGGCTCTCTTTCTTTGCGCTATACGGTCTATCGGATGGAGATTATCTGCTGAATCCCGAGGTGAAGTATAACATCACAGACTCCATCTGGATTGCAGTGGGAGGAAATGTCTTCGGCGGAGGCAAGACATGGAGTCTGTTTGGACAATTCGCGAAGGACGATAATGTTTATACGCAGATGAGATATGAATTCTGATCTCGGCCCGAGAATATTTTGAGAAAAACGATTTTAACGGAAGATTCAGGCCCTGTAAACATAAAGCATCCCGGTTAATAAGAGCACCATTATGCCCAGAAGAAAGTTGATCTTCACCAGATTCAGGGATAATGTTTGTAGCTTCTGAACTTTTTCAGGATGGCCTCCTTCCGACGACAACCGTGCTATCCCCGGAGTCAGGATCAATCCCCGGTAAAAATGAATGCTTGTCATTATTACTACGAGCAGTATCTTTACAACAAGCGACTGCGCCCGCGGGCCGGAAAATCCGTTGGGACAGGCAAAATCATGCGAAGCGATACTCATGAAGATGCCGCTTGAGATGATCAGAACAATGCTGAAATTTGCCAGAGGAACAAAACGTTTGCTCAGAGGCCCCATAATTTTACCCGGTTGGTCAAGAATTTTCCCCGCAACCGGGAGGGCAACATACAAAATAAAAAAAATTCCTCCAATCCAGACAACTGCCGATAAAAGATGCACCCACGTAGTTACAGTCAACAATAATCTGTCCATTTCATCATCCTCCTGTAGAATTTCGTGGGGAGGATTTCATCTCCCCACGAAATTTTACCGCCTACTTCTTCTCCTTCATGGGAGGAACGCACCCGCAACCACAGCCGCAGCTTGATGCCTTGGTTTCCTTCTCAACCTTATCGGCGGCTGCGCTCTTCTCTGTAGAGTCTGCCATAATCAGTCACCTCCTTCCGCGGCGATAGCCGTTGATTCCAGTTTATTGTTGACGACGTTGAGTTCGGACGCCAGGTCTTTTTTATACTCATTTAATCGCGCAAGAAGGTCTTTTTTACTCAGAAGCCTGTCGTCAATCAAGGTTTCACAAATGCACTTGCTTTTAAAACGGATCAATTCGCTCCCCTGACACATTGCCTCCGTCCTCCTTAGTATATTAGTATATACTTATATTAATTCGCAAAAAAAACACTATTTTTCTTTTTCCAGTTTTGCAATCTTCTTTTCAACCTGTTTCAACTCACTTTCTAGCCGTTTTTTAAATTTAAGTAAAACTTCTTTTGGCTCCGAGAGCTGTTTCCCCTTGCTGAGCTCACAGCCACAGTTGCAGATTTTTACTAGCTCCTGCTGGTATTTGTCGAGACTGGCTATATTCAGTGAATAAAAAATATGATATCCTTTCCTCTCATCGGTAACCAAACCAGCCTGTTTTAATACTCGAAGATGCTGTGAAACGGCAGATTGGGTAACCTCCAATGCATTGGCCATTGTATTAACGGACAATGATCCTGCTTTGAGAAGTTCAATAATTTTAATTCTTGTTTCTACTGATAAAACCTTAAATGCGTCTGCTTCAAGTTTCACGTTCACACCTTAGAGTATATTAGTAGATACTTATGAACTTATATACCCTGAACAATATAAAGTCAAGGTTTTTTTCAATCGTTACTCTGGGTTGAATTCCCCGCCGCTTGCGGCGTAATAGGTTTGATAAGGTTCTCAATACCCCGCTGCTTGCGGCGGGGTAGTTTATTTGGTGTTTTCTCTGGTAATAAGGGGCGGTTTTTGTCTTGATAATTCTCTGTTCACATGATATCCTTTTTCATCTTTGTGAGGAACCACGTAGCTAAATCCGAATCTGCTGGAGGTGGACCATGATCGACAAGATCGTACGAGTGCTGCTTTGTTTTGCGTTTTTCGGGGTGTCGCTGGCGAATGCGGAACAGTACCCTTCAAAAGTGATCACCATCGTCGTGCCGTTCTCCGCGGGCGGTCCGACGGACACGTCCGCACGTTTGCTCGGTCAGTCGATGGGCGCGGCGCTCAAGACCCAGATGATCGTCGAGAACGTGGCCGGCGCCGGAGGCACGATCGCCGCCGCGCGGGTGGCCGGTTCCCCTCCCGACGGGTACACGGTCTTTTTCCACCATATCGGTTTTTCCACCGCGCCCTCCCTCTATCGCAAGCTGCCCTATGATACCCTCAATGATTTTGAGCCCATCGGCCTGATCGGCGATGTGGCGATGACGCTGGTCGCGCGGAAGGACTTTCCGGCCAAGGACCTCAAGGAACTGATCGCGTACGTCAAGGCCAACAAGGAGAAGGTCAATCTGGCCAACGCCGGACTGGGCGCCGCCTCGCACTTGTGCGGCATGCTCTTTATGACCGCGATCGAGACGGAGTTCACCACCATTCCCTATAAAGGCACGGGCCCGGCAATGAACGATCTTCTCGGCGGCCAGGTGGACTTCATGTGCGACCAGACCTCCAACACCATCAGCCAGATCAAGGCCGGCAAGATCAAGGTCTACGGGGTGACGACGAGCACACGGGTGTCCGCGCTGCCCGACGTGCCGACGATGCAGGAAGCCGGCCTGCCGGGATTTGAGGTTTCCGTGTGGCAGGGCCTGTATGTGCCGAAGGGCACGCCGAAGGCGGTCATCGACACCCTCGCCAAGGCCCTGCAGGAAGCGTTGGCCGATCCTGTGCTGAGGAAGCGTTTTGACGACCTGGGGACCGAACCCGCCTCGAAAGAGAATGCCACCCCTGAGGCATTGCGCAAGCACCTCAAGTCTGAAATTGGAAAATGGGCCCCGATCATCAAGAAGGCCGGCGTCTACGCCGACTGATCGGGGATTCACTTGCTGCCGCAGCAGGGGCCGGGAGTCGCTTCCGGCCCCTGCTTTTTACTACCCCGCTTGTGCGTACGAAAGCGGATCCCTGCATCATCTGAACGCAGAACGAGTTGATCCGATCCGCTGGAGAATACATTGACCTCCCCCAACAGCAATCCAAAGGATTTTTGGACCGGCATTATCTATATCTTTTTTGGAACGGCTGCGATCATCATTGCCCGAGACTACGGCATGGGCACGGCCCTCAAGATGGGTCCCGCCTATTTCCCCATGGTCCTCAGCGGACTGCTTATCCTGATAGGGATCATTTCCCTCGTACGCTCGTTCCTCAAGCCGGGCACCCCCGTCGGCAGGTACGCGTTCAAGGGACTCCTGCTGGTGACCGCGTCGACGGTCCTGTTCGGCCTTATCGTCCGGGGCGCCGGTCTTGTCATCGCGCTGCCGCTGCTGGTGATCATCAGTTCTTATGCCAGCAGTCGGTTCCGCTGGAAGTATTCTCTCGCTGTGGCCGCGGGGCTCACGGTGTTCTGTGTATTGGTGTTTCTGAAGGGTTTGGGAGTACCGTTGCCGATACTGGGGTCGTGGTTCGGCAGGTAACGGATAATCTTAAAAACATTTGGACGCGGATAAAATCTGATAACGTCGGATAACAGCGGATAGTAAATCCAGACTTCTCCGCGTAATTATGTCACCCTGACGATGTGTCGTTTTTCGACAAACTTCATGTTTTTTGGTTCAAACCGTGTTCATCAGTGGTTTCAACTGCCGTTTATAGGTTCAGGGGACTTATGGAACTTCTCGCAAACCTCGGTTTAGGACTTTCGACCGCATTCACTCCGGGCAATCTGTTGTACTGCCTGGCGGGCGTTTTTCTCGGCACCCTCATCGGGGTGCTGCCCGGGCTCGGACCGACCGCGACCATCGCCATGCTGCTTCCCATTACGTTCACCCTGCCGCCGGTCTCCGCCCTTATCATGCTGGCCGGTATTTACTATGGGTCCCAGTACGGCGGTTCCACGACGTCCATCCTGATCAATGTGCCGGGCGAAGCTGCCTCGGTGGTCACGACGCTGGACGGATATCAAATGGCGCGCCAGGGGCGTGCCGGCGTGGCCCTGGCAACGTCAGCCATCGGGTCCTTTTTTGCCGGCACGGTCGCGACCCTTCTGCTTGCCCTGTTCGCGCCTCCGCTCGCTGATTTCGCGCTCAAGTTCGGACCGGCCGACTACTTTTCGCTCATGGTGCTGGGCCTGCTTGCCTCGGTGGTGCTTGCCCAGGGGTCATTGCTCCACGCCGTCGGCATGGTCGTGCTCGGCCTGCTCCTGGGGCTGGTTGGCGCCGACGTCAATTCCGGCGCTCAACGATTTACCTTCGGGATGCCCCAACTCGCCGACGGCATCGGATTCGTCGTGGTCGCCATGGGCATGTTCGGACTGGCGGAGATCATACGCAACCTGGAGCGCGAGGGTGATCGCACGCCGGTAGTGACCAAGATCATCAACCTCATGCCGACCAAAGAGGACTGGAAGCGCATGGTGGCGCCGATCCTGCGCGGGACTGCCATCGGTTCGGCCCTCGGCATCCTTCCCGGGAGCGGGTCCATCCTGGGCGCCTTCGCGGCCTACTCCATTGAAAAGAAGGTCTCGAAGCATTCTGCGGAATTCGGCAAGGGCGCCATCGAAGGCGTCGCGGCCCCCGAAGCGGCAAATAACGCGGGCGCCCAGACCTCGTTCATTCCCATGCTGACCCTGGGTATCCCGTCCAACCCGGTGATGGCGCTCATGGTCGGCGCCATGATCATCCACGGCATCCAGCCGGGACCTTCGGTGATCACCGAGCAGCCGGCGCTGTTCTGGGGCATCATCGTTTCCATGTGGATCGGCAACCTCTTCCTGGTCATTCTCAACCTGCCCATGATCGGGATGTGGGTGCGGATCGTCATGGTTCCCTACCAGCACTTGTTCCCTTCCATCCTGGCATTTTGCGCCATCGGCGTGTTCAGCCTGAGGAACGCCGAGTTCGATATTTATCTTATGGCGTTGTTCGGCGTGCTGGGATATGTCTTCACCAAGCTGGACTGCGAGCCGGCGCCGATGCTGCTGGCCTTCATCCTCGGCCCCATGATGGAAGAATATCTGCGCCGCGCCTTGCTGCTCTCGCGGGGCGATCCGATGGTCTTCATCACCCGCCCGATCAGCGCGACCCTGCTCGGCCTCGGCGTGCTGGCCATCATCGCCGCGAGCATCCCCGCGCTGTACAAGAAACGCGAAGAGGCCTTCCGCGAGGATTGATCACGTTGCCGGCACCGGAAGCCTGCCCGTGATCGTTAGCTACTGAAGAATCAAATTCTACGCAAAATGGCAAGGAATCTGTCGCCACTAAGACACCAAGGCACAAAGAACTTCATGAAAATCTGTGAGTTTATCAAACCACAAAAACACTCAGACCTCTTTTCGTGCTATCGCTTAGAAGCGCCTGCTTTTGGTCGTGTCTTTGTGGCAGGTTTTGGTTCATTCGTAATGAAGTTGAAAAGGCAAGGTATGGTCACAGAAACAAAGGCTCGGAGGAAAAACTTATCCACAGATTACGCAGATTACGCAGATTTAGTCTTTAACCACGGTCCAGAACGGTCGTTTTTTAATCTGCGAAATCTGTGAAATCTGCGGACGAATCTTAGCCTTTCTCGTTTTCTGGTTTGTTCAGCTTTTTCAACTAAAATACGAAAGACCCCAGGTTTTTGTTCCGGCTTGTCCGGGTCAGGAAACGGCCCCATGATCACCTATCGCCAGATATCCACGCGCGACCCTGAGTACGCATTGGAGAAAGATCTGCGGAACAGGGTCCTGCGGTTGCCCCTGGGGCTCCATCTTTCCGAACTGGATGTGCGCGAAGAGGACGAGCAGGTCCATCTGGTTGCCATGGATGACCGGGCCCAGGTGATCGGATGCGTGCTGGTCTCTTTTTCCGGGAACGTCGCGAAGGCGCGGCAGCTTGCCATCGACGGGGCTTGCCGGGGCAGGGGAGTCGGCACCAGGCTTATGAAGCAGGCGGAACAGGCCGTCCTTGCCCGGAACATCCGAACGGTGGCGCTTCATGGCCGTGTAACGGCACGCGGTTTTTTCGAGAAGCTTGGCTATACCGCGGTATCGGAGGTCTTTACGGAAGTGACCATCCCGCATATCGCGATGCAAAAAGACCTTACAGGAGGATGAACATGCTTATCAGGCTTTACTTCAACGATCCGCAGGGAAAAAGGTGAGACCACATCGGTTCCGTGGTCACGGAGCTGAAGAAGAAATACGGATTTGACGTCGAGGTCGTCAGGAAGACGTCGTTCGGGCTGATGCAGAGGTTGTCCCTGCCGAAGTTCCCTGCCGTTGAGATCGACGGGAAAGTGGTCTTCGAGGGCTGCGACATCACGCAGGAACAACTCGAGGCGGCCATCACCCAGCGGCGATCATCGTGAAGACGAATATGACGATAATCATAAAAGTTCGCCGGTCATGATGCTATACTCTTTTCATGAACTATCCCCGTAATTCCATCCGCACCGTCCGCTATGCGGTACAGATCGCGTTCCTGCTGGTCACCCTGTATGCCGGCTGGGAATTCTACCAGTTCGTGCTCCACTTCGAGGAACCCGGCAGGCCTTTTGTCCCCCGGCCGCCTTCGGTGGACGCCTATCTTCCGATCGGCGCGCTCATGGCCTTCAAGTTTTTCATGGTGACCGGCATCGTGGAGCCTATCCATCCTTCGGGCCTCATCATGTTCATCGCCATCATCGGTGTATCGCTGCTTCTCAAAAAAGGCTTCTGCGGGTGGATCTGCCCGGTTGGAACCGCCTCTCAGTACGCGTGGATGGCCGGAGAGAAGCTCTTCGGCAAAAACTTCCGGATCGAGCAATACACCGACATCGGCCTTCGTTCCATCAAGTACGTCATCCTCTCCCTGTTCTTCTGGGTGATCGTCGTCGCCATGGGCAGCACGATGATCTCCATGTTCTTCATGTCCGACTACTACCTTGTGGCGGACGTCAAAATGCTCAAATTCTTCACCGACATGACAACGCTGACCTTCTGGGTCCTCGTCGCCCTGGGAGTCCTGTCCCTGCTGTACAAGAACGTCTGGTGCCGCTATCTCTGTCCCTACGGCGCACTCCTCGGCATCATCAGCCGGTGGAGCCCGCTCAAGATACGCAGAACAGAGGAGAAGTGCATTCATTGCCACGCCTGCACGAACGCCTGCCCGGCGCTCATCGACGTGGAGCAGAAGGAAGTCGTCAAGTCCGGCGAGTGCTTTGGCTGCATGACCTGCGTGAGCCGCTGCCCGTCTCCGGGCGCCCTCGACATGAAGCTCAAGGCCGGCAGGAACGTCCAGGTCCTGAAACCCTATCTCTATCCCATCCTCCTCATCGTCCTGTTCTATCTTGTCATCGGCATCGGCATGCTTACCGGCAACTGGCATTCCCGTATCCCCTACGAACAGTACCAGCGGCTCATTCCCGAGGTCAATAAGCTTGCACACTGACGGCGTCTTCCGTGTAGTCCAGATCTGATATACTGACATCAGGTGATCCGCCGAGGCTGGAATTGCCATTGCATCGTGAACGGACCAGCGTTACCTGTTCTGAAAAAACACTTAGCAAGAACGGCAGGATTTCTTACCGCAGAGGGCGCAGAGGAAAGCAAGAAGAATGGCGGGGCAGGGTTTTGGTCCTGGTCCTGCGATCCTGCCTGCAGTCGGCACGCTGAGAAACACCGAATTTTGTTTTGAAGCAGGCATGATCCCGGATCTTCTCTGCGTCCTCTGCGGTGAACGCTGTTGAATCTGCATCAAGGGAAACAGGAGGGAATCATGAAAGCGCTGGTCACCGGCGGTACGGGATTCATCGGCAGTCATGTCGTCGATCTTCTTTTGGAGAACGGCCATTCCGTGAAGCTCCTGTCGCGGAAGCTGGCGGTCCAGGAGCCCTGGAAGGGAAAGGACATAACGGTCGTGCCGGGAAACCTCCGTGATGCCGATTCGGTCGTCGGCGCCATGCAGGGCATGGACGCGGTCTTCCACATCGGCGAGGTCAGGAACACCTCGTCGGGAAAGGCATCGCTGAATATCCTCCTGGTGGAGCGCATGGTCGCCGCGCTGAAGACGTCGGGCGTGAAAAGGCTGGTGTTCGTCAGCTCCCTCTCGGTGGCCGGCATTCCCCTGGCGATCCCGGCCACCGAGGACACGCCGGCAGCGCAGGTCCTTCGCGACCAGTACACGGAGTATAAGCGGAAGGCCGAGGAGATCATTCGTCAGTCTCCCGGCGGCGTTGAGCATGTCATCCTGCGGCCCGGAGTCGTGTACGGCCCCGGCTCGCGGTATCTCGGGAGACTGGTCGACGCCATCAGGCGTTTCGGGCCGCTCGGACTGCCGTTCATCGGCCCGGGAACGAACCTCATGCCGCTGATCCACGTGAAGGACCTTGCCCGGGCCGTCTTCCTTGCGGGCACGGCTCCCGGCGCAGCAAACCAGACGATCAATCTCACCGACGGCGAACGCCGCACCTGGCTCGAATTATTCACTGCCGTCGCCGAAGCGAATCGCAAGCGGTTCCGGCTCATACCGGTCCACCCTGCCCTGGCGCGCCTTCCGGCCATGTTCTTCGATCTGTTCACCGGGATCTTCGGCCAGTCCCTTGACCTGCCGTCCTACGTTTCCTATATTTCCCGGGATGTTCACTTCGACAACGGCAGGGCGCGGTCGGCGCTCGGCTGGGACCCGGCGTACCTCGACCTGCGCGATGCCGTGCGCGACATGGTGGCGTGGTACGCGAAAAGAAAGGAGCAGGATCATGGACACGCTTGACGCGGTCTTCACCCGGCGGAGCATAAGGAAATACACCGACAAGGCGGTGCCGGAGGAGTTGATCACCGACCTCCTGAAGGCCGCCATGGCCGCGCCGTCGGCCGGGAACGAGCAGGCATGGCAATTCATCGTGATCAGGGACCGGGCGATCCTCGACGCCATTCCGAAATTCCATCCCTACTCGGCCATGTTGAAGTACGCGGCGGTCGCCGTTCTGATCTGCGGCGATCTGACCCTGGAGAAATTCAAAGGGTTCTGGGTGCAGGACTGCTCGGCTGCCACACAGAACCTCCTGCTCGCGGCCACGACCATGGGCCTCGGTGCGGTCTGGACCGGCATATACCCCCTGGAGGAACGGGTGGTGGGCATGCGGAAGCTCTTGAACCTTCCTGAGCATGTGATCCCGCTGTCGCTCGTCCCCATCGGCTTTCCGGCGGAACAGCCCGGGAGGGCTGACCGGTTTAACGCGGAGAGAGTGCATCGGGACCGGTGGTAGGCCGGCAGGGGCATCAACCTCACCGTCCGAAGAAACGCAGCACGCAGGCGGGCAGGACCGCGGGCATCGTGCTTCACTTCTTTCCCGACTTCCTTTGGTTCCTTTTTTCCCTCTTGAAATCGGACAGGTTGAGTCGTAATATATCAGTATGCTGTGTCGGTCGAGGTGACCGGGTAACATTGAGGCCTACGGAGCCCATGAAAAAAATCCTTGTTTTCCTTATGTTTTTTACTGCCGTTCTGCCGGTGTTCGCGGCTGACAGCGGGCTTGATATCGCGAGCGTAGATAAGGAGAGTTATCGCCACGATCAAAGCAGGATCCAGACCCCGGCGGTCAAGGAAACATACGAATATTACGAGATAAAAGGGAACAGCGAAGACGAGCTGCGAAGCGAGTTGTGCCGGCACGGCTGTAAATGGAAAGACGGGAAAACGTACGATTCCGTGACCAACTGGCACGTGAAATGGGATTACGACCATGACCGGTCCCCGGAGACCTGCGCCTCCGGGCCTTTCAAGGTTTTTGTCGATATAACCTTTCGCTATCCCAAATGGGTCCGGACCGACGAAGCCCCCCGATCGCTCGCGGCAAAATGGGACAGCTACCTGAAGAGCCTTGTGGAGCACGAGAAAGGGCACCGCGACATGGCCGTGGAGGCTGCCGAGGAACTGTCCCGAGCGGTGGCCGGTCTTCCCCCTGCGCCCACCTGCGCGGAACTTGACCGCAGGATCAGGGTCTTGTGCCACGAACGCATGAAGAGATTGGACGACGACGCGAAGGCGTATGACGCCGCCACACAGCACGGATCCGCCCAGGGCGCGGTATTCCGTTAATGGTTCAGCGTGCGATCAACGAGAAGGCCGGTCAGATCATGACCGGCCTTTTCTATTGGTATGCCAGGCATGACACTCTGCACTCTGGTGCAGGCTGATCAGATGTGGTG
>CAYPOT010000076.1:0-17523 GCA_964412455.1 uncultured Nitrospiraceae bacterium | reverse complement strand
GCCGTTACCAGCGCCGAAATAGGCTGCGTCCTCTTCCTCGACCTTGTTCGCGCTTGGATCATGGGAGCGCGGGGTGGTAATTACCGTGCATGAGGCTGGATCGCTCGTAATCGTGCCGTCCAGATTCAGCCTGCTGGTGCAGGCGCTGCCGTCGAGGGTGAGCAGCTCAATGGCTTTTCTCGGTCCAGCAGTGAAAATCCAGAGATCATCCACCGTGTGGCCGGTCGTGGCCCCAAAGCTGACGGTAACGCCGTCACTCAGGGTTTGCTCCGCTCCGGTGATATCCACATTCGATGCGACCCAGGTAAGTCCGCCGTCATTACTCCATTTGAACGTATCGGGAGTCCCGCTGCCGTCAATCTGAATCCTGAAATATCTGTCCGTACCGCCCCCGGTGTAGGTCCCGCCGCTCGTAAGATCATTTAACCCTGTCCCCACAAATGAGGCGGGCCCGATGGACGAGTAATTGTATGCAATCAGCCCGCTTCTCGACGGGATGTCCGTCCTCCACGGCGAATCCGCTGCCAGTCGACCGCCATTGGCCGCATTCGCGGACATCTGGCCCCACTGGCTCCAGGATCCGTCATACATAACAGCATGCCAGCCCAGAATCGCGTCAAGGACAAAAAACCCTGATGTTGCGATCCTGCCGGTCCTGCAAGAGGTGTACGTGGTCTTTGAGCTGTCAATTCCGACCGCGGTCATCAGGGCCACGAGCTCGTCATGGGGCTTGAACCGGAAATGGCCGGTGGCGGTGTCTGTTGAAACGCTTATCAGATCGGTCCAGAGCGCGGCTGTGGCGCCCTTAACCTTGCCTTCGAAAACCACGAAGTCGCTGCCCACCGTGCTTGTCGGACCCGAAAACACACCCCCGGTGGAGCCGCGCTTGCCCGCATAGGACCCGCTTGTCTCCGAGCTCCGGAAGTCCGAGGGCAGGGCATTGGCAACCATGCCTTCAGCCACGCTGATCATCTCTGACAGAGACGCCCTGAGGTCGCTTCGAAAGGCCTTATTGTTTTTTACGCTGAAGGTTGAAGGCGAGGGAAACAGTGTCGGCTCTGTTGTCACTCCAGCCTGGCCATAGGTTATCTCATAGGCGCAGTTGATTCCGTCGAGCACCTTCAGCCTTGCTTGGGGAAAACCCCAGTACCGGAAGGTCCAGTAGGCCCGCGTTACATCGAGGATGCGCTTAGACCGGGTGTCGCCCGGACTTGCAGGATCGCACCGGTCGCTGGCGGTGTCTCCCCCCATCCTGGTTATTCCATCCGCGGCCCTGCTTACATTCCCGCTCGTAAAGACGATCGTGGTCTTTCCGTCTATCCCGTATTTCTGGATCAGGGCGTCCATTTTGGCGCCGTCCAGGACCATCTGGAGCGTAGCCGCCACGCCCTCATTCCGCGTCTGATAAAGATCCGCGTTGCTCATAAAGTGCGCGCCCGGGATGTGGCCGCCGTCGTAATTCGCCGCGGTGTTGATGTCGAGGATCACGACCCGGTCGATTCCCGATCCGTTTACAAACCCGCTGTCTATCCAGGATTGAAGCGTCTCGGGAGCAATCAGCGGCGCTGTCTGCGCTGTTTGCGAAGTCGGCGATACAGGATAGTTATAATCGCCCGCGCAGCTCCAGACGACCAGGGACAAAACGAAGACCGCGACCATCAGTTTCAGCGCCAGCAAGGCATTCCTATTGGCCATTTTATTCAGCATACGCCCCCCTTTCGAATCGAGAATTACGCTACCTCAATATGAGTCCGGTATCCGTCGGTCAAGGCGGAATAAAGCGGAACAGCAAATCTCTGATTGTTTCCTTATGGGTTGCTATGCGAGAGATGTGCCAGTTGAAAAAAGCCGACGAATCAATATGTTACATTTTTTGTTCTGGCGGAAATAATTCCATAATGAAATGGATTTCAGAATGCAATGGCGCGTTTATTACCATTGAGCATGCGGCGGCAGGTTTTCCTCCGCCCGCGGATAGGAGCACCGGAGATTGAAGGGAGGATGGTTTTATCGCCGTCCGCTCCAAATGCGTTCGTCGCGCAGATCACAGCCGCCGTCTTCATGATCTTCGCTTTTACCCGCTCGTGCGTCGTTCCGCTGTCCAATAGCTTTGAAGCCGGCTACAGTTGCGGCCGCGCCTCTGTTTTCACCGTTGAAAGATATTTGGGCCGGCATCTCGCTGATATTTCCCCGCATAACCGCGGTTCTCACGGATTTGAAACGAGGCCAGGAAAATACGGCGACAGAGAACAGCGCCAGGGCGACGATGAGACAAATGAGGAGCAATTCCTTTTTCATTTTGATTAGCAGGCTCTCCCGCGATAAAAAACGCCGTTGCATTCTGAAATATCGCCATCCGGGATCTGTCGGACCGGACCCCGGATGGCGATCCATTTCCCGGCGGTCGGGCTAATAGTGGCCCGTCGTTTTGTCGGTGTGGCACTTTGCGGTGCAGGTAGACTTCATCTGCACATGGTCATAGGTGGAGGCTGCGCCAACGTGACAGCCTGAGCATGTGGGGTCCGGCTGAACAAATACGGGAACATACCCTCCGGCAAAGAGGGTGTTCAGCAGCTCGGCGGTCTTGCCGGCCACATCGCCTGCGACCTTGGCGCATCGGTCCTTGCGCTGGGCGGAGTTGATCTTGTTCTTGGTCGTATGGCTCCAGTTGCTCGCCGACGCGTGGCAGAGCGGAGAGTTTGCCACCGTCGTTTTCTGCCTTGTATAGAGTGCATAGGCGTCGTGGTCCCTGGTGGGGAATGCGAAATTGCAGTACCACTGATACAGGTCGTTGATGACGTTAGTCGTGTTCGCGCCGGCGCAAGCCTGGATGACCCATGCGGAAGCGTGGATGGCGCCGCAGGTGGTGCCCCATGAATATATCCCGCCGGCCCCGTACTTGAACATATCCAGCGGAATAGAATCCCATGCCCCGCCCACGGTCTCGACCAGGGTCTGAACCAGTGCCCTGCCTGTTCCGTACATGCAGCCGCCGACATAGTAGTTGTCGTATCCGCGCCGTTTCACGGTGGCAAGATCCATAGCGGCGTACGGCCAGGGCAGGGCGGCGTAAGCCGCCTCGGCGCTGTTCGGTCTGATTAAGCCCGCGCCCGCCACGGCAACCGCTCCCGCAGCCATGCCCGCGCCCACCAAAAATTTCCTTCTTGACAAGCCCGTTTGTTCTAACATTTCGCTATACCTCCGTTTTATCTGCTCTTATCACAGTTTGTGAGCGGCTTTTTCCGGGTGGCAGCCCTTGGTGAGGCAGTTCATTTTGCCCTGAGCGTTGTCGTATTTGCTCGCGGGGCCGACGTGACAGGTGAAGCACCGCTCGAAGTTGGTCTCATTCTGATAATCCGGGGCGAATTTTTCCGGAGTGAATGCATTGGACAGCCAGGCGTTCAGCAGTTCCACGGCCTTATACGCGCAATCGGCGGCAACCTTGGCGCAGCGCTCTTTTCTTTCAGGCGAGCCGATTCTGTACCCGTAGGTATAGGCCCAATTACCGGAGGAGTTATGGCACAGGGGTGATTTGGCAATGGAAGTCGGCTGGTTCTTATAGAGGGACAGCGCATCCACCCTAGTGCTGGGGAAGGGGAAATCGCAGGCCCATCCGAAATATTCGTTGATCAAAGCGCCGGCGCTGGAACCCGCAACCATCTGGATGACCGTTGCGCCCGCGTTGATCGCACCGCAAACAGTCCCCCAATGGGCAATTCCTCCCGCGCCGAATCTCATTAAATCAGGGTTAAAGGTATTCCAGGGAGCTCCTGTCGCGGAGGCAAGGGCATCTACCAGCGCCTTGCCGGTGCCGTACATGCAACCGGCTGTTTTATAAGCGTTGTAAGCCGCTTCGGCCACGGTTTGCGGATTTAAGGTTAAATAGGGCCAGGGGAGGGCCTGAGCGGCTTCCGCCTTGGATGGCAAAAGAGCGCCGATTGCTCCGCCTGCCACAAGTGCGCCGGCAGCGAATGTACCGGCGCTTGCCAGAAAGTCTCTTCTTGACGAAATATTGTCCGATTGTAATTCACGCATCGCTTCATACCTCCGTTTTTCCTTGATTGGAAAACCCCATTGCCGAACAATCGTATGCTTGCCCTCCTTTTTTCATCGCTTTTCTTTCCCCGCCATTCCGCCGATGTTCCGCTTGTTGAGCAGGAGAGAAAAACGACACGGGAAACGGCGATCCATCACCCCCTTCTTGCGCAGCCGTCCATACCGCGGCCTAATCCTGCTGCAGCGGGATGTTACGTTATGAGATGGAGCCTCCAGCTTCTGCTGGAGGGGCTCCACCGGCATGATTGGGATTCTGCATCACCCGTTCGATTGCCGCGAGTACGGCGCTCTCCACGAACAACCAGGGCGAGCCGGACCCCTTGGCCTTTCCCGTATCCGCGCAGTAATGGGGCGGCAGATAGTTGAGCGCAAGGGCGGCCATGTCGCTGACGCACTGCGGACAGGAGCAGGCGAAGGAATAATTTTCCCGCAAGCGCCGGGTGAGCGCGGTCACGACACGGTCATGGTTCGCATTTTTCACGTTGACATTCACTGGGTCCTTGAAGCGTGCTCTCCCGCTCAATCGCCGCAATAAGGAACGGGCAGGGCAACAAGTCGGGACAAGCGGCCCGCATAATGCAAAATAATGTTCAACGTTTTCCGGATATGTTTTGATGAGACGGCAAGCGATTACGAAGGTAGCCTTGCAAAAGATGTACCGAGTTGCATTCCGTGGAAAATCAGGAGGATAATCGGTATGACCGGAGGGGGAGGCTATTTCAAAATGGAATATTATCTACAAATGAAATGCACACCGGGGTCATTCGATGCTGTATTTTTTTATCTTTCTCCAGAGCGACGTGGTGCTTATTCCGAGCATCTCGGCGGCCTTCGCCTTCTGGCCCTGGAGGGCCGCGAGCGTTCTCCGAATCACGGCCTTTTCCATGTCCTCAAGTTTCACGAGGCCGAAAGCCATATCAAGGCGGCCCGATACCGTATCGGACTTCCTGGACACGTGGACCGACCGCAGCTCGTCGCCGGTTTCCAGAATGACCGCTTTTTCAATAACGTTTTCGAGTTCCCGCACATTGCCGGGCCAGGAGGATTCAGTAAGCCGGGTGAGCGCATCAGATGAGATACCGCTGAGTTGCTTGCCGTGCTTGATCGCGAACTTGCGCAAGAAGTGATAGGCGAGAGACGGGATGTCCTCTTTTCGTTTTTTAAGAGGCGGAATTTCCACCGTGATCACGTTCAACCGGTAGTAGAGGTCTCGTCTGAATTTTCCGACCTCGACTTCTTTATCAAGAGTGGTGTTGGACGCCGCGATGATCCTCACGTCCACGCGGACGGGTTCGGCGCCGCCTACCCGAAAAAAACTTCCGTCCTGAAGCACCCGAAGGAGCTTCACCTGAAAGTTGGACGACGTGGCATGTATCTCGTCGAGAAAGATCGTCCCGCCGTCCGCGGCCTCGAAAAGCCCTTTTTTTTGGCGTTCCGCCCCGGTGAACGCCCCCTTTTCATAGCCGAACAGCTCCGATTCGAGCAGCGATTCGGCGACGGCGCCGCAGTTGACTGTCAGAAACTTCTCACGGGGCCGGTTGCTGTTTTTATGAATGAGCCGCGCGGCGAGTTCCTTGCCCGTTCCTGTTTCTCCCTGGATGAGCACCGTGGCGCTGAAGGGGGCTATTTTCCCGATCAATTCCTTTACGTCGCTGATCGTCCGGCTCGTTCCCACCATGTCGTCCTCTGCGCAGACGTCCACCGCCCGCTGAAGCCGCCTGTTTTCATGCAGCAACCGCAGGTATTGCTTCGCCCTTCCGATAACCACCGAGAAGGCGTCGGGCTCGAAGGGTTTTTGGATATAGTCATATGCCCCCTTTTTTACCGCCTCGATGGCCGATTCGATGGTTCCGTAACCGGTAATGATGATGACGATTGTGTCCGGATTTGCGGACTTGGCGCGCTCAAGGATCCCGATCCCGTCCATATAGGGCATTCTCAGGTCCGTGATGATCATGTCGATATCGCGTTTTTCGATGATTGCCAGAGCTTCCCGGCTGTCGTCGGTAATGAAGGGGGTGATCCCGTCCTGATTCAGGATATCGCCGACAAGCTGGCCCATCCTCGCGTCATCGTCCAGCACAAGCGCTTTTATGGTCTCCATTTCCGCCTCATCTCACGGCCTCCCCGCGGGAAGGGTAATGATAAAGGCCGCGCCTTTTCCCTCCTCGCTTTCAACGTCGATCGTTCCGCCGTGTTCGCTGATGATCCCGGCGCAGATGGAAAGTCCGAGCCCGGTGCCCTCACCCACGGGTTTTGTCGTGAAAAAGGGGTCGAATATCCGCGGCCTGATGTCCGGCGGTATGCCGGGGCCGCTGTCCTCAATAGCAAGCCTCAGGGACCACCCGTCACTGGATGTCCGTATGCGTATTTCCCCCTCCTCCCGCATTGCCTGGAGGGAATTCAGCAGCAGGTTGAATATAACCTGCTCCAGTTGGCGACTGTCCGCCTGAATTGTCGGGATATTCATCAAATCCACCGAGACCGTGACGCGTCGTTTTTCTATTTCCATCGATAGAATATTGACCACATTCATGACCACCGCGTTTATATCCGCGTCTCTCACGTCCTTCAGGGCGGGGTCCGACTGCCGGGCGAAATTCAGAAGCCCTTTGATGATGGCGCTGCCTCTTTTTGACTGTTCGGCGATAATCCGAAGCCGGTTCATCTTTTCCGGGGAAAGGTCCCGCTCCTTCATTAAAAGCCGCGCGTTGCCCAGAATATTTCCGAGCGGCGTATTCAGTTCGTGCGCGACACCCGCCGAAAGCTGGCCCAGGGCCACCAATTTTTCCGTGCGATAATCGCTTTCCCGCCGCCGTTTTTCCTCCGTCACGTCACGGAAGGTGAAGACCTTTTCGCTTTTCCGTTCCTGCCCGACCCGCAGCGGGACCGAATTGACCGATATGATCCGCCGGCGATCGTCGCCGGTGTTTATCGTCATTTCGAAATTTCCGAACTCCGCCTCGCCGGGAAGGGTTGCCAGGCCGGCGGAGAGCGTGTTGAGAAATTCCAGATAGTTCCGGCCCATGACGCCGGATTCTTCATAACCCGTGATGCGCTCGGCGGCCTGATTGAAGGAAATAATGGCGTCGTCGCCGTTGGTGACAAACAGCCCGTCGGAAAGACTCTCGATAACGGCGGCGAGCTTCGATTTCTCCGCGAGATAGAACCCCCGTTGCTCACGCTCCGCGTCCTTTGCCTGGATCAATTCGGAGATGTCCAGCATCACCTCGATGGCGCCGACGGTCCCGCCCGAGGCGTCCTTGATCGGCGTGGTGGCGATCTGGAAATGCCTGCCTTTTTTTTTCACCTCCCGCACGATGACGGGCCTGCCCGTGGCGAGCGTGTCGACCGCGGGGCAGTCGAGTCCGGGCGATTCTTTATCGCAGAGCGCCTCGTAGCAGTATCTTCCCTTTAGCTCATCAATCTCCGATGCGGCCAGGAGGTCCCGCAGTTTTTCGTTGCACTTTATTATCCTGAAATCCGCGTCAACAATCGAAATCCCCACGCCGGTTGCGTCAAAAATCGCCTGAAGCTCGTCCCGCGCGATGGACAGATTCCTGTTCGTCTCCCGCAGATGTTTCAGAATCTGCCCGAACGATTCGGCAATGATGCCTATGGGATCCATGTCCAGGAGGGTGCGGTCGTCCAGCTCTTCCGGCCTGAGGGGAGACGTGCCCATAACCTGGAGGAGCTGGTTTACCTTGTCTCTTACATAACCGATATACCGCTTGTCGAGTTTGTCCGGCGCGGCGGCGTTCTCCGGGGCGCGCGGGGCCTTATTGCTGTTTTTGGCTGTTCGCTTCATTTCGCGCAACGCACCCGAATTTCATAGTATGACGCGATCTTTCTGACATCGACTTCGTATCCCATGGCGCGCGCCGAGTCGGGGATCGTTCTCGTGGCGTCCCGGTGGTCGGTGCGAACCAGGATCTCGGCCTTTCCGGTCTTCAGTCCTTCTTGATAGGTATTTATCGCATTGAGCGTCACCATGAGGCACGAAGGACAGACCTGGCCGAGGATGTTGAGTTCGATAGTTTCCCGTGTCGGCATATGAGAAAAAATTCCTTTCATGCGACGGTTATGTGATCAAACGATGACGAACCGCTTTAACAGCTTCGCGCCGAAATACGCGCCCGCGACCATGGCGGCCACAAAGACCAGGCCCTGGATGGACAGCAGGGGCAGCGCTCCCAGGACGAACTTCAGGTTGCATCCCGACGCGATCCTCGCCCCGAAGCCCACCAGCGCTCCCCCGACGAATGCCGAGGCCAACTGCCGCTTCGGGGGCAGGCCGCGGACGCGAAATTCCCTGAGAACCACCGCCGTAAGAAATGCGCCCGCCACAATGCCGATCATCAGGGCCAGTTCCGTATAGGATATGATGTCCACCCGCGGCCCGGCCCCGCCGCTGACAACGACTCCTGAAGCGACCGCGGTAATATGGTCCTGATTAAAATACGCGAGCTCCGAGACCCGCCCTGGGAGGAAATAATTTTTCATATACGCCCCGACCTTAGCGTAGGCGGTGGTGATCCCCATGGGCCATCCTGAAAAAAAATATACCGCCGCGCTCACCAGGGCGATGCCGACCGCGGCCTTCCAGGGCTGAAGATAGCCTTCGGCATGGGCGGTTACGTTCCACTTGCCTTGCTTTATCCACCTCAGGACCGCGACCATTGACGCGGCGGCAAGGAACGCCACGGCGATCATGCCGAACGCGGGGGAGAGGTCGCCCAGGAACCTGATCTTGACGATGACCGTGTTCGCCCTGATGGATTCCCAGAAGGGGTGATATCCGGCATACAGTATGCTGCCGATCATGATCCCGAGGAAAGCCACAGCGCTTGCCGGGCTGCCGCCGCCCATCTTATAGAGCGTGCCGACAGTACATCCCCCAGCAAGAACCATGCCGACGCCGAACATCACGCCTCCTAGGGCGGTCGCATATGAGGCATAGGATAAATTCGGCGGGGGATACAATTGGGCGGGATTGAGGGTATTGATCAGAAAAAATAAAACCATGGTGACGCTTATGAGCGCCGAGAGGGAGCGAAGGAGAGTATAGTTCCTGAACAAGAAGATATCCCGGAACATCCCTGCCATGCAATAATCCGCACGAAAAAGCAGATGGCCGAGTGCGAGGCCCGCGCAAAGGTTGAACACAAAGAGCAGCCACGGATCCGGAAGCAGCATAGACGCTTTTCCCCCTGCGCTCAAGGTCGGTGATTCGCTTTCAAACGGATGTGCGAGCTTACGCGGAGTGTCCTTCTTCGGTGTACTATAGTGCATACGGGATTCCGGTGTCAAGAGCGGTTATCAGAGCGGTTATCATTCACTCGCCCAGTTATGCGCTCGTTGCCGTCATGCCGTCATGGCGCGTTTGATTTGTACGTAAAAATACGGTATTATAACTTCTATAACGCTCACATCACGAAAAGGGCGCATGATTCAGGTCCAATAGTATCCCGCAAGGGAGTTCAATGAAGAATATCCTCGTGGAGTGGTTCTGTTATGATAAGGTAGGGCGGACCTGCGGCAGGTGCGCCGACAGCTTTCGGGTCATTAAAGAAACCGTTGAAAAAATGCTGCCGGCCCTGACCGAACGGGACCTCGTCGTCGATCTCAAAGAGCACCTGCTTGATGAGAGCAGGATCGACCACTCCAACACCGTTACCATCAACGGCAAGGACATTCTGCATCTGCTGAACGAGCGGGACGATATCTTTACATTCTGGCCGTTCCTGCACGATCCTCACCGGAAAACCGACGGAATGCAGGGCTTTTATCTATAAGAACAAGGCGCATGGGTCTGTTCCCGAGGAAATGCCGGGGGAATCCATTCTACGCGGGGCATCAGCGCTGCCCTGGGCCCGACGAGGAGGCACCATCGTGGAGATCAAGGTGTTAGGACCCGGCTGTCTCAATTGCCAGAAGATGGAGGAGATGGTCAAGGTCGCCGTCAAGGAGCTCGGGATCGACGCGACCCTGGTAAAGATCTCGGATATCGGCGAGATCGTCAGGTACGGCATCTTGTCCACTCCGGGCCTCATCGTGAACGGGAAGGTAAAGCATTCCGGCAGGCTGCTTCCGGACATGGACCGGCTCAAGGACCTCATTAAGAGCGAGTTGTAAGGCGGGGCGTGAACCAGATCTGCCACAAAGACACGAAGAATTCAAGAGCTGATAGCCGCAAAGAAGCCCGCAACTTATTGCTTCTCTTGCGCTTTTTTGCGGCAAATATTCGTTCCCGTTCGAGAAGAATCTGATCCTTCGATAACTATCGGCTGTTCCCGTGAAGTGTCTTTCCTGTTCCAAATCCACGTTTCAAGTATGGAGTCTGCATGATTAAGGTGATGTTCCTCTGTACCGGCAATTCCTGCCGGAGCCAGATGGCGGAAGGGTTTGCGAGGCACTTGGGAAAAGATCTCATCGCAGCACACAGCGCCGGATTGATGGCGGCCGGCGTGCACCCGCGGGCCATCGCTGTCATGCAGGAGGCCGGTATAGATATCTCCCGCCAGCGGTCCCGGGAGATCGATCCGGACCTGCTCAGGACCATGGATGTCATCATCACCCTCTGCGACAACGCCGCGGAGTCTTGCCCGCGCACCCCGCCCGCCATAAAGCGGCTCCATTGGCCTGTCAAGGACCCGGTCGGTACCGCCGGCACCGGCGAAGAGATCATGAAAGAATTTCGCCGGGCCCGGGATGAGATACGGGAGATGATCGAAAAATACGTATCCGAGATCAGCTCAACGAAGAGATGATCATGGGCATGCGTACAGCAAGGTGGAGGTCCCGGTCGCGGCTCCAGGATCGAACGATCAGAACAACGAACAATTTCCGTAAGGGTAAAAGATCCCCCGTAGTTTGATTCTGGGAGCCTCAATGTTGCCGGGTTCTTTAAGAAAAAAGGGGTCTTTCGTATTTTAGTTGAAGTTGAAAAGAAGCCGGGCAAACCAGAAACTAGAACGGCTAAGATTTGTCCACATGATTCAAAAAGACCGTTATGAATCTTGTTAGTAAGATTAAATCTGCGTCAATCTGCGAAATCTGCGGATAAGTTCTTTCTCCGAGCCTTTGTTTCTGTGGTCATTCCTTGTTTTTTCAACTTTATTACGAATGAACCGAAAAAAGTATTCTGGCAATAGGTGCCGGATAGCCCCGGATGGCTGATGCTAAGTGCCAGAAAAAACAAGGGAAATCGAGCAGGCGATAGGGTTGACGTATTGAAAGTTCCCGCTTCATGAAAGGAAAAAACAGTTGCGAATTATTGAATACAGGAGTATTATGCATAACTTTCCACGATAACAATAACGAGTTTGTCAAAGACTCAAGAAGGAGGATGTAAATGGTAAGTATTACTGACGGTGCGGTAACGAAGTTCAAGGAAGTGGTCACCCAGCAGGGTAAAGCGGGCGACGGGGTCCGGATATTCCTCGTCCCCGGCGGCTGAAGCCCCTCACTGGCTATGGACGTAGCCAAAGTCGCCCAGGCGGGCGACATAACACTCGAGCAGAACGGCCTGAAGGTATTCCTGGAGGACCGGGCGAACCAGATGCTGAACAGCACGATCATCGATTTCGCCGAGGGACAGGGTTTCGTGCTGTCCGGCATGCAGAAGGAAAGCTCCTCCTGCGGAACCTGCAGCTGCTGAGAATTTAGCTCAGAACCATCCCGCTCGATCATTGATCGGGCAAATGCATTGAGATCACGGCCGCTTCCCTTGTTGGGAGGCGGTCTTTTTTTGTCCAGCCACCTTGCCTAATGACGGCAGCGTTCCTGGAATGCCGGCCTTAAGTTCAGCAGGACGTGATTTCCTGCGCTACAATAGAATAAGAGAAAGAAACCATCTAACAAGAAGGTCTTTTGACACGGAAGAATCGGATTAACGTATATATAAAGGCGAATTCCTCTCTTATGAATGATCCGCCTTTATCCGGTTCTTATCAGATTTGATTCGTGTCAAAGGTTTTCAGGTCTGTCCATGCCCCTGCTCGAGATCAAAGACCTGGTCTATACGGCGGACGCGCAAAGGTCCGCGCGCATCCTTGACGGGCTTACGCTCTCTGTCGAGGCGGGTGAGGTCCACGCGCTTCTTGGCGCGAACGGGACCGGCAAGAGCACGCTGGCCTATCTTGTCATGGGATGCGAAGGATACCGGCCCGCGTCCGGCAACATCCTGTTCGAGGGAAGCGCACTCGCCGACAGGCCGATCCATGAGCGGGCCCGGCTGGGCATCACCATGGCGTGGCAGGAGCCGGTGCGGTTCGAGGGCATCACCGTGAACGATTACCTCACCTTCCGGAACAAGGACGCGGACACGGCGGCGCTCCTTGCGCTCGTGGGTCTGAATCCTGAGCTCTACGGCCGGCGGATGGTGGACCGCGCCCTGAGCGGCGGCGAGCGGAAGCGGATCGAACTGGCGTCCATCCTCGTGCTCCGGCCGAAGCTTGCCATCCTCGATGAACCCGATTCCGGCATCGACATGCTTTCGACGAAAGACATCATCAACGTGATAACCGCTTTCAAACGAAACGGGTCGGCGGTCCTTCTGATCACCCACCGCGAGGAGATCGCCATGATCGCGGACCGGTCCTCCCAGTTGTGCAACGGCCGGATCGTCTGTTCCGGCGACCCGGCAAAGGTGGCCGAGCATTATAAATCAAGGCACTGCGCTATCTGCAGCGACACGGTATGCCACTATGTCTGAACGCGACGACATGATGCGCGCCTTCGGCGAAGCGGGCGGCGACCAGGGCGCTCTGGCCGACGCGAATACGGCCCACCTGGTTGCCAGCGGCCACAGCATCCTGAGCTCCCATACGGTGGAAGGGCTCGACGTGCAGGCGCGGGAGACCCGGGACGGCATCAGCGCGCAGGTTACGGTCAAGGCCGGAGTGAGGCTCCAAAACCCGGTCCATATGTGCTTCGGCGTGCTCCACAAGGAGGGAACGCAGAGGATAGAGATGGACGTCCGGCTGGAGAAGGGATCGTTCGCCCACGTTATCGCCCACTGCGTCTTCCCGAAGGCCGAGAAGGTGCGGCATATCATGGACGCCACGGTCGCCATCGGCGAAGGCGCCGAGATGCGGTACAGCGAGACCCATTATCACGGACTGTCAGGCGGCGTGGAGGTGGTGCCGAAGGCCGTTGTCACGGTCGGCAGGGGAGGTCGCTATTTCACCGACTTCACTCTGACAACGGGCAGGGTCGGGAAGCTTGATCTCGACTACACGGTCGAGGTCGGTGAGGGCGCCGTGACGGAGCTGGTCGCCCGGGTCTTCGGACATGCGCGCGACGACATCCATATCCGGGACAAGGTCGTCCTTGCCGGTAAGAACGCGCGCGGGCTCATCAAATCACGGGTCGCCATTGAGGATGATGCGACGGCCGAGGTCACGGGCATCACCGAAGGCAACGCGGCAGGCGCGCGGGGACACGTGGACTGCATGGAGATCGTGAAGGACCGGGCCGTGGCAAGGGCCATTCCCATTGTGCAGGTGAACGACCCCGGGGCGAAGGTGACCCACGAGGCGGCCGTCGGGAGCGTGGACAAGCGGCAGATGGAAACGCTTATGGCGCATGGACTGCTGCCCGAGGAGGCGGTGGATATTATCGTGAAGGGGATGCTAAGGTAGAGGAACGCGCGGGTGAGGGGCGGAAGCCCCTCTCGACCCGCTGGTTGGTGCGGCTATAAAGCCTTTATCTTATCTATTGTGATCTTTTCAATGGGGAATATTATGCAGTGACGAGGTGCTTCTATTACAAGAAAACCATCGTAATAGACACGTAATTCATTTAATGATTGTTCATTGTTAATCATGATTTCAAAACTATCGAAATTAAGTATTTTATCATGGCGCATTATTTCTCTTATTTTTGGTCCGTAATTGTCGTCAAAAAAATATTTCTTTAACCGTGCCGATGTAGAAGTGATTAAAGCATGTGTAATGAATTTCCGACCATTACTCGTTTTATTCAACGGTTGTGCAAGTTGATATGCTTCTGTTATTGAATATTCCGGTATCTCTCCAGCGTCAGCATGAAAAGTAAGTTTAGCGCTATGGTTGTTTATCAGAGCAAACGGGTTGCATATGAGTAACCCTGCTATAAATACACAACAGATAATCAAGCATCTAAGAATCGCTTTCATCTCTGTGTCCTCTTGATAAAGTTAAGCGGCCCTTGTCCGCTTGAACTGCTGGTTGGTGTAGATTCACACACAGCCAATCCCGGCGGTAACTCGCCCCCGCGCAGCGGGGTGTCGATGTTGACTGCCTGGTTCTCTGCCCGAGCGGAGCGAGGGTAGAAGGGGCACCGGCTCAGCCCCGAGATTCTCTCCCGAGCGCAGCGAGGGAGAGAACGCGCGCCTGACGCGCCGCCTTTGGCGCGTCGCTGTCGAGGCGCTTGTTAGTTTCATTGACTTATTGGTTAGGGGCAACTTGTTCTTCTCTCCTCTTGAGATTTCTAGTTGCCGAAATATGCCAATCATTTATTCTTATCATTGTTTTTCTTCATGAGTTCTTCGACAATTGATACGACATTACTCTCGCTGATACCTCTAATCTCCATCCCTTTATGTTTGATTTTAACATGTTTTTTTGATCGGATTTGTTCCAGAATAATTTTAGTAATAAACGGTAGCGCGGAAATTGTTAAAGGCACTATTGCCTCGATCAGGTCTGATGTTCCGTCAAATCGCTTTACTGTAAGTATTTTGACATTCTCGATATTTTTACCAGCCAAATCATCAAATACTTTTTTATCTTGCTGATTCACTTCAAGGGCAATCATTTGTACTCCTCCTTTCTTAGTACATGAATTTAAAAGTTACCACAGTGCTCAAGCATAAACAGAATCAGACGTTCGATTTCTTCCCTGTGTTCGTTCCAAGAGTCCCTGCGTTCTTGAAGACCCGCCTTCGACCTTAGATCGGCAATCGCAGATTCCACATCTTTAAAATACTCGATTGTAACCGGTTTAAAAACTCTTTCGTCAAATTCAGCTAATAATGAATTTATTAATTCTGTCGTGATGTTTAAATCAAACAATATCGCCGCATTCCTTATTGCCCTTATACAGGTATCTCTTCTAGTCATAGTTCTAAGCATATTGGAATTATTGAATGCGGGCGATGAATAATTTACTTTATCATCATTATTAAATAGTGTAGTAGTTATTGAATCGCAATGATCTATAAATGAATGCAGCGTTTGCATCAGAACCAGATTATTCAGCCCGTTGATCCCAATTACGATTGCCTTTTCAGGCGCCATATCCCATTCGTTGAAATAAGTTACTGCAAAAATAATTAATCCAAGAACATCGCATAGTGTCTCTTCATGACAATATGAATTAGCTTGAAGTTCTTTTTTATAAATCAGTATCTTCTTTTTTATTTCCGCGCCATCCGCAGTTCTTTCGAAATCAATCCATTTATTTATGTAATCATCAATTTTTAGTAAATCCTTATTAAATACTCGTGCGATATTGCCAATCCAATTTTGCTTACGATCCTCGTCGTTGTAGTAATTTAAAAATACATGAACAAATTCATGGCAAATCGAGAATATAATTTGACCCACTATGTATTCTTCTATCTTTATTGCTATCTCTTTTGGGGTATCTTTTAACTTGGGAACTATTCGGGCCATGCGCTTAGCGAAGAATGCAGCTCCAAGAACGTTTCCCCTAATATACAAATGTTGTAACAGCAAGCTATCGCATTGATACTGAATTGCATGTCGCGGGTTAGACGAAGCGATACAGGCATCGACAAAGCCGTGTACTGATAGTCCATAGCCTTCGTCATATATAATGTGATAATCGTCTTCAATAAAAATGGTTTTGACATCGCCCATAGCGGATCTGACCCCATGAATAGCGATATTTCGAGTCTTTTCAAGGCCACTAATGCCCAATAGTTGAGTGGTTTTAAAAATTCCAGCTTGAATTCTTTGATATAAGTCGGGGAACAACAATTCATCTCGACAGAATGGCAAAGTAGCTTTTATATGTTCAATTAGGGACATCTATTGCCTTTATTCTACCTTCTAATACCCCGGGTGAGCGGCTGCCACTGTGAGGGGCGCGTTTCTCAGCGGCCCTCTCGGCGTGGTTGGGATCATTGTGTCGGGTTTCGCGTAGCACTACCAGACAAACGGCACCATTAGGATAATTTCTTCAGCAATTCAGAAATGTATTCAGCGCCAGGCGGAAGCATTTCTACCTCGCCACTAGAATCATAGAATTCAATGTACCGTGTGTCGTGCAGAGACCGCATAAGTTTATTGAAATATGAGCGATTTTTTTCACCAGTCCATGAGAAGAGCTGGTCGGTATTGACCTTTCCAGAAACAGAGCCGATTAATAATAGCGTCCGGTCCTTCAAGGATAACGTTGGGTTTAAAACTCGCCTAATATCACCGGACTTCCAAACCAGCGTTAACCTACGCTCTGCGAGATTGTCAACAAGTTGTTGTGCCTCTACCGTCGAGACCCCGTGAAAAACGCGAATCATCTCTGCAAGTATCCAGCTCGACATAGAGACTACAGCGGAGCTGTCCATTAAGTCAGGGTTAACATCTCCACCCACATGGCCGACATTGCGATTATTGCGAATTTCGTAAAGAGCAGGGAGTAAGCGGGGTATCAGTATCTGGAAACTGCGGGAAACGTTTGTATGCGTTTCAAGACGGCGACAAGCGTCAACAAAATTACTAGGTTTGCTTGGTGTTGAAGAGTATGAGCTTCTCGCATGGCCTTCAAGGATAGTGTATACAATTTCGCAAAAACGGCCGCCAGAAAGTTCTGCAGCAGTCCAGCGGCGCTCCATAAAATTGTTTACAATTTCGAGGAACTCATCAAGTAGAGGTTTTCTCAGACCCTCTGGAATCGAATTGAGTGCTCCGGCTGGAGTTATCATAGCCTATAAAGATTTCTTCCCGTCTTCGGTAACATAAAATTGTTTACCATCTTTCTCACAATAGCCCTTTGACACATTCTGGTTTAAACAATTTGCCGGGTTGGTAAGCCGGCCTTGATTGCCGTCATTCAGTGCGTGGGTGATGTCGCTAGTTTGAACTCTTTTTTGTCCTTTTGACTCAAGCCAAATGGCTGTCGCAAGAAATTTTTTCACTTGGTTTTTTGATGCGCTTTTCTCTTTTAGAAATGACGGTAGGGTCATCTTGGCTATAGCACTATCTTTGCCCATAGGTTTTAGCCCCGTCTCATCTCCTTCTGGTGTGGATGGAGGCGCAAGTTGTATCAATTTATCCGCTTGTGAAATGATCTTATCGAGTTGCTTGGCCACCCAATCCTGTTCGCCTTGCCCCGAAAACTGAATCTGGCCGATCTTGATATCAATTTTAGCTTCTGTCATGACTTCCTCCTTTTATTAGTTCGCTACTAATGTTTAGGCTTCTTTCTGAATGCAGTGCTCAGAAAGAAGCTGGTTGGACT
>CAYPOT010000075.1:0-17548 GCA_964412455.1 uncultured Nitrospiraceae bacterium | reverse complement strand
TGTTCGGTAAAATATTCTATCCATTTTGAGAAGCTTTTGATTCCTTAGTTACTAAGGAGGACTAAGGATATGAAAGCGAGATATGGTTTCCTGTATGGCATCGTTCTGCTGTCGCTGGTATTTGCGCTGTATGGTTGTCCCAAGGATGCTGACGTGAGCTCCGCGTCCGAACCGCAGGTGACTGAACCTGCACCCGCAGAAGCACCGCAGGCGGAGGCCGCTCCTGTTGCAGAGGCACAGCCGGCAGCCGGGGATGTGGCGCCGCAGGAAACGGCGACCGCAGGCGCAGGGGGGCTTGAGCCCATCTACTTTGACTTCGACAAGTCCTTCATCCGCGACGACATGAGGTCCGTCATGAAGGCGAACGCCGACTGGCTGAAGGCCAACCCCAAGGCGAAAGTCCGCATCGAGGGCAACTGCGATGAGCGAGGCACCATCGAGTACAACCAGGCCCTGGGCCAGCGCCGCGCTGCGAGCGCGAAGAAGTTCCTTACGAACCTGGGCATTTCGGCGAAGCGCATTTCACTGATCAGCTATGGCAAGGAAAAGCCGGCCTGTACAGCGAGCGACGAGGACTGCTGGCAGAAGAACCGGCGGGACGATCTTGTCAGTCAGGGCGAGTAGTGGGCGAAGCAAAAGACCGACGGGCACTTTCCACAAGACCTGCCAACACGGTTTGAAAGAAAGAGTATAATTACGAGCAGCGGGATCAGCCTGTTGAAGCTGAGCAATCCAAGGAGGTGGGACAATGAACTACTTTGATACCATAGATTGGAACGGAATAAAGAAAGACCTTCAGAAGGGCCTGGAAAAAGGCATGGTGGCGGTCAAGAAGGGCGCTATTGTCGTTAAAAAGAAGGCGGGAGAACTGTCCGATGAAGGGTCCCGGCAGTACAAGGCAATGGCACTCAAGACAAAAGTACACACCGCTGTTTCCGACCTCGGCGCCCGGGTCTATGCCCTTATGGGCTCCCGGGTAAAGAACCCTGCGCTCGATGCACGGGTGAAAGACATCGTGGTACAGATCAAGAAGCTCGATGCGCAGATCGCAGGATTGGAAAAAAAGGCAGCTGGAAAAAAGCCTGCTGCCGCTGCCCGGAAAAAGACCAGAAAACGCTGATCCCACCGAAGAACAAAGAACGGATGATATCATGAAGACCGTTCCGGCGCCCTGATGATAACGGCAGGGTGCCGGAACGTAGTTGTTCATCTTGTTTCAACAAAATCAATGGTATAATATAATACATTCAGTGTCCTGGAGGCTCGAAGGCTCTCGGTTGTTCGTTCCACAGAACCTCAGCGGATGTCGGCGGACAATGACGAGGCCGATGGCTCCGTTCATCGCGGATACAGCGCGGTGAACCGGGCGGCTTCCGCGTCGTGGACGCCGCCTCTGTTAACGCCGTATTTCTTGCCAGGATATCCAGGAAGCGCTCGCCTTTATCATGAACCGTATCGTGTTCGCTCCGCTAGAGCAATGTATTGTCAACGGAGTTTATTTTTAGCGCAATTGCCGTTTTCGCGATATATCACTGATCCACCAGAGAGGATCCATGGACTTCGAGATACGTCAGGCATTCATGCCCGCTTTGATCGTTGCAGGGACGACCGGGCTCCTCCTGATCATCAGGGCGATAACGTTCCGCATCCTCCATCAATGGGCGAAGCGGACGGAGTCAAGGCTCGACAATATCATCATCGCGTCGACCAAGAACCCTTCGCTGCTCCTTGCCGTCGCGATCGGCATCCATGTCGGGCTTTTCTTTTCGGGGGTCCCGGAAAAGCACCTGGGCTATTTAAGCAAGATCCTTCATATCATCATCATTCTGGCCGTAACGCTCGCCTCGGCGAACCTTGCCGGAAGGCTGTTCAAGAACTACATCCAGAAATCAAATATCCCCCTGCCGACGACGGGCCTCGCCTACGGCATCATGAAGGGGACGATCCTGCTGATCGGGTTCCTGATCATCCTGAGCGTTCTCGGCATTTCGATCGCGCCGATGATCACCGCCCTGGGCGTGGGAGGACTTGCCGTGGCTCTGGCGCTCCAGGACACCCTGGCGAACCTGTTCGCGGGGATCCATATCCTCATGGAAAAGTCCGTCAGGGTCGGCGATTTTATCAAGCTGGAGTCCGGGCAGGAAGGCTACGTGGATGATATCACCTGGCGGACGACGCGGGTCCGCATGCTGCCGAACAATATCGTGGTGCTGCCGAACAGCAAATTCGCCCAGAGCGTTGTGACGAACTATTACCTTCCGGAAAAACGGATGTCTCTTCTTATCTCGATCTCAGTATCCTATGACTGCGATCCTGAAATAGTGGAGCGGGTCCTGGTGGAGGAGGCGAAGGAGGGAGCGAAGAGCATTCCCGGACTGCTCGCGGAACCCGCGCCTTTCGTGCGCTTCATCCCGGGCTTCGGCGAAAGTTCTCTGGATTTTACGCTCATCTGCCAGGTGAAGGAGTTCGTGGATCAGTATCTCGCGCAGCATGAACTCCGGAAACGGATATTCAAGCGGTTCAGGGCTGAGGGCATCGAGATCCCGTTCCCGCAGCGCACTGTGCATCTCCGCAAGGAAAAAGACTTACAATAATGCCGAAAGCCTTCGAGCTCAAACTGTGCGTCACCATTCTCAAGTCGACCGGAAGGAAGGCGAAGAACCTGCGCGAACTGAAGGAAGCCCTTGCCGGGGTCAGCGACGGAGCGATCGCGCACCACACCTATCAGTATTTTCTTAAGGGGCACATCCTGGAATACACCAACGACTTTGCGCACTGGGCGGGAGAGAGCATCGAGGAGCGGGCGCTGGCTGAACGGTTGTCGAACATCGATCCCTACGACTACGCTTCGATTCAGGACCTTCGCCAGGATCTGATCGGGGCCGTCGATGATTATCTGACGCAGTTTCCCGAGCCGCGCGATGCTCTGCTGGGCGACGAATTCCACTTCAATGAAACCATATCGCTGGTGTTCCCGGCCGGTGTATGGGCCAGAAACCTTGCGGAATTCCTCATGGCCATGAAGTACGCCGAAGGCAGCTCGCTCTACTATCATTTTTATGATGCCCGGGTGCGCCTCGGCAACAAGGCCGACGATTTCTCTCAATGGCTGGAGGAGGGACTGGAGAAACCGGAAGTCGCCCGTCGGATCCGGGCCATCGACCCCTTTGTGCATAATCTGGAGGCTATACGGGAGCGCATCGTTGAGGCGGTTGAGGAAGAAGTAAAAAAGGACATGGAGAGCGCAGGAGTGCAGCAATGATCGACGCCTACAAGAACATTGCGCCCAAGGGCGATCTGATGCTGCTGCGGAAGCTCGGTGATGCATTCCGTTCCCGATCGTTCCTGCATATCAACTCCACGCGCGAGGGAGGCGGGGTCGCGGAGATCCTGCACCGCATGATCCCGATCCTGCGGGAGCTCGGCATCGACGCGCGCTGGGAGGTGATCACGGGTGATGCAAAATTCTACGACACCACGAAGAAGATCCATAACGCTCTTCAGGGCAACGAGGAGCGGTTCACTCCCGATATGTGGGAGCATCACTACGAAGTGAACAGACAGAGCGCCGAAAAACTCGACCTTGAGGCGGACGCCGTCCTGATCCACGATCCCCAGCCTGCGCCGCTCGTGGAGTTCCGGAAAAAAGGCGTTTGGATCTGGCGATGCCATATCGATGTATCGAATCCCCGGACCGGGGTGTGGAACTCCATCAAAAAGTACAGCGAGCAGTATGACGCTACCGTCTTCTCCGTGTCAAAGTTCGCCCGCGCCATGCCGCTCGAGGAGTTTATCATCCCGCCGTCCATTGACCCCGTAAGTGACAAGAACCGGGAACTCACCGCAGCCGAGATCGATGAGGCCGCGAACAGGCTTGGAATACCGCGGGACCGGCAAATGATCCTGCAGGTGTCGCGATTTGACCGGTTCAAGGACCCCATCGGGGTGATCAAGGCCTATCGCATGGTGAAAAAATATAATGACTGCGTGCTGGTGCTCGCCGGAAGCCCCGCCTCGGACGATCCCGAGGGTGAGGCGGTCCTGAAAGAGGTGAAGGAGTATGCAAGCGACGATAAGGACATCATCATCCTGCTTCTGCCACCCTTCAGCGACAAGGATATCAACGCGCTGCAGCGGATGGCGACGGTGGTGCTCCAGAAGTCCCTCAAGGAAGGCTTTGGACTTACCGTGGCAGAGGCCATGTGGAAGGAAAAACCGGTGCTCGGCGGTGCCGTGGGCGGAATCCCGCTCCAGATCATGCACGGGGTCAGCGGATTTCTTGTTCACACGTCCGAAGGCGCCGCCTTCCGCATCCGGCAACTGCTCACTAACCCGGCCATGGCGAAGCGCATGGGCGAGCGGGGGAAGGAATACGTGCGAACAAACTTCCTGATCACCCGGCAGGTGCGGGACTACCTTTCGATCTGGTACGCGCTGGAGCATAAAGGAAGGAGCGTTCTGGAACTCTGATGGCAGACCGGCTTGCACGCTTTATAGAGAAGAACCTCGCCGACCGGAAGCTCATCATCGTGTCGAACCGGGAGCCCTATGCCCACCGGAAGTCCGGGCCGGCGGTGAAGGTCGAGAAACCGGCCGGCGGCCTGACCTCGGCCATGGACGATGTTCTGAACATCACCGGGGGCACCTGGGTGGCCTGGGGGAGCGGGAGCGCCGACCGGGAAGCGGTCGACCTCGACGACCGGGTCGCCGTTCCTCCCGATAATCCCTCCTATACGCTGAAGCGCGTCTGGCTGACGCCCGGGGAGGTGGAGCACTATTATCACGGCTATTCGAACCAGGTGCTCTGGCCGCTCTGCCACATTACCCTGGACCGGGTCTATTTCCGGAAAAGGTTCTGGGAGGACTACGTGCGGGTCAACCGGGCCTTTGCCGCGGCGGTCCTGGAAGAGGCTTCGGACGATGCCCTCATCTGGGTGCACGACTATCATCTTTGTCTGGTCCCGCAGCAGGTCCGGGAGAAACTGCCGGGAGCTACGATCGCCCATTTCTGGCACATTCCCTGGCCGGACTGGAGCGTCTTCCGGATATGTCCGCAGTCGAAGTTGGTCCTTGAGGGGCTCCTGGGCAACGACCTGATCGGGTTTCAGATCCCGATGTTCGTAAAAAATTTTCTGGATTGCGTCAAGGAGTGTCTGGACGCGGAAGTGGACTATCACCGTCAGACGGTGACCTACCGCGGCCACGTCACCGCGCTGAAGGCCTGCCCGATCAGCGTTGATTTCGAAAAGTTCAACGCCATGGCCTCCACCCGGCGGACCGAGGCGGCGATCAGGGACATCAGGAAAAAATACGGCCTGAGCGGATACACGGGGATCGGGGTCGACCGGCTCGAATACACGAAGGCGCTCCTCAAGCGCCTCCAGGCACTGTACCTGTTCTTCGAACGGTATGAGAAATTCCGCGGGAAATTCACTTTCATCCAGATCGCGGTTCCCACACGGATGAAAGAGCCCTATCTCAGCTATCAAAAGGCCGTGGAAGCATACATCCTGAAGATCAACGAAAAGTTCGGGACGTCCGGCTGGCGCCCCATCGTTTATATCGACACGAAGGTCGAGCATAAAGACCTCGCGGCGTACTACCGCATGGCGGACGTGGCCGTCATCAGCTCCATCTATGACGGGATGAACCTCGTCGCGAAGGAATACGTGGCGTCCCAGGTGGACCGGAGCGGGGTCCTCATCCTGAGCGAGTTCGCGGGAGCGGCGGACGAGCTTGAAGGGGCGATCCTGGTAAACCCTTACGATGTCGAGGAATTCTCCAATTCTCTGCGAAGGGCCCTGACCATGCCGAAGCCCGAGCGGGAGCTGCGAATGGACCAGCTGAGAAAACACGTGAAAGAGCATGATATCTACAAATGGATCCATGACGTCTTTCATGAGGTCGTCGACGCCGCCGAACGGAAAAAGAGCCGGTCGCGCTATCTCTTCGATCATGAGAACGAGTTCCGTGCCGCGCTGTCGCAGGAAAAGCTGTTCCTCTTCCTCGACTATGACGGGACCCTTGCGCCGATCGCTGAATCGCCGGACAAGGCCGTCCTTTCCCATACCATGCACGCACTGATCCTGCGGTTGAAGGACCGCATCCCCGTCGCGATCGTGAGCGGGCGGGGCATCGATGATGTACGAGAGCGGGTCGGGATCGAAGACATCATCTATGCCGGAAATCACGGCTCGGAGATATGGTCAGGCGGACAATCGCTCGTGAGCCAGCAGTCGCCGCAGGACCGCCTGGCGCTGGACGAGCTCCTGCGACGGCTGACCTCCGCCCTGTCGCACATCCCGGGCGTGCTCATCGAGGACAAAGGCGTCACGGCCAGCATCCACTATCGGACCGTGGGCATCAAGAACCTGGCCGACTTTTCCGATCTGTTCAATCGCATCGCCCGGGACTATGAGAAAACGTTCAGGATCACCTCGGGAAAGAAGGTCGTGGAGATCAGGCCGCTCAACGCCTGGAACAAGGGAGATGCTGTATCGTGGATCCTTGAACAGCTGGGCAACGGAAGAAAGCCGGTGTATATCGGAGACGATGTCACCGATGAGGACGCGTTTCGGGTCTTGAAAAAAAGCGGCGGGGTGTCCATTTCCGTCGGCGGCAGCGTCCACGCCGATTACTATCTCCGGAGGCAGGACGAGGTAGAACCATTTCTTATGGGTATGGCTTCCCTGATCGGAGGAGGTGTCCCGACCCGTGACTAGACTGAAGAAGACCGTTGTCCTGGCGGCCGCTCTGCTGCTGGTGCTGGCCCAGACCGGATGCGAGCGGTCGCACCGTGCGGTTCAGGACGCGGGGACGGTTACGGTCGTTTTCAAACACGGCAAGATCGCGGGCGACCCGGAGCTGTTCCAGGGGCTCCTGCGGCGCTTCGAGCGGGAACATCCGGGCATCATGGTCAGGGACGAGACGCTTCCCGCGTCCACCGACGAACAGCACCAGTATTATGCTATCAATCTGGAAGGCAAGAGCAGAGACTTCGATGTGCTGAGCATGGATGTGATCTGGGTGCCCGAGTTCGCGCGGGCCGGCTGGCTCAGGGACGTAAGCCATCTGCTCGGGCCGGAAGAGGAGAACGCCTTCTTCCCGGGGCCGATGCGGGCCGTGACCATGAACGACCGGATCTATGCCATCCCCTGGTATATCGATGCCGGCGTTCTGTACTACCGAAAAGATATTCTGAAGAAGTACGGCCGCCCTGTTCCGAAAACATGGAGCGAACTCGTCATCATCGCGCAGGAGATCACGCGGAGGGAAACGGGCCTGTACGGATTCATCTGGCAGGGCAAGCAGTACGAGGGGCTGGTCTGCAACGTCCTTGAATATATCTGGAGCAACGGCGGCGACGTGCTTGAAGGCGGTCGGCCGGTCCTTGACAGCCCCCGGAATGTTGAAGCGCTCCGGTTCATGCGTGACCTGATCACGAAGTATGGCGTGACGCCAGAGCTCGTGACCACGGCCATCGAAGAACCCACGCGCCATCTCTTCGGAAGCGGCAGGGCCCTGTTCATGCGGAACTGGCCGTACGCATGGAACATCTTCGAGAAGGAGGGGTCGGCGGTGAAAGGGAACGTGGGCGTCGCACCGCTTCCGTTCTTCCCCGGGAACCGCAGCGCTTCCACACTGGGCGGCTGGCAACTGGGTGTGAACCGCTATTCGCGCCATCCCGCCGAGGCGGAGAAGCTGGTCCGGTTCCTGACGTCATCGGCGGTCCAGAAGACCCTGGCGCTCACGATCGGCTACAAACCTTCGCGCAAGGCGCTGTACAAGGATCCCGACCTGGTGCGTCAGCAGCCGTTCATGGCATCATTATATGATATCTTCCTGCAGGCCCGGCCGCGTCCGGTCACGCCGTACTACCTGATGATGACGCAGGTCCTGCAGCCGGAGTTCAGCGCGGCGCTGGCCGGCATCAGGACGCCGGAGGCCGCGCTTGCCTCGGCCCAGAAGCAGGTTCGGCACATACTCGGAGAGCAACCATGAACGGCCGCGATCAGGGAAACCGTTTTGTGCTGCCGGCGGTCATTGCGCTATCGCTGGTGACGGTCTATCCCGTGCTTTCGGTGCTCTTCCTGAGCCTGCACCGGAAGCTGCTGCTCTTTGACATATCGGAGTTCACGGGACTCGACAACTACCGGTTCCTGCTCGCCGACGATCGGTTCTGGAACGCCTTCGGCAACACCGTGTATTTCACGGCGGTGTCGGTTTCGCTCGAACTGCTGTTCGGCCTCGGAATCGCGCTTCTTTTGAACAGGACCTTCCGGTTCAAGGGGGTCCTGACCGCCCTGGTGCTCGTTCCCTGGGCCGTACCCACGGTCGTCTCTGCGCGGATGTGGGAATGGATGTACAATACCGACTTTGGCGTCCTGAACCACCTTCTCGGGATGAAGATCAACTGGCTCGGCAGTCCCTTCTGGGCCATGAATGCCGCAGTCGTCATGGATGTCTGGAAGACAACCCCCTTTGTGGCGATCCTGCTGCTGGCCGGGCTGAAGATGATCCCTCCCGATCTGTACCAGGCCGCACGGATCGACGGCGCGGGAGCATGGGCCATCTTCAGGAGGATCACGCTTCCGCTGCTGATGCCGGTGGTCCTTGTTGTCCTCATCTTCCGGACGATGGACGCCTTCCGGGTCTTCGACGCAGTGTATGTGCTGACCGGCGGCGGGCCGGCCAACACCACGGAGACCCTTTCCATTTACGCCTACAAGGTCCTGTTCCAGACGCTCCAGTTCGGCTACGGTTCGACGCTCGCGGTAGTCGTGTTCCTGTGCGTGGGAGCGATCAGCCTCCTGTACCTGCGGGCGCTGAAGGCGGAGGTGGAAGTATGAAACGCGCTGGATTGGTCTTCGCCGTTCTTGTTGTCGCGACCTGGTGCCTCGGGCCGTTCCTGTGGCAGATCGTGACGAGCGTGAAACCGGACGCCGAACTGACGCATCTGCCGCCAATACTGCCGGCAGAACCGACGCTCGCGCATTATCGCTCCGTCATTTCCGGAACACCTTTCCTGCGTATCATAGCGAACAGCGCCGTTGTCGCGTCCTGCACCACGATCCTGTCGCTCGCGATCGGATCGCTCGCCGCTTTCGGGCTGGCGAAGCTGCGGGTTCGGTTCAAAGGTCTGATCCTGCTGTTCGTGCTGTCGGCGTCCATGTTCCCGCCCATCGCGACGGTGAGCCCGCTCTATCTCGTCATTCGGGCACTGGGACTGCGCGACACTCTGTGGGCGCTGATCATGACCTATACGACCTTTACCCTGCCGCTCACGGTATGGGTGTTGACGAACTTCTTCCGCGAGATCCCCGAGGAGATCTATCGGGCCTCGCGGGTCGACGGATGCAGCCCGTTCCAGTCCTTTATCCGGGTGATGCTGCCCCTCGCCGCGCCGGGGATCGTCACCTCAGCCATACTGGTCTTTATTTTTTCCTGGAACGAGTTCCTCTTTGCCCTCACCTTCACGGCAACGGAGTCGTCGCGGACGATACCGGTGGCTATTGCGCTTTTCCCGGGGATGCATGAAGTTCCCTGGGGCGATATCGCGGCCGCGTCGGTCATTGTGACCATTCCGCTTGTGGTCGTTGTATTCCTCTTTCAGCGAAGGATCGTCGAGGGCTTGACCGCCGGAGCGGTGAAGGGATGAGGGGAAGACGGAAAAGGGAACCGGCGACGAGGCCCGTTTCGTTTGTCGGTAACGTGAAACGGTCGAAGTCGAATGACGAAAGACGTAACCGAAACGGGCGTCGTGACCGTTACCGTTGGATTGTTCCGGCGTAATACATGACAAAGATACATCTTGAAAACATAACAAAGACCTTCGGTTCGACCGCGGTCATCAAAGGGCTTGACCTCACGATCGAGGAAGGCGAGTTCTTCACCTTCGTGGGCCCCAGCGGGTGCGGAAAATCCACGATCCTGAACATGATCGCGGGACTCGAAACGATATCGAGCGGGGAGATCCTGTTCGACGGAAAGGTCGTCAACGGACTGTCGCCGAAGGAGCGCGACATAGCCATGATCTTTCAAAGCTATGCGCTTTATCCTCATATGACGGCATATGAGAATATCGCCTTCCCGCTCAGGATGAGGAACGAGCCGTCGAGCCGTATCGACAGCGAAGTGAGGCGGGTAGCAGAACTGCTGGGTCTCGGGGAGTTCCTTCTTCGGAAACCCAAGGCGCTGTCCGGCGGACAACGCCAGCGCGTCGCGCTCGGGAGGGCCATCGTACGGAAGCCGAAGGTGTTTCTGATGGACGAGCCCCTCTCGAACCTGGACGCGCGGCTTCGGATCGAGATGAGGGCTGAGCTGAAAAAACTGCATCAGGAATTGGGGATCACCACCATATACGTGACCCACGACCAGGGTGAGGCCATGGGCCTTTCGGACAGGATCGCCGTGCTGAACAAGGGAAGCATCGAACAGTGCGATACCCCCGCGAACGTTTACCGGCACCCATCGAACAGCTTTGTCGGCGGGTTCATCGGAACTCCGCCCATGAACCTTCTGCGGTGTTCAGTAAGACAATCGGCGCCGCTGATCGTCGAGTGTTTCGGAGCTGTTCTCTCCCTGCCGTCAGCGGTCGCCCCTGATATGCGTGAGGTGCTCGTCGGCATCCGGCCCGAGGATGTTGCCGTTGAACGCGTGGGCAAAGAAGGAAGCGCTGCGGCGACCGTATCGGTGGTCGAACCCGCGGGATCGCACAACTGGGTCGATGTCGAACGGGATGGAGTGAAACTCAAGGCAATGTCGAAACCGGAAGAGGAGATACTGCCGGGAAGCCGGGCATATCTGACGATCTCTCCGGACAAAATATCTGTGTTCGATGGAGCGTCGGGGCTCAGATTGTGAGTAATAATGAAAATACCGATCCGAATGACGGCGCCGGTTTTCCTGCTGGGATGCGTACTGATGGGATCTGTCGCCCTTGCTGAGGAACCGCCGCAGGAGCAGGCGGACGTTTATTCTCCTGGAGGAATCGTATTGACCGAAGGGACATCGACTGGAGCAGCGGCCAAGGCCGCGATCATGCCGAAGTGGGACGGCGAGGCAGAGGCGGGGATCGTCATGACCGGAGGCAACACGCAGACCGAGAGCATTAACACCAAGTTCAGGATAGAGAACGAGCGCAAACGTTGGCGGCACCGGCTGAACGCCGAGTATTTCAAGGCGTCCGATAAGAACCTGACAACGGCCGAGCGAACGAGCGCCGCGATCAAATCGGACTACAAACTCGGCGAGCGGCACTACCTTTTTGCCGTCGTGCGGTACGACAGCGACACGTTCTCAGGCTATCATACGCAGATATCCGAGGTGGCTGGATACGGACGCCGGGTTGTCCTGAGCGCCGGGACCCGTCTCGAGACAGAGGCCGGCTTCGGCGGACGCCATACACGGTACGTGGGGGGGGCGAGAAAGCGGGATGCCATCACCCGTTTGGCTGTGAAATTCATTCACGCCTTCGGCGCAGGGACCGAATTTCGCGAAGAGGCGTTCATGGAGATCGGGGGAGACAATACCCACACGGAATCGGTGACGTCGCTCAAATCGAGGATCAACAGCAGCTTCTCGATGAAACTGGCACTGAGCGTGGTGCACAATTCCCGCGTGCCGCAGGACATCAAAAAGACCGATACGATCACTTCGGTCACGCTGGTCTATGACCTGTAGCCGATCGGACTGCCGGCGCGCGAGTCCCTGCCATAGCGCGACGCGGCGAAGAGGATGGAGGAGTTACACATGGGAAGATCATCCCGGGGATTGAACATCGGGCAGGTGTTGCAGCCCTTTCAAGAGTTCTTTCGTCAGCAGGCGTCGGGCGGCATCGTGCTCATGGTCTGCACGGTGGCAGCCCTGGTCTGGGCCAATTCTCCCCTGGCCGGATCGTATGACGCCTTGTGGCACACGCAACTCAGCGTTGGCCTGGGGGGATGGACCATAGCGAAGCCGCTCCATTCCTGGATCAACGACGGACTGATGGCGATCTTCTTTTTCTCCGTGGGGCTTGAGATCAAACGGGAGTTCCTCGTCGGCGAACTGGCGACCATGAAGAAAGCCATGCTGCCGATCTCCGCGGCCGTCGGCGGGATGCTGGTCCCGGCGGTGCTCTACCTCGCGCTGAACGCCGGCCGGCCCGGCGCGAGCGGATGGGGGATCCCCATGGCCACGGACATTGCCTTTGCGCTGGGCGTGCTGGCGATCCTGGGAGACCGCGTATGCCTGTCCGTCAAGATATTCCTTACGGCCCTGGCGATCGCGGACGATATCGGCACGGTACTCGTTATAGCGCTATTTTATACCGCGGACCTCTCGTTTTATGCGTTTGCCGTCGCCGCTGTATTTCTCGGAGCGCTTATCGCAGCGAACCGCGCGGGAGTGCATAACCCCCTCGTCTACACCTTCCTCGGTTTCGGTCTCTGGGCGGCGTTTCTGAAGACCGGGGTCCATCCAACGGTTGCAGGCGTCATCATCGCCATGACGATCCCCGCCCACCCGCGGATGACCGATACAGAGTTTCTGGAGAAAAGTCAGAAGATCCTCGATGCCTTCAGGAGTGCAGCCGGAAAAGGCGCTCGCATGCTAGCCAGCGACAATCAACGCAGATCCGCAGCGGCATTAACCAGGGCGAGTCAACTCGTCCAGACGCCGCTTCAGCGCATGGAGCATGAGCTGCACCCCTGGGTCACGTTCCTTATCATGCCGCTCTTCGCTCTTGCCAACGCCGGTGTTAGTCTTGGCGCGGGAATCACGGATGTCCTGACCGACCGGGTATCCCTGGGGATCATTGCGGGGCTGATCATCGGCAAACCAATAGGAATCACGCTCTTTGCGTGGTTGGCAGTCAAATCGCGCATGGCTGCTCTGCCGGGGGACATCTCCTGGAAGGATATCAATGCAGCGGGGTGGCTGGGGGGCATCGGCTTCACCATGTCGCTCTTCATCGCGAACCTGGCTTTCGAAGGGTCGCCGTACCTGCATGTTTCCAAGGTCGGAATCCTCGCAGCGTCCCTGATGGCCGGTGTCGTGGGATGGGCGATGTTCAAGAGCACGAACGCCTGTAAAGGACCGGTGTCGCTCACCGGCTGATGCGTCATGGCGCAGGCGTGGAATGGTGTGATCGCTTCGGCTGGTGCGTCCAGGGAACAACGGAGGACTCTTTCATGACCGGAAAAAAACTGTATCCCTTTTTCTGGCTGATCATCAGCATCCTGGTCCTTGCGGCGGACTATGTCACCGGCCCGTTGGTCCAGTTTCCCATCGCCTTTGCTCTTCCCGTGATCCTGGCATCCTGGTACAGCGGACGGGCATGGGGCGTCTCTCTGGCAGTTCTGCTTCCGGCAATACGCATTGTTTTTCACTATTATTGGGAAACGCCGATGCCGGGATATACGGAGGCGATAAACCTTATCATCAGGATCGCGATCCTCTGGGGCATGGCGTATCTGGTTGACCGCACAGCGACGCTGACCCGTGAGATCAGAATGCTCAGAGGCATCCTGCCCATATGCAGCAACTGCAAAAAGATCCGGGCCGAGGATGGTTCGTGGAAACAGTTTGAAGCCTATATTTTAGAACATAGCGAGGCGAAGTTCACGCATGGTCTTTGCTCCGGGTGCGCGGAAAAACTGTATCCGCAGTTCTTCCGGGAGCAGCGGTAGCAAGAGCGAAGACGAGATCGATCAAATCGCGGCCCTCACATTCCTGGCAGAACGACAACGGAGTAACCAGATGATCCTCTCTAGATTCTGTATTGTGCTGGTATTGTTTATTTTGATCCAGCCGGTCGCTGCGACCGCGCAGAGCGGTTATACGCCTCGCGGTCTCTATGACGTCGAGCGGATCCGGCTGGACAATGGCTTTCAGGTATTGTTGAAACAGCGGCCCGCGACGCTAAGCGTGGCGTTTCGCATGGTGGTCAATGTGGGGACGAGGCATTTCGACTGCAGCCGCCGGGAGACACCGCGCCTGCTCGAACATCTTCTGTTCAGCGGGACAACGCGCCACACGGAAACGGAGCTCGAGCATCTGGTTGCGGATCTGGGCGGGTCCTGGAAGGCAATGACGGGAACGGAGGATACGACCTTTCAACTCGACATCTTTGACCGGTACGCGCTGCAGGGACTTGATGCGCTCCACGAGATCATGACGGATACGGTGATCACCCCGGAGAAGATCAGCCGGGCGAAGGGCATTGTATACCGCGAAGAGGGAGGGAGGCCGGGCGCTTTCCGCCGAATTATGTATGATTTCGGTATCAGCAAGAAGGCCTGGAAAAAAGCGAATGAGAGGTTGCTACCCGGAAGCGGTGCGGTCTGTTCCGGGCTCGTGACCATGGATGGGATCACCGAACAGGACATCATGAAGGCGTTCCTGACGACATACGTGCCGGAAAACATGACGCTGATCGCGGTGGGCAATTTCGACCGGAAGAAGCTTCTTGACCTGATCGGCGCGACCTTCGGCAGCATTCCCCGGGCGCCGAAGCCGGAGTTGAGCGTGGTGACGCCGCCTGAGCCTCCACGCGGCCCTGTCGTCGTATCGAGCACGTTGTCCCCCTTTTTCGGCAGCATTGGCAGCTTGAGCGTGGCATTCCGGACCGAAGGCCGCGAGCACCCCGATGCCGCCGCGCTGATCGTTCTGAACGACTATTTGAACACGACGTTCTACGAGCAGGTTCGTGTCAAGGCAGGACTGTCCTACGCGCCCGAAGCAGAGATATTCTTTCAACCTGACTATGGGATCTTATCCGCGACTGCGGATGTCAGTGTGAAAAACCAGAAACGGGTGCAAAAACTCATGACCGGCATTCTCGAGACGCTCCGGAAGGAAAAGATCTCCCTTGAGCAGGTGGACCGGACCAAGAGAAAGATATTGCTCCAGTGGGCACAGGGGTATGAGACAAATGCAGGCCTGGCTTCGTTGTACAAGGAGAAGTTCGCCTCTGCGGATCACCAGGCCGGGCTGATCAATGGGACGCGATCAGCCCGTTTTCAGAGCTATGAACACGAGATTGGGGCGGTTTCCCCGGATGACCTGGATCGCGTTATTGCGCGGTACCTCCGGCCGGAAAGACGTGTCGACATTCGCAGCGTTCCGACCATAAGTTATAGCGCGTTCTTTACTTTTATAGGAAGCGTGCTCCTGGTCATCGCGCTGGCGGCCGGGTATCGGCTGCGCAAGGCGGGAAAACGAAAGAAGAGCATGATGCCGCTTTATATCCGGAAATGATAGGTACCGATTGGATCATGGTTGTTCCTCCGGGGAGGTCCGCTGCCGAGCCATCCAGCCCGGCTTTCTATGTTCCTTCCGAAAAGTACGCTAATCTGTTCCGTTCTCTGACGGTTCCCGGGTGGCGCCGCACTGATCATCTCCTCGGAATTCTTTAATATGCCCCTTCATAGGTCTTTATCCGCCGTTATCCGTGTCAAGGGTCCTGTCAGTGTCCTCATTGTCTGGGAAGGTCATTGAACTTCCGTCAGATTAATGATCTCTTTTTCAGCGCTTCTGCCGCGGCAATGAACATGGCGGCGTTCCAGGACTGGCCGGCCATGCCCATAGGTTTTCCCGTCCTTCCGTCCATCCATTCGTTGAACTCCCAGCTGTTCACTTTGCAGACTTCGGCGTACCGCTCCAGTTCCGTCCGGGCCAATTCCTTCCTTCCGAGCTTCAGCAGAAGAAGGACCCAGAACCCGGCAACATAGGGCCAGGTGCCTCCGTTGTGATACTGGTAGGGCAGGTTCTGCTTGTGGCGTTCCATGTAGGGACGCCAGAAGCGGTTTTTTCGGCGGATCGGCGAGAGCAGGGTGCGGATGGGCCAGGGCTGATTCGCCCGACGCTTTATAAGACGGTCGACGATGACCTCCTGTTTCTCCCGGCTCGGGATACCGAAGAGGCATGACAGAATATTGCCGTACACGTCCACGTCCTCGCCCCAGAAGGAGAAATTCACGAAACTGAGATAGAAATCCCGCTGCGTTGCCCCGCCCTTCACGTACTCGGTCAGGACCTTGACGCGCCGGTGCTCGGAGCAGGACTTGTCAAAGGGGAAGAAGAGGTGGCTGAAGAAATGGCGTGTCTTTGCGGCGGTGCGGATGCCGTATTGCTTCTTCACGGCGTACCACAGGGCGTTGGAATAGAGCACGAATCCCGAGCGCGGCATGATGTCCGCCCAGTCGCTCGCCTCGTTCTGCTGCACCAGGAACATACCCTGGTGCTCCTGGCAATAGAGCCAGGACAGGGCCTTGGCGATCTTCGGTTCCAGTCTCTTCTTGAGGCTTGAAGTGGGGATGGCGCGGTCGAAGTTATCCACGGCATAGAGCCACCAGAGCGTGGCGTCGATGCAGCCGGAGTACCAGAAGTCGGACTCGCGTTTTTCCGGCTTCACGTATTTCGGGATCTGGCCGTTCGGCGCCTGGTAGCGGGCGAGGGTGAGAAGACCATTCTTGGCGTGGCTGATGAGCGCCTTGTCCCCAGAGGCGACCATGCCGATACTGCAGATGGCAGCGTCCCTGCCGAAGATGCTGGCGTAGTTCCTGTCAACCGATTTCGGCGTCCGCGCCGCGGCGATCACGCCGTGGCCATGGGAGTTCTTCTCCAGGAGTTTGAGTGAACGAGCGTAGCATTCGGCAACGATATCGGTCGCGGTTTCTTTTTTCAGGGTCGCCATATATTTATTCAGTTACAAATTATCGCCACAAAGGCACTAAGACTCAAAGAACGTCTTGAGAATTACGGATCTTATCAAGCATCAAAGACACCGAGGCATCTCTTCGTGCCTTCGTGACTTAGCGGCATAGTTGGTTCCGGTTTGTCCGGGTTACGTATTCCGGACAACAGCGGGAACATGCGGAGTTCATCGGGAGATCATGTTCGCGCCTGCAGGGTGAAGGTCATTCGTTGCGGCTTTCCAGCTTCGACTCGACAGCACGGGGATCGCGGGCACCGTGCTCGTTGTTAATTATGAATCCGAAGGAACTCTTCGCCAAGGCCCGGAGATTTCGTTTCATACCACGAATAGCCGCTGACAGCATCATTCTCGACTTCAGGTAGAAAACGAAGAGAGGAGGTCATATTCGCTTTTCTATGTTTGCTCTGAGGTCATCGAGAGACAGGAGGGTACCTGGCGTGGATTGATACTGTTTGAGCCGTTTGTCCAGCGCAGATCGGTGACTTTCCGGCACAGGTATGGAGGCGGCATCAGCTGAGATATTGTCCCAAAGATCCTCGACCAGCAGGATCTTTTCAGGTGTGCTTAATTTTGATATCTCGGGAAGGTCTTTAACGCGCATACATTGCCTCTTTTCACCGTGAATGGCGTTATGGTATCATTTCGCTCGTAAATTTACAATGAACATTAATGTTGCTGGAAACAGTGGCGCAGGACGAAGAAGCGGGTCGGAGAACTGATGAGGCTCGAACATCCAAGGATCAAGTCTTGTTCCGTGCAATTGCAATGCAACCGCAATGGGAAAGACTTGTATAACTATATAGAGTCTGTATTTTAACATTCAACTTGCTGATTATGTACGGAAAAAGT
>CAYPOT010000074.1:0-17594 GCA_964412455.1 uncultured Nitrospiraceae bacterium | reverse complement strand
TTTTTAATCTGTGTCGCTTAGAAGCGCCTACTTTTGGAATCTGCGTAATCTGCGGACGAATCTTAGCCTTTCTCGGTTTCTGGTTTGTACAGCTTTTCATCTAAAATACGAAAGACCCAAAGGATTTTGTTGTTCTTTTGCGTAGTGTGGCTATATCGTGGTTAACTCAGTTGATTCCCGGCTTTATCTCGGCTCTTCGGCTTTCCTCTGCGACCTCTGCGGTAAAATGCTTTGTCACTTTTCTTGCAGGAAACGATTGATACTATCTGCCGAAAGAGAATGTGTCAGGGGGAATTAACGGCGAGGCTCGATACAGCAATGACCTTACGTTCTCACCTCGAGCCCGAAGGCCTCGGAGAATTTTTGCTGGGTCGTGAGGTCCAGTTCGATCGGCGCGGGCCTGAAGGGATAGAACAGTTTTTCGACGCCTTCCAGCCGGGGCTCGATGACGTAGCGGGCAAGGGCGATCTCCTTGAAGCAGCCTTCACACCGGTTCTTTTTTACCAGATATTTCAACCCCAGTGAGAATGCGCCGTCATTGGCGGAGATGATATTGTTCATGATGCATGAGTATTTATCGATCTCGGCGGCGGTCAATATAGCCAGGATATTGAGGGCCTTATACTTTTTTCTTCCCCGGAGATAGAGATTCTTGACAACATCCCCGCCCAGATAGGCGATATGACCTGAATTGCCGATAAAGTAATTGACGATCGGGCCGATCTGCACCGCGTCCTTATCTTTCAGAAGGTGAGCATATTTTTCAGGAGCTCTTTCGAGCTGGAAGAGCGGCGTGGAACTGAAATGGATCAGCGCCGGCTGGTTGGCGTTAAGCGGGTCCCGTGAAAAGAAGGCAGAAAAGCCTTTTTTTCTAGCCGTTTCCGAAGCCGGTGTCGATTGCCCGGACAGTTCTTTTGTCGTTTGTTGGATCATGATCTATTCCGTCTCTATACTATCACATCCGGGAGAGGGATAAAAGAGGGAAGAAGGGAGGGAGGGAAAAGTACGGACAAGCACTCTTGGCGGTGCCTTGTAATGGGTGCCGCCATGATCGACCGACATCCGCCGGTCCAGGGGCTGCCTGACCACACGGACGTCCGGTCGACGATGATCTGCCCCGTGAGAGAACAGCGATGCCTCTCGTTTGCAGGCAAAGCGTACATTGGCAGCGAACGCTCTTCAACCGCACTCTGCCCATGTGGGCGAGCATCGTCTCGAACGGGGTCTCCACTCGCTCCGTGCCGGGCAGGACGGTGAAGGATGCGAAGGGCCCGCCGGGCGACTGAAGCCCCGTTATTCCGCCTCTAGCCCGTACTTCTTGAGCTTTCGCCAGAGCGAAACGCGGTCAATGCCGAGGATCTGCGCGGCCAGGGTCTTGTTGCCGCCGGCCTCGTTCAGCACCCACTTGATGTAGGACATCTCCTGGTCTTCAAGCGAAGGGATCTTCCCCTCAATCTTCCGGAAGGTCTTGAGGCTCAACTCTCTCAGGTGCTCCGGCAAATGAGCAAGTTCGATGATGTCTCCGTTGGCGAGCGCAACGCCCCGCTCAATGATGTTTTCCAGCTCACGCACATTGCCCGGGAAGCCGTAGTCTGTGAGCAGTCCGATCACTTCCTCCGCTATTTCCCGCACGGGCTTCTTCATTGACTCTCCATGTTTCTTGAGAAAATAATAGGACAGCAGGGGGATATCCGTCTTCCGTCCGGAAAGCGGGGGAAGGTGCAGAGACACGACATTCAGACGGTAGTAGAGGTCCTGCCGGAACGGGGTCTGTGCGGCCGCTTCGAGCGGTTCCTGCTCGGCGGCGGCAATGAATCGCACGTCTGTCTTGATGGACCGTGTTCCCCCGACGCGCTGGACCTCCTTCTCTTCGAGCACCCGGAGCAGTTTCGCCTGGATAGACGGCGGCATCGCGGTGATCTCGCCAAGAAAGAGCGTGCCTCCTGCCGCTTCCTCGATGGCGCCCCGTTTCGTGGACAAACCATCAGCGGTTGCGCCTTTTTCGTGTCCGTATAGTTCGTCAGTAAGGAGTTCCTCCGTGAAACCGCCGCAGTGTACGGCAACGAAGGGGCCGCCGGAACGCCTGCTATTGGCATGGATCGAGCGCGCAAAGAGCTCTTTCCCCGTGCCTTTCTCGCCGACTATGAGCACGTTGGAGTCAACGAGCGCGACCTGACGGGCTGTATCAAGGGGTTTCTGCATCGCCCGGTCACGGGTGATGATCCCTTCCTCTCCCGGGAAGTCCTCCGCGTGTTCCTTCAGGCGCTTGATCCCTTTCTTCACCTCGACACGGTCGACCGCCTCTTCGACCGCCTTCCTCACTTCGTCGAGCTTGAAGGGCTTCGCGATATAGGAGAAGGCCCCGAGCTTCATCGTCTCGACGGCCGCCTCCAGTGTTGCGTAGCCTGTGATCAGGATGACCTCGGTGTCGGGATGGCGCTCGCGGCATTTTTTCAGGACCTGCATGCCGTCCACCTTCTCCATGCGCATGTCGGTCAGCACCACGTCGAACGACTGTTCATCGAGGTGCCGGAGGGCGTTCGTGCCGCTCTGCGTGCCCACGACCTCGTAGCCCTCCTTTTTCATGAGGTACTCGAGGTTCTTGAGTGCCACCCGTTCATCATCGACGATCAAAATTTTCGCAGGATTCTGCATTACCGCTCCTTAATAACAAGGTCTGCCACGAAGAGGCTGAAGGTAAGAAGGTATGAACGTAGGAACGTAAGAAGGAGGAAGGAAAGTAAAAACCCTATCTTACCCTCTTGCCATCTTTCCCTCTTTCCTTCTCGCTGTTCACCCTCTCACCTTCGGCATTATCCCCATCACTTCACCGGCAGGCGGATCAGGAATGTTGTGCCTTTTTCCGTTTCGCTGCTCACGGCGATGCATCCGTCATGTTCCTCGATGATCTCATGGACGATGAAGAGCCCGAGCCCCGAACCCTTGCCCACATCCTTGGTCGAGAAGAACGGGTCGAAGACCTTGGGCAGGACCTCTGCGGGGATCCCCGCGCCGTTGTCCCTGACCTCGATGTCCACGGTGTCATCCTCGAGGGTGCATTTGCCGCGGTAGTTGAGATAGGTGGTGATCCCTGTGTCGTCGTCGGCCTTGTCCACGGCGCGGTGCTTCCAGGCATCGATGGAAATGGCGCCCTTTCCCGGAACCGACTCGATGGCGTTCTTGATGAGGTTCAGGAATGCCTGCTGGATCCGCTGTTTGTCCGCGGTGATGGAAAGGTCGTCCGGAACGTTCAGGGTCAGGGTCACGTCTTTCGGCATCTGTCCTTTCACGAACCGGATGGTCTCTTCCAGCAGTTGTCTGAGGGGAAGGGACTGCTTATTGAAATCCACGGTGCGCGAGAAATCAAGAAGGGACCGCACGATGTTACGGGCCCGGTCCGTTTGGTCGTTGATCTGGGCCACTAATTCCCGGGCAAGGGCAGATTTGGGGGCTGTCGTTGCCTGTTGTATCCCCTGACCCTTGACCGGCTCGACTGAGTTCGCCGAAGTCCCTGACCCTTGCCCCTCCTCCAATTCCTCCGCAAGGATCTGCCCCGATGACGAGATGTTCGAAAGGGGATTGTTCAGCTCATGGGCCACCCCCGAGAGGAGTGTGCCGAGGGATGCGAGCTTTTCCGATTGGACCAGGTGGCGCTGCCGGAACTCAAGCTCACGGATCATCCTGTTAAAGGCCCGGGTGAGAGAAACGATCTCCTGCTCATTGGACCCGATCTGGATGTTGACGAACTTCCCGTCGGCGATCACGTCCATGGTCTTCTCGATGCGCAGCAGCGGCTGCAGGACGATCCGGGAAAGGACCCTGCCCGCGATGACCGCCAGGACGGCAAGCACCGCGATCGACAGGATGACGATCTTCTGGGTGTCCTTGTTCGCCCCGATGAGGCCCTTGCGCTCGCTCATTTCCACGTCCAGTGCCGCAGACGTGATGTTGTCTCCGATGCTCCGTATCCTGAAGTCGATCATGTTCTTGCGCTCCTGGATGGACGAACCGAAGGTGAAGGAGGTCTTGCCGACGAGTTCGAAGTGCTGCTTCATCAGCTCACCGTACTGGTCGAGCAGCTTTTGGATGGCCTGGATTCGGTCCGGGGAAGCGATGGTGTCGAACCGTTTGCTCTTCATGACGAGCAGATCGTGTGCCTGGGCGATGTACCGGGCGTTCTCCTGGTAGTCGGACTGCCGCTCATAGAGCAGGTAGTTCTTTTCGAAGCGTCTCACCTCGAGGACGGTATCAAGGAACTCATGGACCGCGGCGCCGAAGATCATCCGTGTTTCAATGAACTCCATCTGCGCCAGGGTGATGATGGACAAAACGATGACCATCGCGGTGAAGGCGTAGTAGCCGAGGGTGATCTTCTGCCTGATGCTTGGCTTTGCATTGAACATGATTTGGTCCCGGTGATGCCTTCGCGCGGTCCCGACCTCGCTAGTGTAGTGCGTCCAACGCTTATTTACTTAAGCAGCCTCTCTATCTTGAAAAAAGAGGTTTTGCAGACCTTCTCGGGCATCAGGTTCGTACCCTCCCCAATCCCTCCTTGGCAAGGAGGGGCAGCAAAAGTCCCTCCCCTTGCTAAGGGGAGGTCAGGTGGGGTGATTTCAGCTGAATTGCATAGGTAAAGCAATTTACGACTTACTACACTATCAGCAATGGTGCGGAAGCGGGGGCATGTGCTGCCATCCCGCTGCCGTACCGTCACGTGCCTGCATTTTACAATACAACCGGTGAATACGCAACCACTCGGTTCTGACCCAAGAACAGCGATAGAAAGTTGGTCGCGCTGATTCTTGAGGCAAACAACGGTTTTTTTCGCGGTCAGGCCTCTTGATTCACCAAGTTAGAATTGTGCGTGACGATCTGCTGCCGCAGACTGTCCGATGCGACGTTCTCCGGCCGAACGAGAACAAACTTCTCCCCAGGTGTTCCTTGCCTCTGCTTCAATTTCCGACAGCGGCTTCAGACCGCTGCCAGGCTTTCCTCATAACAGCGTAGCCGTATGCCGCATACCAGAGCAATCAGGTCGGCTTCCACGGCCAGTTTCAGAACAACCTGGCCGGAGTGGCGCACGATCCGGCCGGCAATCTGGACCAGTTTCCAGCGAAGCGTCGTTATCGTGTGGCGTCCCCAGGCTTCCGGACACGCAAGGCGTTTGAATCCCAGAAACAGGTTGTACGCTATGACGCCGATGCGGAAATAGACGGCGTTCGCATGGCTCTGGCCGCAGGGCATCTGCTCTTGTCCAAAACCTATTTTCAGCTCTTTGTTGAAGTTCTCCGCCTGACCCCGCTGATTGTGCCAGGCAAGCACATCCTGCGAGCTTTTCTCCTCCGGCAGGTTCGTGGCCACGGCATAATGAAAGTACTTCTCCTGATCAAACAGACCCCGCTGCCTTCGCTCTTCCCGTTTGACCACCAGCCGGAATGACATTTTGGTCTTCCCCATGCTGTGAACGGTCTCGGCAAGCTCGTACTCGCACCCAGGATATGGCCTGTGCCAGGCCTCATCCGGGATGGCCCTGATGAGCTTCTGAACGGCGACATCCTGATCAGCGGTGATCGTCCATCCCACGCGGTCTTCTTCCAGCTCGTTGATTACGTCCGCCTGATACGAGGCGCTGTCGGCGCGAAAACGGGCGATCCGCTTGTCCTTGGGCATGCGTTCTTTGCACTGATGGTAAAAGGCCACATGGCCCGCGCCGGGGGATTCGTTGCCTTCCCGAAACTCCTCCAGCAGGCAGACGCCGGACTCGAAGAGGTATCCCAGCATCGGCATGTAGCCTTTCTCCCCCTGATACGTGTAAAGCGCGTCCTGCTTCTCTCCCTCCACCTGCATGGCATCTATATCGAGAGTATAGTCCTTCCGTTCATCACGCCGCAAAAGACGATGGGTAAGGAGGTCCCGGACCGCTCCCAGCCCGACAAGACCCGCCTGGCCGGTCTTGGGATCGCCCATGCGCCTAAGCCAGTCGCCCACGGTGTCGCTGTCCGGGATAAGGTCTCGTCCTACCAGTTTGAGCAGCGGTCCCTCGCGCCGCAGATCGCGAAGGTCCTCCAAGCGTCGGCCTCCTGCCTGGAGCAGGAGCACCAGGCTGTCCACAAACGCCGAGGCGGCATAACCTCGATTGCTGCCGGGACCGGGAAGGTAGCGGTCGGCCAAATCCCGCAATCCCATCCCATGGTTGTACTCCGCAAGGAGGGCCAATCCTCCATGGGCGGTAAGCTCTTCCACGGTTTTTTCGATCTTGAACCCAAAGACGCTTTGTCGTATCATGATCTCACCTTGTTGGTTAAGAGGTTTGCTTGGCGGCAATCCTTTTATACCCGCTTTCACAGCGGCCAACAAGGTTTTTTATTGCTCGGGATATTTTTCTATCGCGGAATTTGGGTTCTGATGCCTTGGGCGGCGCGGCCGCGATTTTCTGTTGCCTCAAAGGAGCTCAATGTGCTACAGTCATCGGGTATTCGGCATCCAAACCTACCATGACCCTCAAGAAAAAAATAACGCTCGGCTTCTTTATCAGTTCCTTCATCATCGCCATTCTTGCCGCGTACATGTATATCAATTTCGTTGAGATCAGGAAGGAGATCCGGTATCTCGAGATCACGGACACCTTCAGTCGCAAGTCGCTCCAGCTTCGCAGGCACGAGAAGAACTATTTCCTGTACAGTCCCCAGATGGCGGACGAGGAATCAGAGGCCGTGCATGCCTATATCAACGATCTCAAGGTCATCCTGGAACAGCACCCGAACATGGAAGCAGTGGATACCGAGGCGCTTCGTTCGTATATCGCTGAATACGAAAGGCAGTTCGTCAAGATCGAGACTTCGGTAAGTCGATTAACAGCGGCATTCGTCAGGACGAAGGCTGAACATGAACAACATGCCCTGTTCATTTCACTGGCGGAACTGGCTTTTATAGAAAAGCCCTCTCAAACCGCGGTCTTTTTGCAGAAGGTGATACAATTCCCCCGCGGCAATGAACTGATCAAGAGGCTTCGGGAGCTTGAGGCGGAGAATGCCTCGCTCAGAAAAACGGGCGAGTCGATCGTGGAAACAGCCAAAGACCTTGATAAGGTGGCCCGGGAAAAGGTCGAAGCGGTCATTCGCGTTTCGCAGATCGCCATCCTGGTGATCTTCCCGCTGTTCTTCGGCGTGGGCATCGGTACGCTCTTTTTCATAAGTAGATCTGTGTCCCGGCGGCTGATGCTGCTGATCAACGTCGTGGAGAAGACCGGGACTGGCGCGTTCCCGCACGTCGCGGCGCCGGAGCGGCAATGGGGCAATGACGAGGTGGGAGTGCTGATCCGGAAGTTCGATCACATGGAGGACCAGCTTGCCGAGCGGGCGGCCGAGATCGACCGCAAGAACAAGGAGCTCATTCAGGTCAAGAAGCTCGCCGCCATCGGGACGCTTGCCGCGGGTGTTGCCCATGAACTGAACAATCCCCTGAACAACATCCATCTTTCGGCGCAAGTACTCTCGAAGCAGGTCGGCGAGAGCGGTGCTCCCGTCGTGCACGAGGCGGTCAACGACATCCTGGGTCAGACAGCCCGGGTGAAGAAGATCGTGGGCGAGCTCCTGGAGTTCGCCCGGGGGCGCGAACCCCGCCTGCAGAAGATCGATCTGTGCGAACTGATGGGGGGTGTCTACAAGAAGCTCGCGGTGGACACCGCGAAGGTGCGGTTCTCCCTGGATGCCGGTACGGAGAATGTCGTTCTCGCGGCGGACCCCGAGCAGATGGAACAGGTCTTTATCAACCTTTTCACCAACGCCGTGGAGGCCATGCCGGACGGGGGAGACCTCGGCGCGCGGGTCAGGGCGAACGACGGCGCCGTTGTCATCACCGTTTCGGACAGCGGCAAGGGGATCGCGAAGGAATCGCTGGACAAGGTCTTCGAACCGTTCTTCACCACCAAGGACAAAGGCACGGGCCTGGGCCTCGCCATCGTGTTCAACATCATCAGGAAACACTATGGAGAGATCGCCGTGGGAAGCGAAGAGGGAAAGGGCACGACGTTCACGATCACGATGCCCCGGGAGCTGTGAGACTTCTCAAATCTGGGTGGGTCATGTAACAAGTTATATACTTTGTCACCTTTCTTGTTTGCCCGAAGAAAGGTGACCCAAAGAATGCACCCGGCGAAAATCCTTTACGGCATGCTCGGTCGTCGATAGCTAAGCACCCTCTCCCTTTTTCCCTCTCCCCTCGAGGGAGAGGGGCGGGGGTGAGGGGCGGTTATATACCCTCGTCCTCGGTCGCCTGCCTGGATTTTAGCATGGGGTTCACCCCCCCCCAGACCCGCACGTCCCGGGAGCGGCCCTATGAAATTTCTGGGCACCCGTCTTGGCCTAAGGCAGCGTCCCGAAGGGCGCCGCGCACTGTCTGAGGCCACAGGCCGAGTTTGCGCGGGCGAGCGGACGTGGCCTTAGACGGGTCAGAAATTTCATTCAGGACGACGAACGGGATGTGCAAAAAACCACAACAACCAGGCGCTTCTTAAGTGTACAATGGTTCAATTCATCTTTCGTGTTTCAGCAGTGATTCACAAGGCCCGATCATCGTCATTCACAAGGATACAACATGGCATTCAAAGTACTCATAGCTGAGGATGAAGAGATCACCGTCAAGCATCTGACGAACGCGCTCAAGGCGGAAGGCTGTCTTGTCACCAGCACGATGAACGGCCTGGACGCATTGCAGAAGATCGAAGTGGGGTCTTTCGATCTATTGATCGCGGACATCAAGATGCCGGGGATGACTGGCATCGAGCTCCTGGCGCGGGTCAAGGAGAAATCCCCGGAGACGGACGTGGTCATCATCACCGGCTTCGGCAGCATCGGCTCGGCGGTGGAGGCCATGAAGAAGGGCGCCACCGAGTACGTCACCAAGCCCTTCGACCTCGACGAGCTTACTTTGAAGGTGAACAAGATACGGGACCGCAAGGGCCTGCTTCGGGAGAACATCGCGCTCAAGACCTACCTGGGTCTTGACAAGAAGGTGTCCATCATCGCCCGGAGCAAAAGCATGAAGGACATCCTCGATACCATCGAGGGGATCAAGGATTCGGAGAGCAATATATTCCTGACCGGCGAGACCGGCGTGGGCAAGAGCCTGCTCGCGCGGATCGTCCACTTCACCAGCAAGCGGCAGGAGCGGCCGTTCCTGTCCATCAACTGCGCCACCCTGACCGAGGAGCTGCTCGCGAGCGAGCTTTTCGGCCATGAGCGTGGGGCCTTCACCGGCGCCGTCAAGACCAAGCAGGGCCTGGTGGAGATCGCGGACACGGGCACGCTGTTCCTGGACGAGATCGCCGAGATGGTCCCCAATCTGCAGGCAAAACTGCTCAAGGTGATCGAAGACGGGGAGTTCTACCGCGTGGGCGGGACACGGCCGATCCACGTGGACGTGCGGTTCATAGCCGCCACGAACCAGGACGTCCGGGGCATCATCGCCGCGGGAAAGTTCCGGGAGGACCTCTACTACCGCCTGAACGTCATGGACATCTTCATCCCGCCGCTCCGCGACCGCCGGGACGACGTAGAACCGTTGGCCGTATATTTCCTCAAGAAGCATCTGCCGAAATCGAACAAGAAGATCACTGCTTTTACGAAGGCGGCCATGGACGTGCTACGGCACTACAGCTTTCCCGGGAACGTCCGCGAGCTCGAGAACATCGTCGAGCGCGCCATCATCCTCGAAAAGAGCGGGGAAATAACTCCCGCGAGCCTTCCCCAGAGCATGAAGGCCTTCCAGATAGAGACACTGCAGCCCGGCAAGGTCAGGACCATCGAGGAATTGAACAAGGAGTATGCGGAAACGGTGATCGAACTGTATGGCGGCAACAAGACCAAGGCAGCCGAGGTGCTCGGAATATCGAGGACCAGCTTGTGGAGGATCCTGAAGGAGGAGGAGTGATTCTGGCGATCGGCACCGCTTTCTGCCCAACCCGTTCGTGTAGGTGCATTCATCCGCATATGCGATGCAATTTCTTGACTCCCCCGCTCGATTCTTATATTCTCAAGCCGTCGGGAGTTCCTGCACGGTAGTTCCTTCCGGTTCTTCGTCATCCCGTCGCGTTTTTTGACGCGTTGACTTTCTCGAAAAAAAGTAATACTATGTATTACCTCCGGAGGGCATTCATTGTTTATCAGGGATTTTGAATGGGACGAGGGCAATGTCGTGCACATAGAGCTTGGTCATGGCGTGAAGCCTGAGGAGGCGGAGGAGGTCTTTGCGAACAAACCGATGTATCGAAAAACGAAGAAGGGCCACTACGTCGCGATGGGGCAGACTCAGGATGGACGGTACCTTGTCGTTGTATTTGCCCTGAAAAAGAACGGCGTGGCGCGGGTCATAACGGGATGGGATATGGATAAGGCGGAGATCAAGTACTGGCAGAAACATCGAGGCTGAAGCTCCAGGGAGGTGGACATAATGAAGGCAAAATCAGCAAAGAAAAAAGTGACGGACGAGGACTATTACGATAAACGGGGTGTTCTCAGTGAGATCGTAGAAGGAGAGGTCGCCCTGAGCCTTGATGACGCGCTCAAGCAGGACATTCTCTCGGGAAAGCGAAAAAGAAAATTGAGGAACATCACGATAAAACTCGACCCGCTTTACCTCCTGTCGATCAAGAAGGTCGCCACAAAGAAGGGAATCCCTTATCAGACCCTGGTGCGGCAGTGGGTCGCCGAGAATATCCGGAAAGAATTGAAAATAGCGTAGGGTGTCGCGGAGGCGCGTAGGAGCGTGCTCGGCGAGCCCATGGAGATCCCCGGCGTGGGAAGCTATGTCTCGTTCATGGACCCCGAGGGCAACCGCGTAAGCATGCTGCAGCCTATTCCGCGGAACTGGCATGCGCCGGAGAAAAAGGCGAAGAAGAAGATAGCAAAGAAGAAGGCGGTTAAGACAAAAGCGGGGAGAAAGCGGAAGGCGGTACGGAAAACGGCGGGAAAGCATAAAATAGGATGTCCCCAAAGATGCCCTCAGCAAGGTGCGACCAAAAACTCGGCTGTTGACTAATGGTAACATAAATGTTACCTTAAGGGAAATAGATGGCCCAACGAAAAGTCATCGAATATGTAAGGGCAGGCTCATCAACCTTTGCCAAGTGGTTCTCGGCGCTCGACGCGCAGGCAGCCGCAAAGGTGGCCGTCGCGCTCTATCGTCTGGAACAGGGGAATTAAAGTCCGTTGGAAAGGGTGTGTCGGAATATAAGATAGATTTCGGCCCAGGGTACCGGATCTATTTCGGCCAGGAGGGAGACGAACTGGTCATCCTGCTTGGTGGTGGCGCCAAGAAGACCCAGCAAAAGGACATCCAAATAGCCCAGATGCTCTGGGCGGAGTATAAGCAGGTCAAATCGAGACGGAAATAAGGTGGCACATGCCTATTACGCGAAAATTCAGAACAACCATCATGGACCGTGCCGTTAGCGATCCGGCATTCAGAAGACAGATGCTGATCGAGGCCGTGAACGAGCTGCTGGCAGGAGACCTCGATGCGGGCAAGGCCATGCTCCGCGACTATATCAACGCGACCATCACCTTCCAGCAGCTGGCAAAGAAGCTCAAAAAGACGGACAAGAGCGTTCACCGCATGCTGGGACCGCGCGGCAATCCACGTGCGGATAACATTCTGGAGATCATCAAAATTCTTCAAACGAACGAGCGGGTGAAGCTCCGCGTGGAAGCGCATAAGGCTGCGGCGTAGGCAATGGCAAGCCACAGCAGGCTGTTGAAAAAGTATTTCAGCCGTCTTTGCGAGCGGAGCGAAGCAATCTCGTAGTTAAAGAAATCAATAAGTTCGAGATTGCCGCGTCGCAAAAAACGCTCCTCGCAATGACATTGAAGGTGTTTTTCAACAACCTGACAAGACGTGACCCTTGGTTTGCTTTCTGTAAGAAGTGAATTCTTAATTACTAACTCATCCTTCATATTTATTATTGCATGTTGGAGGCTTCATGAGCCTGTTCACCATCGACGAAAAGAAATGCAAGCGGGACGGCATCTGCGTTGCCGAATGCCCCCTCAAGATCATCGCGATGAGGGACGCGTCTTCCACGCCGGAGCCGACGCCTGACGCGGCGGAGCGCTGCATCCGGTGCGGCCACTGCGTCGCGGTCTGTCCGCACGGCGCCTTCACCCATTCCATGCTGAAGCACGAGGACTTCCCGGCCATCGACCGGGCGCTCAACCTGTCGCCTGCACAGGCCGAGCAGTTCCTCCGCTCCCGCCGCTCCATCCGCACGTACCAGGACAAGCGCGTTGAGCAGGAAAAACTCCAGAAGCTGATCGAGCTTAGCCGGTACGCGCCCACGGGCGGGAACAGCCAGCTCGTGAGCTGGCTCGTGGTCAATTCCCGCGACGAGGTGAAGAAGATCGCCGCCATGGTCGTTGATCACATGCAGGAGCTGGTCAAGGCAAAGGCCCCGATCGCGGTGAACTACCGTCTCGACCGCGTTGTGGACGGATGGAAGCTGGGCATAGACGGCGTGACGCGCGGGGCACCGGCGCTTGTCATTGCCCATGCGCCGAAGGCCTACGGCCTGGGCGCCGTTGACTGCACCTCCGCGCTGGCCTATTTCGACCTTGCAGCGCCCACGTTCGGCCTTGGTGCCTGCTGGGCCGGTTTTGTCATGGTGGGATTGCTGCAGTGGCAGCCCCTCCGGGAGGCCCTGAAGGTCCCCGCGGACAACGCTGTCTATGGCGTCCTGATGGCGGGATATCCGAAGTACCGGTACCAGCGGCTCGTGCCGAGGAATACGCCGAAGATCGAGTGGAGGATGTGAGGACGGATGAAAGTGAAGGCAGAGAAGAGGGCGTGGTGAGGGTGAGGGTAATGTCAAAAGGCAAGACCTGGCCCTCAGGGGTCCCTCGGCTGTCCTTGTCGACAACAACAGAGAAGATTGGGGGATATTATGAAGCACTTTGAAGATGTTCTTGAAATAATTGGCGGAAGAAATATTAGATCTGAAAAAGAAACTACTCATTGGGAATTTTGGACAGTCCAATTTCCGACACCAGCTGGCATCATGAATGGTCACTACTTATATCTAAAAGCGAAGTGTCCAAAGTCGGAGGCGAACGCTACAAACATTAAAAGTTGGCACCAATATTCAGGTAACAAAGCATATGATATCGTAGTTACACCACGAAGTAGTCATGCTGCAGAGCCTGATAATACGAAATACGAATTTAAGGGAGAGAGGGTTATTACCTCAAAAGAATTAATTGAAAATTCTCTATTAATTAATCTTGAAAAGAAAATAATGGACGAAGATCAAGTCGAACCTCACTTTGTTGATCCGACTTTGGTGAAATCAGATGAGTCCAAAATTAATGATGGTGCATTGGAATATCTTGTCGATTGGTTTATTCCAAAAGCGGGAAAGAAAGGTTCGCTTAAAAAGTTAGGAGTACTACGCGCAGATGCTGGTGTCGGGAAAACGACGTTGGCAAGAATGCTGCAGACCAAGATAAATCGTCGTGATAGAACAATAGTTCCTATTCTTGTCGAATCTAAACAGTGGCGTTCTTTGCTCTCGACTGATCTTCAATTGTCAACCATCTGGGAGAAAGCAATCGCTCAAGTTTATCAAAAACCATATTCCGCGCTTGCTGATGAAAGTCATTTTGCTGTTCTTTTGCGAGAAGGCATTTTTGTTGTAATATTTGACGGATTTGATGAACTGTGTTTTAGCACGGACGCAGGATTTACCCCGATTGATTTAATAAACGAGTTTTTGGAAATGTTAGGGTCAGAGGAAACGCCTGGACAGGCAAGAATCCTTCTTACGACGCGTGAAACGTTTTGGAAGAATATTGAGGAAGGCATTGATAAAACGAGAGTTGATCTGTTTCGTCTCCAGGGATTTACTAATGATCAGCAGAAAAAGTATTTTGAAAAAAGACTTCAGAATAGCACAGAAAGAGATATAGCCTTTAGATTGGCGAGTGAAATAGGAGGGAAAAAATACACGGACATTTCGACAGAGGAGTTCAATGCTGCAAGGTTGTCTGGTAATCCATTTGTGCTTCATATGATTGCTGATATTGTTAGGGGGAGTCAGAAACATGAATTTAATCCTTATGCTGCGGACCCTTTTTATAGCTTAATAAAAGATGTGTGCATAAGAGAAAATGAAAGGCAAAAACTAAATATATCGCCAGAGAAACAGCTGGAACTGTTTGAAGAGTTGTTTAGAGAGTATAACGATGAGATTGATATCAACAATCTTAGAACATACGCACAGATAATCTGCGATGTGAAAGATGAACGAGTAATACAGAGTTTGTCAAACCATTTTTTCCTGACCAGGTTGGGTAAAGACAAATTTGCACCTAAGCATGAGGTATTAAAAGTATATTTTATTGCTAAGTATCTCGCTGAAGGGCTCAGAAAATTAAAAAGTGTTCATAGGAGAGAAATCGCAAAGGTGCTATCGCAGAGTTCTGCCGGTGATATGCAGGTTGTAGATTGGATAGTTAACCAACTGGAAAACCTTGATCGCAATACCCTGTCCAATGCGATAAAACATGCAAATGAAATAATTCATGATTCTGAGCTAATCCAGTATAAGAAAAGTGCTGGGAAATCACTATTTGATATTGTATGCAAATTAATTCGAGTGCAAGATAAGAAAGAACGGACACATAAACTGGCAGAGTATTATGGAGCAAGCGTTAACATTGATGGCCATCAATTTGAAAAAATGATTATTTCAGGCCATGTAAAGTCGTTTGATTTTCGACAGTGTATCTTTCGTAGATGTTACATAATCGACGCTGACTTCAAAAATTGCATATTTGATCAGGAAACTCAATTTGAAAATTGTGTATTCGAGGGTGCGCTAGAAGTAAAATATAGCGAGGGTGTTGAGCAAATAAAAATTGTCAATTGTGATACATCCAAAGAGTCTCAACTATTGTTTGATAAATATAAGAAAGTTAAATCGAAACCGGAAATATTGACAGCTTTTGCAGAAGAAGCGATGGAGAAAGCATTAAAAAAATTTAAAAGACCCTATGGATTGAAAACCCTTGAATATGCGAATAGGCTTAAAGGTATACCAACGAACAATCCTTTTGCATCAACAGTTTGGGATATATTAGAAGCTAATAAGGTAGTAGAAAGGAACGAAATTAGTGGCACTTCTGAGGTGGGATTACATATTAGTACGGAACCGACTATACGAAGAGAGGTCTTAACGTACTTCGATAGTGGCTATCAAAGTCCGACGTTAAAAAAAGTCATATACGAGTTGGCTAATCGCTAGTCAATCAAAGAACAATGAAATCATAGGCAATTTGTGAAATATAAACCCATAGGGGTGACCTCGGACGGTTCCATGACCCCTTAAGGCGCACCGGCTATTTAAGGAGGACATTTGTTGAATGGCGACCCTATTAGAGAATATTAAACTTCCTTCAATACACACTATTGAAATAAATAGTTACCCTCTTTTTACGGACTCATGGAAATATAAGGTAACAAAGGGGCTCAACTTATTCTTAGGTGTTAATGGTTTGGGTAAGACCACAACGGCAAATATGATAATTTATGGAATTGTCGGTCTTTGGGAAGGTATCACAGAAGATTATTTTTCTGAAAAGGAGCACCCCAGTCTTAAGGATTTCTATAAGGGGAAAACACCATCAGTAACGGTCGTCTTTGATGTTGGATCTAGGCGTGTTTCGGTTGAAAGATATTTACGTAAGTCCTCAATTAGAAGATATTCAATAGGAAAGAACAAATATGCAAAGGAAACTACGAGAGATATTGATGCAAAATATACTGCCGATTTGTCGTCATTGTGCTCTTTGGATTCCATAGAGGATCTGTCATTCTTATTGCGAAAGTTGTTAATTCGTGAAGAGGAGGGCAATTATCTCCTTTGGGATAAAATTGACCAATCTCGCGTGATCAGACTTCTACTAAATGCACCAGGTTTTTATAGAGAATTTAATGATCTCGAAAAAGAAGTGACAGATGCAGATACGGGAGTTCGTGGGCAGCAGGATATCCAACACAAATTCAGAGAGAGGCAAAAACATTTAATCCTGCAGCGAGATGAAGTCATCGCCAAAGGTGATACGATTAAAACGAAGGATGATTTATCAAATAACATAGATAAACTGTCAGATGAAATTGCAGTCGTGCAAAACCAGAAAAAAAAGAACCTTGATGATATTAGTTATTTGAGTAATCAACTAAAATCCGCAGATCTCTTAGGCCATACGTTGTCGGCGGAAATTGATTCTATAAATGACGAAATAATGGGGTTGGAACAGACCTTCTTTGCTTCGGTGTATTACGATCCAAAGGTTGCGCTTGCGTCACATAAGTTGAATAATTACAATATTTGCATGTTTTGTAACAATAAAATCAGTCAAGACAGAGCTATGAAAATCAGTTCTTTAATAGAGCAGAACCATGCGTGTCCTGTTTGCACAAGTAAAATTAAACCGATCCCAACACAGACACATAAAGCTTCCAAAGGAGTTATAGAACGACTTCAGCATCTGAAGGAACTTGCACATGAAAAATCTTTTAAGAACGATGAATATATAAGTAAAAGAAAAGATATCGAAGCAAATTTAGCTGAGCTGTGGCGTAGTCAAAAGCAAGTCGATGACGATTTGAATAGGATGTATCTTGATAATAACGATTTAAAGATGAAGTTATCTTCTTTTGATGTTGGCAATGAGGCAATGACGCCCTATGATAGAGATATTAGAGGTCTTCAGGAACATATCGATTATTATCAAAAGATTATTGATCAGCACAAAAAGAAATATGATGAGCAAAAGCTTCTACTAGACGATAAAAATAGACAGCTTAATGAAAGAATTAATGAGTATACGGAAAAGCTTAATAGAATATTTAATAAATATGCATCGGAGTATTTTAAAGAGGGGTGCGTGCTCGTTCCTTATGAGGGCAGAAAGCCGAGTGATTCAAAGGTTAAACTCACAACCTACTTTCCTCAGTTTGACGATATCCTTCGCCTAGGATTAAATTCTGTAAGCAAGTCAGAAGGCATCTTTCTAGAGTATCTTTTCCGTATGGCATTGGTTGAACTATATTATGCTGAAACGGCAAACAAGCCATTCCTAATTATCGAAACGTCTGAAGGTGCATTTGATATTTTACGGACTGATCAACTTAGTAAAACCATAGCGCATTTCGGTAAGAACAAATTTCCGTTCATAGCTATAGTCAATATCAGCAAGCCGGATTTCGTAAAAAAACTGATCTCTAGTGTTAAAAGGCAAAAAGGAAAGTTGTTTAATTTCATGAAGTATGGCCTTCTGGACAAGGAGCAGGAAAAATACAAGAAAAAATTTGAAAAGATTATTGCATAACGATTTGTTCGGGTATAGATTATGATTTTACAATTAGATAATTATCATAAGGCAAATGAAATTCTATATGCTCTAAATGAAGCTTTTGCCCATAGCAATGGTGTTCTATCAAAATTGTCACTGCAAAAGTTATTGTATCTTTCCGGTACGCTAGCGCCAATTAGTAACTAAGGAATCAAAAGCTTCTCAAAATGGATAGAATATTTTACCGAA
>CAYPOT010000073.1:17582-17845 GCA_964412455.1 uncultured Nitrospiraceae bacterium | reverse complement strand
CATCACTAAAGACGTCCCCAACAACTCACGTTTTAAGTCTGACCCGCTACTGTCCTGACCCGCTACTGTCCTGGTTGTGTTTTTAAAAAGCTGGCGGCATTAGGGGCCGGGAGAGCCGGGTGGAGCGATGTATATGATTTTCGGTGGAAGGTATTCGATTTTCGAACGAAAAATATTCGGTGGCGCAGTAAATAAACAAGTCCATCAGGGACACAACATCACTAAAGACGTCCCCAACAACTCACGTTTTAAGTCTGACCCGC
>CAYPOT010000073.1:0-17482 GCA_964412455.1 uncultured Nitrospiraceae bacterium | reverse complement strand
TACTGTCCCGCTACTGTCCCAACGCGCGGGCAGTGCGCACATAGAAACAACGTCTCGTATTTGTCTCACTATGAATAAAGCGGATGCTAAAAGTGATGCGATGAAAAGATTAAAGATTCTCTTTGTGATCTCCGTGGCTTCGTGTGAAACCGGACTTCTTACGAGATCATCAATAGTATAGACCCTATATGTTCTATATGTTTCGACCACAGGTAGTTCCATTATAAGATATAATTGATATGTAGGAAGGCAGGTGCATATGATGAAGTCACGAAAAACAACAAAGAGGATCCTCGTGAGCTTCTTATTCGTATTACTTTTGTCTGGATTAAGCGGTAATGCGGCCGGAAAGCCGGCGGCGGGTGATGCGGCCATACAGGGTTACGACACCGTCGCATATTTCACGGCCGGCAAAGCACTAAGAGGCAGCGAGTCATTTTCCTTCCCGTGGCATGGCATGTCCTGGTATTTCATATCCAAAGAGAACATGGACCTGTTTGCGGCCGATCCGGAGAAGTATGCCCCCCAATATGACGGTTATTGTGCCTGGGCCCTGACGGAGGCACGGCTCGCCATAACCGATCCTGATGTATGGAAGATCGTTGACGGGAAACTGTACCTGAATTGCAGCAAGGCGGCGTACGAAAAATGGGGCCGTGATATTCCCGGCAACATCAAGAAGGCTGATGCGAACTGGCCGATGTTCAAGGAGAAAGCAAAATGAAAAAGTCGATTATCGTAGCGATCGTTATTCTGTTGGCAGGTGTCGTTCCTCTTCAGGCAAGGGCAGAGGTAAATGTAGGCATCGGGATCTCTCTGCCACCGCCCATCATATTTGGAGCGCCTCCGGTTGTGATCGTGCTGCCCGATACGGCCCATGTGTACGTGGTCCCGGATATAGAGGGAGACCTCTTCTTCTGGGACGGCTGGTGGTGGCGTCCCTGGGGAGGCGGCTGGTATCGCTCCTTTTATTATGACCGGGGTTGGGGTTATTACAGCGGCGTGCCGGTCTTCTATTATGATGTAGACCCGGGCTGGAGAATATACTACCGGGACCGGAATTGGTACGGACACCGGTGGGCCTACGAACGGATCCCGCACCAGCAGCTTCAGAGGAACTGGAAGACCTGGGACAGGGAGCGGCATTGGGAGCGGCAGGGAGTCTGGGGCGTCCAGGGCTATACAGCGCGCCCGCAACAACAGACGCGGGAACTAAGACGTCAACGGGAAGAGCACTATCAGAAGAGGCCGGAGGTTCAGCAGCATCGGCAGCAGATACAGGAGCGAAAGAGACAAGATGTAAAAAAAGGGCCTCAGGTCCGGACACCGGAACAGCAGCAGCGCCGGACAAAGGTTCGCCCTGAAGAGAAAGTCATGAGACCGCAGGGCGGTCCAGCCGGACGGGGTCAGAGGCGGCATCTCCAGCCCGCAGAGAACAAAAGCCTTAAAGACGGCCCTGCACAGAAGGGAGAGCGGAGGCAAGGCAAACCCGGGGAAAAAGAGAAACCCGACGAACCTGAAGGAGGCCACGGATCAAGAGACATGAGGTAGGAGGGCTGCGTAAAGGCCTGAGAACTCACTTTTTCCGGCCTTAAAACGTCCCAATGTCAAATGTAAAGACCCTATAGGTTCTCCTGTTCCTGCCGCATACGAACATCAGCGCGTTCCCGACGGTGAAGAAGGAGATGGCGGCAAGGAACCGGCTGGTCTGACGAAAGTCTTTTCTAACAACACTCCAAACAAGCAAGGCTGCCCGGTGAGATCCACCGGACAGCCTTTATTATTTCAGATTGAAGCTCCCTGCAGTCCCGCCTCGGCGGGACAGGGAATCTTCGATCCTCAAGGCAGTACTATTTATTCTAATCGCCCGCTAACCCCGCAGCAAGCTACGGGGAATGCGCTCGTCCTGGATTCACTGCGGTTTCGGTTGGCCGATGGGCCTCTGCCTGATCGCGTCAGGCAAGACCGTGGGCGAGATCGCCGAAAGAAGTATTGTCGTTGGCTAAGACCCCTTCTTTAGTTCAGATGCCTATTCTCTCGGCAGCATTCCGGTTACCCACTCAAGGAAACGCTTGGCGTGTTCCACCATCTCTCGCGCATCCGTCTGTGAAATGGATCGGCGTTCATACTCAATAAGGTTCTTTTTTGCAATAACCCGGGAGACATGCCTGCCCGCTGCTGCCGCCGCCTCTCCGATGATATCGTGAAGCAGCCCGACAACCTCCCGATGATCGAGTTCGATGCTCCTCACGCCGCCATAATACACGATCACCGCATCACTGGCCGAGATCACGGCATGGACCGCCTGAAGTCCGGCTGAGTTCCATTTGCCCTCCTCAAGAGCAAGGTCCATCATGGAGGCGAAGTCCCTTGCCTTCGCGAGGAAGTCACGAAACTCGTTCTTATCAACGGCCCTTGTCTTCCGCTTCTTCGTCATGCGATCAGCTCGCGCAATGGCTTGCCGGAAAGCGCCGCGCCCTCCTGAATAACGGACTTGAGCAACGGCAGGTTCTTCTTGCTTCTCAGCTCAATAAGCGTATAGCAGTGCAGGGACAGGACGGCATTGTATCGCTCTCGAAAGAATGGAATGCCGGCTGTCGCTTTGTCTTCCAGCTCCTTTTTCCTCCGCTCATCCCTCGCGACCGCCAAGACGTCTATATCGCTCCCTCTTTTTCCTGTCCCCCTGGCAAGACTGCCGTAGAGCGTGAGGCTGACGGCCTTTCCTCTGAATTGGGCGGTGATGTTCCTTTTCAGGTCGTCGAGCATCGATGCCTCGGCTTTGAGGGAGGGAGCTATGATGGTTTCAACCGCCATATTGCCGCGGGAGAGAGAATACTGATAGGCAGCGCCGACCCTGCGCTGCCGCACGGCGCCGAGTTCGACCAGCGATTTCAAAGCCAGGATCGCGCCCCGGTGGCTGAGCCGGGAAAGGTCCCCGACCTGCCTGCCGCTCAGCGGTTGCGGGGAGACGGAGAGGACCCGCAGAATACGGATTTTAGCGGGACTGCCGAAGATCGACTCAAGGACATTCTGCGATATCATGAGTGGATACTATACTATCCATAATGATAAGTCAAGTACCCACTAAGACAATTAAAAAGAAGAGAAACGGAGGGGCAGTCTGGGCGCTCAAACAGAAAATGCACGGAGAAAAACCCTTATAATTCCTTGAAAAGCAACAAGTCAATAAGTCAAGCCTGACCCCATGCGGTCCCCATGCGGTCCTAAATTAACCTCTCGGGAATCTTTTTATTTATATGGCACCAAACATCTTATTGGTCTTCATGGGAAAAACTCAACAGGAGGGCAATTTCCGGGTTGGGTTATAATAACTGAATGAGGGCATTCCCGGGGTCGGGTCTTTAATGTTTACTAAAGTCTGATAATCAGATGAAGGAACCCCAATAGTTCCGTTAAAGCTGACGACCTACTTGCGTGAACGGGGTGATGTGGAGGCTGACGTAAAGAAGGCGGGGCGGTTACTGGATTAATAGCAGTTAGTCAGGATATCATGTCTGACCCCATATGGTCCTTTTCTCGTCACAGGTGGGCTTTTTTTGCTTGACGGGGAGCCTTCAAATGGGTGACCCTCTACTGTCCAGGTGAGATCCACCGGACTGCCTTTACATTTTCACGGGGGCCTTAAACTTTCATTGCAGAGGGATGATCGTTGTACCGAAATGCCGACTATCGAGCCTATAGAGAATCAAGCTGTTGCTAAATTTTACGGCAGATACGATCTCACCTCTTGGAGGCTGGCTGGGGCCGACTCCTGCATAGGCCATTAATGTAGCGGTTGGATATTGTGTGTCGATAATTACATGCCATGAATTGCTCGTAACCGGCTTATCATGCGCGGTCTCAGTTATTTCTGTTACCTTATTAAGATCACCATTCTTTTCGATTGCCCAAAGTGCCCATGTATTAATATATTTGTCGCCTGAAGCATCATCTGCTGATCCATCATAATTTATCCGCTTGAACAAGCTACTTTTTTTATCACCTGCGACCCCGTCGCTTGCTCCTCCTCGCGCCGCTACAGATATATATATATTCCCCTCGTTCACTTCGCTAAAGAAACTCGTCCCGGAGCAGACCGTTTCTCCACAGTTCAACACGACTATTGGTTTCAAGGTAGCATCAAACGTTACCAAAGTATCCCAGATTGCTCCGGACATGCCGGACCCGTTGTAACTGATAAGCAGATTTGGCCTTTGCGCTTGCCATTCGGGACATCTGAAGAGGCCATTGATCCAATCATCTTTCTTACTGCCCGTGTTATCAAAATTATACATAAGCTTTCCATCACCAGAATATAGTTTCATTGCCCTCAGAAATCTGCTGTCACCGCTGCGCAATAGCGTACAGACCAAAACAGCATCGTGTGACGGATTCCCGTGAACCGTGAAGAAATCCTTTCTCGAACTGCTTTCACCATAAGTCTTAGGTGATATATCAACGGTTTGCTCTCTTAACTTTAATAGGGTTTTTTCTCCTTTATCACTGACAGTAACGCCGTTAGGAAGCGCATGCGGAGGCGAATTTTCCCAATTCTCCTTCCATGGCTTAATTAGCCATTTATCTTCAATGCTTTTCATCAAGTTAATCTTCTGATTCTCATCGGCCGTCAATTTAACATCGGTTTTTTCCTGGGGCTTATACCACGCATAGCTCATGAAGTAATTCAGCAAGTCTGGATCCGAGAATTTGTATCCCTTTCTTGCAAAAAAAGCATTACGAACCAATCGCATGGTTTTTGGGCCCATCAATGCAAAATAATTATCAAACTCACTGGATTCTATTACCTTGTCTATATCCTTAAGTATTTCTTCCTGGATATGCGGGCACGCATCGAGGTCCATATTGATCCACTTCTTATTAGTCAAGCTATTATTGAGCCCAACGAGAGCGCTCTTGAGATTATCCGGGCAGGCACGAATTGGAGCAGGCTTTTGAGACGATTCTCCAAAAAGCAGCGTGGGAAATAGCGACAAAATAATGACTGACAATAATGGAATCACTTGTATCATTATTTACTCCGAAATGAGATTAGCGACAGATTCTGCATATCATTCATTTTACACTCCGCTCCGGAGCTATGCGGGTCCGTATGCTCGTTGGGGACGTTGTTTCTAAGCTTGCTTTCCCATTAGCCGGTACTTAGTTCCTGATAAAGCACAGATAGGAACAACGTTGTGCTCCGAAGCCGCAAGGCCCCTGCTGGAACCGTCACGATGGGCACTGCCGGGTGACGATAATATCGAACAGCTGTTCGAAAGCGTCAAACCACTTGTCCTGCGAGATCGCGTGGACGGAGGCGCCGGCGATGAAAGCGCCCGTGTTCTCGTAGCAATACATCACCTCGATCCCGAACGTGATTTCCCGGGGATTGGCTTTGTTGAGCCGCAGGCAGCATTCGGCGCGGTCGCCCGCGGTAAACTGCCGGGAGCACTCGAATAGGATGCCGTTCCGGCTGAAATTGGCGATGACCGCTGTTACCTGTTCCTTTTCGTGCTTTACCGTGAAGGTGAGGTACTTCCGGCACGGGTCTGGAATTTCATGCCGCTGCTCTTTTCGCTTGTCGCTCTTCATAAGGTTGGAGTTATGCGGGTCATGGAGTTATGCGGGTCAGACATGATATGCTGCCTAATAATTACAACACCTTTCCCATCAGCACTTCATTGATGAAATCCCTTCCCACCTGGATCCGGTTCTTCCGCACGCCCTCTTCGGCAAAACCGGCCTTCGTGAACATGCCCAGGGAGTGCTTGTTGGTCGTGAAGATGTTCGCCTCCAGCTTCTTGAACCCCTTCTCGACGGCCCAGGCGACCGCGTAGTCGAGCAGGTGCGTCCCGATGCCGAACCCCCGATACGCCTCGCGAAGATGGAGCCCCACATGGAGGATGTGGTTGGTCTCCGGCCTCCTCCCGTTATCGGCCTGAAGGGCCGCGAGACAGCCGACAACCTCGCTGCCGGCAGCCGCGACGATGAGCAGGTTCTTTGCAGCGTCAAGGTGACTGATGTAGTCCCGCTCGGACGCGTCGTCCTTGCCGTAGTGTTCCATAAGGACGTAGCTGCGTTCGTTCGCGTTCGATCTGACGGTATCGATAATCGCGCAGGAATCGTCGGTTTTTGCGGGCCTGATGGTTATTTCCACGCCGTTCTTTGCTGCGAACTTTTTTATCATCTCCATGGCCCCCTCCTGTATTCCCGATGCGTCAATTATACGCCCTGCACTAAATATGCGCAAGGTTCATCCCGCCAGGAGTCGAAGAACCTCTTTTTCGACACTGAGGACACTGAAAAAGGCTGGGAAAAGATATAAGACAGTTAAGACAACGTCAGAGGCCTCGTTTTACCGCAGAGGTCGCAGAGGGGAAGACAAGGAGAGGAAGTCAAAGTCCTTTAGCCTCGTATTAAAGCCCTAAGAAAAGGAAATGCATTTGACGTGGCTGTCCTCGCAGTCGCTGTCCTCTGCGTACTCTGCGGTGAAAAAAGGTACGGGTTTTCCCGGCTGGTGAGAATAATCCGCCGTTATCCGCCCTTTCAATCCGCCCATTCTGTGTCAAAGGTCTTTTGTTTTCCCCAGGAACCTCGCAAGCCCCTCCCGGAAGCCCACCGGTTCGATCCCGAAGACCTCGCGGATATCCTTCATATCACAGACATTGTCCTCCTGCAGCATGACAAGCTGGTCCGTGGTGACCGGCGGCTTGGGCAGGACGGCTTCGGCCACCTTTGCCATGGTCCGCATGAAGAAGAGCGGCATATGCACCACCGGCCGCTTCACCCCCAGCGCCGCGGCAATGGCCTTCGTCACCTCTTCATAGGTGAGCTCTTCCGGGCCGCCGATCTCGTAGGTCTTGCCTGCGTGCTGACCGTCGGCGAGGATCTTCACGATGCACGAGGCGACATCGTCTATGTAAATAGGCTGGACCTTCGACCGGCCCGAGCCGATGACCGGCAGGACCGGCGAAAGCTTGATCATCTCGGCAAGCCGGACCGTGAAGAGATCGCCGGGGCCGTAGATAAGAGAGGGACGGAGAATGGTGAAAGGGATACCGCCGGCCTTCACGAGCTTCTCCGCTTCCCACTTGGTCCGATGATATTCGCTTTTCGCGCCTTCCCGGGTCCCGAGGGCGCTCTGATAGAGAACGTACTTCACGCCGGCCTGCTTCGCCGCGTCGAGCATGTTGCGCGTTCCCTCGACGTGGACGCTCCGGAACGTGAACCCCCTGCCCTCCTGGATGATGCCCACGAGATGGATGACCCGATCGCAGCCCTGGGCCGCTGACGCGAGCGACGTCAGGTCGTTGATGTCGCCGGGCACGACCTCGACGCCCAGGTCCCTGAGCGCCCGTGCCTTTGCGGGCGTTCTGACCACTGCGCGGACCTTCAGTCCGTCCCGCCGCATTCGCTTGACCAGATGACTGCCGACAAAACCTGTTGCTCCCGTTACCAGGATCATGATCTCACCTCAAATGCTAAGATAGTGCGAAAATACTGTCCGCAGATTACACAGATTACGCAGATTAAAGATGATGGTCCCGTAAAAAGTCCCCACTGCTGTCATTGCGAGGAGCAAAGCGACGCGGCAATCTCGATTTACCAGTCAGACACGAACTACGAGATTGCTTCGCTACGCTCGCAAAGACAACATATGCGTTTGTATTAATCCATATAATCTGCGTCGCTTAGAAGCGCCTACTTTTGGAATCTGCGGACAACGAGGATGTGCTCCTGTCTGTTGTCTGCTGTCTGTTGTCTCTCCCTACAGCTCCAACGGCACCCACAAGCCGAAGTACGCCTGAGACTCCCCGTCCTTGTCCAGTCCTTTGGCGACGACGAACCGTATGGTCAGGGGCAGATAGTAAGCGAGCGTCATGTCGAGCCTCGCTTCCGCTCCGATGCTCCGCCGGAGATCGGCCTCGTGATTCGTGCCGTCCCAGGCATTGCCTGCCTCGAAGAAGAGCGCCCCATGGAACCGGCGATAGAAGAACGGCTTCGTGTCCCACCCCTGTTCCAGGTTCGTGAGGGGAAAGCGGTACTCCAGGCTTCCGAGCGCGGCCTTCCGGCCTCGGAGCACGTTGGCCGGATAGCCGCGCAGGGTAACGGTCCGGTCAATGAGACCGAGGGTTATGTCTCCCGGATTGTCGCCGCCGAGCTGATAGGCCCCCTGCGGAGGGGCCACGCCCGTCGAGGTCCCGGCAAAAGCCCGCGCCAGGAGCACATGGTGCTTCCAGGGAAGGTTCACATACTCATACCAGTCGGCGCTGTATTTCGTGTATTCGAAATCGCTTCCCAGCGATTGGTCGAACCGCTCCGCGCCCAGTTCAAGGGTCCTTCCCTGCTCCGGGCTGATCGAGTAGGCATAGTGCCGGCTGCTGTTGTACTGGTAGACAACCCGGCCTGAGATCAGCTCGCCCTCCCCGGGCAGCGGGCCGGCGTATCCGGCCCAGGGCGGAAGGTCCGTCAGGGGCGAAAGCTCTTTTCTCCGGTACCCGATCGTCAGCGCCTGCTGATAAGCGTTCCTCACCATCGGCACGATGAGCGCCGCGCCCAGGGTCTTCTCGCGCTCAACATAGTCCCTGATCCCCTGAACATCGCGCAGGAAATCCCCGTAGGTTGTGTCGTTGTCCGACGCGTGAACATGCAGGGTCGGCGCGAGGCCGTCGTAAAAATAATCGATGCCGTACCAGGCGCGGCCGTTCTTCGGACCATAGAGCGCCGTGGCAAGGTACTGGTGGCGCTGGACCGCGTCCTGGCCGAAGGTGAGGCCGCCCACCATCGTCCCGCTCTCGTGGCTGTAGCCGAACCAGGGCAGCCAGAACCGGGGATAGATCGTGGAAAGAGGACTGTAGGGATAGGAAGACGATTCGACCGGCCTCTCGGTGTACGCGGCCGGGGGATACCGGTCGCTATAAGGCTCCGCGGGCCTCCACGCCACGCGATCGTTGGTCATTGTATGGATATCATACCCGCGGGAACTGTAGAACGCGAAGGCGAGCGTTCCGTTGTCAGGCGACGGAGACGGCGAGAAAGCGCCGCCCAGTACGTTCGTCACCTGGTATGTCTTCTTCGTTTCCGGTTCGTACGCGTAGATGTTGAAGATGCCGAACCGGTCAGAGGAGAAGTAGAGATAGTTCCCGTCGAGGCTCCAGGCGGGCCCGACCTCGATGGCCCGGTCGTGGGTGATGTCCTCAAGAACATTCCCGGAAGCATCGAGCAGCCTGATATCACGATATCCGCCCGGCTGCCAGACGCCGACGGCAATGCGGCTCCCGTCAGGGCTGAACCGGGGCGTTTCATATTGCTCCGCGCTCCAGGGGGTCAGCGTCGCGATATCCTTCTCCGCGGCAGGCCTACGACTTCCCTTCGCAAGATCCAGCATTGCCAGCCGCGTCATGCCCATCTTGTTCATGACGAAGAGGAGCTTCGTACCGTCAGGCGAAACAGAGGGGTTCCGCGCCCGGAGCCCCTTCGTAAGCCGGACCTCCCTGCGAAGCGCGATATCATAGGAATAGAGATCGTTGTAATAGCCCGCGTCACTGGTGATCTCGATCTTGGTGTAGTAAAGAATCTTTCCTTCCCGGTCCCAGGCGATGGACGCGCCGGACGCAGACCCGGGAAAGACATTCTCCGTGAGCTTTTGTTCCCCACTTCCGTCGGGACGCGCGAAATAGATGCCCGGATACTCGTCCCCAAAACCCACCGCATAGGCGATCAGGGTCCCGTCAGGAGAGTACGCGGGGTTCGTGTTCATGAAGCCCCTGTTGGTGAGCGGCGTCGACCGGGTAAGTCCCTGTGCCGCAAGCTCATCTCGTTGCCTTCCATAGAGGGAAATAAGCCCCGCCTGCCAATCATTCCAGAGGTCCTGGTAGTCGGCGTTCAGCACTTTCCTGCCCGTGGAGGTGACGAGGAACGGGAACCACCTGCCGCTGTAGACGGTGCTGATCCCGGCGAGCTTCTCCCTTCCGTATTTCTCTTCAATGAACCGCGTGAAGGCCTGGCCGAAGAGGTAAGGCACCTGGCCGGAGGGCCAGGAATCAGGAAAGACCGACGCCTGCCCCAGCGACGGGAAGGCGTTCTCGAGCACTGCCGCGCGGATCACCATCTCGGCTCCCGGGGACCTGCCCCTTCCCGCCGAGGTCTGCTCCGTCTCCTCATAGGTCGCGAGCCCCTCGATCATCCATACCGGCTGGAACAGGTTGGGGAAGTAGATCCTGCCAAGTACCTTCTGCAGCGTTTCAGGCCCGCCGGTCACCATGTCCAGGTGCAGCACATGGGTGTACTCGTGGGTGATCACAAGCCGGAGCCAGTCGTCATAAGCGGTGAGGCCGAACCCGGGGCCGCCGGACGGCAGGGTCAGAAAGATGACCATCTGATTATAGGGAATGGGAGAGGCATATCCGTTCGCCTCGTCCATGGCGTCCACGAGCACGAGCCGGGTCTTGTCCTTCGGCTCCCACTTCATCCGCGGGACAAGGCGGCTGTGGACGTCCTCGGCGATGACCGCGGCGCGCTTCGCGGTATCCTCGATACCCTGGTGATAGTGGATCAGGAAGTGCGGCGTTTCGAGCGTCGTCCAGACAAATGAGGGCTCGAACTTGGCGAAAGCAACGCCGGCGTTCATGATCAGGACCAGCAGTCCCGTCAGGGCGATTGCTTGCACCCAGGCTCCGCTTGCTCGCCGTACCATACGTACACCTTTCCGCGGCGCTGTTCCGTCCCGGCAAAGGGACGCAGCCGCACAAGAGACACGTCTCCGGAGGAAGACCTCGTCCTCCGCTCACCGCTGACGCCAGTTACTGTTTCGGCATGCGCTTCTGCATCTCGTCCAGCTGCTTGCGCATCTGATCCATGTCCTGCTGCATTTCCTGGCTCTTTCCCTCCAGGGAATGCCGGGCGGACCGGGACGCGATGTCGGCCGTGATGCCCATGAGCAGCATCACCGCGCCGATGATGCCGAAGGCGATCCATGCCTTCTGCGCGGGCACCTTATGTGTTTCGACGCTGGCGATGACATAATACCACGTCATACCGGCGATCACGATCACGAAGCCCGCGTAGGGGACCAGGTTGATGATGGCCGTCACCGGCATGAGCGCCGTAAGATAGGCAACGCAGCGGTAGGACGTCTCGAAGGGCTCGGCCGAACCTATCGCCTTCCAGACGGCGAACACGATGCCCGCCCAGATGAACCCGGCGACCAGCATCACGGCAGGAAGCAAAACGATCCCCGCGATCGCCATGCCCGCGCTCAGGAATGGGATCAACCCCAGCAGCCCCAGTACCGCGTTCACCACGGCCGTTGCCGCCGACAGGACCAGCAGGAACGCCACGGGCTCGACGAACCCTCCGGTCTTCGGCATCTCCCGGAAGAATGCGGCCGGGGACGTCACTACCTCCACTGCGGTGCGCGGCATGGCCGCAAAATCCATCTGCTGCTTTTTCATAGCGCCTCCTTTGGCGACCGTACCTAGTCTCGGTACGTTAGTTGATTTCTGACCGCGAACCCCCGGCGAGCATGTTGTCCAGGGACATGGTGATGTCGGCGATGACGACGACCTTGATCGCCTGCCAGATGATCGTCGCCTTGCGCTCGTGGCCGTCCTCGGGAGCGCCCTCGACGAACAGCCTCACGGCGATCCAGATGATCAGGATGCCGCCCGCAAGCTTCACGTAGCTCAGGATGAGCAGCTGCGCCACGAAAAAGGCGAGGACTACGCGCAGAAGAACTGCCGCGCCCGCCCCGAACAGGATGCCCTTTTTTTCCGCTGCTCATGGGGAAGCGAGCGGACTGCCATGGCAATGACCACGGCATTATCACCGGCCAGGATGAGGTCGATGAGGACAATGCTGAACAGCGCCGACAGGAAGGCAAGGTCGAAGGTGATCTGTCCGAACATACCGAGGTCCACGAGAACGCTCCTGCTGTGCGGGGCCGATGCTCCCCGTAAATAGAAAAGCCCTGGACCGATTATGGTCCAGGGCTTTGAGTCCTGTCAAGTGATTATTGTCCCGCGCCGGTCCGCGGTGTCGTTTGCTCATGCCGCGGAACACGTTCGCTCCATGATCGGCCCCTGACGCACCCGTATCGCGACTCAGCCGAAGATCCGATGCGCCTCCTCACGACGGAGCCGCTCCGACTCCACCTCTATGCTGGCGACCATGCTGTGCACACCTTCCTGCTGTTCTTGCAACCGAATGCTCAGCGCGTCGTACAGTTTACGCTCCGCCGCGTTCAACCGGTTCATGGCGAGAAGATAGGCTGTTCCGCTGCCGTAGGAAGACCTGACAAGCGAATCCAGATCCTTGCCATCGGCCTTCAGCAGGGTCATGAAGTGCTCGATAAGCGCCACGAGGAGGTCTTGCAGGAGCGGCTGAATGTCAGCAGCCATATCGTTGGCGGCCGCCAGGCGGGCAGCGTCCGGCGCCCTGGCCTCGGCAAGGGCCGCGGCGGCCTCTCGTACCGCATTCGTCCGGCTCATGAGATAGTGCTCGACAAACTGCTTCTTGCCGTCGACATAACGCGAGTGCCGGTACATATGGTAGACCAAGAGGATCGGAATGAGGATCATCCAGACGCTGGCCATGGGCTTCTCGATCACGCGCAGCGCGAGCTCCTCGGCGAATCGCCGTTCACTCTCCAGGATCATGGGCACCCGCTCCTCGATCGTCATCATGAACACCTCCGGTACGTGACAGGTCTGCGCGGCCGGGACCGGACGCTCGTCGACAGTGTATTCCATTCCAGATCATTTCGCCATGCGAATCGTCCAGAAAAATGCCCTGGACGATTTCCGCCCAGGGCCGTAAGGATGTTCTTTCATGTTACCTTCGCGAACGCCCGTGCGTCACTCACGGGCCCTTGGGACTGTACGCGAAGGCGTCACGCAGGTAGACCTCTGCCTCGCCGGTCTCCTTCACCTCGGTGTAGTACAGCGCGCTCGCGTCGATGCCGCTCTCGCGCACATATTCCGCCAGCGGCCGCACCATCTCGTTCTTCTGGAGCGCCGGGGCGATAACGAACACGAACGCCCAGATGACGGCAAGTCCGAACGCCAGGGCCGCCCACCTGCGCAGCGTACCGGGCAGTTCTCCGAAGCCCCCGGGAACTCTTGTTTCTATGGCCGCCTGGTTCATCATATCTTCGCCGTGATCTCGGGGAATACAACATAGAACATGAACCATGCCATGGCGAGGGTCAGGATGAGATTTAGCGACTGGCCGCACACGTACAGGATCAGCGGCTTGCCGCCCTTGAAGTAATGGGCCAGTTCCTTGAAGTTCGTCGCCAGGCCGATGCTCGTGAAGGCCAGAACGAAGAACCAGCCGCGCAGGATCCGCGAGAATCCGCGCGTCGCGCCGTGGTCCACGAGCGCGTAGGCCACGTCACCGCCCATGGACTCGAACATCAGCGAGAAGATGATCGACGCCGCGATGAATCCCAGCACGAACTTCGGGAAGCGGTGCCAGATCTCCATGGAACTCACCTTCTGGCCGGGAACGCAGTCGACCCTGGCGCACCAGTAGAGCGCCACGCCGAAGGCGATGACGCCGATCAGCACGTTCTGGATCATCTTGACCGTGGCCGCCACGTAGAGGGCCTTGTCGCTCAGGAACGCGCCAGCCGCGGCCACCGCGCCCGTCGCGTCGATGGTCCCACCCATCCAGGCGCCGCCCAGCACATGGGGCATGCCAACGGCCTTGATGAACGCCGGCATGAGCACCATCATGATGGCCGTGAAGACCAACGACAGGCCGACGGCGAGGGTCAGCTCCTCCTTCTTCGCCCGGCAGGCCGCGGCCGTGGCGATCGCCGCGGACACGCCGCAGACCGACATGTCGGCGGAGATGGTAATGTTCAGGGTCTTGGACTCCATCTTCAGGACCTTCTGGCCGAAGATGTACGTGCTGATCAGCACAATGGGAGTGACCACCCAGGCCACGAAGATGCCCGGGATGCCGATGGTCAGGATCTTGCCGAAGAGGATCTCGGCGCCAAGCAGCACCAGGCCGGTTTTGATGTAGTACTCGGTCTGGACGGCCGGCATGATCCACTTGGGCGTGCCGATAGTGTTGCTGATCAGCAGGCCGAAGATGATGGCCCAGGCAGCGAATCCGATCCCGTACTCTTTCATCGTCGCCTGGCCTTCCATTGCGTACGCGAGCACGGCGATGATAAAGACCGGCACGAAGGCCTTCATGAACTGCAGCATGTTCCCCTGCATCACCTGCATGCCGATGCCGAAGAAGATCATCAGCACGACCATCAGGCCGATCAGGTAGGGAATCTGGTTATAGACGGAAACTTTGGTCTTGCCCTTGGCGGAGGACGCGCTGCGGCGCGCTGCGCGCCAATCACCGATCGCCGTTGCAGCAGACTCGTTCAGCGACCCGTCCTTGAATTCCGCGGCAGCAGCCGCGTCCTCGGACTTCTGGGCCGTCGCCAGCGCGGCCTTCTCTGCTTCCGCGGCCTTCTCGTACTTCGGAACGGCCTTGGCCGCCTTGGCCTCCGCCTGCTCCTTGCCCATGACGAAGGAGTCCATGGGATTGGTGCTCCAGCCGTGGGGCTTGTTCGTGAACGTCTTGATCGCCTTGCCCGCGGCCGAGTCCGAGGCCTTGAGCTTGCCCTTTGCGTCATTCGCCTTGTGCCAGGCGATGGTCTTGAAGGGCGCCCGCTCGGCCTCGGTCTTCATGGCCGCGTTCGACTTCTCGATCGTCGCCTGCATGCCTTCCGGCCCGCGAGGCATGAAAATGGCCAGCCCGGTGATCAGGATCACGATCCCGAGCCAGATGGCCCAGTAGTCCTCTTTCTTCCATAGGTCAGAGATCTTGCTGACCCCCTTGTCCGTGACGACATCAGATGACGATCCTTGCTTGCGTTCGTCCGCCATAGTCTCCCCCTCCTCTTCAAGATTTGATCATCCCGGAAGATATTCATGATGGGCACTGACGTATCGGTAGAAAGCCTTTGATGCGATCGGCCGGCAGCGTCCTTCGCCATCACCTCCCCTTGGCCGCATGATGATACACGCCTGCCTGCATGGCAAGAAGTATATATCAATTCATAGGACTCTGGGGAAATAATTCTGCATGGCAAGGCCTGGGCGCAGACGCCCGGGATCGTGCCCGCCGCCTGGAAAATGAGACCGTGGCCGGAAATTCCTCTCCCGGCCATGGTCCACTGATCACCTGTTATTTTCCTTCTGCCGGCTTCAACTTGTCCAGCGCTTCCTTCATCTTCTTCAGTTCCTTCTCGAGCTTGTCGATCCTTGAAAAGTCGATCCACTCCTCGTCCTCGATCGGATACTTCTTGGTGAGATCGGAACCCCACACGATCCAGGAGTCATCCCAGTTCGCGGGGTCCTTGAACCCGAGCAGCCTCAGCTCCAGGTAGCTCGTTCCCGAGCGGGACCCGGTCTGGCAGTAGGCGATGGTGCGCTTTGTCTTGTCGAGGGCTTTGTAGGCGTCCGCGACCCGGTCGGGAGAAAGGAAGGTGGTCGCCTTGTCCTTGCCGGTGGCAGGGTCCTTCGTCTGATCATAGGTCGCATCGTGAGGAATATTGGCCGTTACATGAGGAACACGGCCGCCCCTGATCGCGCGGATGTCCTCGCCCTCATATTCTTTCTTCGAACGGGCGTCGATGACCTGTACGCCTTTTTTCTTGCCCTTCGCGATCTGAAGTATTTCATCGGTTGAAGCGAGGCGGCTGCGTACCACCTTCGCCTTGAAGGTCGCGGGCTGCTTGATCACCGGGGTTTGCTCAAGTTTTTTGCCCGCCTTGACCCAGCTTTCGAGGCCGCCGTTCATCACATGGGCCTTCGTATGACCGAGATATTCCATGATCCAGAACGCGATCGGCGGATCGTCCATGCTCTTTGACTTGAGCTCGCCGTAAAAGACCACGTGGGTGTTGTTGCCGATGCCGACCTTGCCCAGGATCTTTTCGTATTTGGACGCGTCTTTGAAGGTCCGCGAGGTCCCGTCCCGAAGGGCCTTCTTGCAGTTCTTGCCGAAGCTGATGGCGCCGGGGATGTGGCCCTTGGCATAGTCTTCCAGTTTCCTGCAGTCCACCACGACCCAGTCGGCCTTGGTGATGTTCTTCTCCACCTCATCCGCGGAAACGAGCAGGTCGGGATTTGCCCATTGAGCAGCGACAGCGGCCCCCGAGAATGCGAACAGCGATGCGCTAACGACCAGTGCAACTAACAAAGTCTTTCTCATTACCCTTACCTCCTTTTTTATGATGCGATTAGGACCTTTAGTCAGATACGACTTGGCTTTTCTCAACATGAAAAGAACTCAACGCAGATTTTCGCAGAACTCCTTTATGATAGAAACTATGTACGATCTTTAGTCCTTACAGCGCCAATCATAGTTTTTCATAGCCTTTTCAGCGTTAAATAGTTATTTTGTTCTTGTTTATCCATTTTCTAGGTAATACTATCGGCCCGGCCTACCGCGCGATCAGCACGGCGATACCGGCCTGGTTCGCCACTTCTCTGCTCACGCTCCCCATCATCATGGACTGCTGCCTTTTGCCCCGCGATCCGACAATGATCATTTCGGCGCCCTCTTCTTTTGCTGTTTCGAGGATCTCGTCGGAGGGGTGCCCCTCCTTCACCACCGTCTTGATGCCGGTCACGCCCCGGCCGGCCAGTTCCTTCCGGTAATGCTCCAGCACGGCATGGGCCTGTTTGTCGAGGGCCTCCTGGTATTTGGTCCCCTTCAGCTCCTCTTTGAGCGTCGACAGCTCAGCCATGCCCAGCATATCATCCATGATGGACTTGCCCTCGATCTTCTGGACATAGAGCAGAACGACCTTTTCCGGACGGGTGCAGGAAAAGAGCCCGGCAAACGTATCGATTGCCGCCTGGGCTCCCTTGCTGTCGTCAATGGCGATCAGGATATTTTTCATGTGTCTCGCTCCTCACGGTACGAACGATGGTCCCTGCTCATTCTTTGTACAGGTCCTTGTAATAGTCCTGCGTCTGCTTGTCGATGCCTTCCACTGTATCGCTCGGCGCGCCGTACCCGCCGGCTTCCGCGGCTTCGAAATAGCCTACCTGGACACCCGACGCATAGGATACCTTGTACCCCACGGCAAATGCGATGCACCAGACGACGGCAGCAAGTGCGATCCATAGACCTGTTCTCATGCTCCTGCCTCCCTGTAATTCCCCTTCGATCCCTTATTCATCCTTCAGCAGGTCCTTGTAATAATCCTGCGTCTTCTTGTCCAGCTGCGCGCCTGCCTTGACCTTGTTCGGCCCCCCGCCGACGATCCCGGCCTCGATGAACGGGGGAAAGCTGTATCCCATGAGGAATCCGGTGAATGCCGTGACGACGAGGACTATGATCCAAAAACTGCTTTTCATGATCCATCCCTCCCTGTTCGAGCGTAATGTCAAAACTTTCACCGCAGAGGACGCAGAGAACTTCTTGGATTACAATACATTAAACTCCTTCTCTGCTCCCT
>CAYPOT010000072.1:0-17863 GCA_964412455.1 uncultured Nitrospiraceae bacterium | reverse complement strand
ATTCACGCATTTTTTTCTCTGAATCATGAAAGCGGAGTTCTTACGAGATTATCATGATTGCTTCTGTCATTAAAGACTCACTAAAACGCGTTTCCCGCATAGCCGTTCCGCTCATCGTAGTAGTAGTTCTCTTCCGCCTCCTTTCCCCCTCCCTCAAATCCGATGTCAGCTTCTCCCAGGCGATCTATGACCGGAGCGGAAAGCTGCTTCGCCTGACACTGTCACGGGACGATAAGTTCCGCTTGTGGCTACCGATTAAATCGATCTCGTCGGTCCTCATCAAAGCCACGCTCCTGCACGAAGACAAGTGGTTCCGGTTCCATCCGGGGGTGAGCCCGACGTCTCTGGTCCGGGCCATCTGGCATACCTATATCAAGAAGGACCGGACAATCGGCGGCTCCACGATCACCATGCAGCTTGCCCGCATCAAATACGATATCAATTCCCGCACGATCTCAGGCAAGACAACACAGATATTGGCTGCTTTCTGGCTTGAGCTATTGCATTCCAAGAACGAGATCCTCGAAGCCTATCTGAACCTCGTGCCCTACGGCCTGAACATCGAAGGCGCCGGCGCGGCCAGCCTCATCTACTTCCATAAGAACGCCGACAAGCTTACACTCACCGACGCGCTTACCTTGAGTGTGATACCGCAGAGCCCGGCGAAGCGGATGGAGAGCAGGGGGGCGGAGGGGGTGCCCGCGTACCGGAGCCTTGAACAGGCGCGCAAGGTCCTTTTCACCAAATGGATCAAGGAATATCCGAAAGACAAAGGCCGGAAGTCTATCGTGGACCTGCCTATTGTGCTCAAGCGACCATCGGACCTGCCGTTCCTTGCCCCGCATTTCGCGAACGAAGTGCGCGAGCTGGACCCCTTTGATCCGGTGTTGCACACGACGCTCGATCTCGGGCTCCAGAAACTCATCGAGCGGCATGTGAAAAGCTATGTTGAAGCGAACCGGCAGAAGGGGATCAATAATGCCGTGGTCCTCCTGGCAGATCATCGGACACTTGATGTGAAAGCACTGATCGGTTCCGCGGATTTCTTTGATGCGAAGATCTATGGACAGGTGAATGGGGCTCGGGCAAAACGTTCTCCGGGGTCCGCGCTCAAACCATTCATCTATGGCCTGGGCCTGGACCAGGGCCTCATCCATCCCCTGACCATGCTGAAGGACGCGCCCATGAGCTTCGGCGCCTACAATCCCGAGAATTTCGACAATGACTTCATGGGACCCATCAAGGCGAAGGACGCGCTGGTCAAGAGCAGGAACGTGCCTGCCGTCGAGATCGCATCGCGTCTTTCTTCGCCGGGCCTGCATGGGTTTCTGCTGAAAGCCGGTATCACGCGCATGCGTGAGGCATCCTTTTACGGCATGTCCCTGGCACTGGGAAGCGCCGAGGTGTCGATGGAAGAACTTGCAGGGCTCTACGCCATGCTCGCGAACGGGGGCGTTCTGAAACCGCTCAGGTTCCTCGAGTCCCAGAAGGCAGAAGAGGGGACGCGGCTTCTGAGCAGAGAGGCGAGCTTCCTGATCCTCGATATCCTGTTGGCCAACCCCAACCCGGTCCAAGGCTTTCGCACGAGCTGGATGCGGGACCAACTTGCCGTTTCCTGGAAGACCGGCACCTCCTTCGGGTTTCGCGATGCGTGGTCGGTCGGAATTGTGGGACCCTACGTGCTCGCGGTCTGGATCGGGAACTTCGACGGAGAAGGCAATCCCGCGTTCATCGGGCGGGAAGCTGCAGCGCCGCTTTTCTTCGAGATCATCGACTCGCTCAAATCCCAGGATCCCGGGGTCAATGAGTTTACCGGCACGGGCCTTGAGGACCTGAACCTGACCAAAGTCGAGGTCTGCGCTTTGTCAGGCGGGCTGCCGGGTCCTGAGTGTAAGCAGCGGGTATCAACCTGGTTCATTCCCGGGAGGTCACCCATAGCAAAATGCGACGTTCATCGCAGGATCTCTGTCAATTCGCGTACGGGCCTGCGCGCCTGTTCTGACGGTGTACGCGGAACCATATCAAAAGTGTACGAGTTCTGGCCGTCCGATCTTCTTGCGATATTCCGTCAGGCGGGTATCCCGCGCCGTGTGCCGCCGCCGTATGAACCAGGATGCAGAATGGACGTGACAGCTTCAAAAGGAGCCGGGCCGCAGATAACGTCGCCCCGGGCAGAGGTGGTCTATAGTCTACGGATATCCGATCTTGCCGGGGAGCGTATACCGCTTACTGCCATCACCGATGCGGACTCGCGGATAGTCCATTGGTTTATAAATGAAGAATATCTCGGTGAATCGATGAGCGGCAAGCCTTACTTCTGGACGCCAAAAGGGGGGAAGTTCGTGGTCCGGGCAGTTGACGACCTCGGTCGGTCAGCGGTGAGGGATGTGGTGACCCAAATTATTGAGTAGGCGGACAAATGCGAATAACGGGTACGGAACGGAAGGTCGTTCTATAGTCGGCAGTACTGCATCGATCAAAAAGCGGTAAATGAACAAAAAGAGAGGACGCAGAAATTGAACTGCGTCCTCAGCATTTATCATTTTTCACCGGAATCGCCAAGTAAATATGATAAAACGGCTATCCGGTCCTCTGATTAACTATTATTCCACCTTGAAGGTCGCCGACTTGAGCACCGCGCCCGCCTCGTCCAGGACGTCCACTTTCCAGTCGCCCTTCATACCGCCCAGGGACTTGCTCGCCCAGGTCCTCCAGCGCCAGGATTTTTTCACCTGCTGGGTTACTTTGTCCATTTCATTCGGACCGAGAGAGAAGACATAGGTGATATTGGTATCCTTGGGCACGTCCTTGAACTCCAGGTAGCAGTAGACCTTTTCCGTGGTCGCGGGAAAGGTTGCCGCGATCCCGGCGGGTTCGCGGTTCTCGATGGAACCCGCGATTTCCATCCGCGAGATCGTGAGACTCGCTGCCGGGGCGGCAGCTTTCACATCTGGTGCTGGAACTGCAGGAGCCGGCGCAGGGGTGGGTGCTGCGGGTGCCGGTGCGGGGGTAGTTGCCTGCTGGGCCAGGACGACGCCTGCTGCCAAGAACAGCATGAATACCAGACAACCGATCAAAGCGTTTTTCATAAAGATAACTCCTTTCACAGGGAATGTTGACCACAGAAGAAAGTATAGAAGAAGATATTCGGAATGTAAAGGCGGGATGGGGTATTTATTGGGTAGGTGGATAACAGCGAAAGGAGGTTATTCGCTCTCCCTCCAACCTTATATATAATGCCTTCATGGTTTTGCGTCCGGCGTGGCAGCGAGATAAGTCGCAAACAAAAGGCCTTTAGGTCTTTTCCGATAAGCTGCTATTGAGCAGAAGTGTGGTTAATTTCAATGCTTGCGTAACCAGCATAGAACAAGTTGCACTATTGTGCATTTCCGGCATACCCTGAAAATACCCTGCTTGTTCAATTGTTTTCCCGCACTGATTCTGATATTCTTGAACTCCTATCTGCTACATGTCGTGGCCTGCGGCACGCAGCAATACCCATTATGTCGATTCGCGGAGGTCAAGGATGAACGGACGCATACGGAACAGAGGCACATGGATGGCGGTGATGGTTATTGTCGCGGCGGGTCTCCTGTTCGGGGCGGTGCCGCATGCGGGTGCTCAGGGAGGCATCGTCGGCTCGATCGGCGACGCCGTCTCGTCACTCGTCAACAGCGCGACCGGAGCGACCTTTACGATCACCAAGATCGACGCACGGTCGGCGGCAAAGCGGGGCCAGAAGGTCCCCGCGGCGAGCGGCGGGGGGGAGTCCATTGCCATTCATTTCTCAGAGCGATGCGGCATCGAGGACCTTCGGCGGAACCTGAAGTTCATCCCGCCTGTTCCCCTGCAGTGGCACTCCAGTACGGTCACGAACCAGAACGTGCTGCTGCTCGCGGGCCAGTTCAAACCGGGCCAGCGGTACGTCGTCGTCCTGCCGCCCGCGTTCAAGAGCGCGAACGGCAAGACCTATGCCAAGGGCATCACGGCGTTCACCATGGCTGATCGGGACCCCGAGATCGCGTTCTATGAGCAAGGCAGCGTGATCGAACGGAACAGCATGCAGATGCTGCATGTCCAGCTCATGAACGTCAACGAGGTGCAGATCTTCGGGCTGCAGATCCCGCCTGTCATGATCCCTGCGGCCCTCCGCCTGGCCGCGGAGTCTCCGCTCGCTACCTGGGAGTCCGCGCAGGCCGAGATCATGCGTTCGACTCTGCGGCTGAAAGACGCGCTGCAGCAGGACGCTGATTTTCGCCTTATTGCCGGCGATGCTGTTGCGGAGCAGCAGCTGTTCTTCAGCAGCGGGGAGAAGAACGTCTTTCATCAGTTCTCGATCCCCCTGAGCTTCCGGCAGGACAAGGAACGGGGGGCGCTTGAGATCGTTCGGGTCAGGAGGAAGGGCGCCGACCAGGACGGCCAGACGCCGTTCCGGCTCTACCGCATCACCGACCTGGGGCTGACCTACAAGATCGCCGCTGACGGCCTGCTGGTCTGGGCCACGTCCCTCTATTCCGGCAAACCGGTCAGTGATGTCTCCCTGTTCGGATTCACGAACGGCCAGGAGGCCGTGTCGCTCGGCCGCACCGATGCAAGCGGCATGATGACGGTCCGGGACGGCAGGGAGCGAAAACACGCTTCGCTCCGGAGCGGCAGCGAAGGCCAGGTCGCCACCAGGTCTGTTCAACTCGGAGAGATCGTGATGATCGCCGCGGTCTCCCGTGACGACCGGACCTATATGGAGATCGCGCCGCAGGGGAACGTACGGCCAGAGGGCATTCAGCAGCAGCGGCAGGGGCAGACGGCCATGTCGCTGCTCAAGGGCCATGTGTTCACCGAACGGGGGATCTACCGGCCCGGCGATACGGTGCAGTTCAAGGGAACGGTCCGGCAGTACCGGGACGGGGTCGTTTCCGCGCCGGCATCGGGCAATGTGTCTTTCCGCATCGTGAACTCCAAGGGAGAGGAAATTCTCGCCACGACCATCGCGTTGTCCGAGTTCGGGACCGCGAGCAATAATGCCTTGATCAAGACCTTCTTCCCGCTGGGCACCTACACCCTGACGATGAACTATGGGCAGGAACGGGCTGCCGAGCAGGAAAAGAAGGCTGTGAAGAAGCAGCGGCACGGCCAGGAACAGCCCGAGACGGAGCAGTCGAACACGGTCAGCAGGACCTTCGAGGTGCAGGAATTCCGGCAGCCGCGGCACTACGTCGAGATCCTGTACAAACGGGAGACGAAGAAGGACGATGCCTATGTGAACCTTGAACGGCAGAAGGAACTGCTCAACTGCGAGATCACGGGCAAATACTATGCCGGTGGACCGGTCAAGCACGGGAAGGTGCGATGGAGCATCTATCATACGAAGACCGATTATCCGCGCCAGGACCATCAGGGCTACACGTTCGGTTATCCGCTCGACGCCAGGACGGAACTGATCGAGAGCGGTGAGTCGATGCTGAATGAAAAGGGGACCATCACCGTTCCGGTGCCCATCAGCAAGGACACGCTCGCCGGAAAATACGGCATCGAGGTGACCGCCTCGGTCGTTGATTTCGACGGCCGTGTGTCGTCGGACAGCTCCGTGTACCAGGCCGACCCCGAGTATCTGGTCGGCATCAGCAATCACCCTGCGATCGTGAAGCCGGGCGAGGCGCAGACCCTCTCGGCCATCGTGATCGACAGAAATGGGAACAAAATGACCCGGGGCGATGTGGTGGTCCAGGTGATGGAGCGCGGATACACCCACATCCAGAAGCGGAACGCCGAGGGATACCTTTACCACGAACAGCAGCAGGTCTGGCGGTCCCAGCTCACCGCGGAACTTCCGATCAAGGACGATCGCGCCATTTTCGATTTCGACTTTACGCGGGGCGGGGAATACCTCATCTCCTTCACGTATAAGACGCCTTCGGGCCGCGAGTTCACCTCGGCGACGAAATATTCCATGCCGGGGTATTACTACGGCTATGAATATGAGAGCGGCCAGCGCGGTCAGCCTCAGAACTACGGCAAACTGAGCCTTTACCCGGAGAAACCGCTCTACGCGTCAGGCGAGTCCATGAAGATCTACCTGAACCCATCGCGCGAGATATCCACCTGCCTCGTGACTGTGGAGCAGGGGGGGGTGTTGGAGCACAGCATCCTGGAACTGAAGCCCGGCCAGCGGTTCATCGAGCTGCCGGTGAAGGACAGCTACAATCCCAATGTCTACGTCTCGGTCGTCGCTACGGTGCCGCGGTCGACGTTCCCGGTCTATACGGCCCAGTTCGACACCGAGGCTCCCAGCTTCCTGTTCGGCACGGTCAATGTCGAGGTGAAAGGCGGCCAGCAGAAGATCAGGATCGCCGTGAACGAGGATCAGAAGAAGATCAAGTCCCTGCCCGGCGCGGAGATGGCTCTCTCCATCGTCACGACGGACCAGGACGGGAAGGGGCTTGCTTCCGAAGTGGCCCTCGCGGTCATCGACGAGAGCATCCTTTCCATGACGGGGTACGACACGCCGACCCTCGATGCGTTGTCCAAGTTCCTCGTCCCCCTGGGTGTGTTCACCGGCGACCTGCGGCTCGAGCTCCTGAAACAGACGCCCTACGGGTTCTTCCGGAACGCGCCGCTCACCGGGGGTGACGGCGACGAGAGCGCCGGACCGGAAGCGGTAACCTCCAAGGTCCGCAAGGATTTCAATCCCGTGGCCTACTTCAATCCCTCGATCAGGACCGACGCGAACGGACGCGCCACGGTGACGGTCAAGTTCCCCGACACGATGACCACGTACCGCATCTATGCCGTCGCCTGCGACAAGGGGTACCGCTTCGGTTCCTATCAGCGGCCGGCGCTGGTGGTAAAGGACTTCTATATGGAACCGGGACTGCCCGCATTCGCGACCCGAGGCGACCGGTTCCGCTTTGCCGTCTCCGCGTTCAACAAGACCGAGCGGGCCGGCTCGGTCGAGTTCTCGGTCACTCCCGACCGGTTCCTGGCGCTCACGACCACCGGCAAAAGATTCGATCTTCCGGGTTTCGACCGGACGCTCATTCCCGTGGACGGGACAGCCCAACAGGCGGGCATGAGCACGGTGCGGTTCTCAGGGACGTTCAAGGGCCTGTCCGATACGGTTGAGACCACGCTGCCCGTGAACTCGGGCTTCGTGCTCGGCAACGGCCTTCAGTTCGGCTCCTTCCGGAAGGACGTGAAGATCGCCTATGACCTTCCCAAGTCCGTCCGGGAACTGCGCTGGGAGGACGTGGGTCCCGATGACGTGAAGGTGATCCTGACGGTCTCGGGCTCTCCCTTCCTTCGTATGGCCCCGGGCCTGCGGTACTTCCTCCGCTATCCCTACGGCTGCGTGGAACAGACGAGCTCCGGCGTGCTGCCGATTGCCGCTTTGCGCGACATTCTCCAGAAAGGGCTCATGCCCGACATTTCCACGGCGGAAACGGACAAGTTCATCAAACCCGGCATCGAACGGTTGTTCTCGATGCAGACCGAGGACGGCGGGTTCGGTTACTGGCCCGGCGACCGGGTGACGAACAAGTGGGGAACGATCTATGCCATGAACGCCCTCACCCGGGCGGGGCTCGCAGGCTATGAGCTGCCCCGGGACCGCATGGACCGGGCGCTCGCCTACCTGAAGGAGCAGATCAAGGGGAGCGGCAAGGAGGAGTATACCTTCCGCGGGTTCAGTGCCTACATCCTGGCCCTGAACAAGGCACTGGAACGCGAGAGCTTCACCAGGGTCATGGAGAACATCGACAGCCAGCCCCGCGAGGCGGTCATGCTGGCGCTCATGGCGGCGAAAGCAGGCAGGCTGCTGCCGGACGACCAGATCAAGACGCGGCTCCGCGGCGTGATCGAACGGCCCTGGGTCCTGGGCAGGATCTCCGACGAGTTCTACGCCCGGTACCGCGAACCGGCCATCTCGCTTCTTGCGGCCACCATGGTCTTTCCCGGCGAAGAGATCGCCGAACGGCTGGCGGCCAAGCTCCTGTCCGGCATGAACCAGGAGGGGATATGGACCTCGACGAGCGACTCAGGCTGGTCCCTTGCCGCGCTCTCGGAGCATTTCGGCGGCAGCAAGACGGGCACCCAGCCGGCCACAGTGACCGTCATCCAGGCGGGAAAGGCCGTGGATTCCTTCTCGCTCGATCCAAAAAGCTACCGCACGCTCGCGCTCGATGCGCGGGAGTTCATCAGGAACCCGTCGTTTTCGATCACGGCGAACAACGATCAGACGCTCCTGTACAAGCTGGCGCTTACCTTTCCGCGCACGGACTATGCCAGGACCGGCTATTCCAACGGGTTCGAGATCCATAAGACCATCAAGAACACCGATGGCACGAACACGATCAAGATGGGTGATATCGTGGAAGTGAAGCTGCGGATCAATATCAAGAATCCCGGCGGGAACTACGTGGTGCTGGACGATCCTCTCCCGGCCGGCCTCGTCGCCATCAACAGCGCGATCAAGACCGAAGAGCAGGGCATCGTGTCGAAGAAGATGAAGCGGGCCATGCGCCAGCAGGAGGACGAAGGGGATGGTGACGGAGATGACTTCGAAGGAGAATTCGGCGAGGGCTTCGGGTGGAACGACTGGTACTGGGACCCCATGGGCTACTACCGGTTCACACCCAACTTCTTCGAGATCAGGAACGACCGGGTCCTCGCGTTCCGCAACCAGACCTGGAACGGCATCTACGAGTACGCGTACTACGCCCGCGCCGTCTGCGAGGGAGAGTTCGTGATGCCGTCGTCCAAGATCCAGCTCATGTATGACCCCGAGGTCGTGGCCTACACACCGCAGGGGAAGGTGGTCATCAAGGGGAACAAATAAAGCGTGAGAACGCGAACAAGGAGGAGTGCGATGAAAAAGGCATTGCTTGCAGTGACGGTCGTCGTGTTGATGGCAGCAGCCGGAACGGTCTTCGCCGGAGACTGGAACCTCGCGGCGAACGTAAAGCGGCTGGAACGGGTGTCGCCGGACTACAAGGACGACAAGGACATCGATAAGAAGTTCCTCGATGTGCTCGATCTGACCGAAAAGACGAAGAAAGAGGCGGAGGTCTACGACGAGGCGAAGCGTATCGCGGTCCTGCCGGCGCTTGCGCAGAGCAAGTATATGGACTCGTTCCTTTACTACCTGTACGTACGGTCGCTCGCGGTCTCGAAGACGGGGAGCGCCGAGCCCGCCTCCTGGCTCCAATTGCTCAAGGCCCATGACAAGAGCCCGCATCTGCTGGCCGCACAGCTCATTCACCTGAGGCTCCTGCCAAAGAATTCGCCGGATGTCCGACGGGAGGCGCAGCTTACAGTCGAGTGGGTCAAGGCCCAGAAGACCGACAGGAAGGTCCGGCCGCCGGAATATACCGGGAATATCCTGCTGGGCTACAAGCCCCGAGTCAATTTTGCCGAGGGCGACCCCCTGAAGCTCTACACGTTGTCCTATTATAAGGAAACGGTAACGCCGCCGGCCGGCTTCCTGGAGGACGACATCTACATCTCCCTGCTTTCACGGATCAAAGAAGGTCGCGAGGACGTTTTGGCCGAAATGGCCGGCATTTACCGCAAGATGGGCAAACGCAAGGAAGCGTCCGATGTTCTTTACCAACAGGCCATGCTCAAGGCAAATGCCAAGGATTACCAGCAGGCAAAGACGCTTCTCGACGACGCAGTGAGGCTCAATCCCGACAATGGCGAGGTGAAAAAGGAGCGCGACCGGATCAAGCTAGAGCTCACCTATCAGTCGCTTGCGCCTGCGGCCCCTGCCGCGCCGGCGCCGGCCAGTCAGGAGGAGACCCCGTCCATCCCGGAGCATCTGACCAAGGTCGAGGGGTATCTTGTCGCTCCTGACCGTGTCCTCAGTGAAGCTGAGCTGCAGGGGCGGAGCCAGGCGGAGCTCAGGGTGATGCGGAACGAGATCTTTGCCCGCCACGGCAGGATCTTCCAGTCCGCGGACCTGAACACCTATTTCAGCGCAAAGCCCTGGTACAAGCAGGACCAGAACTATGCGGATTCCATGCTCTCCGAGGTGGACAGGCAGAACGTGAATATTCTCCAGGAGCGTGAGGACAAGATGAAGTAGGCGCTACCATTGGATGGAAGGCTGGTTCTGCCGTCCGCACCAGCTTCGACATTGCGGTTGTATTCCGGAGAGACTGCGTGGCGCAGGTTAAGATGTTTTGCGCAGCAACGGAGTAGGTATGCTTACCTTCAGGAGGGTTGAGGGGTGAGAATGAACGAACAATCCAAGCCTCATAAGCTGCTGACTTTGACGCGCGCTCTGATCGTATTGGTCGGCTTGGTGGGCTTGCTCCAATTATCGTTCTGGGCGGATCAGCAATCCTTTGAAGTGGAGGGGCCGTCACGGATCGTCAAGGGACCGCAGGACAATCTTTATATACAGATCGACCGCAAGATCGCAAAGGTTTCTCCGGATGGGGATGTCCTGCATGTGCTGGACCTCAATGCGGATGCCGCGATCCCGGAGCATGTTGCCGATTTCTTCGTGGAAGACGACGGTCGCTTGTTGATTGCGAGAAGAGACTCACAATTGTTGCAATACTATTCACCCGAGGGGAAATTGATCAAGACCCATGGGAGAATCCCGTCAGAACTCGTGGAAGGGAATCATTTCTGCAAGTTCTCGAAGGATACTGCGACCGGTGTCGTCTATTTTGCCGACACGTCGCATCATCGTATCCAGATATACGGTCCTGACGAGAAAGAAATCAATACGATTATCGTACCCTCCGGCGTTTCAGCCGTCCAAAGTACCAACGAAGGATTGCCGCAAACCGATCAAGGGACGATCACATCGCCTGATACTCCTCTTCATTATCCAAACGGGCTTCTCTTCGACAGGGACCGACTTATTGCAACTGATACCGGCAATTCTCGTCTGATTGTGTTTTATCCCAATGGATCACTCGACAAGGTGATTCACGTTACTGCCGGCGGTTCCGGTGGATATACCAACCCTATGAAGGTTGGCCGGTATGGCGACGCGGTCTATGCTATCGTGCGAGGGCCGAATTTCCTTGGGGGCAAGGTAGCGTCATTCGACCTGGCCAGTGGTCAGCCGAGAAGGTTCATGCATGAAAAGTCGATTGATCCCTGGGATGTGTTTGCGAGAGTTGAAGATGTACTCGTTGCGGACAGGGTGTCGCTCAGCGTGTTGCGATATACACATGCCGGTGAATATCTCGGCGTTTTTGGAAAGCCAAGTCTGCAGAACCTCTATGCGGAAAGGCAGATAGCCAGAAAGACCCATCAATGGTTAAGAATCGGGGCGCTTGTCTGCATGTTGCTCCTGCTGGGCTCGCTGCTGTTTGCATCGAGAAAGCAACGAATAGCGCATGAAACCGTCGGAAGCAGCCTGTACCGGCCGGTAGAGATTCTTCAGCGTTTTCTCGGGCCGGTTGGCGGCTTGAGAAGAAACATTCTTCTCATCCTCATGCCCGGCATTGGCCAGGCCGCAGCAGGCAGAATATTGCGGGCATGCATGGCTATAATCGTCACCCTCTATTTCGCTTCACTTGTCGTCTTCTCCTGGCTCCAATATCGGGAAGCAGCTGCTTCTCAACTGTCTTTGCACATCACGGTGATGCTTTTGTTCTATACAGTCTGGATGGTAGCGGCTCTCGACGGAGTCAGACTGAGCGGTAAACGATCTGAAACGCCTCTTGCTTTTAGTGTCCTCCGTTTTATACTGGCTATTGCCGCACCTTTGATCACTGCATTCGCAGCGATCCTTGCGCAATTTATCAGAGAAATGATCGTACGCGGTAATCCTGATGCTTCCCTGGCAATGCAGATGGTGTTTCGCTCGCTCATGTCGATATTCGGCGACCACCCTTCTTCCTTTTCCGCGGCGATACCCGCTGCCGTGGTCTTCGGGTGGGGTGGCGCCGCAGCCGGCATGTTCTGTGCGATAGCATGGCAGGCCGGGTTGGGGACGAAAAAAATGCTGACGGGAGTCATTGCAGGGATGTTTGTAGGAGTAGCAAGTTGGAGTGTAACGGTACTGCTTGTCGGGGACAGACCCGGCTGGATATTTTATATCCAGCCGGTGCAGGGCGCACTGCTCAGCTTGTTTACTTATCTGTATTTCCGGAACTCCGGGATGCCTTTACTCGTTATTCCGGTGGCCATCGCAGGCGCATGGACCGGAGATTTTCTCAGGTTGATCATGGACGCGCTTGGCGGTTCTCTCCGTAGTTTGATATTGATTCCCGTGGATACTTTCTGGACAGGCGCACTTGCTCGGCTCAGCTTTATTTTGCTGCCTTCGATTTTCATTCATTTGGCAATCTGGACTGCGTGGAACGCTGCTTCATTCCGGCCTGTCGGCATCGCGGATGCAGTAACAAAAGCAGGCTCTCGCGAGTAAATTACGGGGAACAAATGACGTTAAGCCGTTGCAAGAAAGCCCTGATCGTTATACCAGCCCTTGTAATGGCGGCCGGGCTTGTAGTCTGTCTTTATTTCTATCGCTCCGTGCATTTCGACCCCGCCGTGCTGTCGAGTCAGGCATCGGCAGGCAGGGGGACCGTGTTCTTGGACCGCAACGGCCGGGAACTGCGATTCCTTCCTGACGACCGGGGCGAGAGGGCGCGGTGGGTGGCACTCGCCGAGATCCCCCCAACGGTCCGGAACGCCTTTATCGCCGCCGAGGACGAGCGTTTCTACCGGCATCACGGATTCGACGGCATTGCCATCCTGCGGGCGCTCTGGTCAAACATGACAAAATGGCGGATCGTATCCGGAGCCTCGACCATATCGCAACAGGTGGTGCGGCTCGTCTATAACGAGCGCGGAGCGCGGAGTCCGGAGTCCGGAGTATATGCAGAATTACGGGAAAGCACGGGAAATCAGCTAAAGCGGAGAACCTACCGGGACAAACTTATCGAAATAGTCCAAAGCGTGAAGATGGAGACGGTTTTCTCGAAGGACCAGATCCTCGAGCAGTACCTCAACCGCGTGCCCATGGGGAGCAATCTGGTCGGCGTGGAGACTGCCGCACGGGCCTACTTCGGGACACCGGTCAGGAACCTCTCGATTGCCGAGGCGGCGCTGCTCGCGTCCCTGCCCAAGGCGCCAGGTTTGCTGAATCCCTATGGAAGCGGGCGGGAGAGACTGCGGGAGCGCAGGAACTGGGTGCTGTCACGGATGTCGTCCGTGGGTGCTTGTTCTCCCGAAGCGGCCCGTGCGGCCGCGCAGGAGGTGTCACGCCTGCGGAAGCTTGCCTTCGGCTCGGTAGCGCCCCATGTCGTAGATATGCTGCTGAAGCAGGGCGTTGCCGGCGGCACTCTGCGGACCACCCTTGACCTCGACCTCCAGAAGCGCGTCCAGGAGATCCTTGCGTCCCATGCGGAACGGCTCCGCTACCGGGGTGCGAGCCAGGCCGCCGCGATCGTGATCCACAATCCCACGATGCAGGTGCTTGCCGCGGCCGGTTCCCTGGAATATTCGGAGCGTGCAGGCGGTTTCAACAACGGTGTGCTGGCGCAACGCTCCGCGGGCTCCACGCTTAAGCCGTTTCTCTACGCCCTGGCCATGGAGGAGGGAGAGACCGTCACTACGCTGCTCGAGGACACAGCGCGCATCTACCGGTCGCGCGAGGGGCAGTATTCGCCGCTCAACTACGACCGCAAGGAGTACGGGCCGGTCACGATGCGCGTGGCGCTTGGAAGCTCCCTGAACCTTTCCGCCGTCCGGATGCTGGACCGGCTGGGTGAGGACCGGTTCTATGATCTGCTGATACGCATGCGGCTGATCAATCACCCGGAGCGTGGCCCGGAGCACTACGGCCTGGGCATGGCGATCGGGAATCCCGAGGTCGATCCCGAGCAGCTCGCCGAGGCTTATGCTGCGCTGGCGAATCACGGGATATACCGGAGAGCATCGTATCTGATGCCGGAGGCGCGGGCTGAAGGCAGACGGAACGGGAGGGGACGGCAGCAGGAGAGGGCATATCTCTTTCTGCCGCAGACGGCTGCCATCATCACGGACATTCTCTCCGATCCGACGGCACGTATGTTCACGTTCAGCAGGAACCGGAATATGATGGATGTACCGTTCCCGATCGCCATCAAGACCGGAACGAGCACGTTCTTCCGCGACCTCTGGGCGGCCGGATACACCCAGGACCATACGGTGGTGGTCTGGGTAGGCAACTTCGACGGCTCGCCGACCAGAAACCTGAGCGGATCCACGGCTGCCATGCCGATCTTCTCGGATATCACCTCCTGGCTGTACCGTCAGGGTCCGCCGCCGCCATTTCGCCAGCCCCGGGGCCTCAAGCGCGTGGTTGTCTGCGGGTATTCGGGGATGCGGCCTACCGAGCACTGCAGTCAGACCGTGCGGGAGCTGTTCATTGACGGGACGGAGCCTCAGGGGAGCTGCACTTTCCACACGGCGACCGCCCGACGGCACGAACTAGCCGCGCCCTACGCGGGGTGGCTCTATGATAAGAACCAGTCGGGCTCGGCGGGCAGGTACCGGCTTTCGGGCTTCGGTGACGACCTGGGCAGGGTGTTTCAGGACCCCTGGCAAGGCGTTCCGGACGTCAAACACGAGCCGGCCGTTCGTGCCAGGAACGTTTCGATCGCGAAGTCAGTGGAGGATCCGCCGGACATCAGGATACAGAGCGGGGCCGGCCACTACACCATCGGCGCAGGCGGAGAAAGACCTTTCGCTTCGAACCTCGCTCCAGGCGACCGGGAGATCAGGATACTCTACCCCCTGGACAAGGATCGATACGTCCTGGACCGTTCTGAGAGGGTACAGGCGATCAAACTGCAGGCTGCAGTCACGCGTCCGGTGGCGTACGTTGAGTGGTTCGTGAACGGCAGGGCGTTCAGGAAGACAGGACCTCCCTACCAGGCCTTCTGGCCGCTGGAGCGTGGAACGTTCCGGCTGACCGCGGTGACCCCGGAGAACGTCGGCGACTCCGTGCAGGTCACGGTGGAGTAGGATCGCTTTTCTGACCATGGTTTTTTTCCTCCGCTCATCTCTTTCCTTCTTTTCCCCATCATCGCAACAAGGTATAATGCCCGCAGTTCTTTATGGCGAGTTAATCATGAAATCCAAAACCGAAGTCATCATCATCGGCAGTATGAACCTGGGAGAGGCGGACAAACTGGTCACCTTCTTCTCCCTGGACCGCGGCAAGCTCCGTGGCGTTGCCAAGAACGGCCGGAAGTCCTTCCGCCGGTTCGGCGCGGGGCTCGAGCTGTTCACGCACGCCCGGTTGCATCTCTACGAAAAAGAACACCAGGAGCTGATCCGGATCGAGTCCGCCGACATTATCAGCCAGCACTTCGACATGACCGGAGAGCTTGACCGTCTGGCCGCCGGATCCGTTATTCTCGAACTAGTGAGAGAGATCGCGCCGGAAGGCGAACGGAATATGCACGCTTTCCAGCTCCTCGCCCACATTCTGCACCTTCTGAATGAAGGCGTGGACCCGATGTTCCTGCTCCGGGTCTTCGAGATCCGGTTCCTTTCCCTGTTGGGCTTCCAACCCAAACTTGACAAATGCCTCTCCTGCGGCTGCGGCGCTGAACGTCCGATGGTCTTCTTCGGCCTGAAAGGCGGCGTGCTCTGCCCTGACTGTCTCGTATCATCCGGCGAGGACCAGATACGGTTGTCTCCCGGAGCCATCGGCTTCTACTATCACGCCCTCCGGATGGACCTTGCCAAGGTCACCCGCCTCAAACCCTCCGCCGACATCATGCGCGAGCTCGATCGGGCATTCTCTTCTCATACCCTCCATATCCTCGGGAAACAGCTCAAGTCCGTGGGGTTCCTGAAAGCCATTACTTGCCACTAAGACACAAAAGAGTATCCGTGAAAATCCGTGTCTCATGAAGTTCTTTGTGTCTTGGTATGTTCGTGGTGATGATTATTTCTTCGGGGGCAGTGCAAGCAGGACAAGGCCGGCAAGCGAACAGAGATAAGCGAAGACATCCCCGTAGCGCGTGTAGAAGGTCTTCGTGCTGCCGGGGACGAGTGTGCGGGTGAGGTGCGCCTCGGTGAAGATGTCCGAGGTTCCGAGGATGCGGCCTTTCGCGTCGACAAACCCGGAGATGCCGGTGTTCGCCGCGCGTGCAATTGGCACACGGTTCTCCACTGCGCGGAAGACCGTCATTGAAAAATGCTGGTACGGCGCGCCGGTCCTGCCGAACCATGCGTCGTTCGTGATGTTCGTCATGACCGTTGCTCCTTCGTTCACGAACCGACGCACGAGGTCGGGAAAGATGATCTCGTAACAGATGACCGTACTGATTGCAACGTCACTCCCCGACGGACGACGGACCTTCATGACCGTATGCTCTGCGCCCGGTTGAAAATCGTCGCTGGCCTGTACCAACTTATTCACGAAGAACAGAATGCTGTTCTTGAGGGGGACGTATTCACCGAAGGGGACGAGGTGTATCTTGTGATAGACGGCCTTCGTCATGCCGTCCCGGTCCAGAAGGAAGGCGGCGTTCCGCAACAGTTGGCGGTGGTCCTTTTTTCCATAGGTCGGGCTGCCGGTGAGCAGCGGGGTCCCTGCCGAGCGAACGAACGTTCTCAGGTCGTCGGTCAGCGCCGGGTAGGGAGCATCTGCCCCTTCGAAGTAAAAAGGGGCCGCCGTCTCGGGCCAGATCACGAGGTCGGGCTTCCGCTCCAGGGCCTTGCGGGTGAGCCGTTTATATGTCGCGATGACCTCGCCCTGATAGGCCGGGTCCCATTTTTTGTCCTGTTCGATATTTCCTTGCACCACCGTGACCGTAATGCCGCCGCTTCCTGTTTCCGCGCTCAACCGGTGATAACCATAGCCGAGCATGCCGATAAGGACCACAGCTGCCGTCAGCAAGGGAGTGAACCGCTTCCGGTCGGAGAACAACTCCGCGATGGAGGCGTTCACGAGCACGATCACGAAGGATATGCCGTACACCCCCGAGAGGTCCGCGACCTGGATGACCGGCAGCATCCGGTACTGGGAATATCCCAGAAGCGCCCAGGGGAATCCGGAGAACAGGTGCGTGCGCGCGAGCTCCAGCGTGACCCACACTGCCGGCGCCGCCAGAAAGGCAATACCCGGGCGCGTTGCCCTGATGTGGTTGATCACAGCGCCGAAGGGGGCGACGAAGAGGGCAAGGATGATGCAGAAGAGCAGGGTGATGAACGAGGCGGGAAGGAGCGGAACGTGGCCATAGACATGGATAGAATTGAACACCCAGGAGACAGTGCCGAAGAAGAATGTAAGTCCGGAAAGGAAACTGAGCAGAAGGCCTGACTGAATGGAAAGACCTCTGAGCGCGAACAAGAGCGGGACGAGTGCGAACCAGGCGAGGAACGAATAGTTGAGACTGGGGAACGACGCTGCGAGCAGGAGACCGGAGAGGACCGCAAGCGCCAAGGAGCGGCGAGTCATGCTATTTTTCCGCCTTCTGCTCCTGCATCCACTTCAGAAGGCCTTCCTTCATGCTGTTGCTGAGGCCGGGATCGGATGCCGCTGCCGCGACTTTTGGCGCGGGACGTGAGGACCTGCCTTTTGCGGCCGACTGCTTCGGATAGTTCGCGGCTATCGGGGCTGGTTTCGATGCGGCTTTCACCTGCTCGACCCTCAGCTCACGAGGCTGGCGGGCCTGCTCTGCGTACAGCGCGGGGAGGAGACTCGATACTGCATGGCGATAGACGATCTCGTTCTTCTGATTTTCCATGACGATAACGTAACTGTCGAACATCCTGATCCTGCCGGAAATACGGGTTTTATTCTGAAGGACGATGGTCACGGGCGTTTTCCGGGACAGATAGGAACTCAGCATTTTGTCGAGAAGGTTTGTTTCCATGGAATACCTCAACAGCAGCAGAAAAT
>CAYPOT010000071.1:0-18199 GCA_964412455.1 uncultured Nitrospiraceae bacterium | reverse complement strand
TCCCTATCCCTTCTCCACCCCAAACCCCCTGATCATCTTCCTTTCCCGCTTATGCTCCGCCTCCCGCTCCAGTGCCTCGATCAGTTCGCTGTGCGGCGGCGCATGTTCAGCCGAGAAGGAATGCTGGTCCTTCACGACCTTGAAGTCGCCGGGCGTCAGGCTCCTGATCGACATGAGCCGCGCCTGCTCCTCGATGGTCATTTCTTCCGGCCCGGCCATCGGCATGAGAAGAAGACGATAGAAATGCACGATACCCGCCGGTTTAAGCGGCAGGAACTGGACCTTGAACGAAAATCTCCTGATCGCCGCGTGGTCCAGGCCTTCTATATCATTCGTCGAGAAGAGCACGATGCCCTGGAAGTTGTCGAGCTGGGCCAGAAGCTCGTTGGTGAACTTCTTCTCGAAGCTCCGTACCGCGTCCTTCCGGGGATAGAAGAAGCTGTCTGCCTCGTCGAAGAACAGAATGTTCCCGTTCTCCTGGGCCTCCCGGAAGGCCTGAGCGATGTTCTTCTCCGTCTCGCCCACGTACATGCTCTCGATATCGCTTACGCGCTTGAGCGTAATGTCTTTGCCCAGGGTGTGGCCGAGGTAGTGGACAAACTCCGATTTGCCCGTGCCCGGCATGCCGTACAGCAGGGCCGTGACCGACGGGACGCGCTTGCCGACCTTCTTCCCAATGAAATCCTTCAGCACCCCCACGATCTTGTCGAGATCCTGCGAGGTATTCAGGCCTTCGAGCGAGTAGCTCCGGAAATCCCGCGGCCGGATGCTGTACTTCTTCCCGACCGTCGCCTCCTGGTGGTTACGGAGGACCGTCTCGGCCATCTGCCGGAGCGTCTCGGGGGTCCCCCGCCGTTCGAGCTTCATCACGTTCACGGCGTTCACGATGCCGCTGGCGTCCACGTCGTACTGCTTCGCCAGCTCGCACACCACATTATTCTCAATGCTCCCCTTGAGACCCTGTTTCCGGAGCTCGTACTGGAACACGTTCGTCCGGCTCTTGGCCGTGAGCCGGTCGAATTTGAGGGAGAAGGAGAAGCGCCGCATCGTCGAAGTCTCGACCTCCCGGGACCGGTTCGTGATCCAGATGATCTTCCGGCCGTGGTTGTCCAGGAAGTTGTTGATCCAGCTCTTGTTCGTCAGGTTCCGGATGTTCGGCATGGCCGCGGCGTTCAGGATCTCGTCGGCCTCATCCACGAGGATCAGGTCGCTCCTGCGCTTCACCGCGTTTGTCGTGGCGTGGATGGCCCGGAACCGGAAGTCGTGGTCGTCGCCCTGCTCGTCCACCCGCACGTTGTAGAGGTCGAGCCCGAAGCGTTTGGCAAGGCACTTTGCGAGCGAGGTCTTGCCGGTCCCCGGCGCTCCGTAGAAAAGCAGGTTGCAGCCGCCGCTCCCCTTGAGCAGCGCCTTCAGCACCCGGACCTCACCGGCAGGAAGATTGAAATCCTCAAGGCCCAGGTGGGTGACAGCTTCCCGCGTGAAAAAGGCATTCTTGAGCTTCCGGTCGCCCAGTCCGGTCAGGTACTCGCTGATCCGCGTCTCGATTGCCATGCCCGCGACATCGAGATGGATGAGATCCGCGTCAAAGAGCACCGTCCCGCCGAGCAGCGCCAGGAACTTTTTCCGCTCCAACCCGAGCACGATGTGGCCGATGTTCCGGAAGACGGTGTAATTGGTCATATCGATGGGATCGCTCGCCAGGTGCATTTCAGCGACATCGTTCGACCCGATAAGGTAGTAGAACTCCAGCACGGCCAGTTCCTCTCCCGAGAGTTTGAAGACCTCCCCCACCTCGTTCAGCCGGTAATAGAACTCTCGGTTGTGCCTGCCCGTTATGCACCTGATCGTCTTTTCCAGCTCCGGCAGGAAGACCTCCCGCGCCACCCGGGTGAGGTCGCTTTCTTTCAAGGTACGCGTCGCCCAACTGCGCAGGTCCTCGCGGTCCGAGGCGTCCAGCTTACCGGCGAAATGGGGCTTCAGGACCTCGTAGACGGCCCGCTCTCCCAGCACGGACTGGCAGAACGCGAATATCTCGTCGGGGAACTGCTTCTCATAACCGGCTGAGATAAGGTTGACCAGGTAGCCAGTGATGGCCCTTCGCTCCTCAACCGAGATCATGCCGAATGACGTTTTACTGGACCTCTTTCTGCGCGGGAAGCGGCCGGGCGGCACCGTGAAGGGATTAAGCTGTGATCTCATTTATTTCGCTCCTCCTTGGAATATCATTGCAGGTCGATCTTATGATGATAGAGTATCAGAGACCACTGACGACAGTCTGTCGGCAGTTCTCAGGAATATTTATCCTGAAGAAGCATTTAGACACAGAAGAATCAGATTAACACCGGATAAGATCGGATCAAACCTAAGGCAACGCAACGACCTGTGGGTGAACCCCTAATCAGGAAGTAATCCGCCCTTATCCGACCCTCATCCGATTTGATCAGTGTCAAAAACCATTATTGGTTTATATGTCCTCACAGTAGCAAATGCCGCTGACAGCTACCTGTCGGCGAAATGCCTATTTTTTGTTTGTTTATCAATATGTTGCTAAATCACTTGCGCTCATCTCTTTACAAACACAGAAACTTGCACTATACTTTCTTCACTTGACCGCCTGAGGAGGAATCCATGTCATACAAGTTCGATTCGATGATGAGGATCCTGAACATGCTCAACCGGCGCGAAACGATCACCCGCAAAGAGCTGGCGCAGATGCTGTCGGTCAACATCCGCTCGGCAGACCGGTACATCGCCACGCTCCGCAGCGCGGACTTCCCCGTTGTTTTCGATGATGATCGCGGCTCCTATGTTTTCGAAGCGGGATTCAGCCTCGCCAAGGCCGATCTCAAGCCGGAGGAGAAGCTGGCACTCGGCCTGGCAAAGGGGCTCGCCGCCAAGTTCGGGCCGATGACCGGAAAGGCGCTGGAGTCGGTGGAGCGGAAGATGATGACCTGCAGCTTCGCCCTGCCGCCGCACGTCAAGTTCTCGGGCCAGGACATGCCGCCCGTGGTGGAAGACAACTTCCGGAAGCTCAACTACGCGATCACGAACCTGAACCTCTGCGAGATGGACTACGCCGCCGCTTCCCATGGCGGCGAAAAGACCCACCGGACCTTCGAGCCCTATTTCCTCTTCTACCAGGAAGGCGTCTGGTACCTGCGCGCCTACTGCCGGACCAAGAAGGGCCTCCGTCTCTTTGCACTCGACCGGATGGAGAACCTCCTGCCGCTGGACAAGAACTTCCTGCCCAGGGCGGAGGTCAAGGCGGACGAACTCGTCGATGCCTTCGTGGACGGCGAGCCCGTTGACGCCGTCCTGCGATTCGACAAGTCCTGCAAGCCTTACCTCGAACGCTATAAGAACCGTAAGCAGAAGGTCCTCCCCGACGGAAGGATCGAGATGAAGTTCAGGACGAACGGGACCAAGGGGCTGAAACTCTGGCTCTACCGGTTCCTGCCGGACGTGGAGGTGGTAAGCCCGAAGGGATTAAAAGAAGAGATCCGGAAGGAATTGAAGGAAGCGGCGGGGAAGATATAGAAGCGGAGAAGTCCTTGACTTAGTCCACTGCTTAGTCTATTATTGGGATTAGGGAGGTACGATATGGCAACGGTCAACATTCATGAAGCAAAGACGCACTTCTCAAAGTTGCTCACCAGGGTGGAAAGCGGGGAGGAAATCCTGATAGCAAAATCCGGCAAGCCGGTGGCCAAATTGTCACCGCTTGCCGGGAAAACGCACATGCGGACCCCGGGAAGCGCTAAGGGAAAGATCACGATGAAGAAAGGATTCCCGGGACCTCTTCCAGCAGCGATCCTGGACGAGTTCGAGAAATGAGGCTGCTTCTCGATACCCATGTGTTCCTGTGGTGGATCATGGATGATCAACAGCTGCCTGCCCGGGTCCGCGCGCTGATGGCGGACGGCGAAAATGAGCTGTTCTTGAGCGCAGCAAGCTGCTGGGAGATCGCGATCAAAACCGGCATCGGAAAGATCACCCTGCCGTCTCATCCGGATGCATTCATTGCCGATCAGATGACGGCAAATGCCGTCCAGGGCCTGCCCATAAAGGCGAGCCACGCTCTCCAGGTATTCCACCTTCCGACGCATCACCGCGATCCTTTTGACCGGATGATCGTCTCCCAGTCTCAGCTGGAAAACATGCCTGTCATCACCTCAGACAAGCTCTTCCATAAGTACAAGGTCAAGACCCTCTGGGAAAACCGCTGAGGTGGTAGAGATGCGTATTCGCACGAACATCGTGATCGATGACGAGCTCGTCAGTGAAGTAAAGGCCCTGACATCTCTCAAAACCAGGCAAGCGGTCGTGGATCTGGCTCTTCAGGAACTTCTGAAACAACTTCGCCGAGGCAAGCTGCTCGACCTGAGGCGGAAAGGGCTCTGGATGGGAAACCTGTCTCGCAGCAGACGGACAAGAAGTTTTCAAGCGTGACAGGGCTACACTCGATAATCTCGATATCAGTATGTCGCCACCGCATCGCGATGGCGATTTCGACGCCATCGCCCGCGTTTCAGATCTCAAGATCTTTCACTAACTCATGCCCCTCTTCTACCCTCCCATAGATTTCGAAGCCGAGAAAGCAAGCGGAGCCGAGATCAACTATGCCGAGATCGCTGTGCTCGAGGCGCTGGACAAAGGCCTGGATGACAAGTGGCACGTATTCCACCGCCTCCACTGGCGCGAGGTGAGCCCGCAGGGTGAGAAGATGGGTGAAGCGGACGCCATGGTCTTCCATCCTGTGTATGGAATATTGATCGTCGAGATCAAAGGCGGCGGCGTCCGGGCAAAGGACGGCGACTGGTTCCAGACCAATATCAGGACCGGCAAAGAGTATAAGCTCGACACCTCTCCTTTCGTGCAGGCCCGTTCAAGCCGGTTCCGCCTCTCCGACAAGCTCAAACGAACCTCGCTCGGCACTGGATTTGAACCGAACACAGCCTTCACCTACACGGTCTGGTTCCCGGACATCACCTGGACCGACCCTATACCAGCGGACGCTCCGAACGGCGCATTCATTCTCGATTCCAAACACCTGAACAACCCGTCCCAGCAGATCCGGAACATCCTGAAGCAATCCAATCCGCATGCCAAACCTTGGTCCGAGTATGACACGAACATTCTCCTGCGGACCTTCGCTCCCGAGGTGAACCTGCTCGTCCCCCTCGGCGTAAACCTTGGCAGGATCCGGACCCGCATCTTTGCCATGACCGATGGCCAACTCCGGGCATATAAGGCCCTTCGGCAGCAGAAACGATTGCTCATAGAGGGCTGTGCCGGCTCAGGAAAGACTCTCATCGCCGCGTCCCTCGCCCGGGAGCACCTGTCTGCGGGCAAACACGTTCTTTTCACCTGCTACAACAAACGGCTCGCCCATGTGGTCGAGAAGGACTTCGAGGGCATGCCAGGCATCGACGTGGTGAACTTCCACGAACTGGTCAAAAAGTACTGCGACGAGTCCGGGACCAAATACGAAGTCCCCAGTGACAAGCAGAAAAAGGCTGATTTCTTCAAGAACACTTGTGCCGAGCTGCTGCTGGACTGCTCAAGCAGGTCCGCAAAGCGCTACGATACGATCATCGTGGACGAGGCCTTCGATTTTCAGGAGACCTGGTGGACAGCGGTGGAATCACTAGGCGCGGAGGGATTTTCCTTCTATGTCTTCTTTGACCGGAACCAGGCGGTCTTCACGGACAGCTCCTCGTGGAAGCCGCCCTTCGACGCTGCCCCGATCGTCCTGGAAACGAACGTCCGGAACACCCGGCCTATCGGCAGGTTCGCCGCGAAACTCGGCGGCATCGCCGAGGCACCGGAATACGGTGTGAACGAAGGCCCGGAGCCTGTACTGCTGCCCTACAAGACCGTCGACGAACTCCCCGGGATGCTGAAGAAGCTTCTCACCGATCTGACAGGCAAGCAGAAGATCCTCCCGGGCAACATCGTCGTCCTGTCACCGTACAAGCTGGACCATGAGCGGCTCAGGCTTGAGCAGTTCGTTAAGGATCAGGAAAAGCTGATCAGCACCGACCTGGAGGACGCGGAACAGGGAAAGGTCAGAATCGGGACAATACAGTCATTCAAGGGATTAGAGGCTGATGTGGTGATCCTCTGCGGTATTGACGGCCACCAGCCTGCCTGCAGCCCGACGAACCTCTATGTCGGCGCAACGAGGGCAAGGTCGATGTTGTATGTGATGCATCAAGAGAAAACCCATCTCCTTTAATTCCTTATTTTCAGCGTTGTCTCAGTCCCGGGCAACAGCAAGCGCCCGCTTTACGGATAAAATTATTCGCTCGAAGGAAGGGGGGATTTATCAGTGTGATACATCCCAGACCATCAAATCCATACCTGGCGGCGTCATACTTGTGGACAATGATCACCTGTATGGATGGATAATCCACTCTCAACTTCTTGATAGTTTCAATCCCGCCCAATCCCTGCAGGTCTACATCCAGTAAAATAACATCGTATTTTTTCCCCCTGATAAGCTCAAGTCCTTCCTGCGCATTGGAAGCCGTATCGGCAGAATATCCTTCCTCCGCCATTACCTGCGCCAGTGATTGATTAGTCCTCACGAATTCTGTAAGGATAAATATATTAGCGGACATTCAAAATCCTCTATTGTCTGCTGATGTACACATGTTGAGCTGCAAATCAGAATATGCGCTTATGAAATCATTTTTTTCTGCTCTTTAATATTTTTCTCGTAGTATTTCAACCTTGCCTGCATATCTTTAAACGGCCCTCCGCACGACTTGACCATAAATCGCGTAAGCATGCACGGCTGAATATAATAGCAGGCTTGGCACTTCTCTGGTTTTTCTTGGGGGGTGGGCTTTGGTGTCTGTTCTGTCTCGCTCATGCGAGACTTATAGCATGTCGTAGTGACAACTGTATGTCAGGAACGACTGTCACCAAAGACATTCCTGATCAGCTTTACGCTGACACGATGTTGTCAGGCAAAAATGATAATATTGATCATTAATTATCGCAATGGAGGGATATCTATGGAGAAATTGCTACTAGTTTCGATAAGTTCCTTATCTTCCCGCACGGCCGGAACCAGGGGTAGAACTCTCGGAAGATACTGGAAATGCATGTTTTTCAAACGAAGGATGATGACGACATGGCCATTATCAAAGTCGCCGATGAAACAGGGTCTATTGAGATTTTCGTTTTCCCTCGTGTTTACGATCTGGCAAGCGCACAGCTAATTAAAGGCATGATGGTCACAGTTCAGGGGAGAACTTTCCTGGATCCGGGAAATGATATCAAGATGGTGGCAGAGGTTATTGTTTGAAGAGTTATGTATACATATTGAACGACTTAAATTCCATCGCTTGTTGCAAAATGCACTAAACACAACTATCAGTATATACTTCGACCCGTAACTAAGTATCGCTTCCCGAGCGTAAATATCGTCAACTACACCTACACGTGTGCAATTTCAATTAGGCGAAACTATCATCGAATACCGATTGTAACTTGCGCATGAACACGCGCCTGACGCGCCGCCTTTGGCGCGTCGCCGTCGAGGCGCTGGTTGATCAGTGGCGTATTAAAATTTCAGAAAGGACATGTTTTGTATCAAGGCTTTTGCTTCGTCGTACGAATTGGCTTCGAATATCTCTGTCTGGAACACGTCTGGCGCCCAGTTGTTATGCTTTGCTTCTTTGGCTTTTTGACTTGATGTAAAGGGACCAAGAAGCTGTTTTGGTCTTGGTTCTATATCAATCTGAGAATCAAAAAGATAATAACCCACCCAATAACTCATTTCACATATCCTTATATTCAGAAGGTTTGATTGCTTTCATGGCTTCGCTTATCACTGTTAGACGCAGCGATGTTAATTCTTCTATCCCAAGAATATTTTGAAGATGTGCCACGATTCTATCAGGGGCTATTTCCAGATCATCTTCATCATTTATAAAGATTGAATATAGCTCCATGGCTTTTTTACCGAAAAGTTTTTGGCGGTCTTCATCAGAGCTAGGATCTTTGGCCCATTCAGTATAGCGAACCATTTCTTTTAATTTACTTTCAAACTTAACTATTTTTGAATTAATCCCTTGCGTCAGCCAGGGCTCATATCTTTTGCGTGTATTCACGAGTGCGTTCAGAAGCTCCTCTATCTGGGCTTTGCGCTTAGCTCCGTGATTATATAATTCATCGAGAATCTGACGAGCACATGCTATATACGCTTCACAAAACGCGACGTGTTTATCGAAGGCAACACTTGCCATGTGTGATGTCACACTCAAATTGAAAAACTGTTGTTTTCTTTGAAGCTCTTTCTCTTTTTCATATGCCGATTCATCCTTCAATATCTGAACAAGCACCAAGGCCAATGCTCCTGCTCCTGGGACCGAGTAGATGCCTTTAAATAAATCGGAAACAGGCATTAACAGCACGGCTAAAACTGACAAGATTATTACACCAAGTAAAATGGCATAGGAAATCCAATTAAGTTTCATTATTGACTGCCCTCTCTTGTTTTCAGTCGTAGATTACGCCATCAGGACAACAAATGCTAAATACTTCTTTAACCATGTTATCTTTAGTTGCTATTCCGTTCGCCAGCGTGGCAGAAATAATATACTCAAAATCAACACAGTCGTGAGCGAACTTCTTCGATTGGATATTTATAAATCCATCACCAAACTTGCCACAATATATAATCGCAGCAAGTAGATAAATTTGGATATGCCTAAATAATGCAGAGTGTTTGCTTAAATATCGAACCGGGGGGAATGATTCTATGCCGATAGGATTGTCGGGTAGATTGTAAATTCGTTCATAAACTGACCTCACCACTTGCTCATTGCAGCCAACTTCATTTTTTATCCGACGTATGAGTTCCTTGTTTTCTCCTGGCTTGAGACCACGCAATTCTGGAAAGAAAGTGCTTGTGTAGGCACCCATTTTTTTTATAAAGACGATATCCTTATTTTCAAAATGATCATGGTAAAAATCATTGAAGATATTTCCGGACTTAATTGTTGGATCGGCTAGCTTAGATAGGCCAACGAGAAATGTGGGATATAAATTATCTGGATACAGTCGTTCTTCAAATGATTTCGGAAGTGTAAAGGGGTTCATTTCTTGGCGAATGATTGCGCCTGAATTTGGGAGAAAGTCGAGAGCGTTATGGACGGCAAGCAACTTTTTAAAACATGAATATTTTCTTGAATCAATGCTTGTCGTGGAAATCTCGTACATTAATATATCAGTAACTATTATTCGATGCTTTGAGGCAATTTTCTTGATCTCATTAGACTGGCCTTGGGACTGCAACCAGCTTTTATCAATTACTATATATCCCATAGCATGATTATTCCTATACAACACGGAGTTCACACGCCACATAACGGTCGGCGCGGAACGATTCGTTAATTTGCCTAGTAACGGCCCTTTAAGAATTTATCTTGATCCTGCGAAATCATGCCTTCAGAAGGATTAAGCCAGCCAAATCTTTCAAAAAACCAAATTATTGTTTTCATAGCGGCCTCTTTACTTGAAGCTACGAGTTTGTCGCTTTCGTATGTGTTCGAGTTTTTAAGAATGTCTTCGCTCGCAGCATAATAATTATGCCATGCACGTTCCCACGGTGCGGTGAGAACATAGCCCTTGATTCCCTTGAGTTCAATGATTATGTTTATAGTGCCTGAATAAACCTGAGCTTGGCACAGTCGCGCAGCAAACTCATATATTTCAGTTACACTGTAAATAAAATTTACTATAGATATGAAACCAGGAACTTTCTGCCAGTCTACATCACGCATATGTGAAAGATGAGAACTTATTTCAGATTCGAGCTTTTTTCGCCAATCAGTAGCTGTTGCTTCCCTAACGCTGAATAGGTGTATGAACTGGCCACTTTGATAGAAGCGCCAATATTCATGGTGACTCATAAAGTCTGACCAGGAAGCTACCCAATTATTGCCTTGTCCTCGTTCAGCATCACGCCTACTCAGGTGCGGATAATCCCAGCCACGCAAGCTCAATTTATTTTTTTCTATAACATCAAAACATTTTCCTAAAGACGGAATTAACTGCTCATTATAATCTGAGGGGCGAATCATGACGCGCCAATGTGGGAACTGAAGAACTGAAACAGGAAGATCGATGTTTTCTTTCATAATCCCCCCAGTTCTTCATCAAACCGCTGAGTTGCGGTTTCGGATGGTTTGAGACCAATTCGGTGAGCAACTTCAAGAATTCTACGAGCACGTTTTTCAGCAGCAAGCTCCAGCAGGTCGTGCATATCTTCTGCGGACATCACTTTTATAGTTCTTGGTTTTCCAGCTGGCCTCACATAAAACTCGCCTGTGCAGAGTATCTTTTCGTTGTCTGGTCCATTTTTTTTACAAACATATGGCGTGTCATCAAATTCGTGTGCTTGAAAGGCAAGAAATTCTTTACCGTTTCTATACTTGACCAAGATCACTTCGATCTTTACTGGAGGCGAAGCATATTTGTTAACGATGTCGATAATATCATCAACATCATATGTCATTAGGTGCTCACTAGTAATACCCGTGAGTTCCCATGAATCTCCCTGCTCAGATGCTCCGATAACAATAATGCCGCCATCTCGGAGATTGCCCATCGCAATAATGGTTCGAATTAACTTCCACTTCAAATCATTCCACGAAGTAGACGCTTTAAAATCTATGCCTTTTGATTCTTGACAGCGATCCAGCGCGTTATAAACTCTCTCGTGCAGTTTAGCGTGCCCGGGCATATCGGAGGTTGGAATTGCGCCCATTCTGTCTCCATGTAAGTAACTGCTTTTACTGTTAACGCCAGCGTTCAGCTGCGATGCCGCGCGGAAGGAGCCGTGGGTGTTCTCGGAGCGCTGCGCGGCTTCGTAAGCTGCAACGATTCGTTAGACAGGGCTTTCCGGAAGTCCCTGACCATGGGAATGGATATGCGCACAATAGCCGAGTGCCGCCTCGCGGAAGTCGTCGTAGGCAACGCTGTGGGCCGGCAGCCCGGTATCGCTGATGTGCAGCGCAAGCATTCCGACAACCAGTCCCCAAACTGCCTCTTGATCCTTTGGTACCCGGGACTCAAGCGCAGCGATCAAACGTTCATAGCTTGCTGGGTGAACACCATCTGGGGTATTGCCGTGACCGAGTCCGCGGATGGTGAGCATCAGCATGCCGATTGCTACTCCCAAGGCGCGTTTCTGGAGAACATCCGGACTCAGCGCGGGGTCGCCCAGAATCCAGTCTGCAGCTGACGTGTCGCAGAATTGCTCCTCCTCGAAGGCATCTAGTTCAGGGCTTCGCGGCGCGTAGACATGCGCGAGCTCGTGATGGAGATACATCGCAATACTGCAAAGAGAAAGCTCATCGGCAACGTGCTCCGCGGAGTTGGCGGTCGGCGACACCCTGGGTGTTGGACAATCCTTCGGCCATGGCTCCGAGTGAGTACCTATGAGACTTCCTTGTGCCCAGCGGAGGAGACGAAGTGTCGGATCGAGCGCAGGGAACGAGTGCAAATCAATCATGCCACCATCGAGTTTGCGGCCTGCAAAGACGACGCGATAGATCTCCCAATATGCATATGAAAACGCCCACGCCAGCTCGATGACACGGCTACTGATGACTAAAGCCCTAAAGCTGGGCAAGGCTTCGCATCGGAATGAATTGCTATCACTGATTGTTAGCGCCACGTGATCAGACTTCGCTACGAGTTGTGAAAGCCGCTCAGGAGCGATCGACGCCAAGCTGGCGGCCGCACTCGGGAGAAGATGCTGGACGGCACACAAAGTCGGTTCAATGGTGACGTACCATGGCAAGTAAATGGGTTTCCCTTGCATTCTTCCGTTGGGATGGGGATCAAGCACAGTCCGGCGCCTCACTGCTCTGTCTAATGAGTCTGTAGAAAAAGTACCTGTGCAAACCCCAACGCACCAGGCTTCATTTAACGCGATTAAACCTCAACGATGTCTTGCAATATCGTCAAGTGAGGGAAAGCCCGTCATTCGCGCTCAGAATCGTCGTCAGAGCTATCCTTATTAGCATCAGCAGAATTACGTCGCTGCCCTTAAAGAGCTAAAATGAGCCCTTTTATGGGTTTTCCTACAGGCTCAACGCCCTCGTGAGGGCGCGTTTCTCAGCGACCCTCTCGGCGTGGTTAGAATTTATCTTTGCGACTCATCTACAGCCTTATTCATAAAGAAACTTTACAGCCTTTTTTCGGATACGATCTAAAGCTTTTGAAATGGGACTGTGATTAGCATATCCAAGCCGCTCGCCGATGTCGCTCATTTTTGTCACGCCATTTCTGAGAAGGACTACAATTCTTTTTTCCTTTTTGTCTAGAAAACCCATGAAATCTTCCCAAAGCAAGTTCTCGTGAATTTCCGATTCAGGACCGTGTACAGGAACCGTTTCATCTAACTCAACAAACGTAACTTTGACTTTCGAGTGCCTCCGATATATTTTGCGTTCGAAATCCTCTTTGGCGTATGACCAACGATTTGAAAAATCATCCTCTATTCTCGATGACTTTATGGCATCAATTATTGAACGCAAGCGCCCCTCTTTGTCTGCCTTTTCAACCAATGCTCGGGTTGCTTCTTTTGCCTCCTCTTCTCCGAACCAGATGGGTCCACCCTTCCGAGGAGTATCCGCTTTGACACCATCAGGAAGACGCTTTCTTGCGATATTGATTTTACGTATTACTCTATTATCCTCCGGTTCTACCCTTTCAAAACTCCCAAGACGTTCTTCCGCGACGCTTTGGATGTAAGGCAACCAAAAGTCAAGATTGTGCGCAAGAATCTTTATTGGATCGGATTTGCTAAATGAAGTAATGCCCGACTGTGATACGAGCAACGGCCAAACATGATGAGCAAAAGCTGCCGATAATTTGCTGTCGAAATCCTTCGGGACAATCTTATCAAAATCACCCCAAGGGATGGTTGGAGGCCAGATACCTTTCTTCAGCAGGGGGAGGTCAAATCGTTCAAGAGTTGCTTTGGGCAGCAAATGAAATAATGGGGCATGCGCCTCATAATGATGGAATGATGGCTTTGGCAAAAGATAGACATTTCTATCTCGGAAGTGCTCAAGCCATCGTAATGGCTCAGGAAGTTCCTGACCAAAAAAATCATAACGGAGCTGTCCGCTTTCCCAAGCATGATTCCACTGGTGTATTTGAATTAGAAGTTCAGCATCTGATTCGGCTTGCCTTCTTCTCCAAATTGGAAGGTCCAAGTATACGTACTCTGGCTGTTCTCTTTTCTCAGGATACGGCAGTAAGCTGAATATGAAGGCAGACGAAAAATTGACAAGTTGTGGAAATACCTCCGGTTCGAGGTCCTCCCCGTGAGCTATATGTGAAAACTGATCAACTATTTCTTTACTTTTTGTCATTACTGTCATGCGATGTCCTCCTTAATTAAATTAGCCCTTCTATAAGGAGAACGACAAAGATAGCTGGTTTTGTTCCGATGTCCTAAAATTTATTTTGTCATCAAGTTCTATAAAAACCTATCGGAAGAACGCGCCGGTCACGCGCCGCTTTTGGCGCGTCGCTGTGGACCGGCTGGTTGTTGCATCCACCATTTCATATTGTTCAAGCATGCGTGGGGGGATCAGATGGGCTCTTCTGATCTTTGTCTTCATCTATTGCCCCAATCGCTTTAGCATAGTTTATCATGGCGGTTGCGACATCATTTGATGCAAGTATCACGAAGTGACAGATTTCAGCAAGATCTTTCGATGAAAGAGCGAGCTTGGATCCCTTTGGGAACCGGCGGTAGCGCTCAACAATTTTTAATTGAATTTCTGCACCCTTCTTGAACAAAATTGGTTCCTTTACGGGAAAGTTAAGGTTGACCGGGTCTTCCCTATCAGGAGCCTGAGCCAATATATCGAAGCTCCGCCAACGTAATTCAAAATGGCCATCTTTGTCGCAATCTTTATCTCCGACAAAGCCGAGACGATGCGTTAAGCAATTACGTGCTTGTGTCAATGTCTCTAAATAATTTGCATCTCGAAAATGCATTCTAAATGTTTCTTCCAGTTGGGTGAGCTTTCCAGTAACGCCTGCATACTCGAACTTGTCATGCAGTTTTACGGCATCAGCGGGCGATATTTTCTTGTGGCTGGTGGCCAACAGAAGACAATGATGGTGTATTGAGTCAAGAAACAACGAAAAACGTTCTAATAGCTCTCGAAATCCACTTTCAACAATCCACAATTCAAATTCTTTCTTGAAATGACCGATCGTCTTCTCATCAACATCAGAAGGTATAAGCTCAATGCCCGTTATGTGTGCCAATCTGTATTCTTGAAATCGGGCATCATGCGCCGCATTTAACCCCAAACCCATAAATACGGCCGCACGGCGAGCACCGAGGATGGCTATTTCTTGAATTTTATTTACATCGATTTTCATAACTTTTCACGAAATACAACGCGCGGCTTAAGAACCGGGCGGGTTCATCGCCCGAGCCCTTTCGACAAACCGCCTCGTTAGAATCTGTGTGCTGTTTCTCAAATTGAGCTATGAATGATTGTTTCTTTTATATATGAGCCATCGAAACGACTCAGTAACTTTTCTTGATTGCGTCTGTTGTTTTGACTGTTTTAATTCCGCGATTCTTATTTGTCCCGCACGATTAAAATCCATGCCTATGGCCTGTTCAATTTCTATTAGTAAAATTCCAACTTCAGAATCTAAGTGGCCTGTATTGTGAAGATCATAAATTGTCTTATACTCAGAAGGAGGATCAAACTTCGTGAAGCTATTTGGTCTTCGCAGGCGTGAGGTATTGATTAATGCAACTACCGCAATGTAGATGTTTTGAAACCCTGTACGCCTTGCGACGTTTCCCTGATTAATAAGCTTATCCAAATTGTTGAGGCCATTAATTCGGGGATTGTCATCATCGGACAAGTGGTCAAACTTAATCTTTTTAAATTCTATACAAGTAATCTCATCAGCTTTATTATGTCCACTATAAATGACATCAAAATCACCGTCTGATTGTGGAGAACTTCTAAATTCGGCCCTTGGTATTTCAAGTAGTGGAACCATAATATGATTTCTTTGCTGCAACGTTTCCAATAGCATTTGAACGAAATGCTCCCGTGCAAATAGCCATTTAACGATATCCTTTTCTTCTCTCAAATTAACTGGATTGCTATTGATAAGGCGGCTGTCATCATTAAACATGCCATATTGAGACAATAAAGGATTCAAAGTGATGGAGTCATATGAAATTGATTTAAATGTAATATATGATTTCATATCTGAAAGTTTGCAATTTTTCTAAGCTATGGTCAACGGAGCAGACGACAGGCAGCTGACGCACGCCACAGCAACAAGAACTGCTTTGAACTTCATTACTGTTTTGTACATCAGGTTTATAAAAGCCTTAACGTTCATAGTCACCTCCAAATTGATTTTCATGCCTACGGACACCTGCGGTGTTTCGTGTGCAGCTACAATTGGCCGTAACGTGACGTCGGTTTGCCATATTGTCGAAAGCCCCATCTCCCCCGAAGGCCATAGCTTAGAAATCGTAGAGTATGTTTGCAATCGTCTTTGTATAGAATTGAATACCTCCTTTCCAAAAAATAACCAGGGGATGACTAGCCCACCTCGTTAAGTCCGAAAATCCGGTATTGGCGAACCCTCTAGATAAAACCGAATTTGCGGTGATATCTAGTTTAGCAATGATTATGCCAGGTCGATTTACGGTCAAAATGACTATATGCCTGATCAAATATGATGTCAATCGCTGCGAATTGGAATCCCCTGGCTCCCGCCGTGGGAGGAATGCGGAATTCGCGGGAGGTCGCGTTCTTAAAGGGAGCCACCAGCTCCTGCCGGTGGGGGCTCCACTAATAACGGCGCCGTATTTTGTGAGTATGGATTGCGGCTTTCAGGTTGATACTTGATGTGTTACGAATCACGACAACTTCAACAGCTTCAGGAAGGACCATGCGTCGCATGATTCAAGCGATATTCTTCGGTTCTGCGAGATACTGACCACGTGATGAACACCTACTACTATTCACTTTGACTAAAGCGCGATATAATTATCATACCGATTGAAACATGCAAGCGAAGAGTCTATATCTCTGCAAACGGTAACTTGTATGTCCATTTCGGTCACTACGTCCCCTGTAGCACCTCGTTTGTAATCCCGAACTCCTACCTAATTGATTGCTAAATTCTAATACATCACTTCTCCCGAGGTTTTCAAATTGTTTGATGCACAAGCAGGCACTTGAATTTCAAGGTGAAAGGTTAGTTCCAAATTCACGTATATTTTTACCGCAACTGAACATAGAGCAAACGGCTCCAGTAATCATCGTGTCGATTGATCCCAAAGAAACTCACCTTCAGCAAATAGTCGCCCGTATGCAAAATCAGCGGTGCAGACAAGTGAACAACATCACCCGGTTCCATCCAGAAAACTACCTCATTGTTGGCACAGGGGTCCACATTATCATCGAGAAGATTTATTTCAGCAGGTAAGTCAGGAACTTGTTCAAGTGCAGAGCAATTATACCAATCCAGATATGCTTCACCTGTAAGTTTTTTCATATTTACACGTTTGACTTGTAAACTACAACTATATTTAAGTTGATCAAATTTATCTTTATAAACATAATCGGCAAGTCCGACGCGTCTGGCCACAAGCTTGCATTTACCTTGATTAATAAGTTCGACTTCAACAAAAAGCACTTTATTCTGTTCTAAGGGTTCTGAAAACGTATTTATTTTAATCAGCAACTTACTCCTGAATGTACGTGCACGAATCGAATTATATAGAATCCACATTCCTGCAATAATTACAGAAACAGCTGACATGTTCTTAAATATTTCCACTATCCAACTTAATTGCATAAATGGTCCCTGCTATATTAATGTTTTTTATTGAAGCAGCTAGCGTTAATTATACTCAATTTAGCTTAGCGTGAGATCCATGTCAGAATGGCATTAATAACACTATCCTCGCAACCTCCAAGATCATGATCACCATTTGGCGCAAAATACTTGGTAACAGAATGTATGCGCTGCTCAAAATAATTAAACATAACATCGCTTGATTCAGTTTGAAGTGGATCTTTCCCACTTATATAAATAAAAGCTCTTTGATTCAATTGAAATTTGGCCGGATTCTTAATATTTATTAGTTGAAATACTGGCCCTTCCATTATAGACAACAAAGCTTTACGAGTAATCGGTATAACATATTCTTCATCATTTTGACGTACGCCATATTCTCGCACATCAAGCCAATCAAATTCTTTATCAGCTACCATCTCTTTTTTAAGACGTTCTATTTGCTGCCCAACTGTTTCTGAAACCAGCCAATTTGTTTGAAGCTGGAAACTATCGCACGGTGCCAGTAATATAAAATCATAGTCATATTTGTTTTTTATAATAAAATGCAAAACTCTATCACACCCAAGACTATGCCCTTGTAGTAATATTTTATCTGAGAACTTTCTACTAAACGCTATAGCACCATCAATATCGTAAAGGCATGTATTGAAATCGACAATCGATCCTCCGATATAAGAGAACTCTTTCCCCCGAAAACCCTCACCGATACCATCGTGGCTCGTCAAATTAAATGACAATAGATTTGTTCTACGTGCCAAATATTTATCTGCCATTAATCGGATGAATTGATTATGATAAAAGTTTCCTAAGCTACCATGAATGTGAATGACTGTCGTGCTATTCTCATCATTTTGGTAGAATATACCATCAATACGTTGGCCGATAGAACTATAAAATGTTACAAGTTCACCGCGTACTTTAATTCTGTCCATGGCTATTCTCCAAACTAAACATTGTTCTTTTCATCGAACGCAAACAATTCTTCAAGAGTGACTTTTTTTTCTGTAATTGATGGGTTTTGCGTGGTAACACTTACCGAGCTCCACATGGCATCAAATAAGCTAACGTAGTTGGCGATTAGCCTCTGATCTTTTGTAAAAGTACCTATAATCTCGGGCTCATACTGTTCCGTTCTGAATAGCAATCTTTGACCATATATTCCAAAATCATTATATTGAGAAGGAAGGGCATCATCTGTAGTAATTTTCTGATAGACCTCCTTTGTGATAATATGGCAATCCAAACCTTCGTTGAACTAAGCCGCTGCGCGGCGGTGCACTTCACTCGCCTCTGAATTTTCTCT
>CAYPOT010000070.1:0-18359 GCA_964412455.1 uncultured Nitrospiraceae bacterium | reverse complement strand
CAGCGATCACGGCGACGATCTCGGATACTGCGACGACGGCGACGGACTTATCGATCTTTCCGACCCGGGATGCACAAACGCTTCGGATACTGATGAGACAAATACTACAGGAGGCGGAGGAAACACCCCGGCTCCTCCTGCCCCGGTTTCGGGCGGGGGCGGAGGTGGAGGATTTGGAGCAAATGGCGCCGGTGGCGGTACTTATACCGCTAATTCACCGGGAGGAGCAGGCGGTACCAGCTACGGAAACGAGAGAATTCTCCCATTGATTGGCGGTTCCGGTGGAGGCGGTGCAGGCGGTACAAACATATACACAGGGGGAGCAGGTGGCGGCGGTGGCGGTGCTATCCTGATTGCTTCTTCCGGCACAATTAATGTCACCGGAGCTATTACAGCCAATGGTGGAAATGGCATAAATGGCGAAAACAGTTATCCAGGTGGTGGCGGCGCAGGAAGCGGAGGAAGTATAAGACTTATTGCCAACACGATATCCGGCAACGGTACTCTGACGGCGACGACCGGAAGTGGAGGTGGTGCTAACTGGACTCCGGGCGGCGCAGGTGGCGCAGGCCGTATTCGACTGGAAGCTTCGAGCGTCACGCGCACAGCGGGGACCAATCCTCCGATGTCTTTGGGATATGCCTATGAAGTGATCCCGACGAACATGCCTACATTGACTATTACTTCTGCAGGCGGCGTGGATTCTCCATCAGTCCCAAAGGGCTCTTTCGGCTCGCCGGATGTAATGCTGCCGTTTAATACGCAGAACCCGATAACCGTTGTCGTTACCGGCGCAAATATTCCTGCCAACACTACGGTCACACTCAAGGCGTCTCCGGCAGTGGGGTCAGCCACTTCCGCAACGGGCAATCTCAGCGGAACCGATACCTCTTCATCCGTTTCTGTTCAGATTACTATTTCTAAAGCCTATCCATCGGTTCTGACTGCTTCCGTGACATTCCAGCTTGCATCTCTCTGCATGGGGCCGATCTATGCGCAGGGCGAGCTGGTGGAAAAAGTGCGGGTCGAGGCATCCATGGGCGGTGGTTCAACGATGACGTACATCACCGCAAGCGGGAAGGAAATACCTGCTAAGCAGATGAAGTCGTAATTACTTGATGATCTCGTAAAAAGTCGTCATACCCGCGAAAGCGGGGTATCCAGGGCACTTGAAACTTTTTGAACAGACTGGATTCCGGCTTCCGCCGGAATGACGAACTGGGATACGTCTAAAGATTATTTTTAATATCAAAGGACGCTAATGAAATTTAGAGCCCTGTTGAACATTCTGATCTCTTACGTGCTGCTTTTCCCAGCAGGTGTCGTCAACGTTAGAGCTGACACTATTTCCCATCCCGTGTCCGTTGCTGTACCCACTGGGATGAATGGCGAGATGAACAGCAAACCCGTGAGCGTAGCCGTACCGACGAGCATCAATGGCGAGATGAACAGCAAGCCGGTGAGCGTCGCCATTCCCGAGGGGACGTACGGCAGCATGAGCACGAAGCCGGTGAGCGTCTCCTGGCCCGTCACTGCCGCGGACGGCACCTATATGGGAAAGCCGGTGACGCTGGCAGTGAATCCGGAAAACCAGGGTGATCCGGACCTAGTCGGTCTGTGGCACATGGATGGAGACTGGGGAGATTCGTCGGGGAATAACAACAACGGCGCACCGATAAATGGACCTGCGTTCAGCACCGACATGCGAGTCGGCACGCAGTCAGCCAGTCTTAACGGGAGCAGCAGCTTTATACAAGTAGCAGACAACGCTAGTTTAGACCTTGCGTCGACTATGACGCTAGAAGCATGGATTAAACCAAACGATATCGGAAACTACCGGCAGATCATCAGCAAGTTCGGCAGCGCGGGAAATTATGCCTACCAATTCGGGCTTGCGCCGTCAGGCAATCTGCGGGTGGACATCAGCGGCAACGGCACCGCTTATGACAATCTTATAACCACCACCGCTCCGATTCTTGTAAACGCGTGGAATCACGTGGCGGCGACTTTTAATGCCGGCATTCTGAATCTGTATGTCAATGGGACCCAGGCTGTCCAAACGAAAACGTCGACCATTACGGCGCTGAAAGTGAGCACTATACCATTTAATATAGGGCGCGATCCTTCAGGAGTTCAATATTTCAACGGACTCATCGATGAAGTCGCCATTTATAAGCGCGTCCTCACAGCAGAGGAGATCGCCTTCCATGCCAATGCACGTCCCGGTGATCCGGCCGCTCCGCCGTCTCCGGTCCTCGATCCTGTTCCTTCCGTGGTAGGTACGAGCACCATCAACTTGTCCGGGAGCAAGACCATCGGCACCTCGATCTGGGTGAACAATAAAAAGATCGCCCCCCTCGACAACATGGAAATATGGGAAGGAATATACGGAACGCTTCAGCCGGGAGCAAATCTCCTGAACGTTATCGCTGTTGATGCGACGTTCAAACAAAGCTTGCCGGTATTGAAGCCGGTCATCTACGACAACATGCCGCCGGTGATCGAAGGCACCTATCCGGCGAATAATTCGGATACTGCAAAACCAGTGACAGCCGTCACTATTAATCTTGTTGACACCTATGCTGGCATTGATCTTGATCAAAGCATTGTTGGAGCAACGGTCAAGAACTCAGCCAACCATGCCGTTTCGGGTTCGTGGATGAAGTCTGGCGCAAAAACGATCATATTCACACCGTCCACATCGCCGCTGCCTTCCGATAGCTACCTGGTTACGGTCTATCCCACGGACGCAGTCGGAAACAAGGGCCAGCAGCAGATCGTTTTCACCACTCATGATATATCCGCTCCGGTCACGACACTGTCCGTAAAAGAGATCAAGGGAAAGGACGGCTGGTATTATTCCGCGGTCACCATAACGCTCACAGCTTCTGACGGCAGTGAAGGTTCGGGCATTGCTAAGACTGAATACAGCTTCGACGGGACGTCCTGGTCAACGTATGCGTCCCCATTCGGCATGGACACCGATGGAGTGAATACGCTGTATTACCGGTCTACAGACAAGTCCGGAAACGTTGAAGCAACAAAATCCAATGAGATAAAGATCAACAAGACCGGCCTCGTGGGTCTGTGGCACATGGACAACGACTGGCAGGATTCATCAGTCGTCGGCCACGCCGGGACTGTAAATGGTGCAATATTCAGCCCGAGTGCAAAAATAGGTACTTATGCCGGAAGTTTTGACGGCGCAAACGACCGCGTGACGATCACAGATTCGGCTGTATTTCAAGCAATGCAAAATATTGCTGTAGAAGCCTGGATAAACCCCGGCAGGATCGCTTCAGGAACGCGTCAGACCATCTTCAGTTTCAAAGAGGGGGACAATCCAAATGTCGGAGCCGTACTCGCGTTGCCCGAGGACGCGACAAATAAGGTACGTTTCTGGGTGCAGGTAAACGGAGTTTGGCAGTCGGCGACGAATACCACGGTTGTTTCTCCGAGTAATTGGTATCATGTCGTGGGTACCTATGATGGGGCGTCAATAAATATCTATGTAAATGGTACATTAGAAGGGCAGACAGCTGCATTGGGGACAATGACCAATGCTGTCGGGAGTGCAACCAGTACGATTACTATCGGTGCACGCGCTTCCAACAATACGCATTGGTATCAGGGGTTGATCGACGAACTTGCAATCTATAATCGTCCTCTTTCTGTGCTGGAAATTCAGGAGCATTACCGCTCCTACAGCATTCAGTCGCCTACTGTGGACCCGGTCCCGTCGCCGACTACCGTTGCCGAGATCACGCTAAGCGGTACGAAACCCGCCAATACGGCGCTGGTCGTGAACGGGACCACCGTGGTTCCGCTCGACGGTCAAACCGCGTGGCAGGGGGCCTATACGCTCCAGCCGGGCATGAACAATCTCAGCGTCTCCGCCATGGATGCCGATGGGTTCCACAGCCAGGCCGTGCTGGTCCCAGTTGCCCTGGATATTGCCGCGCCCGCAGTCACAAGCACCAGTCCGGTGAACAACGGCGTTTTCAACACCGCGGTGCCGAACGTCGTATTCAATCTTACAGACGCATTCTCTGCTATCGATCTTGCCGCAACATACGCGGACGCATCGGTCAGGAGCGGGTCCGGTCTTAACGTTCCTGGTGCGTGGTCTGCGTCCGGCACGGGCTTGACGGGCTCTGTAACGTTCACGCCGGACTTCACCCTGAACGAAGGGACCTACACGGCGGCCATTACGCCGACCGATGCGCTGGGCAACCACTCAACGCACACGATAACCTTCACGGTTGACGCGACGCCGCCTCCCGTTCCGACCATAGATCCGATACTCGTGCCGAGCCGCACTACCACGAAGACCATTACCGGCACGAAGAGCCTGGATACGGCAGCGGTCATCGTTGCATGCACGGGAGCCACAGTAGGGGCTGTGTCCTATCCGACGTCGCTCACCTGGAGCGTCACGGTGTCCGGGCTCCACGAAGGGAGCAACACCGTAACTGCCTATGCTGTTGATGGGGCCATGAACCCGAGTTCTTCGACGCAGATGACGTTTACCGTGGATACGCTTCCACCGGCTGCGCCGGTCGTCGATCCTCCGTCCACGCCGACGAAGCAAAGCTCGATCACCTTGACCGGAACGAAGGAAGCAGGCTCCTACCTGTTCGTCAACAACGTCAAGACCGGGGCGGCATATGCCGACACCGTATGGAGTTATCCAGTCAACCTCACGAGCGAGGGGAACAATGCATTCGTCCTCTTTGCGCAGGATGAGGCAGGTAACCCGAGCACGTCAGCGACCGTGAATGTGGTCAGGGATACTACAGGACCCCGGATATCGACCACGACGCCCTCGTTTAATGCATTCATTAACCACCTTGGATCAGTTGATATCATCCTGGTGGACGATAATTCGGCTGTCGATTTGCAGGAATCGATTAAGAACAATGAAGTCAAGCATTCGAGCAACACGGTTATCAGCGGTTCATGGACTACCCAAGCAGGAGGCCATATTATTTTCACGCCAAATGCAGGTACTGTTTTAAGCGATGGCGTGTACACCGTTACCATAAAACCCGTAGACATTCTCGGGAACACCGTAACTCTGACCTTCAGCTTCACCCTGGACAATGGGCTGCCCACGGTCCAGTCACTCACCATGAACCCGCTGAGTCCGCACAAGGCGGAAACGGTCTCGTTCTCGGTCACGTTCAGCGAAGACATGCTGATTACGGTGCCGCCGAGCGTATCCTTCAAGGGCGAGTGCCTGTTGTGCTTTACTTCCACGCCCATAACCTCCGGCAATTGGGCGAACAACAGGACATGGACCGGTTCTTACCTGTTCACCTCGGGCACCGGCGACGGCTCTTATGCGGTGACGATAGCCGATGCGAAGGACAAGGCCGGCAATGTCATGGCCTCTCACTCCATAGCGAGCGCATTCGTTCTCGACACCACGGCCCCCGCTGCGCCGGGCATCGATCCGGTCACCACGCCTACGAATGTCCGCAACCAGGTCCTCAAGGGAGCCAGGGAGGCCTATGCCGAACTCTGGATCAACGGCAGCAGGCGGCTCTCCTCCGATCCCTCGCCGGCGACCACGACGACCTGGACCTACAGTATGCCGCTCACGGAAGGCACGAACACGCTCACGATCACCGCTCGCGACGCGGCCGGCAACGATTCGGCCCCATCGATCGCGACGATCATGGTTGATTCAACGCCGCCCGTGTTCACCGTGAACCCGTACAGCAATCCATCTGCCACGGCGACCCAGACGCTGACCGGTACGAAAGAGCCGAACTGCGTGGTGAAGGTCAACAACACGCAGATCTATAGCACACTTGACTCAAACCCGACGTGGACCTATACGGTGACGCTGACCTCGGGCATTACGAACCGCTTCGTCTTTACAGCGGCGGACACGCTCGGAAACACGACGACCAGGACAGTCGATATCCTATTCGATAACGCGCCTCCTGCGGCGCTCGGCCTCGGGGTGCTCACTGCGGACGGCAGTGGAAACGGCACTGAAGTCACTCTGTCATGGGCAGCCTATCCGGAGACGACGGACGTGGGATATTATTCCATTTTCAGATCCTCCGTTGCCTTCACGGATGTTGCCGGTATGACCTCAATTGGCACGGTGAATAAGGGCGCCAAGACTTACAAGGCAACGGGCCTGACCCAGGGAAGCACCTACTATTTCGCGGTCGTGCCGGTGGACCAGGCCGGGAACCAGATCAACACCGTTAATATCGCATCGGCTGTGCCGACTGATACCAAGGCTCCCGAAGAGGTCACGAATCTTGCGGCGACAGCCGGTTACACCGGCGCGCAAGGAAACTTCATTACCATCACCTGGAACCCCAGCGCCAACACCATGGGCGATCTGGCCGACCAGATCGTGTACGTGGACAGCGGGACCGGGTACGACATCGGAACGCCGCTCGGAAAGACGGCAACGACCTTTACGAAGACGGGGCTCGTCGACGCGACGAAGTACAAGTTCAAGCTGATGGTCAAGGACACGCTCGGCCACGAGAGCCAGGGCGTGATTATCGAGGCAATGACGAGACTCGCAAATCCCGTGAATCTAGCCGCTACTACTACAAGCGGCAAAGCTACGCTTTCATGGAGTGCGGTGAGTTCGACCTACGCGTCTTACGTGAAGCAGTACAATATCTATCGCAAAACATCGACAGCACAGCAGACCGACATCGGCATGATGACCCTGATCGGGACCGTTGCCAGGACGGTAACGACCTACAACGACACGGGGCTTACGAACGATACGACCTATCAATATGCTGTCACGGTACTGAACACTTCAGGCGCGGAGCGGACCGATGCCCAGAGCATAAGCGCCGCGCCCCGGGCCGACTCCACGGGACCGGTCATCGATACCTTCTCGATCATCAACGGCCAGGTGGTCACCGCGCCGATCACGATCACGGCAACAGCGCATGATGGTGAAAGCGCCATGGGCTCCATGGAGCTTTCCGTGGACGGGACAATCGTTGCAACCCAGACCAGCGGCAGCATGTCGTATTTCTGGAACGTGGTCGCTTCGACCGACGGCAACCATGCGATCAAGCTCAGGGCCTTGGACAGCAAAGGCAACGCGACTGAAGACCCGCGCCAGGTCATCGTGAGCCTTGCGCAGCCGGCTATGCCCGCGATCACCGGGCATTCCATGACCCAGACGTCGCCCAGCTATGTGGTGACCGCAACGGGCACGGCCCCGCTCTTTACGACCGTCACCCTGAAAGTGAACGGTGTCGTTGTTGCGACTTCACCCTCAACCTCATCCTCGACCTTTACGTTCAACTCCATAGCCCTGGTCGAAGGAGACAATGTCCTTGCGGTCAAGGCGAGCCATCGCGGCGGGGAGAGCGCCTATACGCCGGATTACAAGATCCTGGTCGACACCGGCGCGCCGCCGGCGCCGCAGAACCTTGCCGGGCAGGTCCTTCCCGGCGGCCTCATCCGCTTCATCTGGACCAACGGTGCGGGCGAGCTGCCCATGGGCTACAATCTGTATGTAAGCTCGTCTTCCTTCAGCTCAAGAACGGCCGCAGGCGTAACAAAGACAAACACATCATCGATTACCTATCAGTACAAAGAATACAACCCGGGGGACGACGGCCTGAAATACTATGCCGTCACTGCCGTAGACAGCGCGGGAAATGAAAGCGGAATCTCAAATGTTGTCGCAATGTCCTCAGACAGGACTGCGCCGTCTGTTACCAGCATACAGTATACCGTAGACAGTATACCGGTATCTTCTGCTGTCGGCCCGGGCAGCGTGACGGTGGCCGTCACGGTGAGCGAACCGCTGAAAGAGCTGCCGTTCTTCAGCCTTGAGCCCCAGGAAGGCTCGCCTATCGTCGTCACTATGGCAAAAGTGGACGACACCCATTACGCGGGCACGTTCGCGATCACGGCGCAGAGCCCGCAGGGACCGACGACGTACAAGTTCTCGGGCAAGGACATGATCGGGAACCGCGGGAACGCACAGGGCGCAGGCATCACGATCGACGTGCAAGGCCCGGTGGCGGTGATCCAGTCACCGCTCACCACAATGCAGATCAAACCCGAATTGGTTGACGTGAACCTCGTGCTGAACGAGGCTTCCGTAATGACGCCGACGGTGACCTTGAAAGCAGCGGACGGCACGACCACGCTCGCGAGCGGTATGACGTCAGCGGACAACGGCATTCATTGGACGGGTACGCTCGCTGGATCCGGCATGCCCGAGGGCAAGGCCGAGTTCCTCCTGAGCGGCGCGCAGGACTCGCTGGGAAACATCGGGACGACCGTGTCGAGCGGAAGGTACCTGCTTTTCTACCGCAACGGCGTGCCGCCTCCGGGCATCCCCGAGGGTCTCGCGGCGAAGTCGGAAATCGCAGGCGCCGTCACGCTGACCTGGTATCCGGTCGCGAATCCCAACTCGGATCTCTCGACCTTGACCTACAACCTGTACCGGAGAGCGGAAGGAGAGACCGCCGCGACAAAGATCAAGACAGGAATCGCAGGCTCACCGGCCCAGGACACGCCGCCGATTGACGGTACCTACTACTACTCGGTCACCTCCGTGGGCCTGCTGGGGAGCGAAAGCCCGGCATCGGCCGAGGTCCAGGCGTTCTCGGACAGGACAGGCCCGCCCGCGCCGCAGAATTTAGCCCTTTCTCTTGGAAGTGGAGGCGTAACGGCAACATGGACCGAAGTTGTTGACATTAACTCCGAACTCGGAACTCCGAACTCCGCACTGCCTCTCAAGGGCTATCATTTGTACCGGTCGAGCGCGGCCTTCACGTCCTCATCAGGCCTGACGCCGGTGTCGAAGACCCCGATCGCCGCGGCCGTGGACACCTCGCCCTCGAAAACCTATCGCTTCTATGCCGTTGCCGCTGTGGACGGCCTCGGGAACGAGGGACCGCTGTCCGAGGTCAAGAGCATCGACTTCCCGGTGTCCCCGGTCCGCAACCTCGCACTCCAGCGTATAGATGATGCGGCCCCCACGCTTGCCTGGCAGGCGCCCCAGGACGGCAGCATCGCGGGCTACCACATCTACCGGAACGGAAGCCGCATCACGCCGTACCCGGTGTCGGATCTGTCCTACACCGACGGCTATGCCGCGGTCAACACGACCTACGGCGTCTCGGCCGTGGACAACCTGGGGAATGAGAGCCCGGTCAAGCAGGTGACTCTGCCCGATCTCACCATGGGCTTGAAAGCCGGGACCGCGCTCAGGAGGGGAGTGCTCGAGACATTAACGATCATCCTTTCCGCAGGCCAGGGCAGCAGCTTCACCATCGATACCCTGGACGTCAAGGTCGGCACCGCTCCGTCCAGTTCGCTCCTCGGACCGTTCACCCTCGGCGCGAATTCGGCTCTGCAGCTCGAAAAAGTGGCTGCAACGGCAGCCGATGCCCTGTCTCCGGTGTCCGTATTCATCCAGGCCAACTGGTCACCGTCGCCCGGCGTCTCCATAAAGGTTTCCCGGACCACGTCGGCCGACGTGCTGGGGTCGAGCTCGAGCATGGAGATCTTCAACGACCCGCTCGTCCGGAACACCGACGCGAAGGTGCGTATCAAGGTGAACAACATCGGCACCAGCCAGATGGAGATCGTCACGAGCGAGAACAACACGAAGACGACGAAGGTCAGGATCAACCTCAAGGACCAGGACGGGAACCTCCTGTCCACCGGCTACCTGGACCAGCGCGTCGGATCGTCTATCGTGAACGGCGCCGGGTATGCCGTCGCGCGGATCAATCCGAACGAAAACTTCCTGAGCGAACCGATCCTGCTGCCCGTGCCTGTTTCCGCCCCGTATAAAGTGATCATCGAGGCGGTGATCGAGAACACCTATTACCATTACGCGAAGACCGACCAGGTAACGGCGCCGGGCATGAAGGGCGCCACCGAGTCCTACATCCAGGAAACGGCGTATCGCGCCACGGCAGCGCCTGAGAAGGCGTTTTATGCAGTCGCCCAGCCAGTTGTGATAACCGGTTCGGCCATCAGCAATACACCCTCTACCCAGGGGGGAGAGGGCGGGGGTGAGGGGGCGCTTGTCCCGAATGTAGCAGTGAAATTAGGCGTCTCAGTGCGCGGTTTCGATAGATTCTATACCGTGACGACCGATGCCATTGGTAGGTTCACCTACACCTTTACACCGGGAAGCAATGAGGCAGGGGACTACAGCATCTGGGCAGTACATCCCGATGTGAAGGACAGGACTGTCCAGGCAACGTTCTCGATCGCGGGCTTTACCATCAACCCCGGCATAGCGAACGTCAGGATGGCCCGGAACCGCACCCAGGACATCCCCGTGACCCTGGTCAACTACGGCGGCGGGACCTTGACGGGGCTTGCCTTCGAGACGACCGCGAGCACGGGAGTAACCGTGGGAGTAATAAACCCCGGAGACGCCAAATTAACAGCCGGAGAGAATCAGGGGATCACCTTCCGCATCACGACCGAATCGACAGCGCCTGATACGGCATGGGCGACAATGACGGCAAAGACAGCGGAGGGATTGTCCGTCAAACTGAACGCCAACATCACCGTGGTCAGCCTCATCCCGATCATCAGCACCAGCCCGTCGTACATCGACACCGGCATGGTGCGGGGAGACCAGAAAATAGCCACGTTCACCGTTTCGAATACCGGACAAGAGACGCTCAGAAACGCCCGGATCGAAGGCCCGTCCACGTCCTGGATGGTCCCCACCGTAAATAAGGCCATCGGCGATGTTGCGCCGGGAGCATCAACGACCGTGGGCTTCATGTTCAGTCCGCCGGTCACTCTCACGCAGGGAGTGTACGATGATCAGATCGTTATTTACTCGGACAATCATATCCCCTATACCTATCATATACAGGTGACCGTGGCGAGCGATGCGGTGGGGAGTGTGTATTTCGATGTGATGAGCGAGCTCATGGAAAAAGTGCCGAATGCCGTGATCACGTTCCAGCACCAGAGCCTTACGGAGCTTCTTTATACAATAAAGACGGTAGCGGACGGCACGGTCATGAAATACGACATTCCTGAAGGCAGGTATGTCTTCAACATCACAGCCTCCGGGCACAAGGGGTTCTCGGGGTCGTTCGTAATCAGCCCCGGTCTTACGACTACCGTGCCGATCGCCCTGGAAGCCACTCTTGTTAATATTGAATGGACCGTCACGCCCGTGGCCATTCAGGACGTATACCAGATCACCGTGACCCAGACGTTCCAGACCAATGTACCGACGCCTGTGCTGGTTTCGGAGCCCGCCAGCATAACCATTCCGGACCTGCAGCCTGGCGGGGTTTTCAACGGCGAGTACACGGTTACGAACTACGGGCTCATTGCGGCTAATGACGTGAACATCCAGTATCCGACGAGCTTCGGGGATTACGACATCGAAATCCTTGCAACCCTGCCGAAGACGCTTAACGCCATGCAACGCGCGACCATCCCGTACCGGATCACGCGGCGTATAACGACCGCAATGCTCCCGCTTCCCTCCCTAGGAAAGGGTACGGGCGAGGGGATTGTATTCGCAGCGAACTCCGAACTCAATACCCGCAACTCACAACTCTTTAACGAAGTCAAGGGCTACGGCGCCTCCTGTGGCGGCAGTTTCAACTTCACGGTGACTGCCACGGCAATCATCTGCCCCGGAGCGCTGAACGAGCGGACCGTCACAAGAACGACGACCTATACCGTTGTGTCGTCGTGTCCCCCCCAGCCGGGCGGCGGAGGCGGCACCCCGTCGACTGGAGGCTGGGTTCCAGGCATGCCGTACGGGTACGGTGGCGGTATTGGCAGCCAGGGAGGCGGCGGAGGCTTGCCCGGGGGCTCGGGGGCCATATCAACGCTTCCGAACGACGAAGGCTGCATCTATCCGGCCAGTCCCAATAGTCCTCCAGGTCCTCCTCCGGGTCCTCCGGATGCTCCTCCGGGAAGTCCCCCGGGAAATCCGCCTGATAGGACTCAATGTTCAGGCAGCATGCTTGATATCCCGAACGGAACTTACATCTTTACCGAAACGGACCTCAAGGTCCCGGCCCATTTCATGCCCATTGAGATGAGCCGCACCTATCGCTCGAACCAGATCATTCAAGTGGGCGACAACTGGCAATTTGCCGCTCCCATGGACAGCCCCCTGGGTTACGGCTGGCATTCGCCCTGGTTCACTAGGGCGGGCGAAGGTTCGTACATGGACGGCGAAGGGAACTACTACGTCTTCGGCAAAGACTCATCAGGCAATTATCTGCCTCACGCGGAAACCGGACTCTTGCTCAAGAAGACCGCGAGCGGCTACGAAGTAAGCAAGCGGGGAGGGAACACCTCGGTCTTCAACGCGAGCGGCAGGCTCAAGGCCATCCGCGATAAGCGGGGTAATACGGTTACGCTCAACTACGACACAGACAACAGACTTCTCTCAGTGCTGGATGTGACGAACCGCGAGGTGTTCACCTTTGCCTATAATGCCGAGGATCATATCTCGAGCGTGACCGACGTCGCAGGCCGGACCGTGAGCTACAGCTACGACAGCCACGGCAACATGACGACGGCTGTCCTTGCCCACCCGAACGCTGAACCCATTACCCTGAGTTCTTATGAGTACGACCTGACGGTGTACCCGCTTCTGCCGCTGTACTGCATTTACAAGACGTACGTCTCGGGCGGTGTCACCATAACAGAGGTGATCTGCTATACCGGTGCGGCGACGCTGAACCAACCAAATAGTTATCACAACCTGATCAAAAAGACGAATGTCGCGGGCGAGAGTTACCAAATAACCTACAATGCCAAGTGGAGGAACAAAGGTATTGTTGTGACCATCACCGATCCCAGCGGCAGGACCATGACCAACACCCCCGGATTCGGGAGCAGGGTGTTCTACAGCACGGACTATGAGGGAAGGAAGTACAAGAGGGTGATGAACGACAAGGGCAAGGTCACGTTGTTCGCGGAAGTAGACGAACGGAGCAATACCGACCAGGTCATCAGAAAGACCGAATACATCGAAAACAGGATCGAGAAAACCATTGACGCAATGGGGAACGTGACCACGGTCCAGAAGGACGAGTGGGACAACATTATCAGCAGGACCGATGCCGCGGGCAATACGACGAAATATGCCTATACCTTGGACGGCAAGCTCCAGACCATCACCGATCCCCTGGGCACGGTGACGAGGTTCGAATACGACGAGTATGGGAAAAGGACAAAAGATATAATTGCCGCGGGCACGAGCGATGAAAGCGTCACGACCTATACCTATACGCAATACAGCGAACTTGCGACCATAACGAAAGGCGCCGCAACAACGACCTACGAATACAACGCAGCCGGTCAGGTGAACAAGATCATAGACCCGACGGGCAACAGCACGACCATGACCTATGACGGAGCAGGGAATCTTATCACACGAACCCAGCCTTTGATCGGAGACATCACGTATTCCGGATACGATTACAGAGGCAACCCGGCTCGGGTCATTGATCCCAACGGCAACATGACGACTTACACGTATGACGCATCAGGCCGTGTGCTGACCGTAAAAGCGCTAGGGGATACCGTTCCCACGCAGTATGTCTATGTTCAGGCGGGCTGCACGACCTGCGGCGGAGGTGCTGTGGGCAAGATCGATTACATCATTCTGCCTGAGGGCAACAAGATCGACTACGATTATGATACAAACGGCAATCTCACGCAGATAAAAGACAACGACGGAAACAGCATCAACTACAACTACGACAAATACGGAAACAAGACCGGAGAAAGCATAAAGGATGCAAGCGGAACGCTTCAAAAGACGCTCGGTTATCAGTATGACTTGCTGAACAGACAGACGAGGATCGTCAATCCGGACGCCATGTACACGGAGAACGGATATGATTCAAGGGGCAACCGCATCTCACTCAAAACTCCGAACTCAACACTTACAACTTACGAGTACGATGCCGTAAATCGGCTCGTAAAGGTCACCCAGCCCGGCAACGTCGCCACCACGTACACCTACGACCGGAGGAACAACCTCACGAGCGTGACCGATGCCAACGGGAACTCGACCCATTATGCGTACAATGCACAAAACCGCGTCACGGAAACGGATTCTCCCGATACCGGCTCCACGACGTACACCTATGACCTGAACGGGAACTTAAAGACAAAGACCGACGCGAAGGGCGTCACGATCTCCTATACCTATGATGCCTTAAACCGGCTGACGCTCATCGACTTCCCGGCTGATACTGACATCGTATATACTTATGATACCTGTCTGAACGGTAAAGGCCGGCTCTGCGGCATGGCCGATGCCTCGGGAACGACGAGCTATGAGTACACGCCCAAGGGCCAGATAAAGAAGGAAACGAAGCTCATCGACAGCGTCAATTACGTCACCCAGTACACCTATGATCAGAACGGCAACATGAGGACAATGTCCTATCCGTCTGGGAAGGTCATCACCTATAACTATTCGAATGATAGGGCAATAACCGTCCTGAACGGGGCGGCCAACCTCGCCACGAACATCGCTTATAAGCCATTTGGAGGAATGTCGGCTATCACCTACGGCAACGGGCTGACCAGCTCGATCGGGTACGACACCCAGTATCGTCTCTCATCGCTCGCAACCGGCACGTTCCAGAACCTGACCTACGGGTATGACAACAACGGCAACATCACCAGCATCGCACCCGGCAAGAACTACACCTACGACGCCCTTGACCGGCTTGGAACCGCCAATGGCCCCTGGGGCAGCCTCGGCTGGACCTATGACGGGGTAGGGAACAGGCAGACGGAGAATGCAAACACTTACACCTATACGCCGAATACGAACAAACTCACGAGTGTGAACGGCATCTCATTTGGCTACGACAACAACGGGAACACCTCATCAGAAGCATTACGCGTCTATACCTACAATCAGAACCAGCGGTTGATCAAGGTGACAGACGGCGCAGCGATAAAAGGCGAATATAGCTACAACGGCAATGGCCAGCGGGTGAAGAAACTTATCGACGGAGTAACGACTATATTCCATTACAACTTGAACGGACAGATCATTTCTGAATCAAGCAGTGCAGGGACGATCACTGCGGAATATGTATACTTGAATGGTCAACCGCTAGCGAAGATGGAGGGAAAGAACACCTACAACTACCACAACGATCATCTCGCCACCCCGCAGAAGATGACGGACAGTTCTGGGACCGTTGTATGGTCTGCTGACTACAAACCCTTCGGCGAAGCGACTGTTAATCCATCCTCGACGATCACCAACAACTTGAGATTCCCGGGACAGTACTACGATGTAGAGACGGGGCTGAATTATAACTACATGCGCGATTATAATCCAACGATTGGACGGTACATCGAAAGCGATCCCGTTGGGATTCAGGAGGGTCACAATCATCTTTTCGTTTACGCGAAAAACAATGCACTCCGATTCGATGACCCATTTGGTTTGCAATCAGGCGGAGCCGGAGGCATTGATAGCTGCGAGTATTATAATGATCTTTGTAAGAAGAAAACCGATTGTGGAAAACCCGGCGATCCATATGCGTGTAAGGTTTATCAATGCTGTAAGGATTTTGGAACGGGTCCGAAGAAAGACTGCGTGAGAAAATGCCTAATCGATGAGGACAAAAGCAAGTGTGCCGATTTACCTACAGAGTCCCAACGTCAGAATTGTAGACTTGGTGCGCACTATAAATGCTATACGAGCTGTAGTTTTTATCCCGCGCCTTGGACGGTGCCGTCATCATGCTGGTCGATCGTAATGGGGAGTTGAAAATGATTTACTTTGAAAAACAAAATATAACAAGTCAGGTCTTGCTCTGTATAGCTGCTTTTATTAGTTTTATGATCTACCAGCAGCTAGTTGATAAATTACTTGATCAAAATATTCAACTTGGCAAATTATCATATATAGCTTCATTGCTATTCCCGACTATATTGTTTTTGTTCGTAGTTGTTTTGCTGAGCACAAAGGGAATTCAAAATATTCTTATGGAGGGGCAAGTCGGTGTTGTTTTCATTATTATCGGCATTTTGGTGCTTGCTTCGCTTTATGTGTATTATCTATTTATTTCGCTGCCATCTGCTGACAGCAAAGCAAGCTTTGGCTCTTGGATTATAGCTTTCCATGTGTTTGGATTGCTATTGCTATTTTCAGGATTATTAATATTTAAAACAACTCGTATTTTTATTGAATCTAATAGTGTTTTGGGTAAATTAGCAATCATTCTAGTCGTTCTAATTTGTCTGCTTTATTTGGCACTGAATAAGTCCAGCAATTTACTATCTATCAATAATGTTTCAGAAATTATAATCATTAAAATAGTATTAATTTTATTTGCTATAACGTGGTCTGTAGTTTTGATAAGTTTGCTGAACAGAATCGGATTGGATTGGTTGCTATCTGTAACTGCGTTGGTAGTAATGGGTCTTTTCCTGGGATCAACTTCAATGGGGCTCAGGCTTTTAGCAATTACGAGTTTAGAAGGTTTTTTTCTTGCACCATTGCTATTTGTGGTTTCGACTTCGATATTATTAATTCTTTGGAAAGTTGTACGTTATTTGCGAAGTTACTTACTATGATCACAATGATGAGCACCTAGCACCTAGGGGACACCTAGGTAGGGGACGAGGTAGGGGACGTTGTTGCACCCGTTGCGTTGCGTAGCGATTTTGACGGGAAATTAGACATGTAGCAGAGCAGTATCAGTCGTATAGCTTGAGCAGAAAACAGGACCGCACATGCCGAGAAAAGCGAGATTGGATGTCCCCGGAGCATTGCACCACATCATGGTGCGGGGGATCAACAAGGCAGCCCTTTTCGATGACGACCAGGACCGGCAGAAGTTTTTGGAACGGCTGGGAGAGAACGTTGTCGAAGCAAAATGCTCGGTCTATGCCTGGGTGCTTATGACAAATCATGCGCACCTCCTGTTCAAGAGCGGCGGCAAAGGCATTTCAACAGTCATGCGCAAACTTTTAACGTGGTATGCGATCTACTATAATCGCAGACATAAGCGGACCGGACACTTGTTCGAGAACCGCTACAAATCCATTCTCTGCGACGAGGACAACTATCTTTTGGCACTGATCCGGTATATCCATCTCAATCCTGTTCGGGCAGGTATGGTCAAGACTATGGAAGAGTTGGACCGCTATACTTGGAGCGGCCACAGCGCGATCATGGAAAAGAAGGAATGCCCCTGGCTGGACGGAAATTACGTACTGCTTCAGTTCAACGATACAAAGCGCAAAGCGCGGAATGCATACCGACAATTTGTGCACGAGGGGTTCGGCATGGGCCGCAAACCGGAGTTGACCGGAGGCGGACTCGTCCGCAGTCTTGGAGGCTGGTCACACGTCCAATCAGCGCAGGGAAAAGGGCAAAAGACGGAATACGATGAGCGAATCCTTGGAAGCGGCGACTTCGTTACAGCCATATTCAAAGAAGCCGAGGATATGCAGATACGCCAGTTCAAAATCAAGCGGACGGGATTGACCATTGCGGGCATCATAGAGAAGGAATGCAAAGCTGCGCGGATCAGCGAGAAGGAACTTAAAAATGGCAGTAAACGGATGATCGTACGCACGGTACGGGAGAAGATCGCCCGAAGGGGCGTAGAAGAACTTGGGCTGACGTCCGCAGAGATAGCCCGGAACCTTGGCGTGTGCACATCGACCGTCACGAGGGCATTGGTGAGAGGAGAGAAGGCGGCATGATGATGCTATTAAACCGCCACGCAACGGGTGCAACAACGTCCCCTTGCCTTCCCCTTGCCTTCCTGACGCCGGACAAAAAGAAGCTTGTAATTGTTGCCATTAGTAACGTCTGTTGCTGAAATTTCGGAGAATGTATGCTTATAAAAGTGGCAGGTATTTTGGGTTACTTTATTTCTGGCTTAGCATCCATAATTACGCTCTTTCTATTATTAAAAAATAAGTCGGGATCTCGCGGGATAGGTGATATTGTTATCACCGTATTTGTATTTCTCTGGATACTTTCACCGTATTTAACAATGGTTTGTATCTTAACAAAACACTTTAAATTGCCATCTACAAGGCTCATTGCAGATTGTATTGTAACGATGCTTATATCGTTTATGGGGCTATATATGATAGTAAATGTTTTTTACTTCTCAAAAGATCCACAATCACCTATAGTAATTTTCTTTATTCCAATATTTCAATTGTTTGTTTGTGGCTTTTTGTTGATATATTATGCGATAAAAGACAACCCATAGGAGGGGTTTTACATGAAAGTCAAACTGTTTATATCGTCTTTATTGATATTGATAGCATCAGTTCTAGTATTGCAACAAGTTAATTATGAAACATAATGACGAGACAACTTCTGATCG
>CAYPOT010000069.1:0-18392 GCA_964412455.1 uncultured Nitrospiraceae bacterium | reverse complement strand
GAGGGGTAGGGGGTGAGGGTTTTATAAAGGGGAGGAATCGAAGCCAACCCTCGAATGATCCTATCGGGTGATGACAAGGACGCAGGCGAGCTCCGTTCTTCACCCTCCTCGGCGAGCGAAACTCATCGACGGTTCATAGTTAAGGTGACTTCATTTGTTCTTGTAGTGGTAGGTGTTCAGATCAATGCCCACCTGCGTTGTCAGATTGTAGAGATATGCGTAGTCCCGGTCCGTCGTTTCTACAAAACCGCGTGCGCCGAATTTTCTCAGCACTTCGGCCCCTTCAGGGTTCTTTTCCATTTCCAGAAGCGCCTGTTTCAGCTCCGCCTTCAGGTCAGGATCCAGGTCCTTGCGGACAGCCAAGCAGTTTTGCGGAACGACCCCCGAGGTCGAAAGAATGATGAGTTCCTGCTCGATACGGGGGTTCTCGCCGGCAAGCTGGTCATAGATGGTGTTCTTGGCCGCCCCTATGTCGGCCTCGCGGTTCAGAACCGCGAGGATCGCGGCATCATGGCTTCCGGCAAAGAAGCTCTGTCCAAGATAACGTTGGGGATCAGGAATATTGCTGGCTTTGAAATAGGCCAGCGGGAAAAGATAGCCGGCCATTGTCGCACGCTCAACAAAAGCAAACCGTTTGCTCTTCATGTCGCCAGTGCTCCTGATCCCGCTGTCCTTGCGCACAAAGATGTACCCGTGATAGGTCGAGGTCCCGTCAAGATTCACGGGGCGGACCAGCGGCTCCACTCCCAGCTGCCTATGCGCCAGCCCGTAGGTAAAACTTCCGAAGAAAGCGCCATCCATATTTTCAGCGGCAAACCGCTCGATAATATTTCCATACCGGCTGAGACTCGTAAAGTTCACCGTGATGCCGAGCCGGTCGAAAAGATATTTCCGCAGCACAAGATACCGCTCTCGCTGGCGGAATATGTTCTGCTCCGGAATGAGCCCGATCAGCAGCTCCTGCTGGCCAAATGCCCTCTCTGCCGGCCGCTCCTCTTTCTGCTTCTGGCAACCGGCCACCAACGGAAGAATGCATATCACTCCGACAAGGAGATACACGGCACAGCGAAGCGCACCCTGTTTTTCATCACCTCGCTGCTTCATGGTTCAACTCCTTGACCGTCGATATTTTTTTGAGCGGCAGGACGACACGGAAGAGCGAACCGCGACCAACCTCGCTTTTCACCTCGATCCTTCCACCATGGTTTTGCATAATGCGATAGCTTATCGAAAGCCCCAACCCTGTCCCGTCCCCATTGCCTTTGGTTGAAAAGAAGGGCTCGAATATTTTCTCCATATGTTCTCCCGGGATGCCGTGGCCGGTGTCGGAAAACTCTACCCCCATCTCATTATCCCGCCCGGAATCCACCCTGACCCTGAGCTCACCGCCCATGGGCATGGCGTGAAGCGCATTGCTCATGAGATTGATGAACACCTGCTTGATCTCATCGTGGTCCATGCGTACGATCACCGGGAACTTCGGATAGTCCTCGATGATCCGTACGGCGGCGCCGTCGGCGGCGCCCTGCAGAAGCGAAACCGTTTCCCGGAGTGGCTGCAGAAGATCGGCCGGCTGCATCCTGAACGCCCGCTGTCTCGAAAAATCCAGCAAGTTCCGGATGATCTTCCTCACCCGCAGGGTTTCCTGCTCCATCATGCGGAGCTTCTGGCGCGACTCCTCGGGCACATCCAGGGTCTTCAGCAGGTGGCTTGTGTATCCCAGTACACTGGTCAGGGGGTTGTTGATCTCATGCGCAACGTTCGCCGCCAGTTCGCCGATGGCCGCCATCTTGGTGGAATGCATAAGCTGCTGCTGGGTGCTGCTCAGCTCGTTGATCTTGTGCTTCAGGTCGGCATACAGGAAGGCGTTCTGCAGGGCCGACCCCGCCAGGTTCGAGAACACGGTGAACAGACGAAGGTCCTGTCTGTCAAAAACTTCTCCGCTTTTCTTGTTCACGATCGAGAGAATGGCCATCATGGTGTTCGATGACCAGAGCGGGATGGCGATGAGAGACCTGATGCCAAGAGACCGCATCTGCGAGGCGTCCAGCCGATAATCGGCCTGCGCGTCCTGGATCAGGAGGGGGGTCCCATAGCTGACGATCCAATTGAAGATCCCCCCCGCCTCCAAGGCCATCGTCATATCCTTCAAGACCCGCGCTTTGCTCCCGTTCGCGCCCAGATACTGCAAGGTCCGGGTGTTCGGATCAATGGCGGAAACAGTGGTTGTGTCAGCTTTGACTAAGTCAGTGGCGCGCGATGCGATCTTTCCCAGAAGCGTATCGAGGTCCAGGCTTTCCATGAGGTCCAGACCGGCTGTATGGAGGAGGAACAGGTCCCGGTTCCCGCGCGAGAGGCTTGTCTCCCGCTCCTTCAGAGCAAGAGCCATCTGGTTGAAGGCATTGGCCGTCCGGCTGAGTTCGTCTCTTCCCTGAACGGGAATGGGTGTTTTCCAGTTCTGCCTGCCGAGTTCATCAATAGCGGCATTCAGCTTCGCGATGGGTTTATTGATGCCTGCTGCAATGATCTGGCTGAACAGGAGTCCCAGAAGCAGGACGATCGCGACCAGGAAGATGGTTTTCATCGTGAAAACGCCGAACCGCTGTTGAACGCGCTGCGCGGATAGTCCCAGTTTAACAAAGCCGACGAATACGTCATCGACACGGACCGGCAGGGTAAAGTCATAGACCCTGTCGTTCAGGCGCAGAAAAAGGGAAGCGGAACTTGTGGGCGAACCGACATCAATGCGTTGCGGAACGACGGAGACGGCACGATCCTGACCCGCTCGTTTCGCCGGATCATTCGCGGCAATGATGCCATCAGGTGTTTTCCCGAACAGGAGCTGTCCGTATCTATTATAAACAGCGAGGTAAAGAAGATCCTGCACCTTGTCAGGCCCTTCTCCGGTGGCAAAGGCGGGGAGGGTCTTCCGGTACAGCTCATACTGATTCTCCGTTATGATATCGTCGACGGCAAGACGGGAAAAATAACTGGCGATCGAGAACGCCTTGCTGCGTATTTCCGCATCGTGGGCTCGCCTGCCCTCCCAAAGGAGAAAGGTGCCGATAAGGACCGCGACAAGAAGGAGGGCAAGCGACATAAGAAAAGAGACCCTGCATCCGACCCCCCCCCACCACTGCGAGGCGGTCTGTCGTACCTTGTCTGCGATCTTCGACGCAGCATGTAATGAGGCCGTCAGCATAGTTAAACACAGCGTTTCGTGAGAATAGTACCATATTCACCGACTTGTGTAAACGCAAGAAAAAGGCAAGGGGAAAGCCCCTTGCCTTTTTTTTCATACGGTAGTTTATAGATTGGAAAAGGATCCGGAATATTTCGCTCCGGCCGTGATCGGCCACAGAGAGCACAGGGCCGGAAAAAATCTACGACTTTTGCTTGGTCTCGGCCTTGGACGCCGATGCCTCTTTCTTCTGGCGCTCAACAAGCTCGATGACCGCCATAGGGGCGGCATCACCCATACGCTGACGGGTAGGAACGATCCTGGTGTACCCGCCGTTCCGGGCCGCGAAGCGAGGAGCAATATCGACAAACAGCCCCCTGACCACCGCCTCATCCTGTATAAAGCTGAGCGCCTGCCGCCGAGCGTGGAGGTCACCCCGTTTGCCGAGGGTGATCATCTTTTCGGCGAGCGGGCGAATTTCCTTCGCTTTCGCCACGGTTGTCTCGATCTTTTCATTCTTCAGGAGCGCGGTCACCAGCATCCTGAACAAGGCCTTGCGGTGTCCCGTGTTTCTCCCGAATTGTCTGCCTGCACATGCGTGTCTCATAGCGCTATCCTTGTCGAACGTAAGGTTTACTTATACCTCGGTCGGTCGCTCCGCCAGGAGCCGCCTGGCCTCGGTGACGATCTTGTCTTCCACTTTCATGCCAAGGCCCAGTCCCATGCCGCCCAGGATCTCTTTGATCTCGTTCAGGGATTTCCGCCCAAAGTTCTTGGTCTTGAGCATTTCGCTCTCGGTCTTCTGGACCATCTCTGCGATGGTCTCAATACCGGCGTTCTTGAGGCAGTTTGCCGCCCGTACCGAAAGCTCCAACTCATTGACACTGCGGAGCAGATTTTCATTGTAGGTCGGCGATTTTTTCAACTCTTCTTCGGCGAGCGGGACATCCTCCTCTTCCTCGGGAAGATGGATGAAAATGGACAGATGGTCCTTCAGAAGCTTCGATGCGTGCGCCACGGCATCATCAGGCCGGAGGCTCCCGTCGGTCGTTACCTCAAGGACCAGTTTATCATAGTCCGTATCCTGCCCGACGCGGGCATTCTCCACCTTGAAGTTTACTTTCCGGATGGGAGAAAAGATCGCATCAATGGGCACAACGCCGATTGGCTGGCCGGCCTCTTTGTTCTTGTCAGACGGAACGTAGCCACGGCCGCGACGAGCCCTCATTTCGAGTTCAAGCTTGCCGTTCTTGTCGATGGTGGCAAGGTGGAGTTCCGGGTTCAGGATCTCCACTTCCGCATCCGCTTCGATATCCTTCGCGGTAACCTCGCCGGGGCCCTTCGCCTTCAGCGTCAACGTTTTCGTCTTGTCAGTGTGGAGCTTGAGCCGGACCTCCTTCAGGTTCAGGATCAGGTCCGTCGTATCTTCCACAACGCCGGGAATGCTGGAAAACTCATGATGGACGCCGCTGATCTTCACGGCGGTGATCGCTGAGCCCTCCAGCGATGAAAGCAGGACGCGCCGCAGCGAATTCCCCAACGTGGTGCCAAAACCCCGTTCCAGTGGTTCTGCCGTAAACTTTCCATACGTATCGGTGACCTTCTTCGGATCGTATTGAAGCTTTTTCGGCATCTGGAAGTCTTTCGCTTTTTTCAGCATGGTTCCTCCGAGCTGGAGTGAAAAACTGAACCGTGGCTGAAGGAACAGACACATCCTGTACCCGCGGCCACGGAATCGTTTATCTTCAATTATTTCGAATAGAGTTCGACAACGAGCTGTTCCTTCACTGTCGGGAGGGTGCACTCTTCCCGCGGCGGCAGCGAAAGGACCTTACCGCGGTACTGGACCTTGTCGATCTCCAGCCAGGACGGGAATCCGCGTTTTTCAACAGCGGCAATGGTCTGTTGCACCTGGGCGATACCCCGGCTCTTTTCACGAAGCTCAACGAAATCGCCTGCCTTCAGGATATACGAAGGAATATTCACCTTCTTGCCATTCACCAGCATGTGTCCGTGCCGGACCAGCTGTCTCGCCTCTTTCTTGGAGCCGGCAAAACCCATCCGCTGCACAACGTTATCCAACCGCCGCTCGAGGAGCTGCAGGAGGTTGTCTCCGGTGACACCCTTCATTCGCTCGGCCTTCTCAAAGTATCCCCGGAACTGACGCTCCAGAACACCATAGAGGCGGCGGATCTTCTGTTTCTCCCGCAGCTGGACGCAGTATTCCGACTGCTTGATCCTGCCCTGGCCGTGCTGGCCCGGTGGATAGCTTCTCCTGACGATCGCGCATTTATCGGTATAACACCGCTCCGCCTTCAAGAACAGTTTAGTGCTTTCCCTTCTGCAGAGTTTGCAGACTGATCCAATATACCGTGCCAAGTGTTTCTCCTCCTAATGAAAACCCGTTCCTGTCTACACCCGTCGCCGCTTCGGCGGCCTGCATCCGTTGTGCGGGATAGGCGTCACATCCTTGATTGCCACGATCTCGAGGCCTGCGGCCTGGATCGCCCTGATGGCCGATTCTCTGCCGGTGCCCGGTCCCTTCACATAGACCTCGACCTGTCTCATGCCGTGTTCCATCGCCTTCTTTGCAGCCGCCTCTGCGGCCAGCTGCGAAGCAAAGGGCGTGCTCTTCCGTGACCCCTTGAACCCCTTGTTCCCCGAGCTCGACCACGTCAGCACATTCCCCGCGGTATCCGTTATGGTCACGATCGTATTGTTGAACGATGCATGGATGTGGGCGATGCCATTCGCCACGTTCTTTCTTTCTTTGCCCTTCTTTGCCATCGGATCTCCCGTGTGTATGAAGTTGCCGCCGGGTCAGGGGTTCACCCTTCCGGTGCTAACCGGCCCCTTACTTTTTCGCCAGACTCTTCTTCTTGCCCCTGCCCGCCATAGAAGACTTCTTAGGTCCTTTTCGCGTACGTGCGTTCGTCTTGGTCCGCTGTCCCCGCGCCGGCAAACCCCTGCGGTGCCGAAGACCCCGGTAACTGCCGGTATCCATGAGGCGTTTGATGTTCATGGTAATGTCGCGGCGCAGATCTCCCTCCACGACATAGTCCCGATCAAGAATGGCCCGGATCTTAACGATAGCGTCTTCCGTGATGTCCTTGGTCTTTGTGGACGGATCTATGCCGGCCTCAGACAGGATCCTCCGCGCGGTCGTTGGACCGATGCCAAATATATATCTCAGCGAAATCTCAATCCTTTTGTCCTTGGGTAGATCAACCCCGGCGATACGTGCCACGATGCCTCCTCACTTCTTAGAAAAACAGGTTTACCGAAACGACAAACCGACACACCAACCCTGCTGGCCAGGACAATAGTTATCCCTGGCGCTGCTTGTGGCGCGAGTTATCGCAGATAACGCGCACGACACCCTTGCGGCGGATCACCGTGCACTTCGTGCAGATCTTTTTTACTGATGAACGTACTTTCATATATATTGTCCTATCCCTCTTTCGGCCTCAATCCTGGCGGGAACCGATGAAACCCGCTATTTGAACCGATAGGTTATTCGTCCTCTGGTCAGGTCATACGGTGACAATTCTACGGTGACCTTGTCCCCCGGCAGTATCTTGATAAAGTGCATCCGCATCTTTCCGGAAATATGCGCCAGGATCTTATGTCCGTTCTCCATCTCCACGCGGAACATGGCATTGGGAAGAGTCTCCAGCACCGTGCCCTGAACTTCTATAGAATCTTCTTTTGGCATCGTTCTCCAGAACAGCCGTACCCGTCTACCGTTTCGTCAGTATCCTTGGACCATCCTCAAGAACTGCGACCGTATGCTCAAAATGCGCTGAGAGGCTTCCATCCGCCGTAACAGCCGTCCATTGGTCTTCCTGTACTTTCGTCCTGCTTTTCCCGGCGTTCACCATCGGCTCAATGGCCAGAACCATGCCGGGCTGGATCCTTGGTCCCCACCCTCGTTCACCAAAATTGGGAACTTGGGGATCTTCATGAAGATTTCTCCCGATTCCGTGACCGACGAACTCACGTACCACCGAGAAGCCATGTGACTCAACATGATTCTGGATCGCCGCGGAAATATCGTATAACCTTTTTCCTGGCCGCGCTTCGGCGATGCCCCGGCCAAGGGCCTCCTCCGTAATACGCATCAAATGTTCTGCCTGGGCCGTCACATGACCCACCGGGACCGTCACCGCAGCATCTCCAAAGAATCCGTCTACAACCGCACCTACATCGATACTGAGAAGATCGCCGGACTTAAGAACAATGTCTTTCGAAGGTATCCCGTGGATCACCTGGTCGTTCACCGAGGTACACACGGTCCGGGGATATCCCCGGTACCCTTTGAACGCTGGTTTTGCTCCGGCTGCCAGTATGAACTGCTCGGCAAATTCATCGAGCGCCAGAGTACTGATGCCCGGCCTGACCCGCTCCCGGATACCCGTCAGCACATCAGCCACGATCAAGCAAGCCTTGTGTATCTTCTCTATCTCCTGAAGGGACTTAAGAATGACCATGATGGTGCCGGCCCCTTATCGTCTCCCCTTCATGGTAACACCCTTCAGGAAACCGCCGTAATGCCGTTGAATAAGATGGGACTCGACCTGCGATACCGTATCAAGCGCAACACCGATCACGATCAGCAGCGAGGTCCCTCCGAAATAGAACGGCACGTTGAATGCCTTATAGAAGATGTCCGGCAATACGCACACAGCCGCCAGATAGAGCGCGCCGCCGAACGTAATGCGGGTCAGGACCCGGTACAGATAGTCGGATGTTTTTTTACCGGGCCTGATTCCGGGGATGAATCCGCCATACTTCTTCAGATTATCGGCAATGTCGACCGGATTAAATACGATCGCCGTGTAGAAATAGGCAAAGAATATGATCATCAACACATAGACGGTCGTGTACAGGAGTTGCCCCGGCGCGAGTTGCTGGGCAATCGACTGGATCCAACCGACCTGCGTGAACCCTGCAATGGTCGCGGGGAACAATAGTATCGATGACGCAAAGATCGGCGGGATGACCCCGGCCGAGTTTATCTTGAGCGGAAGGTGCGTGCTCTGACCCTTATAGATCTTCCGGCCCACCATACGCTGGGCATACTGGACGGGGATCTTCCGCTGTCCGCGTTCCATGATGATGATGGCTGCTACCACCGACACGATAAGGCCCAGGATAACCACAACCATATAATAAGGAATCTCTCCGGAACTCATAAGACCGAAGGTGTTCCCCACCGCGCTGGGAAGACCTGCCACAATGCCGGCAAAAATGATCAGGGAAATACCGTTGCCGATGCCCCGCTCGGTTATCTGCTCCCCGAGCCACATGATGAACGTTGTCCCGGCGGTGAGCGTGATCATGGCCATGATGCGGAAGGACCAGCCGGCGGAATCCACGAAAGCTCCTTCACCCATTCTCTCAATGCCGACGGCCATCCAGAACGACTGGAAAGCCGCAATGAGGACCGTGCCGTAGCGCGTGTACTCAGTGATCTTCTTTCTACCCGCCTCGCCTTCCTTGGCCAGCGCCTGAAGCCGCGGAATCACGACCGTCAGCAGTTGAAGAACAATGGAAGCGGTGATATAAGGCATGATCCCCAGGGCAAAGATGGTGACCTTGGAAAGGGCCCCCCCTGAGAACATATCAAAAAACCCCATCAGGCCCGCTGCGGCCTCATGAAGATACTGGCTGAGGGCCTCGCCACGTATCCCGGGGGTCGGGATATAGGCTCCGATGCGATACACCGCCAGCATCGACAGGGTGAACAAAATCCGCTTCCTGAGCTCGGGGATCCTGAATATATTCTGAAGGCCGGTGAACACGCGCTATATTACCTCTGCCTTGCCGCCGGCTGCCTGGATCTTGTCAATGGCGCTCTTGCTGAACTTGTGAGCGCGTATCGTCAGCGCCGTCTTCAGTTCGCCCACACCGAGGATCTTGATGCCCGATTTCGCGTGCCTCACAATCCCCTGTTCCAGAAGCGTTTCCGGGGTAATGGTGCCGCTTAAATCGGAAAGGTCGCCCAGGTTCACCACAGCGTATTCCTTGCGGAAAATATTGGTGAAACCTCGCTTGGGAAGCCGACGCTGAAGCGGCATCTGCCCGCCTTCAAAACCCGGTCCCTTCACGCCTCCGGAGCGCGCCTTCTGCCCCTTGTGACCTTTGCCGGAGGTTTTACCGCTTCCCGATCCGGGGCCTCTGCCTACCCGCTTCGCTTTTTTCCGTGCCCCTTTGGAGGGTTTCAACTCTTCTAATTTCATAGTAGTGATCCGACCTGTCGTGTATGGAGATGGACGACCTTACGCGTTCTCTACCTGCACAAGATGGCTGATCTTATTGATCATGCCCCGTATCTCCGGCGTGTCCTGCCGAATGACCGACTTGTTTAGTTTCTTGAGACCGAGACCGATCAGGATCGCCTTATGCTTCCCGGGACGCGCAATTCCGCTTTTCACCAGGGTGATTTTTATTTTTTTTGCATCCGCTGCCGGCATATTATCCAAGCTCCTCTACCGTTTTTCCCCGGAGGGCTGCTACGGTTTCTGCGCTCCTGAGTTGGAGCAGCCCCTGCATCGTTGCGCTCACCACGTTATGGGGATTGCTGGAACCCAAAGACTTGCAGAGCACGTTCCGGACACCGGCGACCTCAAGGACCGCACGGCTTGCACCGCCCGCGATCAGACCCGTGCCTTCAGATGCGGGTCTGAGCAACACCTTGCCTGCTCCGTAATGACCAAACACCTGATGGGGGATCGTATCCCCTTTGAGTGCGACGGTCACCATGCTTTTTTTTGCCCGTTCCACGGCCTTTTTAATCGCAACCGGCGCCTCGGCTGCTTTTCCCTTGCCGACGCCGACCCGGCCCTTGCCGTCACCGACGACCACGAGGGCGCTGAAATTGAACCGTTTGCCGCCCTTCACCACCTTGGCGACTCGATTAAGCGAGACCAATTTGTCCTTCAGGCCGTCGCCGTCTTCTGCATCTCTTTGATATCGCTCTGCCAATGCCGCCTCCACTCAGTGTTTCGCGTTAAAACTTCAGGCCCTGCTCACGGGCCGCATCGGCGAGGGCCTTTACGCATCCATGATACCGATACCCGCCACGGTCGAACACAACGGTCGTGATCTTCTTGCCTAACGCCTTCTGGGCAAGGCTCGCCCCGACCTTCTTTGCCGCCTCAAGGTTGCCACCATGCTTGAGGGCCGTCCGGATTTCCTTCTCCACGGTGGACGCTGAAAGGACGGTCTTCCCTGCCGCGTCATCGATGAGCTGAGCGTAGATATGATTCAGGCTCTTATACACGCTGAGCCTCGGCTTCTCGCCCGTCCCCTGGAGACGCTTCCGAATCCGCTGATGTCTCTTTATCCTCGATTGCTCTTTGCTCAGTGCCACGTTAACTCTCCATATACTTCATTACGGATGCATGTCCGCAATCCGATGTCCGAATTTTATTTACTTGCCGCCCTTGCCAGCCTTGCCTTCCTTGCGCTGGATAACTTCGGTACTGTATTTGATGCCTTTGCCCTTATACGGCTCAGGCTCCTTGAGACCCCTGAGATTCGCCGCGACCTGCCCGACCAACTGCTTGTCGATGCCCTTGATCACGACCTGGGTCTGCTTCGCGTCAACCGTGGCCTTGATCCCCTGGGGAAGCGGGAAAACGATGGGATGCGAGAAACCCAGCGTAAACAACAGGTTCGATCCGTGCACGGCAGCCTTGAAACCGACTCCTGAAATGTCCAGGGTCTTTCCAAACCCCGTGCTGACACCGGTCACCATATTCGCGATCAGGTTCCGCGTAAGACCGTGAAGTTCCCGATACATCTTCTGGTTCGACTGCCGCTCGACCATCAATTGATTGTCGTTCTTCTTGATCTCCAGCCTGGGGTTCACCGCCTGGCTCATCTCGCCCAGGGGTCCCTTGACCGTGATCTTTCCAGGCGCTATCTTTGTCTCGACACCCGGCGGAATTACTATTGGTTTTTTACCAACCCTTGACATAACAACTCCTCAATCCGATCTCGAAAAAGTGTTTACCCTTCTTGATCTTTACCACACGTGGCAGAGAACTTCTCCGCCCACATTATCTTTCCGTGCCTGCTTCCCGGTCTGGATGCCGTTCGGTGTGGAAAGAATGGCAACACCCAATCCCGCAAGGACCCTGGGGATAGCGTCATTCCCGGCGTATACGCGGTTCCCCGGCTTGCTGATCCGTTTAATCCCCTGGATCACCGGGATCTCGTCGTCAGTGTACTTCAGATAGACACGGATGACACCCTGACGGCGGTCCTTCACCATCTTGAGGTTCTTGATGTACCCCTCGTCCTTCAGGATCTTGGCGATCTCGAGCTTCAACTTCGAGGACGGGATGTCTACCTTTTCAAGCTTCGCTTTACTGCCATTGCGGATGCGCGTAAGCATATCCGCGATCGGATCGGTCATCATCGGTTCAAACCCCTCTCGCTTACCAACTAGCCTTTACGACGCCTGGAATCTCTCCCCGGAGCGACCTGTTCCGGAAACAAATGCGGCACATGTCGAACTTCCTCAGATATCCCCGTGACCTGCCGCACAGCGGACAGCGGTGATATGCGCGCACCTTGAACTTCGGTACCTGTTTTGCCTTTGCAATCAAGGACTTTTTTGCCATTGTTCCTCCAGCCTGCTACTTTCTGAACGGCATGCCGAGAAGACCGAGCAACGCCCGTCCTTCTTCATCGGTCTTAGCCGTCGTGACGATAACAATATCCATACCGTGTACCGAGTCGATCTTATCGATCTCGATCTCCGGAAAGATGACCTGTTCCTTGATGCCGACGGAGTAGTTTCCTCTTCCGTCAAAGGACTTCGTCGGGCTTCCCCTGAAGTCCCTGATGCGGGGCAGCGCGGCGTTGATGAACCGGTCCAGGAATTCGAACATACGCGCCTTCCGGAGCGTCACCATGCAACCGATGGGCATACCTTCGCGCAGTTTGAACGTCGCGATGGATTTTTTCGCGCGGGTGATCACGGGATGCTGACCGGTAATAAGCTCCAGCTCGCCGACCGCGTGATCGAGCGCCTTCGCATTCGTGATCGCCTCGCCCATGCCCATGTTCAGCACAACTTTGACCAACCGCGGAACCTGCATGGGGTTCTTGTAGTCAAACTGCTTCATGAGGGCGGGGACCACGTCCTTCTCGTACCGATCCCTAAGCCGGGGCTTCGGCGCCATCACCCGCTCTGCCGGTGTGGCCGATTTTTCTTCCTTCTTTACGGCGGGCGCGGAGACCTTCTTGGCCTTTACCGGCGCTGTCTTTGCCGGGGCCTTCTTCTTTTCTCCGCCCTTGATCTCTTTTGTCTTATCTTTCTTGTCTGCCATTGGTCTCTTTCCCTAACTCACTTAATCCAAAGTTGCGTCACAGGCCTTGCATACCCGTACCCGGGGCCCGTCGCTCTGGGACTTCCGGGAAGTACTGGTAGGCTTGTCGCATTTTGCACAGATAAGCTTTACGTTCGCTGCGGAAATCGGGCTCTCCTTCTCCACGATCCCACCCTGCCGAAGCTGCTGGTTCGGCCGTGTATGCCGTTTGATCATATTCAACTTCTCGATCAGGATCCGGTTCTCCCGCGGGTACACAGCGATCACCCTTCCGCGTTTCCCCTTCTCTTTGCCGGCCATGACCAGTACCGTATCATTTTTCTTTATCTGCATCGTTAATCTTTCCTGTTCTTATTCGAAAGTCGCACTGTTACCGGATATCTACAGAACTTCCGGCGCAAGCGAGATGATTTTCATGAAATTTTTTCTGCGAAGCTCCCGGGCGACAGGTCCGAAAATACGGGTCCCGATAGGCTCGTTCGCATTATTGATCAGGACCGCCGCATTCCGGTCGAACTTGACATACGACCCGTCGGGACGGCGCACTTCCTTCGCAACTCGCACCACCACCGCTTTGGCAACGGTCCCCTTCTTTGCCTGCCCGTCAGGAATTGCCGATTTGATGGCGACAACGATTATATCACCCAGGCCCGCATACCGCTTGCGGGTGCCGCCAAGCACCTTGATGCACATTACCCGCTTTGCGCCCGAATTGTCCGCTACATCCAAAACTGTCTGTTGCTGAATCATGGTCTAGTACCTTCTCTTCGCCATTCGAAATTCGTGTCCGAAAGTCAGTTCGCCTTTTCTACGATCTCCAGAACCTTCCAGCGTTTGTCCCTCGAGATGGGCCTGGTCTCGATGACCTTAACCATATCACCCACTTTGCACTCGTTCTTCTCATCATGGGCTTTGTACTTGGTCGTGCGCTTCACCACCTTGTTGTAGCGGGAGTGCGCGATACGTCTGGTTACCGCCAGCACGATCGTCTTGTCCATCTTATCGCTCACCACGCGGCCGATAAATGCTTTTCTTTTATTAGACTCGCCCATGTTTTTCCCTTAAGATCGTTTTGGTTTTTGCGATATCCCTGCGAAGCGTTCTGAGCCGCATAGGATTCTCGATCTGGCCCATGGCCTGCTGAAATCGGAGGTTGAACAGCTCTTTTTTCAGCTCTGTCGCCTTGGCCGCCAATTCCTCGTTGGACAGGTCCCTCATCTCTCGTGCATTCGACTTCATATCTCAGCCTCCCGAGAGATGAATTTTGTCGCCATGGGCAGCTTATATGCCGCAAGACGGAATGCCTCACGGGCCACTGACTCGTCGACACCGCCCATCTCGTACAGAATTCGGCCCGGTTTCACGACCGCTACCCAGTATTCCGGTGCACCCTTGCCTTTCCCCATGCGGGTCTCGGCCGGCTTCTTCGTAATAGGCTTGTCGGGGAAAATGCGGATCCAGATCTTGCCGCCCCGCTTTACATACCGGGTCATGGCAATTCTGGCAGCCTCGATCTGGCGGCTCGTGACCCAGCAGGGCTCCATCGCCTTCAGTCCGAACTCGCCGTAGCTCACTTCGGCCCCGCGGTAGCCGGTTCCCGTCATCCGGCCTTTATGCATTTTTCTGAACTTTACCCGTTTCGGTGCTAACATAATCGCTTTCCTTTACCTGCAATCGTGGTGGTTGTTTCAGCCGCTTATTCCCTACACCGCCTTGGGATGCTGCAGCACATCACCCTTATAGATCCATACTTTCACGCCGATCTGTCCCATCGTGGTCTTCGCTTCGGCGAATCCATACTGAATGTCGGCCCGCAGGGTATGGAGCGGCACTCTTCCCTCACGGTACCACTCGGTCCGGGCGATCTCTGAACCCGCCAACCTGCCTGCACAGTTGATCTTGATCCCCTGGGCGCCCAGCCGAAGGGCCGAGGTAACCGATTTTTTCATGGCCCGGCGGAATGCGATCCTGCGCTCGAGCTGGAGAGCTATGTTCTCGGCGACAAGCTGCGCTTCGAGTTCCGGTCTCCGGATCTCCTGGATATTGATGTACATCTGCTTGCCGGTCATAGCCTCGAGGTCCTTCTTGAGCTTGTCGACCTCGGCGCCCTTTTTCCCGATGATGATGCCGGGACGGGCGGTATGGATATTGATCTTCGCTTTCTGGCCGGCACGCTCGATCTCGATCTTGGAGACCCCGGCATGCGTCAGCCGTTCTTTCACGATGCTGCGGATCTTGATGTCCTCATGCAACAGCGCCGCATAGTTCTTCTTGGCGTACCAGCGGGAGTCCCATGTCTTGATGATCCCGAGCCGAAACCCGATCGGATGTACTTTCTGACCCATTCTGCCTCCAGAGATATGACTATGCCGACAGGACCAGCGTTATATGGCTGGTCCTCTTCTTGATCATGTTTCCGCGTCCCATGGCGCGCGCCCGCAGGCGCTTCATAGCGGCACCCTGGTTCACAAATGCCTGCGCGACCTTGAGCGAATCAACATCGCCAAGCTTCTTCTGCTCGGCGTTCGCCACGGCCGAGTCGAGGATCTTCTTCACGATGCGCGCTGCATGGAGCGGTGTGAACGTGAGAATGCTTCTGGCATCACCCACCATTTTCCCCCGGATGAGGTCGATGACCTGACGTGCCTTCCTCGGTGTGATCCGTATATGTCTGGCAGTTGCGCTTGCTTCCATGTCACTGTCCTCTCTCGAATACCCGTTGCCCGTCAATGGTTACTTCGGGGCGCTGGTCTTCTCGGCAACCTTTTTTCCGCTGTGTCCCTTGAAGGTCCTGGTCGGCGAAAACTCTCCGAGCTTATGTCCTACCATATTCTCGCTGACATACACCGGGATGAACTTCCTGCCGTTGTGCACCGCCAGCGTATGGCCGACGAATTCCGGCAGGATGGTCGACCTCCGGGACCACGTCTTTGTTATCTTTTTGTCCCCCGACGTGTTCATGGACTCAACCTTCTTCATAAGGCTTACATCGACAAAAGGGCCCTTTTTAACTGATCTCGGCACCGCTAACCTCCGTTGTCCTACCTGCTCTTGGTCCTGCGCGAAATGATGTATTTGGTCGTTTTCTTATTCTTTCTCGTTCTTACCCCGTCAGGAAGCCCCCACGGCGAACAACCAGGCCGGCCGCCGGACGATTTTCCCTCGCCGCCTCCCAGAGGATGGTCCACCGGGTTCATGACGACACCGCGCACCCGTGGGCGTCTGCCCAGCCAGCGAGACCTTCCCGCCTTGCCGATACTTATGTTCTCGTGGTCAAGATTACCGACCTGACCGATCGTCGCCATGCATTCGGACCGCACTTTGCGCACTTCTCCGGAGTTCAGCCGCAACGTGGCGTATTCCCCTTCCCGAGCGAGAAGTTGCACGGACGATCCGGCACTTCTGGCTATCTGACCGCCAGCACCTTTCTTGAGCTCCACATTGTGGACCACCGTTCCCACCGGGATCGATGCAATGGGAAGCGCATTGCCCGTCTTGATATCAGCCTCGGGGCCGGACATGACACTGTCCCCCACCTTGATTCCCAGTGGTGCAATGATGTAGCGTTTTTCTCCGTCGGTATAATGCAGCAGCGCAATACGCGCCGTACGGTTAGGATCGTACTCAATGTGAGCGACCTTCGCAGGGATCCCGAATTTCTCCCTCCGGAAATCAACGATCCGGTACTTTTTCTTGTGCCATCCGCTCCGGTACCGTACCGTGATCTTGCCGCGGTTGTTCCTGCCGCCCTCTTCCTTGACGCGGACAACCAGCGACTTTTCAGGCCTGCTCCTCGTCACTTCTTCGAACGTAGATACCGTCTGCCATCGTCTCCCGGGGGAGGTTGGATTATAGCTCTTTACCGGCATGATTATGCACCCTCAAATATATCAATCTTTTCACCTGGTTTCAGCGTCACATAAGCCTTTTTCCAGTCCGATCGTTTTCCTATCCGCATCCCCATTCGCTTCTTCTTACCCAGAACATTCACGGTGGTCACATCAAGCACTTTAACCTTGAAAATGACCTCTATGGCCTTCCGCACCTGCACTTTGTTGGCGTCGGACCGTACTTCGAAGGTCAGGACGTTGCTCTTTTCCTTGAGACGCGAACCTTTTTCCGTGATGCGGGGTACGCGGATGAGGTCATAGTTGTCCATCGTCATTTTCCGTATACCTCCTGCATGGTGGTCAGGGCATCCTGCGTCGTGATCAAGTACCGATATTTGAGAAGATCATAGACATTGATATTTTCCATGCGAAGGACCTTGAGGTTCGGCATGTTCCGCGACGCCAGAGCAACATTCTTGTTCTCGGCAGTGATCAACACCAGGGCGCTCTCAGCCACGCCGAGGGTTTTGAGAAGCTCCGACATCTGCTTCGTCCGGGGCTCAGCAAGCTCCAGTTTGTCCAGCAGGACCATCCGGTTCTCTCCCACTTTCGAAGCCAGCGCGGCTGCCAGGGCAGCACGCTTCTCTTTCTTCGGCATGCTATAGGAATAGTCCCTCGGCGTCGGGCCGAACACCGTTCCGCCGTGGCGCCAAAGCGGTGACCGGGTGCTTCCCGCGCGGGCGCGTCCGGTACCCTTCTGTTTGAACGGCTTCGTGCCGCCGCCGCTCACCAGCCCCTTGGTTTTAGTGGCCGCAGTGCCGGCACGCCGGTTGGCAAGCTGGTTCACCACCGCCGAATGGAGCAGATAGGACTTCACCTCCACGCCAAATACCGCGGGAAGTTCCACGTCCTTCACCTTTTTGTTGCTCATATCAACCATCGCTACGGAAGCCATTGTAGAAACCCTCAATTATCTTAATTATGCTTTGGTGATCAGGACCAGCGCATTCTCGCCGCCAGGAACCGCACCGCGTACGAACAGCAGGTTCTGCTCCGGCCGCACTTCAATTACCTTCAGGTTCTTCACCGTGACGGTGACATCGCCCATGTGTCCCGGCAGCTTCTTGCCCGGCCAAACCCGCGAGGGATACGCGCTCGCGCCAATGGAGCCCGGTCTGCGGTTGAACATGGATCCGTGTCCGCCCGGTCCGCCGGCGAAGTTATGCCGCTTCATGACCCCGGCGAAACCCTTGCCCTTGCTAATGCCGCTGACGGCGATCAGTTCGCCCTTCTTGAAGATGTCCACCTTCACATCCTGGCCCTGCTCATAGCCTGCCATGGCGAACTCGCGAAGGAAGCGATGCGGGTTCGTCCCGGATTTCTGAAAGTGTCCGGCGATAGCCTTGGTCACGCGGCCCTTTTTCTTCTCTTCTTCAAAGGCAAGCTGAACCGCCTCGTACCCGTCCTTCTCCATGGTCTTCTTCTGGACCACTTTGCACGGACCGGCCTGGATGACCGTCACCGGGATCAATTCCCTGCCATCGAACACCTGGCTCATGCCGATCTTTTTTCCAATTATTCCAACGCTCATTGTACTGTCCTTTTACCATGTCCCTGAACGTAACCCGTTCACGGCGGTCTCTCGGTTGTTAGAGCTTGATCTCCACGTCAACACCTGCAGCAAGGTCGAGCTTCATCAGCGCATCGACGGTCTGCGGCGTCGGGTCCAGAATATCGAGGAGCCGCTTGTGCGTCCTGATCTCGAACTGCTCCCGGGATTTTTTGTCCACGTGGGGCGAGCGGAGCACCGTCCAGCGGTTGATCCGGGTCGGCAGAGGAATCGGACCCGACACCTTGGCGCCCGTCCGCTTTGCCGTATCTATGATCTCCACCACCGACTGGTCCAGCAGGCGATGGTCGTATCCTTTAAGCCGTATTCTAATCTTCTGCGTCACGGAATGCCCTTCCTCTCGTTTGTTGCTTACTCGATGACTTCGGTGATCACGCCGGCGCCCACGGTACGGCCGCCCTCGCGGA
>CAYPOT010000068.1:0-18441 GCA_964412455.1 uncultured Nitrospiraceae bacterium | reverse complement strand
TGAGTACTTCACCACGAAGAGTCTTCCGGCGCGCGTGCGCATCGCGCTCGCCTGCTGCCTGAACATGTGCGGCGCGGTCCACTGCTCCGACATCGCCATCCTCGGCATTCACCGCCTGCCTCCGAAGGTGAACGAGGCGACCCTCGCGAACCAGTGCGAGATCCCCACGACCATCGCGTCGTGCCCGACGGGCGCCATCAGCCCGAACCCGGCGACCAAGACGGTCAAGATCAAGGCAGAGCGCTGCATGTACTGCGGAAACTGCTACACCATGTGCCCGTCGCTTCCGATCGCCGACGGCACCGGCGACGGCATCTCCATCTATGTGGGCGGCAAGGTGTCCAACGCCCGCGGCCCGGCCCGCATGTCCAAGCTGGTCATTCCCTTCCTCCCGAACACTCCTCCGCGCTGGCCCGAGACCGTCAAGGCGGTCAAGCACCTGGTGGAGATCTACGCCAAGGACGCGAAGAAGCATGAGCGTATGGGAGAGTGGATCGAGCGGATCGGCTGGGAGCGGTTCTTCAAGGTATCCGGCATTCCGTTCACCTATCAGCATATCGATGATTTCACCTTTGCCCGCGAGACGTTCCGGATGACCCCCACCTTCAAGTGGGAATAGTTCCGAGAGAGTGAGTGGATCGGCCCCCCGGACATCTGTTCGGGGGGCTGGTTTTTGGCTTCACACATGCATCACTAATCAGGGGGATAATCATGGACGCCCAGGAATTGATCAAGAAAGTATACGAGCTGGTTGAAAAGAACCAGGGGAAAAAGAAGATGAAAGCGGGCGACATCACCAAGGCCATGGAGGCCGAGGGCGCTTCGCGCGACGAGGTCAAGGCCGCGATCCGCGAGCTCGTTGACGGCGGCAAGCTTGTGTATTCCTACTTCGGCGGCAGTTTCATCGAGATCCCGCACGTCGAAGGTTCTGCCAATCCTCAATCGTAACGGTGCTATGCAGAATATCCCTCGGCTGGTAATTTCAGCCGTCCGGGGAGGGCTTGGCAAAACGACCCTCTCGCTCGGTATAACCGCTGCCTGGCGGAAGCAGGGGAAGCAGATCGCGCCATTCAAGAAGGGCCCTGATTTCATCGATGCCGGATGGCTCGGGGCAGCCGCGGGCAGGCCCTGCTATAATCTTGACCTTTTCCTTATGGAGGAGGAGAGCATTCTTCGTTCGTTTGCCCGGCATACGAACGGTATGGATGTCGCCGTGATCGAAGGGAACCGCGGCCTCTATGACGGTGTGGACGAGTCCGGGACCTACAGCACCGCCCGGCTCGCAACATTGATCGGGTCGCCGGTGGTCCTGATCGTTGACTGCACCAAGTCATCCGCCACGGTGGCGGCGGTCGTTCTCGGAAGCAAGTTGTATGATCCTGCGGTAGCGGTCCGGGGGATCATCCTGAACAATGTATCGCCGGGAAGGCACGAATCGGTCATCCGGAAGGCGATAGAGCAAAGCAGCGGGATACCGGTGATCGGTGCAGTTCCGAGAATGAGGCAGGGCGAGTTCCCAGAACGGCATATGGGGCTCACGCCCTTTCACGAACACCCGGATGTGGAAAAGGCGATCGCCGCTTCAGCGTCGGTCGCGGAGAAATATCTCGATCTTGCGGCCTTGTGGCGGATCGCCGCTGACGCGGGAACCCTGAAGGCCATTCAGGAACCTGCCGTACCACCGGCTGATCCTGACCGGCCGACGATCGGCGTGATCAGGGACAAGGCGTTTCAGTTCTATTACCCGGACAATCTCGAGGCCCTTGAACAACGGGGTGCGATACTTCGGGAGATCAATGCGCTGCATGACCGGGAACTGCCGCCGCTGGACGCACTGTATATCGGCGGGGGATTTCCCGAGACCCAGGCGGCGGACCTGGCCGCGAATGTGTCCTTTGCCGGCTCGCTTCGGGCGGCGGTGGAGAAGGGACTTCCGGTCTACGCCGAGTGCGGCGGTCTGATCTATCTCGGCAGAAGTCTGCGGCTGAACGATACGATCTATCCGATGACGTCGGTCCTGCCGGTGGACTTCATCCTTGAAAAGAAGCCGCAGGCCCATGGCTACACGGAGTTGGAAGTAATCGGTCCGAACCCGTTCTTTGAAATGGCGTGCAAGCTGCGGGGGCATGAGTTCCATTACTCCCGCATCGTGAACCTTGAAGAATTCCACGGCATGGTATTTTCCATGCGACGGGGCCACGGGATAGACGGCGCGCAAGACGGGATCGTGTACAAGAACGTGTTGGCGACCTATACCCATCTTCACGCGGTGGGGTCTCCTCACTGGGCCCGGGGCATGGTGAAGAAGGCCCGGGAATACCGGTTGCAACAGGGAGACCGATCATGAGGGGACAGGAGAGAAACGCTCCACGGTGCCCCTTCTGCGGAGCAGATCTGCCAAGGCCCGCGGAAATGACGATCAGCGGCACAGAAAAGGGCTCGGGCGGTATCTGCTTTTGCGGCGCGCTGTATCTTGTGGATCCCACCGGCAAGGACGTGGGATCCATGATGGCCCAGGCGCTCAACTGGGCTGCGGACACCCTGGGAAAAGGCGTGGGCGAGCTGGTGCCCGATGTTGACTATCAGGACGAGATCCTCAGTTACGACTGGAGGACGCACAGTTCAACCGGCATCAGCAGGGGATATATGGACCGGTATGGCCGGCTGTATGTTATGCAGGTCGGCGAGAAAAAAGAATAAGGCTGTCAGAACGTAGTGATGGCATCCTATAAGTAAGGTCGTAGAGCTTCCTGTATTTGCATGACGGAAGTGATGCTCAGCGCTACACGGCCGATAACGATCAGATCAACAGGTACGGTGCCACAAGCACGGGAACCTAAACACGAAGAGACGCGCATCGAAGCGTCCGCTCAATTTAAGAAAGGGGACACAGAACATGGGAACGATCACAGTAGCAGGCAAGACGATAGAAGTGGATGAGGATGGCTTTTTGGCCAACCTGGACGACTGGAGCATGGATGCGGCCAAGTATTTCGCCGAGGTGGAAGGGATCGAGATGACCGACCAGCACTGGGAGGTCGTGAACTTCCTGCGCGACTACTACAAGCAGTACCAGATCGCGCCGATGATCAAGATCCTGGTGAAGGAGATCGGCAAAAAGCTCGGCGCGGAAAAGGGCAACACCAAGTATCTCTACGAACTATATCCGGGCGGCCCTGCCAAGCAGGCCTGCAAGATCGCCGGTCTTCCGAAGCCGACCGGCTGCGTCTAGGACCGGAAGCGTAACGAAAATCAGGCTCAGCACGTATTCGGGAACAACTCCCCGGGTACGTGCTGCCTTGTGCATCCCCGGGGACCCTGCTGAGGAACCGATGATGCGCAGGGCAACTGTTTGAACATTGCTTTAAGGAGGACGCTGCCGCATGATCATGGTAACGGTTGACAAGAATAAGTGCGACGGCGACGGCACGTGTGTGAACGTCTGCCCGCAGGCCGTGTTCGCGATCGAAGACGGCAAGGCCGAGCCGGTCAACATGTCTGAGTGCATCAACTGCATGACCTGCGTTGAGAGCTGCCCGCAGCAGGCCATCACGGTGCAAGAGCTCTAAATGAGCAAAAGATAAAGGTTCCATACCGAAAGGGGATAGTTGAAATAAATTATCCCCTCTTTTTTTAAGTAGTATGAACTGAATACCGCAGGGAGGTGATCTGATGAAACTGGCTTTGTTTCTAAGCGATTTGCGGAGGACCGAAGATACCTACGATCGGCTGAAGGCCGAAAAGCTGGGTGTCATCCTGGTCGAGAACGGCATTTACCATGCAGTGATGAAGGAAGGCGGCAAGGACTCTCCCGTCCTGTCCAAAGCGGGCGCGACGTTTTACGCCCTTGCGGACGACCTCGAAATGCGGGGATTCACCGCGGCGAACGTGAACCCGAAGGTCAAAGTGGTGAGCTACGGGGACATCGTGGACCTGATCATGAACGAATACGAGAAAACCGCGTGGCTGTAAGAGGGTGAGCGTCAAAATCGAAATCCTCAGCCCCGATCGAGTTTTACAGGATTTCGTTATTCTGATTTCGATGTAATTACATTACGAGGAGGAGAACATGGCTGAACTGACGCTGGGAGTATTTCCATCCCTGGTAGGCTCGATGTCGCTCGACTTTTCGTTCAAGCTTGCCGAGGCCGCGATGGCGAAAGGCCACAAGGTAAATATGTGGCTTTCCGGAAATGCCGTGATGCTGGCAAAAAAAGGACAGAAAGCTTTCAAAGATTACTCTCACGTGGAAAAGCGGATGAAGGAACTCATGTCCAAGGGGATGGAGACCACGGTGTGCGAGGCATGCGCCGAGGCCCGTGGCTACCACAAGGAAGATGTGCCCGAAGGCATGAAGCGCGCCAGCATGGACTGGTACCTGGCGAAGACCGTCAAGACCGACCGGCTTCTCCACATAGGAGGTGAGTAAATGGGCGCAGTCAAATTGATGTTTGTTGTTCAGAGGCCGCCGTACAAGAGCGAGAACCCCCGCCTTGCGCTCACCCATGCACTGGCAAGCCAGACCGCCGAGATCTACATGGATGACGGCGATTCAGTTGTTCCGACCGTCGCGTTCGTCGGCGACGGTGTGCTGAACGCTCTCAAGGGCCAGCAGGCGATGAAAACCTATGGCGTAACGAGCACGGAAAGCCACATCAAAGGCTGTCTTATGACGGATGTTCCTATTTGGGTCTGCAAGGAGGACATGGAGCGCCTTGGCATCACTGAGGACCAGATAGTCTCAGATGCCGAGGATATGGGTGGAGCGGACATCGCGACGAAATTTGTTTCTTTCGCCGAGATCCAGAAGGAAATGGACGCGGTGAAACACCTGCTGTTCTTTTAACTGACCCCGCCCTGCGCTTTCCCGCGCAGGGCGGATATTCTTTTTATAATTTTTGATCAATTGAGCTGAACATGACCCTGAAGGAACATCTGCAGGAGAATCGGTCCGCTATCGTCGATCAGTGGTTCGAGACGGTGGTCGGGACCTATCAGGAAGAGACGCGGGGGCCGCTGCGGCGGCAGAACGCGCCTTTCACCAATCCCGTGGGCTTCAACGCCGCCCAGGGGCTTGAGGGCCTGTTCGACGGACTCCTGAAGGGCATGATGCCTTCGGAAACCTCCCGCTTTCTGGACGCGATCGTCCGGATCCGCGCGGTGCAGGACTTCCCCCCCTCCGAAGCGGTCAGGTTCATCTTTCAGTTGAAGGACGTGGTCCGGAGGGAACTGAACGAGGCGCTGCGGGATCCGTCGACAGCCGCCGATCTGGCCTCCTTCGAGTACGCCATCGACGACCTTGCCCTGTTCGCCTTCGACCTGTATATGCAGTGCCGGGAGAAGATCTACGACATCAAGGCGAAGGAAGCGCGGAGCGCGACCTTCCGGCTGCTGCAGCAGGCGAAGCTCATCACGGAAAACCAGGAATAAGTTTGAGCAGCACGGGCATTCCGGTTATCTTACACGAAACGAGGTAACGATATGAAAGCTCTGATTTCCTTAATCGCGGTACTCCTGCTGGCGCTTATCGGCTATGCAGGTGCGTCTGTGCCGGGCATGCGGTTCCTGTTCGGCGTGGTCATTCCCTATGCCGCCTTCCTCATCTTTGTTGTCGGAATGATCGTTCGCGTCCTGACATGGGCCAGCTCTCCCGTACCGTTCCGCATCGTCACCACCACGGGGCAGCAGAAATCGCTGCCCTGGATCAAGCACAGCAGGATCGACAGCCCGTCGGGAACCCTTGGCGTTATTGCGCGCATGGCGCTGGAGGTGCTCTTCTTCCGATCGCTCTTCCGAAATATCAAGACCCAGGTGGGTGACGGGAAACAGGTCACCTACGGCGAGGCCAAGTGGCTCTGGGCCGCGGGCCTGGCGTTCCACTGGTCGTTCCTCATCATCCTGGTCCGGCATATGCGGTTCTTCATCGAGCAGGTACCCGCGGCGATCAAGATGATCGAAGGGCTCGACAGTTTCCTTCAGGTCGGCGCGCCGCTCTTCTACATGACCGACGCGGTCATCCTGGCGTCGGTGACCTACCTGTTCATCCGGCGCATCGGCATTCCTCAGGTGAAGTACATTTCGCTTATCGCGGATTACTTCCCGCTCTTCCTTATCCTAGGCATCGCCATTACCGGCGTTCTGATGCGGTATTTCACGAAGACCGACATCGTGAGCGTGAAGGTCCTTGCCATGGGGCTCATGAGCTTCAAACCGGCGGTCGCCGAGACGATCGGTCCCATGTTCTTCACCCATCTGTTCCTCCTCTCGGTGCTGTTCGCCTATATCCCGCTCAGCAAGCTCATGCATCTCGGCGGCGTCTTCATGAGCCCCACGAGGAACCTGGCGAACAACAGCCGCATGAAAAGGCATGTCAATCCCTGGAACTACCCGGTCCATCTTCATACCTATGAGGAGTACGAGAACGACTTCAGGGAAAAAATGAAAGGCGCCGGCCTGCCGGTAGAAAAGGAGTAGACATGGCTAAACTTCCGAAGCCAGAAGAACTTTCGAAGATAGACTTGACTCCGCCGAAAACGAATTGGATGGACACGCCCGTTGTCTTCAAGGAAGGCATGTTCTGCCACGGTTCGAAGCCGAAGAGCCTCGAGCTCGTCGGTTTCCCGAACCCGCGGGACTGGCGGCCGGCGGACGAGGACTGGAAGCTCCCGGAGAACTGGAAGCAGATCCTTCTCGAGGGGATCGCCGACCGGCTCAAGAAGTACCGCTCCTTCCGGCTGTTCATGGACATCTGTGTGCGCTGCGGCGCCTGCGCCGACAAGTGCCACTTCTTCATCGGCACCGGCGACCCCAAGAACATGCCGGTGCTCAGGGCCGAGCTCATCCGCTCGGTGTACCGGAAAGAATTTACCGTGGCCGGGAAGATATTCGGCAGGATGGCCGGCGCGCGGGAGCTCACCGTGGATGTGCTGAAGGAGTGGTGGTACTACTTCTATCAGTGCACCGAATGCCGCCGCTGCTCGGTCTTCTGCCCCTACGGCATCGACCAGGCGGAGATCACGATGATCGGGCGGGAACTCCTCAATCTGCTCGGGCTGAACATCGAGTGGATCGCGGGGCCGGTCTCGAACTGCTACATGAAGGGCAACCACCTGGGCCTCGAGCCCCACACCATCATCGGCAACCTTGAATACATGCTCGATGATATCGAGACCGTCACGGGCAAGCGGATCAAGCCCACGTTCAACCGGAAGGGCGCCGAGATCCTGTTCGTGACGCCGTCGGGCGATCTGTTTGCCGATCCCGGCACGTACACGTGCATGGGCTACCTCATGCTGTTCGAGGAACTCGGCCTTGACTACACCTGGAGCACCTACGCCTCGGAAGGCGGCAACTTCGGGTTCTTCACCTCCAACGACATGGCCAAGCGGCTCAACTCAAAGATCTACGCCGAGGCCAAGCGGCTCGGTGTCAAGTGGATCCTCGGCGGAGAGTGCGGCCATATGTGGCGCGTCCTGCACCAGTACATGGACACCTGGAACGGCCCAGCCGATTTCCTCGAGGTGCCGAAGTCCCCGATCACCGGCACGGTCTTCGAGAACACACGGTCCACGAAGATGGTCCACGTTGCGGAGTTCACCGCCGACCTGATCAAGAACAACAAGCTCAAGCTCGACCCGAAGCGGAACGACCACCTCAAGGTCACGTGGCATGATTCCTGTAATGTCGCGCGCGGCATGGGCATGTTCGAAGAGCCGCGCTATGTGCTGAAAAGCGTGGTGAATAACTTCGTCGAGATGCCCGAGGACACGATCCGCGAAAAGACCTTCTGCTGCGGCAGCGGCACGGGCCTGAACGCCTCGGAGGACATGGACCTCAGGATGAAAGGCGGGTTCCCCCGGGCCAATGCGGTCAAGTTCGTTGCCGAGCATCACGGGGTGAACATGCTGGCCAACATCTGCGCCATCGACAGGGCAACGCTCAAGCCGCTCATGGACTACTGGGTGCCCAGCGTGAACGTCTGCGGCCTCCACGAACTGGTGGCGAACGCGATGATCATGACGGGCGAGAAAGAGCGGACGACCGACCTGCGCGGTGAGCCTCTTCCGTCCGCGGAAGCGAAGGAGGAAAAAGCCTGATGAAGATCTATAACAAAGGTCCGGTGTTCCTGGGCATCGCGGTGTTCCTGGCCCTGGCGCTCTTCCCGTTCTACAACAACTTCGGGACCGTGAATAAGAAGCCCGATCCGAAAACCGACACGCCGGAGATCCTGGCGTACGAGAAGCTGCACGGCAAGAAGGAGTGCGTGGAGCCGAAAGCCTTCATGCGTTCCGAGCACATGGTGCTCCTGAACGACTGGCGCGACGGCGTCGTCCGCGACGCCTACCGCGGGTACATCAGCACCGCGAACGGCAAGCGGTTCAACATGAGCATCCAGAACGGCTGCATGAAATGCCATTCCAGCAAGAAGAAGTTCTGCGACGAATGCCACAACTACATGGCGGTGAAGCCGTTCTGCTGGGACTGCCATATTCAGCCGAAGGAGAAGGAGGAGGCGAAATCATGAGCATGGACAGGAGAAAATTCCTCAAGGTCGCGGGCATCTCCTCCATCCTGGGATTCGGCGCGTCCGTAGCTTCGGCCAGGAACTTCGAAGGGCAGAAGGGGCTGGTTCCGCCGCAGGTGGACGCGAACAAGGAGGCCCTCACGGCAAAGCGGTGGGCCATGGTCGTGGACATGAGCAGGTTCAAGACCGACGAGGACTACATAAAGGTCATCAAGGCCTGCCATACGACCCACAACGTCCCGGATTTCCGGAATGCCGACGGTTCCGTCGACCGGAAGATGGAGATCAAGTGGATCTGGACCGCGCCCTATGAGCGGTCCTTCCCGGGCCAGGATAATAAGTACATGAGCGAGCATATCAAGGACATGCCGTTCATGGTGCTCTGCAACCATTGCGACAACCCGCCCTGCGTAAAGGTCTGTCCGACCAAGGCGACGTTCAAGCTTCCGAACGGGATCACGATGCAGGACATGCACCGCTGCATCGGCTGCCGGTTCTGCATGGCCGGCTGCCCGTATGGCTCACGGAGCTTCAACTGGGTCGAGCCGCGGACGGCCCCCAATCTCAAAGGGGAGGTCCCGAACAAGGAATATCCCACGCGGACAAAGGGTGTGGTGGAAAAATGCACCTTCTGTTCCGAGCGGCTTCAGGAAGGAAAGCTCCCGGCTTGTGTCGTGGCGGCTCCCGCGGGAGCCATCCTGTTCGGCGATATGGAGAACCCGAACTCCGAGGTGCGCAAGATCGTGACGAACACCTACACGATCCGTCGCAAACCCGACCTCGGCACGGGGCCGGCCGTTTACTACTTGATCGGAGGAGGCGACCATGCTTGAGAAAGCACTGGAGGGCAGTAAAAAATACTGGGCATGGGTGTTCTTTCTTGGCGGCCTCGCCGCCGTAGGATTGTATTTCTACTATCAGCAGTTCATGTTCGGACTGGGCATCACCGGCCTGCACCGCGATGTAACGTGGGGCTTGTACATCGGACAGTTCACGTTCCTTGTCGGCGTGGCGGCCTCTGCCGTCATGCTGGTGATCCCGTACTACCTGCATGACTACAAGAAGTTCGGGAAGATCGTGATCCTGGGAGAGTTTCTCGCCATTTCGGCCGTCATCATGTGCATCCTGTTCATCATGGCGGACATGGGCCAGCCCATGCGGGTCATGAACATCCTGCTCTATCCCGCGCCGAACTCCATGGTCTTCTGGGACGTGGTCGTGCTGAACGGCTACCTGTTCCTGAACCTGGTGATCGGCTGGGTCACCCTCGGTTCCGACCGGAAGGGGATCGCGCCTCCCAAGTGGATCAAACCGTTCATCTATCTTTCGATCCCCTGGGCCATCAGCATCCATACGGTCACGGCGTTCCTGTATGCCGGTATCCCGGGCAGGCACTTCTGGCTCAGCGCCATCCTGGCGGCGCGGTTCCTGGCCTCGGCCTTTGCCGGCGGTCCGGCCCTGCTGATCGTCCTTGCCCTGATCGTGCGGAAGCTCACGAAGTTCGATCCCGGCAGGGAGCAGATCCAGACGCTCGGCAAGATCGTCGCTTACGCCATGTTCGCGAACGTCTTCTTCCTGGGACTGGAGGTCTTCACGGCCTTCTACAGCGGGATCCCGGGCCATGCCCATCCGTTCCATTATCTCTACGCGGGGCTTGACGGCCACAGCGAACTCGTGCCGATGATGTGGACATCGAGCATCTTCGCGATCGTGTCGCTCGTCATGCTCTGGGTGCCCGGCATCCGGAAGAACGAGGGGACGCTCGCCTTCGCCTGCGTCATCCTGTTCATCTCGCTCTGGATCGACAAGGGTTTCGGCCTGATCATCGGCGGGTTCGTACCGAATCCCTTCGAAGAGGTCCATCCCTACTGGCCGACGATGCCCGAGACCATGATCACCATCGGCGTCTGGGCGATCGGCCTGCTGATCCTTACGTTCCTGTACAAGATCGCCATCACCGTGCGGGAGCAGACCGTCGGAGTCGAGATCGACCACTAAGAAACACACAACACAAAGGCTTACAACGCAGGGCTCATCCGCATTGGATGGGCCCTTTTTTTATGCGTCAATGCCCAGGGATCATGTCAGTAAAACCCGTAATTTGCAGGGTATTTCCCGCCTAATTTGTCCTTGCCCTTTCCCGTAGGCTGTACTATTATCACCAACAATGGCCGGCATTCACCTGCCGACATCCAACCATGATCCGCAAGCCTAGCCGGGCGAGCGAAGGCAGAAGGAAGAATGAAGAAGGAAGAAATGACGCCGAAAGCTGAAAATGATCTTCGCGACCGAACAAAGCGGTTTGCTTTGCAGATTATCAGGATCTACACTGTCCTGCCGAAAACCGTAGAGGCGCAAGTGATCGGGAAACAGATCCTCCGCTCGGGGACATCAGTAGGTGCGAATTATCGGGAAGCATATAGAAGCCGCAGCCGTGCGGAGTTTATTGCAAAAATCGGCGACTGCCTCAAGGAACTGGAAGAAACTGCATATTGGCTGGAACTACTCGTGGAGAGTGGCATTGTTGACGAGCAACGTCCGGCTGACTTGCAGAATAAGAGCAACGAACTGACTGCCATTTTTGTTACGATCATCAAAAGAACAAAAGATAATTAAGAATTATGGGTTGTGAATTAAGAAAATAGGTGCATATGTCATACTTCTTGATTTCTACATAAAACTTTCATAATTCTTCCTTCATACTTCATAATTATGTCCTACGGCCCTGAAGATATAGCCTGAGAAAAGAGCGATCGGATTCTTTTGCAGGCAGGATGGAACGTGCAAGGTGCGGGCAATGCGAATGAGTGATAAACGGCAACAATTGGTTCTCTATCAGAGTGAGGATGGCAGCCTCCAGCTTGAGGCGAAGCTTGAGGAGGATTCGATCTGGCTTTCCATGGCGCAGATAGCGGCACTATTTCACGTAAATGTCCCGGCCGTTTCAAAACATATCAAAAATATATATACCGCAAAGGAATTGAGCCCCAAAGCAACTGTTTCCAAAATGGAAACAGTTCGCCAGGAGGGGAAGCGCCAGGTAATCCGTGCTATCGATCTCTATAATCTGGATATGATCATATCTGTGGGTTATCGGGTGAACTCGAAACAGGCCAGCCGGTTCCGCATCTGGGCGACTAATGTTCTCAAACAGCATCTGATCCAGGGGTATACGCTCAATCAAAAGCGGCTGCAGCAGACCGGATATTCCGAACTGGAAGCGGCCATCAGCCTTGTTTCCCGTGCCATCGGTCGAAAGGATCCGGAACTTGCTGAAGCCAAGGGCCTGCTTGACGTCATCACGCGATACGCCAAGTCCTGGCTTCTCTTGCAGCAATATGACGAAGATCGCCTGCTTGTTCCGGGAAGAAGCGACATTGTTCCTGCAACGCTGCGGTATGCCGAAGCAGTGGAGGCGATTGCCGCCCTGCAGAAAGACCTCAAGGCGAAAGGCGCGGCGAGTGATCTGTTCGGGAAGGAGCGGGGAGATTCTCTCGAAGGCATCCTGGGAGCGCTCGATCAGACATTCGGTGGCCAGGAGCTGTATCCGAGCGTCGAGGCAAAGGCTGCCCACCTCCTTTACTTCATCATCAAGGACCACCCGTTCATTGACGGTAATAAGCGCATCGGATCGCTGCTCTTCATACTGTTCCTGGCGAAGAACCGCTCGTTGTACCGGGCTAACGGCGAGGCGAAGATAAACGACAACGCGCTTGTCGCCCTGGCGCTCCTGATAGCCGAAAGCGATCCCGGTTATAAGGACATCCTCGTCAAACTGGTCATTAACTTTCTATGGGAGGCGGCGAAGTAAGGAATATCGCAATAATCATTATTGGAAAATGTCAAAAAGAAACAGGCTGTAGAAATACCCTCCGTTAGCCCTTCGACTGTTCGTCAAGCTCACAGCTCAGGGAGAACGGAAGGTGCATTGAAATGATTGGTTATTATCCGTTCGTGGCGAGCCTGTCGAACCACTTAAAACACTTTTTCAGCAGCCTGGAAAGATCTGACCTGGCGGGTCCCCAGGCACCGAAGACAGAGCCCATGAACAGATCGACCGCATGCTTGAGGCGTTAATGCCGGGAGAAAGACTTTACCCTCCCGGGGACCTGTGCAACAAAAGAAACGGTGCCCTTTAAATGGGTGACCCCAAAGGGTCCTGCGGGGCTTGACGGCCACAGCGAGCTCGTACCCATGATGTGGACATCGAGCATCTTCGCGATCGGCCTCCTGGTGCTGACGTTCCTGTATAAGATCGCCATCACCGTGCATGAGCAGACCGTCGGAGTGGAGATCGACCACTAAATAATCGTTTCCAAGCGCATCTTGCAAGGCCCATCCTGAAATCAGGATGGGCCTTTTTTTCGACATGAAACGGCTTGCACCGGCTCCATTAATGGTATATTTATTCATCACAGGAGGCGGCCATGTCACATACGACGCGAAAGCAGATCTACATCGATCCACGGCAGGATCGGCTTTTGAAGCGGAAGGCAGTGGAACTCAACACCACCGAATCGGAGCTCATCCGTGAAGGAATTGATATGCTGCTGACAGGCGGCAAGACCATTTCTCGTGACATCGGGGCGTGGGATGCTGAGAAGAAGTACATCCAGTCACACATAAAAAAAGGACCGATAAAAGGTGGAAGAAACTGGAAACGCGAGGAACTCTATGACCGGTAACGTGTAGAGCAAGACAGGTGAAGGGGAGGTTTAATGTCAATTTCGAGGTAATCCCTCGAAACGCTCCACGACCCGTGTACTTTGAACCTCGCCCCGGGACGGGTCAGGTTTCGCCTTGTATTTGACGTCTCGTTATGCTACAAAATAGTGTATGCACAGGAGGCCGTGAGACCATGGTCGCACAGGAAAAGATCGCGGAGGCGGCGAGGATCCTCTCGAACGCGGCCCGTCCGCGCAAGATCATTCTGTACGGTTCGTACGGAAGGGGGGAGCCGCGCGAGGACAGCGATGTCGATCTGCTGATCGTGGAGGCCGATGTACAAGACCGCATTGCCGAAATGGCGCGTCTGAATCGCGCCCTGAGCCCGCTCCGCATCGCTGTCGACCTGCTCGTGGTAAGCCAGGAGATGTTCGAGTATTGGGCGACCACGCCGGGCAACGTGTATTTTGACGCTCTCCGCGAAGGCAAGGTGCTGTATGAGGCAGCATGAGCAGGCGCTCCTGTTCGTCAGGAAGGCCGCCGAGGACGAGGCGCTTCTTGCCGAAGTCATCTCCTCGAAGCAGGTGAGCAATGAGATCTTCGGATTCCATGCCCAGCAGGCCTCGGAAAAGCTCCTCAAGGCGCTGCTCTCTAAGTTCAGCGTTCACTTCCCCCGCACGCACAATCTCCGGTTGTTGATGGACCTGTTGACGGATGCCGGACACCCCTTGCCGTCCTCTCTCGCCGACGTCGATGTGCTGACCGCCTACGGTACGCTGTTCCGGTATGAGGACATTCCCGTTCAGACGAAACTTGACCGCAAGGCCGCTCTGGACATGGTGCGGGAGTTGCGGACATTTGTTGAAAAGAAGATCGGCGCCCCTTAACCAGGTTGCCGGTCGCAACGCAACTGGTGTGGTTAGCGCACATTATTCTTTCCGACCCTGAGAAAACCCAAGATCCTTGACCCGTAACCCCGGCCCCTGAAGTAACGGGCACTCTGACGACAAGATCCTTTCTGAACCGAAGAAGCATCCCCTGAGCACTGCTGCAGAGCATGTCAATTCTACTGGCCGACGATGCCCGAGACCATGATCACCATCGGCGTCTGGGCCATCGGCCTCCTGATCCTGACGTTCCTGTACAAGATCGCCATCACCGTGCGGGAGCAGACCGTCGGCGTGGAGATCGACCACTAAACGCACGTTTCAAAGAGCATCTTGCAAGGCCCATCCTGAAATCAGGATGGGCCTTTTTTAATTCGGGTCCTCTTCTATCCGTGTGCGTTATGATGAGTCAGCCTGACGGCAGCATGGAAGGCGCACGGCTATCGCAACTGAGATGCCCGGCGCAGGGGAAAAGCAACTCATTATGAACCTTAAGCTTTTCCTGACCCCCCTGCATCCCGCGAACGTACTCAGTCCGATTGTTTGACGTTCGGTTCCTTGAGCGATTACCCAATAATATTTGTCTACAAAGCAGTTTAGTGCAGAAAACCCTACCCTGAAAATACCCCATTTATTTTATTGACAATAATTGTGTTTTATTGCTATTCTGCCAGTCCTTTCATGCAAAATAATGTGCAGTAACTGTTAATCGAACGAGCGTTACCGGAAGTAGCTTTATATAAGGCCAGTCAGAAGGTACTGATAGGAGCCGAGTTGCCTTTAAGCGCTTTTCGTCATACGCAGGAATGGTTATGCCGGATGAGGAGGAAACTCCGGTCGTCATCCGCTCCGTCACTACCGCGCGCGGTTCCGGGCTTCGCACAGCAGCCGGCCCGGTCCGTCCTCGTTGCGCTCATCATTGCCCTTACAGTCGTTCTTATCACGGCAGCCAGTTCTGCAGCGTTCATTGATCTCACTCTTTTCGGCCCGAAGCGGTATGACCGGCTCAAAGGCAAGCCGACGGTCTCCAGCGACACCTTCGCAGGCTGCAACTCCCCCGCAGCGCAAGGCATTCTCAAGGTAACGAACGGCGATTCCAAAAAGACCAGGATCAAATCCGCACGTATTTATGTCAACGGCATCAAGGTCGCGTCCGAGAAAGACTTCAAGCATAAGATCCCCTCCTTCGAGAAAACCATACCCCTCAAGGAACAGAACGCCCTCAAGGTCGTGCTGAAGAGCGGCCACCACGGCTATCTCGGCAAACTCTCTAAATATCAAAGCAGGAAGGACGGCCTTGAGGATGCCTTGTCAAGGCTTGCAGCTCTCCGCAAGGAGCTTTCCTCGGAGTTTGCCCCCGAAGGATCGAATCGGGGGACCTCAGCGTCAAAGCTCGAAGAACTGCTGCGAGACCTTCGCGATATCAGAAAATCCCACGACGACCGGGACGGTCATTACGCGGCTATCTTCACAAGCCTCGACGACGACGCCGAGGATGACGGAGACGACGATTCCGACGACGAGGACGAGCTCGATTCCGGCTGGGCAGGGAAGGAGCGGGAGAAGCTCAAACACTATCGCAATGAGCTCAAAGACACAGTGCGGGAATGTGAAAAGGCCCGTGACGACCTTGACAAGACCCCGAAGAACAAGCGCGGCAGGGACCACGGCAAAAAAGACGAGGTGCTCAACGATATTGCAAAGCTCCTGAAAGAGCTGGATCGCGCTATCGAGCGCCTTCTTGACAGGCTTGCGGAAATATCAGAAAAGATCGAGAACATCAAGAAGAAAGGCCCGTCGTTCCTCATCATCGAGGTCCTCGGCAGGGACTGCGACAGCACGCCGCCGGTGATATCGAACCCGCAGCCCCCGGACGGCTCCCTTCTGAACACGGCCGCACCAACCATCTTGACCACGTACGCCGACGAGCCCGGCGGAGCGGGCATCGATGTTAATTCCGTCCGCCTCTCGGTCGACGGCAAGGACGTCACCTCTTCATCATCAGTATCGCTCACCGGCATCAGCTACACTCCCGCGTCGAACCTTCCCGAAGGAACCCATACCGTTGCGGTGACGGTGGCCGACAAGGCGAACAATGCCGCGAGCCTGACCTGGCGTTTCACGACCGACACCGTCGCCCCCGTCGTCAAGATCACGTCCCATCAGAATGATCAGTACGTCAATACCGCGAACATCACCCTTGCCGGGACCCTGGACGACGCGACCGCGTCGGTCACGGTGAACGGCGGATCGGCAACGGTCTCTTCCGGCGGATTCAGTATTTCCGGCCTTGCGCTCACCGAGGGCCTGAACGCCATCGTGGTCGAAGCCAGGGACCCGGCGGGCAACATCGGCAGGGACAGTATCGAGCTCAATCTTGACACAGCATTGCCTTTGGTAGAGATCACGGAGCCGCAGCCAGATGCGTACCTGAATACCCCTTTTATAACGGTCAGCGGCACGGTGAACGAGCTGGTAACGTCGGTCACGGTAAACACGATTGCCGCCGTGGTAGCGGGGAACAGCTACCGCGCCGAGGGGGTCCAACTCGTGGAAGGGCGGAATACGATCCTCGTCGAGGTTACAGACCGGGCGGGCAATCCCGGAGCCGAAAGCGTCTTGGTAACCCTGGACACGGTGCCGCCCCGGGCGGAGATCTCCGGCGTTCCCGCAGGCCCGACAAGCGCCACAGAGGCGGCGCTGACCGTGGGCGGCTCGGATGTCGTCGCCTACCGGTACCAGCAGGACGGCGGAAGCTATTCTCCCGAGACCGACCCGTCCACGGCGATCATGCTCACTACGCTGTCCGAGGGCACGCACAACGTCAGCGTGATCGGAAAGGACCGGGCCGGGAACTGGCAGCCGGAGACCGGCGCGACAACAGCGACCTGGATCGTGGACTTGACCGATCCGGCGCTGAACGTCAGCACGCCGGCGGACGGCTCCTTTACGAACAACGCGACCTTGCACATCGCGGGCACGGCCACGGACAACGCGGGCCTGTCGGGAGTCACCATCAACGGCGCGGCAGCGCCGGTGAACGCGGACGGCGCCTTCAGCCAGGCGATAACGCTGCTTGCAGGATCGAATTTAATAACCATAGTCGCTTCGGACCAGGCGGGAAACACGGCCACGGACGAGCGGACCATCTTCCTTGACCAGACCGCGCCGGCCCTCGCCATTACCGCGCCGGCGGACAACAGCGTGACGAATGCGGCTGCGGTGACGGTGACCGGGACAGTCGATGAGCCGGCGACCGTCAGCGTGGCGATCAACAACGGAACGCCGGCGGAAGCGACCCCGGCGGGCAACGCGTTCAGCGCGGAGCTGACGTACATCTACGGCCGGAACACCATCGAAGTAACCGCAACGGACCGCGCGGGGAACGTCAGCATTGCGACGCGCACGGTGATATTCGATGATAGAAATCCTTCACTCGCCGTGACGAACCCGGCGCAGGACGTCACGACGAACCAGGCGGGCATGGTGCTGCAGGGCACGGTGGCGGACCTGACGACGACGACCGTTGCCATAACCGTGGACGGAACCACGTACACGCCGGCAGTGATCGACGGTTCCTTCCAGCGGCAGTTAAACTTCAGCGCGGAAAAGACCTATGCCGTGGTCGTCACCGCGACCGACTCGGCGCAGAACACGACATCGGTCCAGCGGAACATCCTCTATGACGCGACGCCTCCGTCCGTTACCGTCGACCCCGTAACCAGCCCGACCAACCAGACCAGCCAGACCGTGAGCGGGACCAGGGAGGCCGAAGCGACGGTAAACGTCGCCTGTCCCGGCGCCGCCGTGGGGCCCGTCGCCTATCCGGCTGCGACGACGTGGCAGGTCATACTGACGAACCTGACGGAGGGGAACAACACCCTCGTGGTAACGGCGGCTGACGCGGCCGGGAACGTATCGGGACCCTTAAGTCCTGCCATCGTGTTGGACACCCTTGCGCCGGACACGATCATCGGGAGCGGCCCTGATGCCGTGACGAACAGCACCACCGCGGACCTCGGCTTCACGTCAACCGAAGCAGATGCGACCTTCGAGTGCCGGCTCGACACGGCGGACTTCGCTCCGTGCGTCAGCCCCGGGAGCTACACCGGGCTCGTCGACGGCAGCCACACTTTCCTCGTGAGGGCCACGGACGCCGCGGGCAACAGCGATCCCACGCCCGCGGCACGCACATGGTCCGTGGACACGGTTATGCCTCTGGTGCAGATCACGTCACCGCTGGAGGCCGCCTATCTCAACACGCCGTCCCTGACGGTCACGGGCACGGTCAACGAACAGGTTTCGTCGGTCACGGTGAACGGGACGCCCGCAACGGTCACGGGAACCGGGTTCAGCCTGACCGAT
>CAYPOT010000067.1:0-19504 GCA_964412455.1 uncultured Nitrospiraceae bacterium | reverse complement strand
TGCGATCTCTGCGGTAAAATATCCTTCGTTTTTTCATAGAACTTTTGACACTATCCATCAGACCAGCGATCATGTAACCACGGGTCCCGCGTCGCGGGACACACGGATAAGAGCGGAGTAACATTGGTGTTCATTCGTGATTATCGATAAAGTCTTGCCTCTATCTGTGTCGCTTAAAGGCGCCTACTTTCGGTAATCCGTGGTTGCTAAGAGTGAATTGTTTTCCTCCGTGTCTCCGTGACTCCGTGGTTCACTTCGTCTTGTTCCGCTCTTCGACCAACCGGAAATACTCCTCGCGGCACTTGTTCTCCACGTCAGCCATCTTCATGAACGCGTCCCGGAAATCCTTCTCGGCGGCAGAGAAGATCCCATGTCCATAAACGATGCAGACGCCCTGGCCTTTCATGGCAGCAGGGACCGACCTTGCCATGCCGCCGGTGCCGGTCTCACCGGCAACGATGGGTACGCCGCAGACCGAACGGGCCCGGTCGCAGAGGCGGTTGCAATCCCTGATCGTGCAGTTCTTCTCGTCGCACAGCATGGACAGGACGATGCTGAACCGGGGATGGCCGTGCAGGACGGCGCGCCAGGTCGAGTCAAGGTAGATCGCCCGGTGCGTGGGCAGTTCCGACGAGGCCGAGAGCCCGGCAGTGGAGGAGCCGTCGACCGGCACGGGATCGATGAATCCCTCGAGCTCGTCGAGGGACGACGTTGTCTGGCTGATAAAAATGGTTGTGCCGTCAAAGTAACTGATGTTCCCAAAGAAGGAGTCAACGAACCCTTTCTCCACGGTGTATCTTCCAACCCGGCAGATCTCCTCATGGATCGACTCCCTCGCCCCTTGGGGGAGAGGGCTGGGGTGAGGGGAAGGACGGGGACCGGCGCCCGCTTCCAGCGGCCCGGACGTGAAGGTAAGGTCGCCCAGGTCGGGCGACCGGTTCCATGCCTGCTTGAACCCTTCGAAGACCGCTTTCTCGTTTGCCAGCTTGAACCCGTCGGTCAGGACATCGAGACAGTATTTGACAAAGGTCGTGTGAAAGATGGTCGAAAAGCCGATATAGGCCTGTTCTACCGTGACCCCGCCGGTCGAAACGACGCCGAGCCCCTGGATGATCGCCGCCTTCCGCTCCTTCAGGCAACGGACGATCATTGCCGTCCGGTCGGTTGTTGACGCGCCCTCCCATTCCTGCTTCCTGATGAAAGGGATGTCATGGAGGAATACCCTGGTCTCGCTGTCCTTGGGCACGAGGCGGTCCGTTCCCGGCTCCGCCCGATCCACGAGCAGGTCCGCAAAGGGGAGGGTGAGCCTGGCGAAGAGCAGGGCCGTGATGTCGAGGCGGTGGAAGACCTCGGTGAACAGCGGTAGCCATTCGTCATGTCTGTTCGCCGACACGATATCATCCAAACGGTAGAACCGGATGCTCTCCGGGACCGCGGTCCGGTCGCGCAGCAGCTTCTGCGTGTATTTTTCTATCTGGTCGTGCATGGGTACCCCCCGTTTATATCGGGATTCCGGGGATAAGTCAAGGCGCAGGAGTTCATCAATTGACTCTCCTCGCGGACCTGCTACAATGGGACAGGAGACTGACCCGTGAAGCAATATAACATGGTCATCATCGTCATGACAGCGGCATTCCTTCTGCCCGGTTCCGGACTTGTTGCGGCAATGCCCGACGATATGAGCTCACTAAATTCGCTCACTCTGCCGGGAACGATGTATCCTCCTGCGATCCGGTACGCCATGCTCCCCGCGGACCGCTCTGTTCTTCCCAGCCCTGCGGAGCCATTGCAAGAAGAACCGTCTTCGGTTCCATGTGCCGCACCGGAAAAGGTTCCCACCCTCCTGGCCTACGGCTGGGCCTTCCTGCCTGACATCGCGGACGGAACGAAGCGGGTCTTTTCCCGCGACAATCTTCCCCCGGCCCTGATCGGCCTTGGCCTGACCGGCCTCGCGTTCACTGTTGACCATCGCGTTCAGAACTACTTTCAGGAGAAAAAACCGATGGAGCATCAGGCGAACATCGGGAACAAGATCGGCCTGGTATATGTTCACATCGGCATCGGTATGGCGTTCCTGGGGGCCGGGGAACTGTCGGAGAATAAAAAGCTGGCCGACACCGGCATCGTCACGCTGGAGGCTTTGCTCGTGAATGGAATTGCCACCGAAGGCCTGAAATATGCCGGCAGCCGGGACAGGCCGAACGGGAAAGATGACCTGTCGTTTCCATCGGGCCATGCATCGAGCACCGCGACACTGGCCGCGTCCGTGTCGGAAATGTACGATTGGGACCTCAGGATCGCCGTGCCGCTGTATATGGCCACGGCTTTCGTCGGCGCTTCGAGGATCCAGGCGAACGAGCACCACCTGTCCGATGTTGTCGCGGGAGTGACCCTCGGGACGGTCGTGGGGGTGAGCTTCGCGAAGTATCACAAGGAAAAGAGCAACACAGGGACCTCCGGCAACCTTGCCGTTATCCCCCTTTGGGACGGGATCTACAAGGGCCTCGTAGTCCAGGGGAAGTTCTGACCTGCGTTCCGGCCGTTCTCGCCGCGCATCACCGATACCATCAGCCTTCCCTTGTTCGCGCATTGACTCTCCCCGCAAAACTGATACAATAACAGCAATTCCCCCTCACCCTACCTCTCCCCTCAAGGGAGAGGGATGAAAGGCAAACTATGAAAGAATACGACATCGTCATCATCGGCTCCGGCGCGGGGGCCAACCTGATCGGGGACGCGCTGGCGCATAAGAAAACCGTGGCGCTGCTGGACAAGGGGCCTTCGGGCGGGACCTGCCTGAACGTGGGCTGCATCCCCACCAAGATGCTCGTCTATCCGGCCGACCGGGTCATGGAGGTCCGCGAAGCGAAGAAGCTCGGCATCACCGCGGAGATCAAGGCCGTCGATTTCCCCGCCATTATGGAGCGGATGCGTTCTCATGTCGGGAAGAGCCGCGACGGGATCAAGGCCGCGCTGGAGAGCGCCGAGGAGTTCGACTACTACGGCGGCGAGGCCCAGTTCACCGGCGACCGTACTCTAGAGGTGAACGGAAAGACCGTCAAGGGCAAGGCCATTTTCATCGTCGCGGGCGCCCGGCCGCTGATCCCCGCTGTCAAGGGCATCGAGAGCATCGAGTATCTCACGAACGAGAGCGCTCTGCAATTGACCGAGCTGCCCGAGAGCATGGTCATCATCGGCGGCGGTTATATCGCCGTGGAGTTCGCCCACTTCTTCGAGGCCATGGGCACTCAGGTGACGATCATCCAGCGGAACAAGCGGCTCGTACCGGAGGAGGAGCCAGAAGTTTCGGAGCTGCTCAGGACGGCGCTTTCCCGGCGCATGAAGGTCCATGTCGATACCGAGGTCACCGAGGTCAAACAGACCGGAAAGATCGTTACGGTCACGGCAAAGGAACGGGGCAGCGGCAAACAGCGGGAATATTCGGCGAGCTATCTCCTGGTCGCCGCGGGCAGGAGGCCGAACACCGACAACCTCATGGTCGCGAACACGGGGGTCACGGTGAACGAAAAAGGCTATATTGTCGTGGACGAATTCTATGAGACCTCACAGAAGGGGGTCTGGGCCTTTGGGGACATCATCGGCAAGAAGATGTTCCGGCACACGGCCAACGCCGAGTCGGAGCTGGTCTGGCACAACGCGATCCACGGCAAGAAGTCGCGCATGAACTACCTCACGGTGCCGCACGCCGTGTTCTCCTACCCCGAGATCGCCTCCGTGGGACTGTCCGAGGCAGAGGCGGTGAAGCTCATGGGCAAACAGGAGGTCATGGTCGGCAAGGCGATGTATACCGATGTTGCGCGGGGAGCGGCCATGGTGGAGACCGAGGGGTTCGCCAAGGCCATCGTTCACGGAAAGACCGGGAAGGTCCTGGGCTACCATATCATCGGGCCCCAGGCGTCCATTCTCATCCAGGAGGTCGTGAACGCCATGGCAGCTGACGGGAACCTCTGGACCATCGCCAAGGGCATGCACATCCATCCGGCGCTTCCGGAAGTGGTGCTGAAGGCGTTCGGGAAGCTTAAACCGGTGGACGGGGAACACCATCATCACGGCCAGTAGGCAGGGTGGCATCGAAAGGCACCTGCCCGGATGCCTGCTGCGGTGCCGGAAGCGGGCATTTCGCACAGGAGAAGCGGTTGGGTACCGTCCCAAACCTTGTTTTTTCCACAATTTCATTGACTTTCCGCCCCTCTGCATGGTATAAACACCAGCTTCGCAAAGATCTTACTTCGATCCACGAAAACCCCCGTCGTCTGGAACTCTTCCCGTCCGGCCTGATTTTCGCGGTACACAAAAAGGAAACGAACATGCTGAAACGAACCGACCTCCGCAACATCGCCATCATCGCCCACGTCGACCATGGCAAGACCACGCTGGTGGACACGCTGCTTCGCCAGAGCGGCACGTTCCGCGACAACGAACGCGTCCAGGAACGCGTCATGGACAACATCGACCTTGAGCGCGAGCGCGGCATCACGATCATGGCCAAGAACACGTCGCTTCACTATAACGGCGTGAAGATCAACATCGTTGACACGCCCGGCCACGCGGACTTCGGCGGCGAGGTCGAGCGCACCCTCAAGATGGTGGACGGCGTGCTGCTGCTGGTGGACGCCTCGGAAGGCCCGCTTCCGCAGACCCGGTTCGTGCTGAAAAAGGCGCTGGAGCTCGGACTGCCGCCGATCCTGGTGATCAACAAGATCGACCGGCCTGATGCGCGCATCGCCGAGGTCGTTGATGAGGTCTATGACCTGTTCATCGACCTTGACGCCAATGACGCTCAGCTCGATTTTCCCGTAGTGTACACCAACGCGCGGGACGGCATAGCCAAACTGAAGATGGAAGATGAGGGCGTGAACCTCAAGCCGCTCTTCGACCTGATCGTGAATACCGTCCCGCAGGCGGAAGGGGACGAGACGGCGCCGCTCCAGCTGCTGGTCATGAACATCATATACAACGATTATGTGGGCCGGCTTGCCATCGGCAAGATCTTCGCCGGTACCGCCCGGGTGGGCGCGCCCATCGGTGTGATCACCCAGAGCGGCGCGATGGTCAAGACCAAGATCACCTCGCTCTTTGCGTTTGAAGGTCTGAAGCGGGTGGACACCCCCAGCGCCACCGTTGGCGACATCGTCGCCCTGGCCGGGATCGAAGGCGTGAACATCGGCGATACGATCACCGATCCGGAGAACCCGAAGCCCCTGCCGCGCATTGCCGTGGACGAGCCGACGATCTCGATGATGTTCTCGATCAACAACTCGCCCTTTGCCGGCAAGGAAGGCAAGTTCGTCACGTCCCGCCATCTGAGGGAGCGGCTTGATAAGGAACTCCTCTACAACGTGGCGATCAAGGTAGAAAAGGGCGACGCGACCGACACTTTCAAGGTCATGGGCCGCGGCGAGCTTCAGCTCGCCATCCTGATCGAGATGATGCGGCGTGAAGGCTACGAACTGTCGGTCTCCCAGCCGGAGACCGTGACCAAGGTCCGCGATGGCAAGACCTTCGAGCCCATGGAAAACCTGGTCATCGACTGCCCCGATGAGTTCATCGGCGTGGTGACCCAGAAGCTCGGCAGCCGCAAGGGGCGCATGACCAAGATGGCGAACAACGGCCACGGCCGGGTGCGGCTCGAGTTCCGCATCCCCGCGCGCGGGCTCATCGGCTTCCGGTCCGAATTCCTGACCGACACGCGCGGCACCGGACTTCTCAACCACCTCTTTGACGGGTATGAGCCCTGGCAGGGACCGATCGCGAAGCGGTCCACCGGCGCCCTGGTGGCGGACCGGTCGGGCAAGACCACGACCTACGCCCTGTACCATATCCAGCCCCGCGGCGAGCTGTTCATCGGCGAGACCACGGCGGTCTATGAAGGCATGATCGTGGGGGAGAACTCGCGCGAGACCGACATGGATGTGAACGTGATCAAGGAAAAGAAACTGACGAACATGCGCGCTTCCGGCGCCGATGAAGCGCTCCGGCTCGTTCCTCACCGGCAGTTGTCTCTCGAACAGTCGCTTGAGTTTATCAAGGACGACGAACTGGTCGAGATCACCCCGCAGTCCATCCGTCTTCGGAAAAGGGTCCTCGAGGCGGGCAAGCGGCCGAAGAACCGGGAGAAGGCGGAGTAACGACTGACAAGGGGACGCGGCGAGAACATGTTTGCCGAAGAGCTATAGTGATAATACGGCACGCTGGTATTGGAAGGGCCTGACGGGATGACCGTCAGGCCCTTTCTTTATTGGACAGATGTTGCAACATGTGCTACAATGTTACAACAAATAGTAAGGAGGTATACCATGTCGATATCAAAGACAACTGCTAAGGGGCACGTGGTCGTCCCGGCGGACCTGCGCAGGAAGTTCAACATCAAGAAGGGCACAAAAGTATCGGTCAGCGAAGGGCCGGGCAACGTGATCATCATCCGGCCGATTCCCGACGACCCTATCGAGGCATCGCGGGGGGTGCTGAAGGGGAAAACATCGCTTCTTAAGGCGCTTTTAAGGGATCGGCAGGAGGAGACCAGGCGTGGATAATGTCTTTGTGCTGGACAGCTACGCCCTTATCGCCCATCTGGAGGATGAACCTGAAGGGATCCCTGTCGGAAAGATGCTGAAAGCGGCGAAGGCGGGAAAGGTGAGGCTTTTTCTCTCGGTCGTGAACTTCGGCGAGATCTACTATACGACTCGTCGGGAGCGCGGGCCCGACAAGGCAGGGGACGTGCGGATGCTCATCGAACAGCTGCCTCTTGCAATTGAGGACGCCGACCGGGAACTGACGCTCGAGGCGGCGAAACTGAAGGCGGGACATGCCGTAGCCTATGCCGACTGCTTTGCCGCAGCGCTGGCACTGCAGAAAAAGGCAAAGGTCGTGACCGGCGATCCTGAATTCAGAAAGTTCGGGGATGATGTAAAGATCCACTGGCTGGTGGACTAGATTCGTCTGTAAAACAAGAGGAGCCCCCCCCTGCAGTTCTTCCCGTCTTGACCGTGAATCTCTCCGTTATCGCTTCTGGTGTTTGAGGAACGTCCCGTTCCGGTATTCCTCGAAGGCCGTCTCCAGTTCCTCCTCGGTGTTCATCACGATGGGGCCGTACCAGGCCACCGGCTCGTTGATGGGCTTTCCGGAAATGAGCAGGAACCGCACCGGCTCCTTGTTTGCTGAGATCACGCACTGGTCGCCGTCATCGTAAAGGCAAAGGCTGCCATTCTTGATCGTGCTGCTCTTTTCTTTGTCGAAAGATCCCGATCCCTCGATCACGTACGCCAGGACCGTGTGCCCTGGCTTGGTGTCGTAGGCGAACTCCGTTCCCGCAGGTACTGTAACGTCCAGGTACTCCGGCTCAATGACGACGTCTTTGACAGGTCCCTTGTGCTTACCCACACTGCCGCAGATGATCCTGATCGTCACGCCATTCTCCAACGTCACTTCGGGAACACTGTCGCGTTTTACATCGCGATAGCGCGGTTCCATCATTTTATGCGACCTGGGCAGGTTGGCCCAGAGCTGGAACCCGCCCATGCGACCTGCGTTGTCTCCCTGCGGCATCTCCTGGTGGACGATGCCGCTGCCCGCGGTCATCCACTGGGTGTCACCGGCCGAAATGACGCCCTTGTTGCCCATGCTGTCACCGTGCTCGACGCTCCCTTCGATAACGTAGGTGATCGTCTCGATGCCCCGATGCGGGTGCCAGGGGAAGCCCGCGAGATAGTGGTCAGGATTGTCAGAACGAAAATCGTCGAGCAGCAGGAAGGGGTCGAACAGTTGGGTCTCGTGAAACCCGAAGACCCGGTTCAGGTGCACGCCCGCACCCTCGATCGTCGGCTTGCTGTGGATGATCTTTTTGATCGTTCGTGTCTGCTTCATGGTATTACTCCTTGTTTGCTGACAAGAGCATTTATGAGCGTTCTTATAATAGGAACTGCATCACTGCGGCTCTATTATCGTCATTCCCGTAGAGGTCCTGAGCGGGAATCCAGCCATAGTCGTGAAACATACTGGATCCCCGATAGAAACACTCGGGGATGACGGTCGGTGACATGGGGAAAAAGAGGGGGCCGCTCCCCAGCGGCCCCCGTACTGCTTTTCCACCTGGTTATGCCACTGCGCTACTGCTTGTCGGACAGCGCCTTGTCCACGGACAGCGCTCCTCCGCCCTTGATGATCAGAGCGATGGCGATGGCGATCACGAGAAGGTGATACTCGAACCCTTCGCCCTTCTGGTTCCCGAACCAGTTCATGAAGAACCCATGCTGCCAGTGCAGCATCGGAACGGCCACCACCATGACGCTCATGATGCCGAAAGCCGCGACGCGGGTGAATAGGCCGGCGATCAGCCCCAGGGGGCCGAGGAACTCCGCCGCGAACACCAGCAGGACGAGAAATCCGGGAATGCCCATCGTGTCCGTAAACGTCGCATAGGTGCCGGCGAAACCGTATCCGCCGAACCAGCCCAGCACCTTCTGCGCCCCGTGGGGGAAGAACACGACAGCCAGGAATATCCTCAACACAAGGCTTGCAACATCATTGTCGGTATTGATCAGTTTCTTAAACATGATAGTCTCCTTTCATTGACCTGCGATGTCCTCACGGACATGTGATCCGTCGCAGAACGGCGGATTTTTCGTGCGCTGGCAGGCACAGAGTACGACCGGCTCCTTTGCGGTTATCGTGAACTCGAGCGGTTCCTTGCCGGAATCCTTGTGGGACCCGTCGCAGAACGGTTCGCGTACGCTCTTTCCGCAGCTGCACCAGTGGTATGTTCCGGGACCCAGCGTGACGCTGAATGGCATATTTTTCGGCATTCTCCTCTACCTCCTTTCGCTCTCTGCTGATCGTAGTGAAATCGGTCATGAGACCGTTCGGGTGTCCTTTTTTCCCCTCGGCCGCTCCTCTTGAAGTCCTACCTTCCTGCACAGGTTGCCCAATGCGTCCTGCTCGGCTCCGGACAGAACGTTCATTTCCTCGACGATGCGTGCCACATGCTTCGGGAAGAAGGACGTTATCACGCCGGAACCTTTATTGGTGATCGCGACGGAATAGTGGCGGCGGTCCTTTTCGTCGCGCGTTCGTTTGACCAGACCGCGTTTTTCGAGATTATCAATGACCATGGTGATGTTACCGGTGCTTTTCAGGATCTTTGCCGCCAGGCTCTTCTGATTAAGGGGACCGAGGTGAACGAGGGCCTCAAGCACGCCGAACTGGCTTACCGTGAGGCCGAGCTCGCTGAAGTGGGCCTCCACCCGTCCGGACAGGGACTGGCCGGCGCGTATCAGCTTGATGAACGCATTCAATGCCCGTTTTTCTTCTTTGGTACCTTCGTACTTCGTTCCCATAGTAGTTCCATGTCAAATAATTTAATGTTGAACGAATAGTATCAAAAATACCGGTCTCTGTCAATAGGTCATTTCTTTTCGAGACCCGACCTGTTTATCCGAATGTGTGGGCTATTTTTGTCGTTTGGTTACGGTTACGAGGCCCGTTTCGTCTATACAGGTTAGGTTGTTCGGCTGGGTCCTTTACGCTGCCACTCAACGCTTGACGATACGGGCATCGTAACCGATTGACGTTAACTTCGGCTGCGGCCGGGGGCCGAGGTACGGTTATGTCCGTGTATTCCCCGATCGTTCGGTACCGCTGCCGGGGGAACGATACTTGGATCACTCGCAATAAAGTTGAAAAGTTAACTTATCACCACGGAGACATGGAGGAAAACCTATCCGCAGATTTCGCAGATTGACGCAGATTAAGTCCGTAAAGCAAGGCTCCGGCCGGGTTTTATCAACTGAAATACGAAAGACCCTATATCTTTCCCGTCATCCTGTACCAAGAGAGGCTGAGATATTCGGCGATGGCACTGGAGGAGGTTGCGAGCGCCGAGGCTTGCGGGAGATAGTCGGTAACGGATCCGTGCCTCATCTGTGACCGGTAACCCGCAGGCGCCGGCAGGACGGAAAAACCCTGTTTTTTGAACATGCCGATAGAGCGCCGCATATGAAAGGCGGATGTGACGAGGATAATGGACCTTTCCGGCAGGAGCTTATGAACGGCTTCGGCGTTCTCCCAGGTATTACGTGAGCGGTTCTCGATCACGATGTTCTCCGCGGGAAATCCAAGCCTGATCGCCGCATCTGCCATTGCGTCCGCTTCCCGTACGGCACCCGGCATCGGTTCGCCGCTGCCGCCGGTGATCACGAGGGGAAGGCGATGATCCCTGGCGAGCTGGACCGCGCCCACCAGCCGTTCCAGGGAGCTTTCGGAAGGTTCTGGCCCTGCAGGGAGCCACGAAAGGTCTCGTGCGCCGCCGCTCAGAACGACGATCGCGTCAGCCTTGACCGGACCATCGGGAAGCGGGGGATATGGTGCCTCCAAGGGCCGGATCAGCCGGTCTGCCACGGGATTGAGGCTAAGTCCAAAGAGGAGGACGAATCCCGCGGCGATAAGGAACCTTCCGGTGTTCCGGTGCCGGCGCAGGAGAATAAAGCCTGTGAGCATAAGGAGGAGCAGGCTGGCAGGAGGCAGGAGGAGGTACAGAAAAACCTTGGAAACGATGAATCCCATGGCAGTTCCTTTCAGAAGAGGCGGCGATCATAAATTGTCGAATCTTTCGTATTTTAGCAGAAATAAGCTGTGCAAACCAGAAACCGAGAAAGGCTAAGATTTGTCCGCAGATTCCAAAAGTAGGCGCTTCTAAACGACACAGATTCAAGAAAACCGTCTTGAATCGTGCTTTAAGACTAGATCTGCGTCAATCTGCGAAATCTGTGGATAAGTTTTTTCCCGATCCTTTGTTTCTGCGGTCATACCTGGCCTTTTCAACTTTATTACGAATGAACCAAAATGTCCGGCTAATGCCCCGGCGGCGGTCCCGTCTGTGCCGGTGCCCGCTGCATAAGGAACACGAGCGGCAGAACGCAGAGGATGAGCAGACAGATGGTCAGAAAGGCATCGGCGAAGGCAAGTGTCGTTGATTGCCTGACCAGTTCCCGGTACAGCAGGGCGTCCGCGCCGGTCTGCGGAAGACCCTTCCCGTCGAGAAATGACGCTAGCCTGTCGTGGTAGAGGGTATACGCAGGGTCGAAGGGCGACAGATGCTCTACGAGCCGTGTCTGGTGGAACTGCGCCCGGCGCGCGAGAATGGTGGTTGTGAAGGCGATGCCCACGCTTCCCCCCAGGTTCCTGAGCAGGTTGTACAGGGAGCTTGCTTCCGTCATATGCTCCCGGGGAATGTGGGAGAGGGTCATGGTCGTGAGCGGGACGAAGGTCATTCCCATGCCGAAGCCGAGGGCTACCCGCGGCCAGACAAATGTCCAGAAGTCCGAGGTGAGGTTGAATCGGGACATCATGTACGTGCTGAGGGCGCAGATCATGATCCCCACGGCGAGAATGCGCTTGGGATTGACCTTGTTCACCAGCTTGCCCGCGATGGGCATGGCAAACATGGTGGCGATGCCGCCGGGTCCGAGGACCAGCCCGGCATGGAACGACGTGTAGCCCATCATCATCTGGAGATAGATCGGCAGCAGCACGATGCTGCCGAAAAGGTTCAGGAACACGAAGAACATGACCACGGATCCGCTCGTGAACGTCCGGTCCCTGAAGAGCTTGAGGTTCACGACTGGATTTTCGGAATAATATTCGTTGATGACGAGCAGGACCAGGGCAACGCACGATATGACGGAAAAGACCACGATCAGATCGGAGGAGAACCAGTCCTCGCTTTCACCCTTGTCCAGGATGAACTGGAGCGAACCGAGCCCCACGGCAAGGTAGGCGAGTCCCCAGGTGTCGATCTTCATTTTCTGGCGCTGCATGTACGGCGGGTCCTTGATCACAATGATGTTCATGATGATCGAGAGGATGCCGATGGGGATGTTGATGTAGAATATCCAGCGCCAGGACCAGGTGTCGGTGATCCAGCCTCCGAGGAGCGGTCCCACGATGGGGCCCAGCATGGCTCCCATACCGAAGATGGCCATGGCTGTGCCGTGCTTTTCCCGCGGAAAGCTTTCAAGCAGGATCGACTGGCTGATCGGAACGAGCCCGCCGCCGCCGATGCCCTGCACGATCCGGAAGAACACGAGGCTTTGAAGGCTCCAGGCGGAACCGCACAGGAACGAGCTGACGGTGAAGAGGGTGATGGAGCCGATGAGGTAGTTCTTCCTGCCGATGAGCCTGGAGAGCCAGCCCGCCATGGGAATGACGATTGCGTTCGAGACAAGATAGGCGGTGATGGCCCAGGTCGCCTCGTCGTAGCCCGCCGAGAGCGATCCCCGGATATGGTCGAGGGACACGTTGACGATGGACGTATCGATGATCTCGATCAGCGTCGGCAGCATCACCGTGAAGGCGATGAGGCCGCGGCTCGTTCCTGGTTTCATGGCAGTTCTTTCGCGGCGAGAATAAAGTCAAAACCGCAACAGTTGAACCGCGAAGGCGCGAGGAGCGCGAAGGACGGCAAAGGCAAGGAACTTCCCCGTGAGTAACACCGGAAGCAAGAGGTTGCCTTGTTTTCCTTCGCGTCCTCGCTTAGAAGCGCCTGCGTTTGGTTGCGCCTTAGCGGTTAGAGGTATTATTGCTTATCATTTTACCAGCACCGTCGGGACGACGGACATCCCGACGCGGAGGCGATGGTCCTTGTCCTCCCCCGGATCAAGTACGATCTTGACCGGGATGCGCTGGACGACCTTCACGTAGTTGCCGGTCGCGTTCTCGGCGGGGAAGAGGGAGAAACTGACGCCGGTCCCGGCCATGATACTGTCCACCTTCCCCGTGAAGACCCTGCCGGGGTAGGCATCCACGGTGATCCTGACCGGCTGGCCCGGCCGGATGTGCGCCATCTCGGTCTCTTTATAGTTGGCGATGACATAGATATTGTCCAGATCGACAATTGCCATCAGGGGCTGTCCGGTCGATACCTGGTTGCCGGTCTGGACGGACTTCCGAGTTATAAATCCTGCCGCCGGCGCGGTGATACGGGTGTAGCCCAGATTGAGCTCCGCCTGCCGGAGCTGTTCCTCGGCGAGCTTCACCTGCGCCAGGGCGATCTCGTGGGTCGAAGCTGCCTTGTCATATCGGTCGGCCGATCCTGCCTCCTGGTCGAACAGCGCCTTGGCGCGCATCCGCTCGGTATCGGCGAGACGCAGGGTGGCGCGCTGGAGTTCCAGGTTCGCCCGCGCCGCTTCGGCTTTCGACCGGTAGTCGGCGGGGTCGAGCTCAACGAGCATATCGCCGCGGCCCACCTGCTGGTTGTCGGAGACCGCGACGGTCCTGACACTGCCGCCGACGCGCGCCGCGATGGTGTGGATGTTCCCTTCGACGAACGCATCGTCGGTGGAGATGTGGGTCGCCCGGTAGGCATTATAGAAATACCCGATCACCAGGCCGACGGCCACGACCACGCCGACGATCAGGAAGGCTTTTTTCTTTTTCTCTCTATTATCCGCCGCCTGCTGTTCCGCCATTGAGAAACTCCTTGTCCCGCTATTTGCTTCTGCTGTACGCGCCCGCCAGGTCCCTGCCCATGGTGTACAGCAGTACCGCCTCGGCCCGCCTGACGCTGAAGTTCGCCTTCCAGGCATTGGTCTCGGCCGTCGTCACGAGCGTCACCGCGTCCAGCAATTCCGTGGAGGTGCCGACGCCCTCCTGGTAACGGAGCCGCTGGAGCCTGAGGTTCTCCGCAGCCTGGTCCACCGCGCTCATGGCGACCGGGACCTTCGCATTGGAGCTTTCGTAGTCGAGCCAGGCCGCTTTCACCTCGAGCCGCACCGCGTCAAGGAGCTTCTCCCTGCTGAACCGAAGCGACGCAAGCTCGCCCTTTGCCATGCTGACCCGTGAGGTCGTCGCGCCGCCCGCGAACAGGTTGATGTTCACGCCGGCGATGACGGACCAGTTGTCCTCGTGGACCTGGTATCGGTTCTCGCTGTTCTCATATCCTCCCGACAGGTAGACCGAGGGGAGGTATTCCGCGCGCACGGAGCTGACGTTCTCTTCCTTCGCCCGGACCTGTGCGGCGAGGTCCCTGAGGTCCGGGTTCGACTGCTCGGCTTCCGCCCAGGCCTGCTCCAGCGTTACGGCGAACAGGGGAGTTCCGACGATCGCCGACGCATGGATGAATTCGTTCAGCGGCCTCATCAGGATGCTGTTGATCTTCGATGTCCGGAGGGACTGGTTGTGTTCGGCGGTGAGCAGGCGCTGCTTCGAGTCCGCCAGCAGGACATTGGCCTGGAGCACATCGTTCCGGGTCACCACGCCGGCCTTGTGGCGGGCGGCGGCGTCCTTCTGGTGCGCCTCGTATCGCGTGACCTCGTCCTGGGCCACCTTCAGCAGCTCTTCCGCCTCGAGGAGGTCGAAATAGGCGACAATGAACTCCGCCGCCGCTCGGTTGCGGATGCGGAAGGTCCCGGCCTCACGCGCCTTCAGGCCGAATTGCGCGGCGCTGATGGAGGAGGATGTTCTTCCGAAATCATAGAGAAGCTGGGTCGCCTTGAAGCCGTAGGTCGTGAACCGGTCCTGGGATGTCGGCATGGGCCCAAAGGGGGTTTTCGCCTCGGGCTGGTTCCTGAGCCAGGTCTCCCTGCCGTAGAGATCCAACGAGGGGAGCCACGGTGAACGCGCAAGGGACACCGCGCCCTTTGCAACTTCCTCGTCGGCGCGCGCGATGGCCACGTCCCGTCCGTTCTCGGTAACGATCTTGAGGCCCTCCTGAAGGGTCAGCGCATTGCCCGTGGCAGGGAACAGGAAGAGGGAAAGGACGGTGAACAGAACGATCCCCGCGAATGATGTTGTATGCCGCATGCGTGTATCTCCGGGTAATGCCAACATGAAATGCGGGAAGGCCCTTTTTCCGGCGCGGGGAGGCCCGGTCCCGATAAGCTTCAGTATAATATAAACACCAGGAAAAGTGAAGCTGGGAAAGACACAGGTGACAGGTGGAGGAGGATGACGCGAAGACGAGGATCAGTCGACCGGTTCATGCTGGTGAGCAAAGTCGCACCAGAGAGTGGAAAGCGGGGACGGAGAATGAAGAACCGACGCGGGGACAGGGGTACAGGAGGTGAGAAATGTTGCAATCGATTGCCGGGATGCGTGGGACGGGAGATCAGGCACCTGTCCCGACCGCGCTCAAATGGAAGGCGGCCTGTTCCTCGACATGCTTTCGGTGCTCCTTCATTCTGCCCTGGAGGCTCAGCAACAGGGAGGAGAGTTCCTTGTCGCTGCTATGAAAATTATCAAAGACCTTTTGTACGAGCAGGGAACTCTCGATATTGAGCGCCAGGGAGAATGCGGCCTTGAGCGTAGGGGCTTTTTCCTTCACTTTGGCAAGATGACCCTCAAGATATTTCACGAAGGTTTCGACCGTATAGCTCTTGAGCTTCTCTTCTCGGAAGACCACGGGGTCGGTCTGCGTCTTCTTGTAGAGATATTCAACCCACTCGGCATGTTCCAGTTCTTCCCGGCACAGGTCGGTCCAGAACTCACGGGTTTCCGGGAACAGGCCGGCGAAGAAGCGGTATAGTTCAGCGATCAGCAGTTCCTGGCGGTTGAGCAGGAGGATAATTTTACCCTGGTATATTTTGAGTTGCGGCATTGGTAATCTCCTCTCGTAATCTACGACACAATATAACCAAAATAAATACAAAAGTCAATTAAAATTAGTATAGTAATATCAAATAATTGTACTCATAAATGTTGATTTACGGCCTCTTCTCTCTGGAGTATCAATTGGGCGCTGATTTATTGGGGCGGACGACTTCCCGGGCGCATATGCGACCTGAAGCTCATCTTGCGGGACAGGAGATATATCGCCTTTGCGATCTGCGGTGCGGGAGCGTTGACAGGGGGTAAACAAAGACGCCTGGCCGGAGAGTTCTCTTCAGGGAAATTGTAGTCGGCGGTGAGCGGCTGCGCAATGAGGAACGCGATGGAAACAATGACATAAAAAGGCTTGCTATTTTTCGAAGAACCCGTATAATGCCCAGGACTGTAAAACAACGGGACAGGAAATTCAAGAAGCTCTCACGACCTTCCCCCTTCCTTAGCGTCCCCTTTCATCGATCACTAACCCCCCTTGCTTTCCGTTTCCTCTTAAACTGAAATTGCGGCGGTCCGTATGGTTGGCGAACGATGTGTTATGCCGGTCATATCGGTGCTGTCGCCGTCCTCGCTATCCAGGGACACGGTGTGTCCCTGCGGCGCGCACGCAAACCTCTCACAGGTCCTGTACCGGGCATTCGTGTCCCGGAAGCAGACCCCTATAAGGAGCAGTATGTCTTTTGACACCATGAATCTCGCACCAACGATCCTCAAAGCCGTGAACCTCTGCGGCTACACGTCGCCGACACCCATCCAGGAGCAGGCGATCCCCCAGGCCATGGCCGGGAAGGACCTCATCGCCTCGGCACAGACGGGCACGGGCAAGACGGCTGCATTCGTGCTGCCGGCACTCCAGCGCCTCACCGTTCCCTCGACCGCCAAGGGCAAGGGTCCCCGCGTCCTCGTGCTCACGCCGACCCGGGAGCTTGCCAACCAGATAACCGAAGCGGTCCGCACCTATGGGAAGTTCATGCGCCTGCGCACCGGCGCCATCCTGGGCGGCATGCCCTATTTCGAGCAGCAGCGGCTCCTGGCCCAGCCCGTGGACATCATTGTCGCCACGCCGGGCCGGCTTATCGACCACCTCGAATCGGGGCGCATCAGCATGGCCCGTGTGGAGCTTCTCATCCTTGACGAGGCGGACCGCATGCTGGACATGGGTTTCAGCGAGGCGGTGAGCACCATTGCTGCGGCCACGCCTGAAGGACGCCAGACGCTGCTGTTCACGGCGACCTGGGACGGGGCCATGGAAAAGCTGGCCAAGCGCCTGATGAAGGAACCAGTGCGGATCGCCGTCGCCGGGAAAAAGGCCACGCTCGAAGCCATCGAGCAGCGCCTCCATACCGCCGATGACATGCAGCACAAGAACCGGCTCCTGAACCATCTTATCGCCGACAGCGGCATGACGCGGGCGATCATATTCTCCTCCACCAAGCGGAATGCCGATCAACTGGCGCGGGAGCTCGCTTCCCGGGGCCACTCTGCCGAGGCGCTGCACGGGGACATGACCCAGGGCGCGCGCAACCGTACCATCATGAACATGAGGCGCGGCAAGATACGCCTGCTCGTAGCCACGGACGTGGCGGCGAGGGGCCTTGATGTTACCGGCATTACCCATGTGATCAACTACGACCTGCCGAAGAACGCCGAGGACTATGTCCACCGCATCGGCCGCACCGGCCGCGCCGGAGCTTCAGGCATCGCCATTTCCTTCGTGTCCTTCCGCGAGCTCGACGAGCTCAGAAGGATCGAGCGGTATATCGGCCAGTCCCTGCCGCAGCAGGTGATCGCGGGCCTGGAGCCCGCCCGCCCCTTGCAGCAGGGGACGGGCAGGGTTGGTTATAATAACGGAAGGTCGGCCGGTGGAAGGGGAACGGGAGCGACGGCGGGACGCCAATTCAGCAAGGCTCCCTCGTACCGGACCGATGCGCGACCCTCGACCGGCAGAAAACCCTATTCCGACTCACGGACCGATGCCAGGCCTTCGACCGGCAGAAAGCCCTATTCCGACTCACGGACCGATGCCAGGCCTTCGACCGGCAGGAAAACCTATTCCGACAACGCGTATGCAGGGGACCGGAAGCGTGACGCGAAACAGCAGGGCGGATGGGCAGGGGATGTTCGAAAGAGCGAGGCCTTTCGCAAGGCCCGCTGGTCGTAGAATCGGTCATAAAAAAAACGAATGAATTGAAAAAGCGCCTTGTTTACAAGGCGCTCTTTTTTTGGATCAGATCTAAAATGAGAGGATAAAGTAGATCTCCTCGCAAACAAAATCCGCTTCAAATCAATCTCTCAGCAAGCTCAACATCCTTTTTTTTTCTGCACCCCGGTTCACAGCGCCGCGCAAACATGACAAGTTGACTTCTGATGTTACCTGCTACTACTGCCATCCATGTGCGCTTACGCTTCGCACGCGCAGGCATGATATGTGGTTTAACAGGCCCTATACCGGTCATGTAGCGCGCGGTCGCTGTTCACGGGATGCAGGGCGCACTGGAAAAGCAAAGGCTTAAGTCAAAAAAACACACCTATAAAAAGAATCTTTCCACCCATCGGACTAGTTCGGACGATTCCCGGGGAGAGCCGTCCAAGCGGCCGATCTGTTTGGAGTTTTTGAACGCGATGAAGGTGGGAGAGACCTGGACCGAGAAGAGAAGGGCGAGGCCGGGCTCGGCGTTGACATCCACTTTGAGCACCTTCAGTTTGCCTGCCCGCGTAAAGGCGATGTCGGCAACGGTGGGATCAATGGTCTTGAACAGCGCGCTCTCCTTGTCCCAGAACACGACGAGCGCCGTTTCGAACCATGAGGAAAGTTCCTCGTCAAAGGACGCGGCCGTGGCGTTCATCGCCTGGAAAGGGAAGTCGAGGAGAGCCTTGCATTTGCCGCATATCGGGTTCTGGCTGAGGCGCTTCGCCGGGACCCGGTTCAGGGCATTGCAGGCTCTGCAGCGGAGCAGTGCGGAATCGTTCGCCATAGGAATATGCCGGTTCACCGGCCGGGGAACATACCGGTCCAGGATCAGTAACTTGTATAGTTGAGAAGATTCTCGATCCAGCTCGAGAACTCGCTTTTGTCCTTAGGCGCGCCGTCCATGCGGACGGCGAAAACGCCGTTCTTATAAACGAGAAAGGCCGGCGTCTTGGTGACGGTGAAACGCTGGGCGAGATAGGCTTCCGCCTCCATATCGACCTTCAGGACCTTGAGCTTGCCTGGTTCCCGGGCGTTGAGCTCGTTGATCAGGGGTTCGTATATCTTGCAGTAGAGGCACCACGAGGACCAGAAGAAAACGAGAAGGGTCTCCGGCCAGTAGGCGACCTCGCGGTCGAAGCTCGCGGCCGTTGCAGGAAGAGGCTGCCTCGGGACCTCGAGGACGGTCTTGCAACTGCCGCAGCGGGGACCGCTCTCAAGCTTATCCTCGGGAACTCTGTTCAGCCCCAGGCAATTGGTGCAGCGTATGATAAGAGGGGATTCGGACATGGCAGGGATCATCCTAAGGCTGTTTGAAGCCGTTCTTTTAAAAGGTGTACTGAAGGGACGTTGGTGAGCCGCCCGGACTCATCGGGGTATGCCCTTCAGGCAATGCCCGCGGAGCCTTCGAAGCCGAAGAGGTCGCTCCCGTTCACCCAGATGGACGGAGAACCTTTGACCCCCCGTTCGATCGCTTCATCATACTGGATCGTATGGTACTCAACGTCGGCCTTCATGCGTGACTCCGCCAGGGCGCGGTCGATATTCTCCCGCAACTGGTGGTAGGAGCCGCAGTGCTCGGACAGGTAGCAATCGATCTTCATAAGCAACATTCTGCACAGTACCCGATGCGCGTTCAGATTGCAATACCCTAACCCGGACAAGCCGGAACCAACAGGTTTTTATAAAAACCATGCTACAATG
>CAYPOT010000066.1:0-19965 GCA_964412455.1 uncultured Nitrospiraceae bacterium | reverse complement strand
CCAAGAAGTTCTCTGCGTCCTCCGCGTTCTCTGCGGTGAAAGTTTTGACATTACGCCGGCTTGTCCGGGTTGGGTATGCTATGATAAAAAGAACGCAAAGAATACTCTGGCGGGGGGCGAACAATGGATCAAGAACAGCAGGAACACAAGGAAGAAACAAGCGAACGGGACATGCTTGCCGGTCGCATACTATGCCTTGAGGAGCGCCTCGGCAGGCTCGAAGGAGTGCGTGGCAAAGCCGGAACGGTTCCCCATCCTGCCTGGCCTCTCGCGCTGGGATTCGCTGCCCTGGCGTTCGGATACCAGGGAATGGGCCTGCCGGGACACCCCTACCAGTATCTTTTTTCCGGCCTTCTTGTGCTCCTGTCGTACCACCGCGGTTTCCTGCGTCTGTCAAAGGTCCCCTGGCGGTGGCCGCAGATCGTCGTGAACTTCCTGTATCTGTCAATGTTTCTCATGATCGTGCTGGGAGGCGGTGTCCGGCTTCCCTTCGCCTGGATGAGGTTCCCGGGTTTCGTAAAGACCCCGATCCCCGAAGAAGGCTCCTGGTACCGCGCGGTCATGCCTGATTACTCGATCCTGTGGAACGCTATCCCGGGAGTTTCCGACTGGAGCATCGACGTCACGAAGATCCAGGCGTTCCTGCTGATCGCGACGCTCGCGGGGGCACTTTTCCGGTTCCAGGGATTTACCTCCATTACGGCGCTGGCGCTGCTCATTGTTTCCCTGCCGGTTTATCTCACCTTTACCTGGGACTGGGTGGTGCTGTTCCTCATCTGTGCGAGCGTGTCCCTCTATCTCCAGTCGCGCGTGAACATCCCGCCCTCTGATAGAGTGTGATTCGTGATTATCCGCGGGGTCTTAACGGATTGAGGTCCTGCTCGTCGTCCTTCGCGCGTTCTCGCCCTTGGCGCTTTCCTTTTCCTCCCATCTACGGTATCATGGCCCCTATCATGGGCCGGCCAAGCAAAAACACTTCATCCCCTCACACCGCGTCTCTGGCGGAGGACGTGGCGCGTCTCTCCCGTCTGCTGACGAAGGAGCGCGATAACCTGCCGCATGCCTATCTCCGCGACCCGGGGCTCCGGAGGGCTTACCTCACCTATTTCCTGCCGCCGAACCTCGCCAAGATACAGGCGCCGCTCCGGGAACTCTGTCTCCATCCCGACAACCTTCTCGCAAAGGACCGGCTGCGGGTACTTGACCTGGGCGCCGGTCCCGGGACTGCCGTCCTCGGCATTCGGGAGTTCTTCAGGCAGAGAGGGAAGGGGCAGTATCTGGAATTCATAGCGGTCGATCAGGTGGGCGAGAACCTGAAGGAAGCCGAGGCACTGTTCCGGGAAGCGGGCGGGGGAGCGGACAGCCGTGCTACCCTTGCCACGGTCCGGTCCGGCATTGAGGCGATCGCCGGGCGTTCGGGCGGACCCTTCGACCTCATCGTGCTCTCGAACGTACTGAATGAGATGTTCCTTCGGGAAGCGGACCGCATTGTGAAGCGCACGGAGCTGGTCAGAAATATCATGGCCCGCCTCCTTGCCGCTGACGGCAGCTGCATCATCATCGAGCCGGCCCTCCAGGAAACATCGCGCGACCTGCTTATGGTGAGGGACGACATCGTGGACGGGGGATCGCACGTGTATGCACCCTGCCTTGTTCAGGGGCATTGTCCCGCGCTGGTGAACCCCAAGGACTGGTGCCACGAGGATCGGCACTGGGACCCGCCGGAGATCATCCGGGAGATCGACAACCGCGTCGGGCTCCGGAAGGACTCGCTGAAGTTCTCGTACCTCGTGCTGCGGAAGGACGGCAGGACGCTGGCCGACGTGTGCGGAGAAGACTCCTACCGCGTGGTAAGCGAACCGCTCATATCGAAGGGCAAGCGCGAACTCTTTCTGTGCGGCAGAGAAGGGAGACGCCTCACGACGAGGCTTGACAAGGATGCCAGTCCCGGCAACAGGGCGTTCGATGGCCTGCTGCGCGGTGATGTGGTCAGCTTCGAGGGCCTGGTCATCGAGGAAAGGCGCTTCCGGATAACGAAGGAGTCGCAGGTGAAGCCGCTCCACGCATTCCGCCAGGACCGGACGCAACGGTTGCCGTGATATGAACCTCATTCTTCTCTTTCCTGATGATATGGTGAACGATGCACGCGCGAGGATCACCGGCCGTCGGTTCCGGCACGTGCAGGAGGTCCATCGCGCGGGAGTCGGTGACGAGCTTGTTGTCGGTCTGCTGGGCGGGAGGATCGGTACTGGTACGGTAACGCGGCTCGATGACGCGGTCCTTGAAATGGACGTCCGTCTCGAGCGGGACCCTCCCGCGGGGCTTCCGATCACGGTCGTTCTCGCTCTTCCGCGGCCCAAGGTGCTCCGGCGCGTTCTGTATTCCCTTACCGTCATGGGAGTCAAACGCATCGTGCTCGTCAATGCGGTGAGAGTGGAGAAGAGCTACTGGCATAGCCCGTTCCTGACGCCGGAATCGATCGGCCGGCAGCTGGTGCTCGGACTCGAACAGTCCCGCGACACGGTCCTGCCGGAGGTGCTGCTCAAACCGCGCTTCAAGCCTTTTGTGGAGGATGAGCTTCCGGGAATGATCAAAGGCTCTCTCCCGCTCGTGGCACATCCCGGCGTCGCCGCGACCTGTCCGCGTGACGTCCGCGGTCCCGTGACCCTTGCGGTAGGTCCGGAAGGGGGATATGTTCCCTACGAGATCGAGAAGCTGGTTTCACTCGGTTTCGCCCCGGTCAGCCTGGGAGAGCGGATCCTGAACGTCGAAAACGCGGTGCCTGCGCTGGTGTCTCGCCTGTTCTGATATTTCCATCATGGATCGAGAATAAGAATCTTAAAGCCAATTCGAGAGTCACATTATGGTGAAGATTCGACAAGAGAAAGCAGCTTGACTTATCCGTCCCCCCCCTTTGCAATTCCATTTCTTCATTTCATCCGCGTTCCAAGCACCGTTATCAGGATTATCTGCGGTAGACTCAACTGTGCAATTTAAGCAATCTTCTGTAATACCCTATAAATACCCCATTAAGTTCCTTGACAAAAAGTCTAGAAGTCGATAAAGTTCGTGCACATCCAGTTGAATCCATTCATGTCATGCTATGGTTCCGCTGATTGAAACGCGGTGCATCACCTTTCAATTATACAAAAAGTATCACAGAACACTTCAAGCAACTGAAGCATGATTGTTCGAAGTGCTTTTTGCTTTCCCTGTCTTAGCCTTAATAAGATAAAGCATGTAGTCAATATTTCATACTTGGCATTACGTCAACAGCAATGTCTCTGAGTCTTACTGGTGCTGGATACCAGATGCAGAAAGACCCGTTGGTTGCTTCAATAAGAGAAAGTGATCGTGTCAGAAAACATTTTGGATTATTGAAAGATCGTAGGCATCACCGAAAACTACCAACGAGATTATCCTTGCTGACAAGAAATAATATTTACCGATAAGATATTTGCATAACACATCAGAATGAACAGCCGATTTGTATCATCAAAAGGAGGATGTATGAAGCGCGCATTATCTAATAAAGTATTTGCAGTCTGCCTATTGGTTATACTGATCGGGATCGCAATTCTTGGCTCATCTGGCACCGCTTACGCTTATATTTATGCTGATACCGATGGTGTCGCTGGAGATGAAAAAATATGGTCAGATGTTAGTTGTGTCTACGTTGAACATCCAAAAACTGGGGTGACACAACCTCACTGTCTGTACACGCTCTTTAATATTTACGGAACGAGTAACGTCGATGGAAACCCCGGCCAAGAAATCATCGGGACCTGGCAGGGGACTAACGGGCAGGGGTTGTTCGTCATTCGCGATAACGAGACAGCACCAAGACTTTACTATTTTAATAATATGCAGTTCTCTATTTATGGAATTTCTGAAACGAACGGTCAGCCGGGTAATGACATAATTGTCCATTATTGTCAAGGATGTACAGGTCATTTCCCTCCCGATGCTAAAGGTGATTGTGCATCGACGAATGCGGGTACGCCTGTTACAATCTATGTTCTCGGCAATGACAGTTCCATCATGAGCCAGAATGCCCTTGTCCCTTCATCGCTGAATGTGGCATCCAGCCCGAGTCATGGGTCTACTCAAGTTTCCAATGGCACGATAATATATACTCCTGCGGCGGGATTTGTGGGTATAGACTATTTTAAATATGTTGTGTCCGATAACGGCGGGGTCGTATCAAATGAAGCAACAGTTTCGGTGCATGTTGGTGCTGAGTCTGGATCTTGTGCATATCCCGCCACAAATTCAGAAAGCTTGGCCGGACCTAATAATCTATCTGCTTTAAATCCTTACGCTGGCACCGGCACCATCGCCATGTCGGGAATTAGAATTATACATGATAATAATTATAACTCCTCTCAGTATTCGTATGATGGCGCCATATATGCCATCAATAATGTAAGAAACACTGACGGCATAAACGGAAATGAAATTATAGTCACGTGGCAGGGCAATTCGCAAAACGCCATTGATGTCATTCACGATAGCACAGGATCACGGAAAACTTACTACCCATACGTGCCGTATTTCATCCATAGCATCTCTGATTATGATTCAGTTCCAGGTGAAGAGATCTGTTATAGCTATCTTTTTGGAAGTACGTGGTATGGATTAATAACCGACAGGCTCCAGTCGAATGATCTAACTGGAAGCAGTTGTTCTACCTTCGCGCATACCGTGCCTACTGCGCCGTCAAACCTGACAGCGACCGCCATCTCCGCTTCGCAGGTGAATCTCACATGGAGCGACAATTCGTCCAACGAAACCCAGTTCAAAATAGAACGGAAGGTCGGGTCAACGGGCTCGTATGCTCAGATAGCCGCAGTGGCAGCTAATAGTACGAGCTACTCGGATGCAGGTCGCGCATCAAATACGACTTATTGTTACCGTGTGAGTGCTTACAATGCTAACGGCAATTCATACTCGAACGAAGCGTGTGCTACGACGCAATCCATACCGTTGCCAGCGTCACCGTCGTACCTGACAGCGACCGCCTTCTCCTCTTCGCAGGTGAGCCTCACGTGGAGCGACAATTCGTCAAACGAAACCGGGTTCAAAATAGAGCGGAAGCTCGGGTCAACGGGCGCGTATGCTCAGATAACCCAAGTGGCAGCTAATAGTACGAGCTACTCGGATGGAGGTCTCGCATCAAATACGACGTATTATTACCGTGTGAGAGCGTCCAATGCCGGCGGCGATTCAGCATACTCGAATGAAGCGCCTGCAAAAACGCAAGAGGCAATACCTGCTGCGCCGTCGAATCTGACTGCCACTGCGATTTCTTTTTCGCAGGTTAACCTCGCGTGGAATGATAACTCAGCGAATGAAGTTGGGTTCAGTATAGAGCGGAAGGTAGGGTCAACGGGCATATATATCCCACTGCCTGTTGTGTCTGCCAACGTTATTAACTACGCAGATACCGGTCTTACATCGAATACGACATATTACTATCGCGTAAGGTCATACAACGCTGTCGGTTATTCGACGTACTCAAATGAAGTTAGTATCTTAACGCCGGTTATACCACCCTCTGGTCTCACGGCCACTAAGGTGTCCGCTACTCAGATCAATCTTACATGGACGATGGACAGCGCAGCCGCTGAGACAGGGTTTGTGGTCGAGCGCAAGACAGGAACTTCAGGCACGTACGTCCCGATCGCCTTGGTTGGAGCGAATGTGACAAGTTACGCTAGTATGGGGTTGCTGCAGGGCACTAGTTATTTCTATCGGGTACGAGCTTATTATTACGGTTTCGGCGATTCGGCGAATTCAAATATAGCCAATGATATAACGTCGATCCCTCCAACGCCCACGATATCGCAAGTTGTGGCAGGGTATAATCACTCCCTGGTTCTGAAGTCAAACGGCACGTTATGGGCCTGGGGGAATAACGGATATGGGCAGCTAGGCGATGGGACAACGGGAGATAAAAGTCTTCCTGTTCAGATAGGAGCAGGGAGTACCTGGGTGTCAGTTGCGGCAGGGACAAGTCACACCCTGGCCCTGAAGTCGGACGGTACGTTATGGGCCTGGGGGTATAACAATTCCGGGCAATTAGGCGATGGGACAACGCTCAGTAAGAGCTCTCCTGTCAGGATAGGTGCAGATAACACCTGGGTGTCGGTTGCGGCAGGATTTTATCACACGGTGGCCTTAAAGTCGGACGGTACGTTATGGGCTTGGGGGTATAACGGTTCTGGGCAGCTAGGCGACGGGACAAATTACGATAGGAGTGCTCCGGTTTAAGATAGGTGCAGAAAAAACCTGGGTATCAGTTGAGCCAGGAGCGATTTACACCTTGGCCCTGAAGTCGGACGGCACGTTATGGGCCTGGGGAGAAAACTCCTCTGGATCGTTGGGCAACGGGACATATTTCAGCCAGAACGCTCCGGTTAAGACAGGTGCAGGAAGTAACTGGGTCTCGGTTGCGGCAGGGGATGGGCACACCCTGGCCCTGAGGTCGGACGGCACGTTATGGGCCTGGGGGTACAATGGTTCTGGGCAGTTGGGCGACGGGACATTAATGGCAAAGAAAGTACCAACTCGAGTGATTCTCGATTGGCGCAAGTTGTCTGTGACAAAGGTGGGCTCAGGAACGGGCAGGGTAAGCAGTACTTCCATTCCCGCAGTTATTAATTGCGGGTCAAGCTGCAGTGCGGGATTCCCTGTGAATTCAACGGTGACGCTCACTGCTTGGCCCGATGCGATCGCTGAATTTGCAGGCTGGTCCGGCGGGGGGTGCAGCGGAACCAATCCATCATGCACCGTGACCATGAGTGCCGATTGGACTGTGACTGCAACTTTCAGCGTTGGAAGTGATATCTATGGGCAATGGGTGTACACAAGTGATCATGAAAGCTGTTCGGATTGCGGTTGGGATACGTGCGATGGAGATCAATTCAGTGCGTTCACCTGTTCAAGTGGTGTTGCGTTAAGCTGTACTGACACGGCCGATTTCGTACACTATGATGATGAGTTAGAGTGGCGTTATCGCAACGTGATTTGCAATTAGCCCTGACCAGGCAAAATATTCAAAGGGATCACAATGCGGCTCTGAAGTCGGACGTCATGTTATAGGCCATGGGGTATAATTGGATGGGCATTTAGGAGACGGGACGACGACTCGAAAGAATACACCAGCGCAGGTGAACATGACACTACGTTAACAACTAACCAGCCTAAAGAAAAACCGTTGATCTTCCTTATAGCCTCTCTCTTCGTTAGATGAAGAGAGAGGCTTATTATTTTATGTAATTCAACTAGCAACTAAAAAAACCATTAGCTATAATGACGGTGGTACGCTTGAGACGACTCAATTCCCGGAGGCTTCTCTTCTCGATGAGCGTACTGGGCGTGAAGCGGATTATCCTGATGTATGCAGCACGCGTGGAGAAGAGCTACTGGCAGAGCCCGTTCCTGACGCCGGAGGCGATCGGCCGGCAGCTGGCGCTCGGACTCGAACAGTCCCGCGATACAGTGCTGCCGGAGGTGATGCTCAAGCCGCGCTTCAAGCCTTTTGCGGAGGATGAGCTTCCGGGAATGGTCAAGGGTTCTCTTTCGCTCGTGGCCCACCCCGGCGCTGCCGCAACCTGCCCGCGCGACGTCCGCGGTTCCGTGACCCTTGCGGTAGGTCCGGAAGGGGGATATGTTCCCTACGAGATCGAGAAGCTGGTTTCACTCGGTTTCGCCCCGGTCAGCCTGGGAGAACGCATCCTGAACGTCGAGACGGCCTTGCCCTCGCTCATTGGAAGGCTGATGTCCTGAAGCAGGAAAAAGTGGGAATCTATAACAATTTCGTGTACAATTGTGCATTCGGTGCATCCTGATGGTGGTGAGACATGAGCAGTCGTAAGATATATAAGGAAACAAATGCTGATCAACATGACAAGAATAGTTCGCGCGACAATAATTGCAGGGGCGGTCCTGTGTTGCCGCCCTGATCATGGGTAACCACACAGGGTTACCCCTACGGGGAATGCGCTCGCTCCTGGATTCATCATGAAAAAGAAGATCCTTATTATCATCAGCATCTTTACGCTGCTTGCAGTCGCAGGCGGCGCCGCTCTCCTTTATTCGATCAAACATATTTCATTGAATTTTAATGAGGCGATCTTGCTGCACCAGGTCGAGATCCAGCGGGAGCAGCTCCTGCTGAATATTTACCAGGTTCAGGCGGACCTGTATTCGCAAAGCACGAGACACCCGGAAAGCGCCGAGGTCATGATCGAGCGCGTGAACCGCATGGGAGTGGCGATCAAGGACTGCTTTAGTTGCCATCATACGGAAAGCGTTACCGAACGATTATTGGATCTCCAGCAGCAGATCGGCCAATTCGATGACCAGTTGACTAAGACCCTGTCGTTAAGAGCGAAAGGTAAACGGTTTCTTGAGGAGCGGGAAGAAGCGACTGTCATCGGGGATTCGCTCATCAGCAAGATAAACACCATGATCATCCTGACCAACCAGATGCTCGCTGAACGGACCGAGCACTCACGGCAGAGCATGAGATGGTCGGAACTCATCGTCCTGGTGCTCGTCATTGGCGGCCCTCTCATGGTCGCGGTCTTCGGTTTCACGACGCTTTACAGCTTTGCATCTCCGATACAAACCCTCCTTGCCGCAACGAAGCGTTTGAGGATTGGCGACCTGGATTTCCGGGTTGCCGGGCTGAAGAACGAGTTTGCGGAGCTGGCGGTGGCGTTCAATGACATGGCCGTCTCGCTTCGCGAGCGCCTGAAGGAAATAACAGAGCGTGAACGCCGCTACCGCCTGTTGTTCGAAAGCGCTGCGGACGCCATCTTCATTCTCGATGCCGAAGGGGACGGCGCGGGCAAGATCGTTTCCGCAAACAAGTCCGCGGCGGCGATGCATGGCTATACGGTGGAAGAGCTTACGTCTCTCAAGATACAGGACCTCGATGCCCCTTCCGCGGCGCTGCAGTCATTCGAGCGGATCGAACGGATACTGAACGGGGAATGGATAACGGCCGAGATCGACCATGTGAAAAAGGACGGCACCGTGTTCCCCGTTGAGATCAGCGCCGGCTTGTTTGAGTTCAACGATCACCTGTATGTCCTGGCGATCGACCGGGACCTGACGGAACGCAGGCGGACTGAAGAGATGCTTCAGCGGGCGGAGCATCTCAAGACCACCGGGGAACTGGCTGCCGGACTGGCGCACGAGATCAAGAATCCCCTTGCGGGCATCAAGATAACGATGGAAACCCTTGCCGGGGAATCCTATCTCCCGCAGGAGGACCGGAGCGTTCTTTTCAAGGTCATCGATGAGATCAACCGCATCGATGGATTGATCAAGGGCCTGCTGAATTTCGCGCGGCCTCCCCGGCCGCATTTCATGGAAACCGACGTGAATTCCGTTCTCGATGCCGCCGCGCAGCTGGTGATGCGGAACCGCATCCATCGGGAGGGCGTCTCCCGCACGATCGATCTCGTGAAGGAGCTCGCTCCTGACCTTCCCGAGATCGTCGTTGATCCGATGCAGCTCAGGCAGGTGTTCATGAATCTCCTCATGAATGCCGTCGATGCCATGCCCGAACACGGCTCCATGGTCCTGAGAACCTCCTTCGATGAGACCGTGTGCGCTATCACCGTTTCCATATCCGATACCGGGAAAGGGATGGACGCCGCGGACCTGGGCAGGATGTTCCAGCCTTTTTTCACGACCAAGGCGGGGGGGACCGGCCTGGGGCTGGCCATATCCAAGCGGCTGATCGAGGAGCAGGGGGGGCAGATCGCCATCGAAAGCAGATTGGGGAAGGGCACGACGTTCAACATAACACTCCCCTGTAACCGTGGAAAGGAAACACCGCATGAGCAAGGTTAACGGCAGAATTCTCATTGTCGACGATGATGAACTCATCGGGAAGATGCTTTACAGGTCACTGAAGAGCCTAGGATACGAGGTTCGCGTGGAGACCGGCGCCGAAGGCCTTGTAGACAAAATGAGAAAAGGGAGCCCCGACATCGTGCTCCTCGACATCAATCTGCCGGGACGGAGCGGCATCGACATCCTGCGGGAGATCGTGGAGCAGAGGATCGCCACGCAGGTCGTCATGCTGACCGCCGATGATACCGCCGAGACTGCGGTGAAGGCGATGAAGCTGGGTGCGGTGGATTATCTCACCAAGCCGTTCAACATCGAGGAAGTGAAGATCCTTTTCCATAGCATCCTCGAGCGGGTAAGTCTGACCCGTGAGGTCGACTATCTCAGAAGGGTCCATGAGAAAACGTACGATCGAGAAATGATCGGCGTGTCGGGTGTGATGAAGGGTCTGCAGGCGACGGTGGAAAAAATGGCCGCTGCCCGTGTTTCGAGCGTTCTCATTACGGGAGAAAGCGGGACCGGCAAGGAGCTCCTGGCAAGGTACTTTCACGGATTGCTGCACGGCCCCGCGGAAGACAGGAAGCGGCCGTACATCGCGGTCAATTGCGCGGCGCTGCCGGAGCACTTGCTGGAGAGCGAGCTTTTCGGTTACGAAAAGGGAGCGTTCACCGACGCTAAAGCGGACAAGAAGGGCGTCTTCGAACTGGCGAACGGGGGCGTGATCCTGCTCGACGAGATCGGTGAGATGCAGCCCGCGCTCCAGAGCAAGCTGCTGCGGTTCCTCGAGGAACGGCAGGTCAGGCACATTGGAGGAACTGAGAACATCCCCGTGAACGTCACGGTGATCGCCACGACGAACAAAAACCTTCCCGATGCGATCAGGAAGGGTGAATTCAGGAACGATCTGTTCTACCGGCTGAACAGTTTTCACGTCACCATGCCTTCTCTGCGTGAGCGGAAGGAGGATATTATACTGCTGGCCCGGCATTTCGTCGCCCTGTTCTGCAGGAAGTACAACAAAAAAGGGATCACGGCACTGTCACCGGAAGCGGAAAAGATCGTGGGCGCCTATCCGTGGCCCGGGAACATCAGGGAACTGAAAAATTGCGTGGAGCGGCTCGTTGTGCTCGGGAGCGAGGGGGAGATCCTTCCCGAACATTTGCCGAGATCGCTGACCGGCATGCTGCCGGCAGTTGACAGCTCCGTGAAACATCACTTTGTCCTGCCCGATGCCGGCATATCCCTTGAGGACCTGGAGCGTGACATCATTCTCCAGGCGCTCGAAAAGACGAAGCGGAACAAGGCGCAGGCCGCAAAACTGCTGAACATCACCTACGACACGCTGAGATACCAGGTGAAAAAATTTGGATTGGAAGAATAAGAGCGGACCGGCAGGTATCCGGGAATGGTCTATTCTTTTCCCGCGACAGGGTGGCTGGAAAGTTCCGCTACGAGTGCCTGCACCTGGTCGAGGTCGAAGGGCTTCGGAAAGAAATGGCAGCCTTGGCCGCGTAGAGATCGTTGTTGCGCTTCGTTCAGATTTCCCGCCGTCATGATGATGATCCTGGTCGCCGGTGAACGTTCGCGGAATATCTTCATCAGCTCGAGACCGTTCGCGTCGGGAAGCTGCACATCGAGAAAGCAGATGTCATAGGAAGCGCGTTGTATCTCGCTGAGGGCATCCTTCCCGTTCGTGACGGCCATTATATCGGTCCCCTCGTGCTTGAGCGTCTTGGAAAGGGAATATAAGATAAGATTTTCATCATCGACAAGCAATATTTTCGTCATAGTCTCAAAGTCCTCGGTAGTTCACCCTTTTTTTAAAGCAATTTCCATACCCGTCAACAATCTTCATTTTCAATCAACAAATCGTTACAAATGTTGGATTCCTTCAGGGTCAGCTACGTTTTTCCGGGTCCTCTCCGGTCAAAACACCTATGCCATCGGCTATTTCACCATAAGACCATAATAAGATAAAAAAACATCCTTCGGTCCCACGCAGCGAATATTTTGGATATAATAGCTAAATAAGGTCGCTAACGGGGACGTCGTGATGCGGCATGCCGCAAGATGAAACCGGGTTCATTGGTATTGACTGGATCTCCCAAACACAATAGTTCTTATTGATGCAGAAAGTTCTTATACTAAATTATTCGTTGCAGGCTATCACATGAGCATAAGAGCGCAATTGAGGGGTTCGTAATATTATAAATTGGTCATTTCACCAGGTAGTAGGGCGAGGCAGAGAGCCTTGCGGATGCTTTATGTAACAGAATTAAGTAGATAACTATACGGTATGGCAATTGCAATGTATTACATTATTATAGGATTGTTTAGGATTGTTTGTTATTTTGGTATGGCTTGGCACACATAGATTATATCCTGCGCAAACGTGATATAAACAGCTGACAATTATGGTCGCCAATGGATACGGTGAGATCGTGACAGATTTTTCATGCGTTTCCTTTGAGGACGAACGGCAGCGCAGTCCCTGTGCCTGCTTTCTTTTCTTTTCTCGTACCGCTTCATCGTTTCCTATATTCATGTTTGATATCAAAGCACCACCGTAACGTCACAGATGGGATCGTCCTGGTCGTGCTGCGGAATGAATGCGGGATCAGGTGCATTTGAAGCTACATTGAAAGGAGGTATAGATGATAATGCAGCACTCAAGAGGGAACGTGCTTGCTGTTCTCTTGCTCATCGCAAGCCTCGTCGGTGTATCAACTGCCGCTGCGGCAGAGCTCCACGGTCAGAGCTCCACGCAGTACCTGTGGTTCAACGACATATTCACCGGAAAAGATCGGGCGGAACTGGCGGAGTCTCTCAATGTGTCCGTTACGAAGATAGACAGTGAGGGCCGTTTTACGATCCACGGTTATGGCCGTGGTACGTACGAGCTTCGTGACGCAGGTGATGGGTCCAAGGACCTGAAGGGTCGACTGTACTATTTATATGCCGATTATCAAAATTTCGCTGACAAGATCGATCTCCGCATTGGACGGCAATATATTAACTATGCAGCGGGAAGCGCTCTCGTGGACGGCGGAATGATCGAGATCAAGAACGTCGGACCTGTTGCATTTTCGGCGATGGGCGGCCGCTACGTGTTCTTCGATCTGAACGGGGAAGGCGGTACATCAGAGGACAACGTATTCGGCATGGCCGCGTATCTGCAAGGTATTAAAGGCACCGATGCCGAGATCAGTTACTTCGTGAAATCCGACAAGGATGGGACCGCCCGAGAACAGATGGGCTATTCCTTCAAGCAGTACGTGCTTGACTTCATGAAGGTCTACACCAATGGCCGCTATGACCTTGTGAGCGAAGTGTTCAGCGAAGTACTGTTCGGGGCGAAGTACTACCCTACGGCAGACCTGGTGGTAACGGCCGAAACGTACCAAAGCTATCCGACCTTTGATGTAACTTCTATTTATGCCGTATTCGCGGTGTCCCAGTATCGCGAGAACCTCCTGCGCGCAGATTATACGATCACGGAAACAATAGGGCTCAATGCAGGATATACGTGGCAGGACTATGACGGCGAAGACGCGAATGTGCTTGAGATCGGTGGCCGTTTCCTGCCGATCGACAGTTTGCGGATCAATGTGAATTACGACAAGCGGAGCGGCTATGGCGGGAAACTGAACGGGTATGCCGTTGAGGCGTTCTTTGACCAGTCCAAAAAGCTGGAGCTGTCTGCCGGGGTGCACCATGATGTCTATGAGCGCGATCGCTCGACCGGCCAGGAGACCGCAAGTAAATACTGGGTTGGCGCGAAATATCAGATCGAGAAGAACATTTCCGCCTTGGCGCGGATAGAGGACAATGTGAACGCCCGGTATAATCATGATAAGTCGGGCCGCGTTGTTCTTAACTACAGTTTCTAGAAAGGGGGGTCATCAGTGAAAAAGATACTTATAGCAATTGTGCTTCTGGGATGCGCCCTGGTGTATCTCCAGCCGCAGTCGTTCGGCGAACGGGCAGCATTGGCCGAGACCGTTGCCGCGCCGGCCCCCCAGGAAGCTGTTCCTGCCGCAGAGCCGGCACCTGTGCCGGTTGCTGTGCCCGCCCCGGGTGCACCGCCGGAAAAGAAGGCAGAAACTGCTCCGAAGTCGTCGGCAGTCTCGAACAAACAGGCGCATGCCGAGTACGCAAAGATGGCTATTCAGGAATGCAACACCTGTCACAAGGCCGAAGGTATAGCTCCCAATCATGATGCTGACTTCATCATGCGTGGTCACAGCGCCCTCGCGGGCAGAGCAGGGAACAACTGCAGTCAGTGTCATCAGCAGAACTGGTGTCTTGATTGTCACCAGGGTGGGGGCGATGGCTCCGATACGAGCAAGGGCACTTTTGGCCGCGACTATAAGCCGAAGAGCCACCGCAGCGACTTCATCAATATCCACCCGATCAAGGCCCAGGACAACCCGCAGACCTGCAATCGCTGCCATGAAACAAAGTACTGCAACGACTGTCATGGCCGCTTCCCCAAAGGAGCGTCACGGATCAAGTCGCACATGATGCTTGGCCCGAACGGACAGCAGTATACCGCTGCGTTCGGAGAACACTCCACGGAAGCGCGCAGAAATCTACAATCCTGCCAAGCGTGCCATCCGGAAGGGGACGTCTGCATCCAGTGCCACAGCAGCGGCAAGGTCAGACCCCATCCGAGAGGCTGGAAAGCAGGGAACTTCAAAAGCAGAACGAACGAAAAAGTGTGCTTGAAGTGCCATCTTCCGGGGACGTACTAGAACTATAATAATTCGGTAAAGGAGGATACGCCATGCGTTACACGAAGTTAAGTATAGTAGTGCTCTGTGTCCTGACCGTAGTGGGAGCGCTTTACGGTTGCGGTTCATCGAGCAAAGAAGGAACGGTATCAGGAACGGTCGCCGGCAGCGTCGGAGACACGATGTGCCGACAATGCCACAGCGCCGTTGTTGATCCGCTTACGGGCGAAGGCATCATTGCCCAGTATGACAATACATCGCCCCACAGGAATTCGCCTTATGCGAACAACGGCAACGGCTGTGAAGCCTGCCATGGCGGCGGGGCACAGCACAACGGCGTGGGGCCAATTCCCTATGTGAATCCGTTCGCTGGGAACGGGACCCGGTGCACAGCTTGCCACGCCGGAAAATATCAGACCAACGCACCGACCAAGTTTGCCGCGTCCCTGCACGGGGAAATGACGATTGAAACAGGGGGGGCTTGCAGGCGGTGCCATACGCATGAAGGCGCGGTCCTTGGCGCCTACAGCGGCCTGACCGGTTCATACGGCGTCATGTCGAATACGAGCTACCAGCTGGCCGTGCCTCTGCAGAAGGAATTCGGCGTGTTCCAGTGCGGGACCTGCCATCAGCACGGCGGCGGGTTGCGCGTAGTCAAGGCGCGGGACACGAGCGGCAACGTGGTCAACTGGAACCCGAGCAAGTCCTTCATGGCAAACGACCAGTTCAATTTCTGCACCAGCTGCCATACGATGAAGAGCTATGACGGCAACGCGGTGCTGGCTTCGGGCAACATCGTCAGCTACGGCTCGTTCACCGTCGCGACCGAGAGGGTCGGCTACCACAATACGTCGTGGTACCGCGTTCTTGCCACCACGCACCTGAACAATTCTGACAACCCGACTGCCGGCGGCATCTCGGGCTATGTGGTCCGCATCCCCAAGACGGCGGACGATGCCTACGCAAGCACGACGAACCCGCAGGTGAATCCCTGCTTCGACTGTCATGGGCACGAGGCAAGGACCATGACCGCCTACACGAATCCGTCCGTGACGACCGGCACCAGAGCTTATAATCCGGCGAACGAGACGATCTGGACGCAATGGGCCAAGTCCGGTCATGCGGGGCAGCTATTGAAAGTGAAGATGGAAGCGGTCGGCATCAGCACCGGCGCCGGGGCAGTCGATACGGCCATGACCACCACGGTAGGCGAGGCAACAGCGGCCGCCTGGTTCCACTATGACTGGAGCGCCACCAACCGCCAGTCGTGCCAGCGGTGCCACACGGCGACGGGCGCTTCCAACTTCCTGAAAAACCCGTCCGCCTATGACAGTACGAAGAACGACTTCCAGCATCTCGCCGGCTGGTCGGTCTCGAGCCGGGCGTCGAAACAGCGCGAGATGCTGTATTGCTGGGGCTGCCACGCGAACGTAAGCGCTGACAAAGGCGGCCTGCGCAACCCGGGCGCGTTGAGCTTTACCTACACCAACGGGGCCACGGCAATGTATCCCGACGCCTCGTCCGCGAACGTCTGCATCGCCTGCCACAGCGGCCGTGAGACGGGCGACAGCATCAAGAATTCGACGGGGGATTTCTCGAACTTGAGCTTCATCAACTCTCACTACCTCAGTGCCGGCGGTACGGTCTTCGCCAAGACAGGGTATACCTTTGACGGGCGGGATTACTCAATTCCGGCCAGCGACCTGCACGACAAAATCGGCATGGGTGTCGCCACCGGGAACGCCAGCTTCGACGCCGTCCGCAACAATTACACGAGCGGTCCCTGCGTGGCTTGCCACTTCGGCAGCAATGACGGCTCGCATACGCTGAGCCCCTATACGAAGGGCACGACAACAACCGGTGTACCAACGACCGACCTCAATCCAGTATGTGTGAACTGCCACACCACCCGCGGCGCGGGTACCAACGCCGCGATCGCCTGGCTGGGGGACGACGCCACGGCGGCCACGTTCCAGGGTTCGACCCACAAGGCGCGTTACCAGGCTGCTCTTGAGGCGCTGCGTGTGCAACTGGCTGCCAAAGGTTACCACTTCTATGAAAAGCATCCCTATTTCTACACGTCGCCCTACAACACCGGGTATACCGAACTCGGGGACTGCACGGACAATTTGCCGGTCAAGAACTGGCAGACAAGCGGGACCTCCATTTTTACGTGGAGCGGGACCAGCTGCACCTCGGATATGGGCACGGCCGGAACTGTGGGAACGGGCATGATCAACATGGGTGCTGCCTTCAGCTACAACCTGCTGAAACATGATCCGGGCGGGGTGGCTCACAACCGTCGCTACACCCGGCGGCTCATCTACGACGCCATCGATCAAATGGACGACGGCATTCTCAATTACTCGGTGTACGCCACGCTCAACGCCCTCGACGCGGGGATGTACGTCTACAAGGTCAGCGCCATTGCCTATCTGATCAATAATGGCCTTGTCAATGGAGGAACGGCAGCCGAGCGGTTCTGACATTCATCCTTATGGGCACCCGCAGGGAGGGGCACATATCCCTTCTTGCGGGGATCTTCTGCAACGCAAAAGCCCCGGAGATTTATCTCCGGGGCTTTCTTTTCAGCGGAACTAAACGTGCTACATGCGTGTGGCGTGGTAGGGCTACCGCGTTATCTCCGTTCACACACGTTCCTTCGTGAATATCTCGAGCAGCAGGGCGGCGTGGGGGACCCGGCCGTCAATGATGCGATATGGCATTTCAGGGATTGAGTGAAACTATGGCAGAGGGCGCTGCGTTTGCCGGTACTTTTCAAGAAATGCGGCGATCTGGCGAATGAACTCTTCTATATCGCCGAGGTTGCTCTGAATGATTTGATACAGTTCAGCCTCAGAAACTTCGTCGTAGAAGTGCACGAGCCGATTCCTATAGCCTGCCATAAGCTTGAGGTTGTCCGCGTGCGCCTGAGTGATGACACCGTTCTCACGAAGCCTGGAGACCACTTCCTTGTACTCAACCTCCGCTTTCCCCGCGGTCTTTGCAATGATGTGCCTGCCGACATCGAACACCGCCTCCAGGCAGCGGCGAAGATAGCTTTCAGCGGCGGCGGGATTGTCTCCGGTGAGAAATAGCTCCTTCGGAAGAGACGCTATCGCTTTGAGCTTGACGACCGATTTGGTAATGTATCCCAGCCGGTCTTCAAGCAGCTTGGTATTTAAACTCGAAATAACCATCTTTAACGGCCCCGAAGAAGTCCCTTTCATTCCGCCTGAAAATATGGAGTTCATCGGCGGCGAACTTCATGACGCGTTCTTCAAAGATTTCCCGGAACTGCGAGTCAGACGAATAAACGTTTATTCCCCTGATCGCTTCAAGCTGGAGAAGATGGTCGACCTCATGGAGGAACAAGAGGTCGGCCCGGTGCGGCTTGACGATGTCCTGCAGGTCGAGGCTGAGACGGGCATACAGTTCCAGGGGAGCAGCGGGCGGCGTGCGGAAGAGAACTGCAAAATCAATATCCGATTCCACATCGACGATGGGAACGGTTTCTCCCGCGAGAATAGCTTTGCCGCGCGCCTGCTGAGACCCGAAAAGGTAGCACAGGGTTATGCCGTATTGCTCGCAGATATCGATAAATCGCTTCATGGATTTACTATAGATGAAATTGTAATTTCTGTCAATTAGTCGATGTGCTGATATGCACCGGTGATCGGCCTACAGCGTGATCTCGGTGCCGATGCCGGACGCGGTGAAGATTTCGAGCAGGAGCGCGTGAGGGACCCTGCCATCGATGATATGGACCTTGGCGCATCCTGCCTCGAGCGCATCGAAACACGACTTGGTCTTGGGCAGCATTCCGCCACTGACCGTTCCCGCCTTGACCATACTCTCCACCGTTTTCTTGTTCAGTGACGGGATGAGGTTCTTGTCCTTGTCCAGGATGCCCGCCTGGTCGGTCAGCAGAATCAGTTTCTCCGCCTTGAGCGCTCCGGCCACTGCGCCGGCCACGAGGTCCGCGTTGATGTTGTAGGTCTCGCCGTGAGCGCCGACGCCCACCGGAGCGATGACGGGGATGAACCCTCCCCGGTCAAGCGCCTCCAATGCCCCCGGCCGCACCTCGGTCACTTCGCCCACGAGGCCGATGTCGATGATCTCGGTTTCTCCGGTCTCTTCCGAACGTTTGGTCATCTTCAGCTTCTTCGCCTGGAGGAGCCCGCCGTCCTTGCCGGTCAGGCCGACAGCCCTGCCGCCCGCCTGATTGATAAGGTTCACGATCTCCTTGTTCACCTTGCCGCCGAGCACCATCTCCACGATATCCATGGTCTCCTGGTCGGTCACCCGCTGGCCGGACACGAAGGACGGCTTCTTGCCCATCCGCTCCATGGTCGTTCCTATCTGGGGACCGCCGCCATGGACGATGACGGGATTGATGCCGATGAACCGCATCAGGACCACATCCTGGGCAAAACTGTGCTTCAATTGTTCATCGATCATGGCATTCCCGCCGTACTTGATGACAAAGGTCTTGCCCCGAAAGGCCTGCATGTAAGGCAGGGCCTCGATGAGGGTCTTCGCTTTTTCGATCAGTTTTTCCATGATGACCTCGTAAGGTAAGCATCAAATCGCAAGTACCAAATAACAAATAAATACCAAACGCCAACGGACAATGACCAAACTGTTTGGAATTTTGATATTGGATATAGGAAATTATTTGAAATTTGTTATTTGTGTATTGGTGCTTTGTTTACAGGATATATCTGCTCAGATCCTCGCTCTTGGCGATATCCGCCAGCCGGTCCCGGACGTACTTCGCGTCGATCAAGACCTTTGTCCCTTTCTTGTCAGGCGCGTCGAAGGATATCTCGTCCAGCAGCTTTTCGATGATGGTATGGAGCCGCCGCGCGCCGATGTTCTCGGTGAGCTCGTTCACGTTCGCCGCCGTCGCGGCGATCTCCTCGATGGAGTCCTTGGCGAAGTGAAGCGTGATCTCCTCCGTCGCGAGGAGCGCCACCTGCTGTTTGATCAGGGCGTTCTGCGGCTCCGTAAGGATGCGAACGAACTCGTCCTTGCCCAGGGCGTCTAGCTCGACCCGGATGGGGAACCGTCCCTGGAGCTCGGGAATGAGGTCAGAGGGCTTGGACATGTGGAACGCCCCCGCGGCGATGAACAGTACGTGGTCGGTCTTCACCGGGCCGTACTTGGTCGTGACCGTGGACCCCTCCACGATGGGCAGGAGGTCGCGCTGCACGCCCTGCCGGGAAACATCGGGGCCGTGGGTCTCTCGGCCGGCGATCTTGTCGATCTCGTCGAGGAATACGATGCCCGACTGTTCGACGCGCTGAAGCGCTTCGTGGATGACCTTGTCCATATCGATGAGCTTGGCAGCCTCTTCCTG
>CAYPOT010000065.1:0-20499 GCA_964412455.1 uncultured Nitrospiraceae bacterium | reverse complement strand
TTTGTCTCATGAAGCTAATTATAATGTTTCGTTATTAATTTGTCAACATACTAGCTCCCCTTTCTCCTCTGGCTCCTCTTCCTGCTTCTCACTATCGCAGTGTAACGCGTAAAAAGCAGAACGCCGTTCTACAAAGCTTTTTCTGCGTCATATCCTACACGCAATTGCATCAGACCCAGCAATGTCTCTTGTACCTCCTTTATCGGACCCCGGGAAAGCTCCAAATTGTCAGATGGTTAAGCCTTTCCCCTGTTTTGGCACCGCGCTTGCTATTACAAGGGCATAACAATGATCGAGGCGGGACCGGCAGATATCGCAGACGATGCACTCACGAGGAGGTGGACACGATGAATTTCAGAAAGCTGGACACGCAGACCATGATCGGCTGCAGGTGCCACAGCCCCTGTTGAGACTGCGGAAAAAAAGCATTTTACAAGAGAGGGGTCGTACGCTCTCCCGTTTCAGGGCCGGGTCCCTATTGGCAATTAACAATCAACCGCGTGCTCGTACACGGTTGCGGAACGCAACTGATGAAGTGAGCACCACAAAGGAGATCAAAATGAAAACCCTTATTACTGTTATGGCTGTTATGATGGTTACTCTTTCTTTCGGGGTGGCCTACGCGATAGATGATCAGATGCCAGCTGCGATCGGCATCAGCAACACCGGACCGGTGGTACATGATGCGACCGACTGGAGCACAAAAGATGCAGGCGCGGTTCTTTCCTTCACCGATGGTGACGTGTTTCTCCCGCTTGGTCCCAGCAACAGCATCGGCGCAGTTCTCGCCCGTGAGGAAGAGTCAAGACTGACGGAGAAAAGTGCGAAAGGCTCAGCCGCCGGCGGCATGTCGGCTTCTACCGCCGGTCGCGTAGCCCCGGAGAGCGGGAGCAACTGGTATGGAATAGCGTACTAGAGCAGGAGCACGCTTCCCGGCAGACGAGAAAGATCGGGGCTTCCTGAAGGATGTTGTCCTTGCAATGATCACGCAAGAGGATCATCGCAACAGGTTAATCGAATAATTATCTGCAAGCAGGCCGGAAACCCGGTCTGCTTTTTTTTGTCCAGAGCGGATCGGATGTCGCGGAGCGTGTATCGAACAAGAACGAGCGCCGAGGGATACTGCCGTGCCGTCATCAGACGAGATCGCAAACCCGATATGTCCCCTTGCTTCTTGAACTCACCAGGAAAAACGTATATACTCGCCGTTATTCGGAACGCGGCGGTCAAATGCGTCCCGCAAAGCCTCCGGACAGAATGCATGAAGAACGTCTGCGGTAAGCGCCACATCACCGAGACCGCAAAGCAGCGCCCTGACGCAGGCACATCGCGAGCGAAACGCGCTCGCCGTGCAGGCACCCCGGGTCGCGTTTCGTTCGGGGAAATGGAGCCGGATGCGTGCGGTCCGGGATTGGATACAATGAGAGCAGGGAACGAACAATGACCATGAAGAACGACCTGGCCCCGATTCATCCGCTGCTGCCCTGGATCGCCGCCGCTGCAGGAGGCGTGTTGGCGTTCCTCGGCTATGTCGGCTTTGACCAGTTCTACCTCGAGTGGATCTGCCTCGTGCCGGTGCTCTGGGCGATCAGCGGACAGACACCGGGCCGCGCGTTCCTCCTCGGGTGGGTCGCGGGCACCGTGGGACACGGAGGCGGTTTCTCCTGGATCGTCACGATGCTCCGGCAGTTCGCTGATGCGCCCGTGTGGCTCGCGGTGCTGGGGCTGCTGCTCCTTGCTGCGGCGAACGGGCTGGTCTTCGCGGTCTGGGCTTGGGCCACGCGGCTGATCAGCCGCGACGCAGGCTGGAGCGTGGTATGGGTCGCGCCGGTCGTATGGACCGCGGCGGAAAAGTTCTGGCCCCAGCTGTTCCCGAACTACCTCGGCGCGAGCCAGTACAGACTTGTTCCGGTAACGCAGATCGCCGACCTCACCGGCATTCTGGGCGTCACCTTCCTGGTCATCTACGCGAACTCCACCGTCTACGCGGTGATCGAGCGGGTCCGCGGCAGGCAGAAGCATCCCTGGCGGCCTGCTGCCGTCTTCGCGGCAGTGGTGGCAGTTGTGCTGGTGTACGGCGCGGTCCGCATCGACATGGTGGACAAGGCCGCGTCCTCGGCCGTATCGCTTGCCGTCGGCGTGGTCCAGACGAACCGGGGGGCCGGCGAGAAGCATTTCGACCAGGACCTGTTCCTGCGCGAGCACCAGGAAATGTCGCGGGAGCTTGCCAGGGCGCAGCCGCTCGACCTCATTGTCTGGCCCGAGAGCATCCTCGGCATCGAGATCGTGGGCCGCGAGGGTGTCCTGCCGGCCGGCTTGCTGGGAGACCTCAAGACGCCCCTGCTCTTCGGCGCCATCCTTCGCCTGGACGAGCAGGGCGAGCGCCGCCTCTACAACAGCGCGGTGCTCGCGGACACGACCGGCCGCATCGCCGGCACCTATGACAAGATGGTGCTGGTCCCTTTCGGCGAGTACATCCCTTTCGGCGACACTTTTCCCTGGCTGTATTCGTGGTCGCCCTATTCGGGCCGGTTCTGGAAAGGGGAAAATCGCGAGCCGCTCCGGTTGAACGGCCACACGCTGTCCGTGAACATCTGCTACGAGGATATCTTCCCCGGACAGGTCCGTATGCTGATGCAGGGAGGACGGGACAGCGCGATACCCGGGGCGCTGTTCAACCTGACGAACGATTCATGGTACGGCGACACGATCCAGCCGCTGGAGCACCTGGTCCTCGCGAGCTTCCGATCGATCGAGCACCGGCGTGCGCTCGTCCGGGCCACCAATACGGGCATATCGGCCATCGTGGACCCGGTCGGCCGGATCGACCATCGCACGGCTCAGTGGAAAAAAGCGTCTCTTGCCGGCAGGATACCGCTGATGCAGGGCCGCACGGTCTACGCCGTCGCTGGCGATTGGATCGGGTGGGTGTGCGGCATTATTACCCTGCTCGGCATGGGCCGGGCATTTCAGACGAGGAGACGGCTTGCCGGAAGCACTGTTGCGCAATTGGCGGCCGAAATGGTTAACTCCGGGAAACACGGTTCAGCTGGACGAAGGAAAAGCAAACGCCGGCGGGGCAACGCTTGAAATGCGAACGACCTGTCAGGTCTTGCGATCTTGACAGGTCGTTCGTGCTGAGTGCTTTTCTTTCTTGCAGGGAAACGCAAGCATGCTCCGTTCGAAAGGGTCTCAACACGGGCTGACCAGGCATGTGCACGGACGCCGCGAAACCGGTTTTCGTTTTGTCGTGCAAACATCCTGGGGATCACCCGGAAGATCCGCTGACCGGGCGAAAACGCGACGCGCGGTTTGCCGATGCGTTGAACGCGTCCGCCGCCTGATCGGCCCCTGGCGCACTCGTAACACGACTCAGCCGAAGATCCGATGCGCCTCCTCGCGACGAAGCCGCTCCGACTCCGCTTCGATGCTGGCGACCATGCTGTTCACATCATCCTGCTGTTCCCGCAACCGAATGCTCAGCGCATTGTACAGTTTACACTCCGCCGCGTTCAACCGGTTCATTGCGAGAAGATAGGCTGTTCCGCTGCCGTAGGAAGACCGGACAAGCGAATCCCGGTCTCCGCCATCCGCTTTCAGCAGGGTCATGAAGTGCTCGACAAGGGTCTCAAGGAGGTCCTGCAGGAGCGGCTGAATGTCCGCGGCCATACCGTTGGTGGCGGCCAGGCGAGCAATGTTCGGCTCCCTGTTCTCTGCAAGGGCTGCGGCCGCCTCTTGTACCGCATTCGTACGGCTCATGAGATAGTGCTCGACAAACTGCTTCCTGCCCTCGGCATAACGCGTGTGCCGGTACATATGGTAGACAATGAGGATCGGAATGAGGATCATCCAGACGCTGACCGCAGGCTTCTCGATCACGCGCTGCGCGAGGTCCTCGGCGAATTCCCGTTCGCTCTGCAAAATCATGGCTATCCGCTCATCGATCGTACTCATGGACACCTCCGGTCATTTCAGTGGTCTGAGCGGCCGGGATCGGACGTTCTTGGACCATTGTATTCGATTCCACATCAAATCACCAGAGATCCGGCGCCGCCCTTTCTTTCCGCTTTTGTTCATCGACCTGGATACGTTCTTGCGCCCAACGTTTGTATCTGGTAGTATACCCTCGCTTTTCGTTTGCTCACGATCATGCCAAATCGCAACCACAACGACAACCAGCCGTCTCCGTCTGAATGCGAGAAAGCGTCTCTTCTCCATCGTCTCGCCATGACCGAACGGAAGCTGTCCCTGGCCACCCAAAAGCTCGCGGCCAGGAACAAGGAACTTTCTGCGATCTTTCGTCTTTCCGAGACCATCGGCAGCGAGCGGCAGATCAACCGTCTTTGCGAAAGAACGGCTGAAGAGATCCGTAGCGCGCTGGACGTCGAGACGGTCTGCATCCTCCTCCTGGACGAGCAGACCGGGGACCTGGTCACGGCGACCTCTCTTCGCGGCGGCAGTGTCGGCGGATACCATCCTCGCGTCAAAGTGGGGGACGGGCTTCTCTGGCAGTCCATGAAGACCGGAAAGGCCCTCCTCCTCCCCGGCAGTGCGGCCGCAAGTCAGTTCGAGGGACATCAGGCGGGCCAGGCGGGCATCGCCATTCCGATCAGGACCAGGGGAAAAACGCTTGGGGTGATCTATTCCTGCGGGAAGAAAAATGGACAGGGATTCACGGTACGCGAGCGGAATATGCTCTGCGGCATCGCCAATCAGGCGGCCTTCGCCCTCGACAACGCCACCCTCTATCACGATCTTGAGAACCTCTTCGTGGGGATCGCCTGGTCCTTCGCTTCCGCGCTGGACGCCAAGTCCCCCTGGACCGCCGGCCATTCCAAGCGCGTGACCCAGTACTCCGTGGCCATCGCCGAGGAAATGGGACATGCCGCGGAGTTCCTCAACTCGATCCAGACCTGCGGCCTGCTGCATGATATCGGCAAGATCGCCATTTCGGAAATGCTCCTCGACAAACCGGGCGCTATCACCCGGCAGGAGCGGCTCGCCATCGCCGAGCATGCCTCCCAGGGCGCGAAGATCCTCGAGCACATCGACACCTTCCAACCGCTCCTCCCGGGGATCCGGCACCATCACGAGCGGTGGGATGGCCACGGTTTTCCCGATAAACTGCGTGGGTCAGAAATCCCCCTCATGGCGCGGATGCTGGCGGTCGCCGACACCTACGATGCCATGACCTCGGACCGGCCCTACCGACAGCGTCGGAATCGGGTCGAGGCGATAGCGGAGATCGAGCGCTGCTCGGGCAGCCAGTTCGACCCGCACATCGTCGAAGCCTTCATCGAGGTCACCGGCCACAAGATGTTCTAACCCCGTCTCTTTGACACCCGACCGCAATCCCCCGCGTCTTCTTTCGTCTTGAACGATCAACCTTGCTTTGGTCACGTCCCTGCCTTCTGATTCCTTGAGCAGGTTGTCTCTGTCTTGTCTCGGGTGAGCCAGGGGGAGGCCGCAATCCGGATCCGCCCTCTGCCAGGATCTCCTGCCATTGGATCCCGGGCGTGATCAGCCGGCAGGAAACAGCACGGCCGGAGAGAATATCTCTCCGGCCTTTTCATAACGCGCCCGTTTGAACCGTGTACCCCGGGATCGTATTACCTTCCCTTCCCCTTGAGGGCCGCCGCCATTGCCTGGTCCGTTCTCTTGATATGCGAGAGGAACCAGTCGGCCGCGACCCATACTGCCTCGGATACGACCTGGTCGGTCATTCCGCGGTTGATGAGATCGTCCTTCAGCCTGGCCAGTTGCCTGCGGAACAGCTCGTGTTCCTTGCTATGGGCCTCAATGCCGTCATAGACATTTCTGGCCATCGCCCGCTCTTCCTCGTCGAAGTGCTTGTTCACATAGCCCGTCAGGAACGTGAGAAACCGCCCGATCTCTTCGTGCCCCTTCTTTTGCGAACACGCTTCGATCAGGTCGTTGAACTGCCCGATCACGGCAATATGCTGCGCATCGATGTCGTGTATCCCCGTGCTCAGATCTTCAGACCATTTGAAGCTCATCAGACAAATCCTTTCGACGCGATTGAAAAACACCGTTATAGGTCTTTGCGCGCTGGTTCCTCGGTTCGTCATTGCGGGCCGAAGGCGAAGCGATCTCCGGGTTCGCTTGATCAAGCGCGTCGAGCTTGCCTCGTTACGAACGCTTCTCGCGATGACAACAATAGGGGGCCTATTTCAAAATCCTGGTGAAAGGATCCCGACCAGGTGCGTCCCCGGGCTCAAGCCTTCTTCTTCTCCGGCAATTCCAGGATCTTCCGGATCTCCTCGCCTTCCAGCGTCTCCTTCTCCAACAACACCTTTGCCAGGTTCCTGAGACGGTCCTGGTTCTGTGTCAGCATCTCCTTGACCTTCTGGTAGGATGAATCGATGAGCTTTTTTACTTCCTGGTCGAGCTCACGCGCCGTCTCTTCGCTGTACTCCTTGGGACCGTTCGGCAGGCCCATGTCGAGGAACAGCGGACGCCGCTCTTTTTCGAAGGTAAGCGGTCCGAACTTCTCGCTCATCCCGTATTCCTTCACCATGCTCCTGACAATGCCGGCCGCCCGTTGGAGATCGTTCTGTGCGCCCGTGGAGATCTCGTTGAAGATGACCTCTTCGGCCACGCGGCCGCCGAGCATCACACAGAGCTTGTCGAGCAGTTCCGCCCGGGTCATGAGGTACCGGTCCTCGGTCGGAAGCTGGAGCGTATAGCCCAGGGCCGCGATGCCGCGCTGGACGATGGACACGCGGTGCACCGGGTCCGTCGTCGGCAGGAGCTCGGCGACGATCGTATGACCGCACTCGTGGTAGGCCACGATCTCCTTCTCCTTCTGGTTCATGACCCGCCGCTTTTTTTCGAGCCCGGCGACGATGCGGTCGATGGCTGCTTCGAAGTCCGTCATCTCCACCTCGGTCTTGTTCTTGCGCGCGGCAAGGAGCGCGGCCTCGTTCACCATGTTCGCGAGGTCTGCGCCGACGAAGCCGGGGGTCCGCGCGGCTATCACCTTGAGGTCCACGTCCTTCGAGAGCTTTACCCCGCGGGCATGGATCCGGAGGATATCCTCGCGGTCCTTGATGTTCGGCCGGTCAACAAGCACATGGCGGTCGAACCGGCCCGCGCGGAGGAGCGCCTGGTCCAGGATCTCCGGACGGTTCGTCGCCGCCATGATAATGACACCTTTCCGCGGATCGAACCCGTCCATCTCTGCGAGGAGCTGGTTCAGGGTCTGCTCCCGTTCTTCGTGGCCGCCGGCGATTCCCGCGCCGCGGGCGCGTCCCACGGCGTCGAGCTCGTCGATGAAAATGATGCAGGGCGCCTTCTTAAGCGCCTGCTGGAACAGATCGCGTACGCGCGAAGCGCCCACGCCGACGAACATTTCGACGAACTCGGAGCCGCTCATGGAAAAGAACGGCACCTTGGCCTCTCCCGCCACGGCGCGCGCCAGGAGCGTCTTGCCGGTGCCGGGCGGGCCCACGAGCAGCACGCCCTTGGGAATGCGCCCCCCCAGCCGGGTGAACTTGCCGGGAGTTCGCAGGAACTCAACGACCTCGACAAGTTCCTCTTTGGCGTCTTCCACGCCCGCCACGTCGCTGAAATTCACCTTGACGTCGCTTTCCCCGTAGATCTTGGCCTTCGATTTTCCGAAGCTCATGACCGACTCACCAGGGCCGCCGCCGCCCATGCGCCGGAACACGAAGCTCCAGATGCCAACGAGGATGAGGAGAGGAAGGACCCATGCAAGCAGAAGGTCCTTGAGCCAATTGTCGGTTATCCTTCCCTCGTAGGTAACGCCGCCTGCCTCAAGGCTCTTCAGGAGGTCGGGATCCTCGATCCGTACCGTCACAAAGGGCTTATCCTTGTCCCCCTCCTTCACGGTCCCGCGGATGTTTTCGTTGGTGACGACGATGTCCTTCACCTGGTTCTCGGCCAGGAGCTTTTTGAACCTGCTGTATTTTATCTCGTCGGCCGGCGGGGCGGCGAACATCCGGAACAGGCTGAGGACCGCCAGGAACATGAGAAAGTAGACGAGGAATTGTTGATTTTTTTTCATACGAACCTCATACAGGTATTTACCGTAGAAACAGGGAGAAGAACGAGAGGCTATCTCGAACCACGAATTAACACGGCAAAAGAAGCTGAAGGTCTGCGGTTACGCCCGCGTTTCCGATTCACTCTGTGTCGCTGAGAAGCGCCTACTCTTGGTCATCTGTGGTTGCCAGCGTTTATGTCATCGCGTATCATTTCGTGATCGATGGATCAGAACCGCTGGTACATGCCGACGCCGATGGAGAACCGCGGTCCCGAGTGAGGCGACCAGAGGTGCAGTTCTTTTGCCGTAAGGACCGGATAGCGGTACTCGATCTCGCCCAGCGGATGCACCTGCGATCCGGTGACCTCGCCGATGATCGTGACGCTCCTGCCGCGATGAAACACGGCGGCATCAAGATACGTATGCGTGAAGACCAGGAAGCGGCCGCCGGTCTCGTCGGTCAGGGCGGGCCGTCCTTCACCGTCGAGGGGCTTCTGGAGCACCTCGATCCGGGTGCCCTCTTTCAGGTTCTTCGTATCGACGATCGTCCCGCCGACCATCAACAGCGTTCCTGAAAACTTTTCCGGCTCTTTCTGAAGGACTGCGAAAGGAATGTTCTTCTCGATCTTGTCCAGAAGCTCCTTGGGAAAGGGCGGTGCGCATCCGGCGGAGATGATGGCGGCAAAAACAAGTTGGATCAGAATAAGGATCGATGTCTGCTTCATGGTAATAAGTATATCACGGATCGAGGAGTGTTACGGGAGAAGCGGTCTCAATTGGCCGGGGAAGTCGACGATGTTGCCCAAGCAGATAGCGCAAAAAAGATCCCGGACCCGGTCTTCCCGGTGCGGCATGCGGCACAAGGCCTTGCCCCCCGGTGCCGGGATCGGCAGGCCTGTGGCAATGATCAGTACCCGAACTTCCCCTGGGGCTCATTGCGATCATGGAGCGGATCCAGGAACGGGGGCTTTTCCCAACCCGGTTTTTCGCGCGGCCAGAGCTTGATCTCCCGGGCATTGATGCGGATGTACATGACCGCTGACTCGCCCAGGGACCGCTCCTCGGTACCCGTCACCACACCGGCGATCGTGATCTCCCGTCCGGGCACGAACACCAGAACATCGAGTACACGGGGCTGGTGGACGATAAACCTTCCGCCGGTCCGGTCAGTGCGCCGCGGCTTGCCCCAGTAGTCAAGCTCCTTCTGGATGATCTCAATGAGGGTGCCGTTCTTCTCATTGCGTACCTGGTCGATCAGGCCGCCGAGGATCACGGTCTTTCCCTTAACGGACGACGGTTCTGCCTGTATCTGTTTGAAGGTGATCGTGCGGTCTGCGGTGCGGGATACGTCGGATGAGATGGCAAAGGTGCAGCCCTGCAGCAGCAGGGTCATTCCACCGATCAGAATGGCAAGGATGTTCATCATGGACGCCCTCGTCTGGTTGTTCTTCATGAGGAGAGCCTGAGAGAAATGCGGGAGGCGGTCACGCGGACAGCTCCATGTTCTCCGCCGCCTGGTCCGACTCCTGCTGGATCTTTTTCCGCGCCCGCTCAGAAAGGTCCAGACCGCCAAGGTCGAACCTGCCCAGCTCGCGAGCAAGGATGTTGATCTTTTCATTCGCGTGAAGATGCTTGTTGATGATGATCCGCCGGGTCTCCATGACCCTGCAGGAACCGCCCTTTGAGGTCTTGAGGTCCTCGTAGGTCACATTGACCTCCAGGGCCCTGGCGGCATCTTCCAGTTCCGTGAGCGTGACCTTCATTGGCAGAGTCGTGCGCAGCGGGCGCCGGTTCGGGGAGACACTACGACTCTTCCTTGTGGATCTCCATGATACTGACGACGTTGATATTCGCGTCCTTCAGCGCCTTCTGCACATCGGCCAGTTTCGAGTCCTGGACCTTGAGAATGAAGTTCGACTTTGTTGCCATGGCTCACCCTCCTAGGATAAAGTACTGTCCTGCATAGGATCTGATCGTGGTTAACGTATCATAAACACGCACTTAAAGTCAACGGGAAACCATTGGCGTTGTCCGCAGACGCCTTCGCAAAAACGCGCGGCTTCAGCGGACCTCGAGGCCGGCAGGTGACCGCTGAAACACCTTCATATTTTTCTGCCCTGAAGATTTCCCGCTTCGCCTGGAAACTATCTAAAAATTTTTCTTGCTATTTACTGTGACCGCGGCTATACTTTGACACAATAAAAGCACACAAACTGCGAACGCAGTGAGTACTTTTAATCTATGTCGCTTGAAGGAGGAGAAGTATGGCAAAAGCCATGACGAAGTCTCAGATTGCGGACCACATCGCGAAGAAGGCAGACCTGAAGAAGAAGGTTGCGGTTCAGATCCTGGAGGATATGGCGGCTCTGGCGTATAAGGAAGCCAAAAATTCCTTCACGCTGCCCGGCATTGGAAAGCTTGTGCTTGTGAATCGCAAGGCCCGCATGGGCCGGAACCCCCAGACCGGCGAGGCCATCAAGATACCGGCCAAGAGAGTCGTAAAGTTCCGCGTCGCGAAGGCCTGCAAAGAGGGCGTCCTCGGCAAGAAGTAACCGATCTCCTGTTGTAATGCTTAAATACCATAAAGGCATCCCGGGCTTATCCGGGGTGCCTTTTTTGTCTTGACCGATGGAATTCATTCTATTCATACTCTATCCTCTCGCCCTGGTCCGCCTGCGGCTGGTTCTCGTCGCCCTCGCGTTCCACGGCGCGCTTATCATCGGATCGGCCGTACGATACGGCCGCATCCCGCTCATCGGGACCCATGACACCCTGGGATTCCTTGCCTGGTCCATCGGCGTCGTGTACCTGGTCTTCGGTTGGGGACGAAGACGCGACCTCTATTCGTATCTGACGATACCCCTGATCATTATTTTACTAGCTGGTTCGATCATCTCGCCGGTCATGAAGGGCCCCCTGCCGCCCGTGCTCAGCACCCTCTGGTTCGAGCTCCACGTGATCCTCTCCTTTGTCTCCTATGCGCTCTTCGCCGTCGGTGCGATCTTCGGCGCCCTGTTCCTCCGCAATGGGGGACGGGAAGAGGAGACGAACCAGTACCGGAACCTCCTGTTGGGATACGTCCTCTTCTCTGTCGCCATGATATTCGGCGGCATCTGGGCCCACCTCGCCTGGGGAACCTATTGGCTCTGGACGCCGAAAGAGCTCTGGACCACCATTGTCTGGTTCTTTTACAGCCTGTACCTGCATGCGCGCCTCGTCAGGGGCTGGACCGGCAGGCCCGTGGCGTGGATGGGGATAATCGGATTTCTGATCGTCATGTTCACCTATGTCGGCGTAGGATTGCTGATGAAGAGCTCTCATGAATTTTGAAACAGCCGAACTGCGGCCACAAAGACTCGGAGGCGCAGAGAAAGACTCGGTGAAAGTTTTTTGTTAAAAAGAAAGAGAACGCTTCTTGTCGGTGTTCTTTGGATACCGGCCCTTTTTGCGCAGCTCTGCTTTCCCTCTGAGTCTCTGTGCCTCTGTGGCCGACGAATAAAATGAAAAACTTTTTCCTCTCCCTCAAAACGGCAGTCTGGCTCCTTACGGGCCTCATCTGTGTCTTTTTCCTCGGGTCGTACCTGATGCCCGCGTACCGGGACATTCACGGCGCCATGAACGACCGCCTCCTGGTCGAGTGGGTCGGACAGGTCGCCGTCGATCATCCCTGGGTGACCGGATGGTTCTTCCTCGCCCTTGCAGCTCTCATTCTCCTTGCCATCAACACCATCGCCTGCAGTATCCAGGCGGTCAAAGGAAAATGGACAGCCGATGACTTTCTGCTGCGCATCTCCCCTCAGATGGTTCACCTGGCGTTCCTCGTTATTTTACTCGCCCATCTTTTGGGCGCCGGCTGGGGCTACCGCCTCTCGGGCATGCTTCCTGAGGGGGCCTCTGTCCGGCTGCCCGAGAACCGCGTCCTGCGCCTCCGGGAGGTCCGCGCAGAGTCCGACGCGCGAGGCTATCTCCGCGATTGGTCCGCCAGCGTGATTCTCTTTGAGAACGGCCAGCGCGTAGCGGACGGTATCCTGGCACCCAACACGCCGCTTTTCTACCGCGGAATGGGTGTGTACCTCAAGAGCTTCGATCTCCAGCCGTCGCCCATGGCCTTTCTCCTCGTGACCAGGGACCCGGGTGCGGTCTGGGCGCTGGTGGGCGCTATCCTGTTCGTGATCGGATCGCTGATGATCCTTTTCCTTAAGTGGAAAAAGGCCTAGAATTCGCCACAGAGACGCAGAGAACACGGAGAAATACGATTACAATCACATGTGCTTTTATGTCATTGCGAGGAGCGGAACGACAAAGCAATCCCGACGTTAACAGCGAGATTGCCGCGCTTCCATCGATCGTTCGCAATGACCGTAGAGCGGTATTTTGTTCGTTTGCATTAGCATGACTCTCTCTGTGTCTCTGTGGCAGGTGTTATTATAACTATGAAAAAGCGCGTTCTTATCGCCATGAGCGGCGGGGTCGACAGTTCCGTCGCCGCGGCTCTTCTCCTGCAGCAGGGGTACGAGGTAGAGGGCGTTACCCTGAAGCTCACGGCCGGCCTCTGCTGCGACATCGGCTCGGCCCAGGCCGTCTGCAGTCACCTCGGCATCCCCCACCGCATGCTCGACATGCAGAAGGAGTTCGCCTCAGCGATCATCGGGAACTTCATCGAAGAATATCGCGGCGGCCGCACGCCGAACCCCTGCATCCGGTGCAACGACATCATCAAGTTTCGCGCGCTTCTGACCTATGCCCGGGAGAATGACTTCACTTTCCTTGCAACCGGCCACTATGCCCTCGTTGAACTGGACCCCGCGCGATCCCGCTTGACCCTCAAAAAAGGCGGCGATGCGAAAAAGGATCAGAGCTATTTCCTCTACCGCTTGACGCAGGACCAGCTCGCCCACGTCCTGCTTCCCCTGGGAGGCCTGCACAAGACCGAGGTCCGCAGGCTCGCCAGAACGCTCAAGCTTCCGGCAGCCGATCGGCCCGAAAGCCAGGAGATCTGCTTCGTGCCGGACAATGACTATCGCGCGTTCCTCCGCGAGCATGCGCCTGACACGCTGAAACCCGGCGAGATGGTCATGACCGACGGGAAGGTCGTGGGAAGGCACAAGGGTATTGCCTTCTTCACGGTCGGACAGCGAAGGAAACTTGGCGTTGCGGCCGGCGAGCGGTTGTATGTCGCGCGGATCGAACCCGGAACCAGCCGTGTCGTACTTGGCAGGGTTTCCGACCTTCAGCGCCCGGGGATGTTCGTGGCCGAGCCGAACTTCATCCTCTTCGATGAACTCACTTCCTCCCTCCCCGTGGAGGTCAAGATCCGCTACCGCTCACCGCTTGAACCGGCCGTCATCGAACCCGTCAGCGACGGCCGCATCCACGTCATGTTCAAGAAGTCCGTTGCCGGGATATGCCCGGGCCAGGCAGCGGTCTTTTATAACGGCGATGTGGTTGTGGGCGGCGGCACGATAGAGAGTTAATTCCCGGCTCCTGTCTCCTGTCCACTCGTCTTGTTGTTCCCCTGTCTCCGTGTCGATCTTTTCCCCTTGCCTACCGTTATTCCCTATGATATATTACGCTTTATGGCGCCCAGAAAAAAGGACCCGGTCACGACCTTTCGCGGACGCGTCTGGATCGACGGCAAAGAAGGAACGTTCATCGGACACGGCAGGGTCGTACTCCTAGAACGGATACGGCAGTATGGCTCCATCACGAAAGCCGCGAAGTCCATGGAGATGTCCTACCGCCACGCATGGGACCTTGTAGAATCAATGAACAGGCAGTCAGATGAACCCTTCGTCATTGCCGCGACCGGCGGCAAGGGCGGCGGCGGCGCTCACGTGACCGATGCGGGAGAGAACGCCATTCGGCTCTTTTGGAAGTTCAATGAAGGCTTTCAGCGCTATCTCGCGGGAGAGCAGAAAAAACTTGGTCCGCCATCAAACAGATCAAGGAGGAAGAAGTAATGAAGAATGCGATCTTATCGCTGCTGATCGTTGTTGTTGCCGCCACGTCGGTTTTGGCTTTAGAGAATCGCATCCGCATGGCGTCCACGACGAGCACGCAGAATTCCGGGCTCTTTGACTATCTGCTCCCGATCTTCGAGAAGACAACAGGCATCAAGGTCGACGTCGTGGCAGTGGGAACCGGCGCGGCCATCGAGATCGGCAAGCGCGGTGACGCAGATGTTATCTTCGTGCACGCCAAGGAGCAGGAGTTGAAGGCAGTTGAAGAAGGCTTCTTCGTGAACCGGCATGATGTCATGTACAACGACTTCGTGATCATTGGCCCGTCTGCCGATCCGGCGAAGGTAAAAGGCATGAGGTCGGCTGCTGATGCCCTGAAGGCCATCGCCGGCTCCGGCGCCTCCTTTGTTTCCCGCGGTGACAAGTCCGGCACGCACACCAAAGAGCTCTCCCTCTGGAAAAAGGCCGGCATAGATCCGGCCGGCCAGAAATGGTACCTTGAGGTCGGCCAGGGCATGGAGAAGACCCAGCGCATCGCCGACGAGAAGCGCGCTTACACCCTGACCGACCGGGGTACCTGGCTCGCCACGAAGGATAAGGACCAGTTCGACCTGGTCATCGTGCTGGAAGGCGACCAGGGCCTTTTCAACCAATACGGTGTCATGGTCGTTAATCCCGAAAAGAACAAGCACGTCAAATACAGGGAAGCTATACAATTCGTGAACTGGATCATCTCCAGGGAAGGCCAGAATGCCGTGGCGGCCTTCAAGGACAAGAACGGCAACGCGTTGTTTATTCCGAACGCAAAGTGATTCAAGTGCGGAGTGCGGAATTCGGAGTGCGGAGTAGAGCAACAGAAGAACTACTGAATAATTAGCAAGGTACGCGTGTTTCTCCGTTTCGCTTAGAAGCACTTACTTCCGGCATCTGTGGTGCGCTCATTAAATCGATGGAATCACTCCTGCAAGGATTCGTCAAAGCTTTTGAGCTGATCTTCCATTTCGATCAGACGCTTTTCGGGATCATATTCCTTTCCCTGAAGGTGTCTGGTTCTGCGATGGCGATCTCGATCGCCATCGGACTTCCGGCCGGCGCACTGCTCGGGCTGAAGCGCTTTCCCGGCCGCGATCTTTCGATCGGCATGCTGAACACCCTCATGGGGCTTCCGCCGGTGGTCGTAGGTCTCTTCGTCTACCTCCTGCTCTCTCGTAAGGGCCCGCTGGGCTTCATGGGCCTTCTGTACTCGCCGTCCGCGATGATCATCGCCCAGACCATCCTTGCGCTCCCCATCGTCACCGCGCTCTGCCACTCGGCCATCGTGACCATAGACCCTATTATCCGGCAGGCGGCACGCACCCTCGGAGCAACGCGGAACCAGGAAACGCTCGCGGTCATTCATGAAGCGCGATACGGTATTTTTTCGGCCGTCATAGCGGCCTTCGGCAGGGTCATGGCCGAGGTCGGCGCCATCCTGATCGTTGGCGGCAATATCGCCGGCTATACCCGCGTCATAACGACGACGATCGCCCTTGAAACGGATAAAGGGAACTTTGAGCTCGCCATCGCGCTCGGCATTATCCTCCTGATGATCTCTTTCGTCATTAATGCCGTACTGCACAGCGTTCAGAAAAGAGGCTCGGTCAAGACCGCATGAAACTTCTGGCCACCAACATTGCCAAGCACTATGACGGAAAGATCATTCTGTCGGACTGTTCTTTTTCCTTCAGCAGCACCGGCACGTACGTCCTCATGGGTCCGAATGGCTGCGGCAAGTCCACTTTCCTGAGAATTTGCTCCCTCCTGGAGCGGCCGGATGCCGGCCAACTGCTGTTTACGGACGACGGGATACCGTTGCCTCATGAAATAGATCTCTGCAGGCGCATGACACTCGTTTTACCGCGGACCGGCGTGTTCAACACAACGGTGTATAAGAACGTGGCCTATGGTTTAAAGGTTCGGGGCATGGACGGCAACCGCATGAAGGATGAGGTCAAACGGGCGCTGGAATTTGTCGGCCTGGAGCACAAGTCGGGCCAGCACGCCCTGACACTCTCCAGCGGTGAGACTCAGCGGCTTGGCCTGGCCCGCGCGCTTGCAATAGAACCAGAGATCCTGTTTCTTGACGAACCAACCGCATCGGTGGACCAGGAGAACACCGCGATCATCGAAAAGGTCATCCAGATGATGAAGCGGGACGGAACGACCACGGTCATCATGACCACTCACGATAAGGACCAGGCAGATCGACTGGCGGACACCCTGTTATTCATGACAGGGGGCAAAATAGAAGAGCGAAAGCGGTAAACGGTCATCTCCAATACAAGAGGTAAAGTAACGCCGCTTTCACGCTAACCAACTGACAGGCTGACAAGCTATCAGGCTTTCCAGCCTGACAGCGTGGTGATCTATTCAAATCCGGCCGGCCGGCCCCCCTCCTTTCCTCTTTATCTTCTTGAAAAAATCAGTTATACTTTTTGCAGCAATGGCAACTGGAACGCTCTGAAGCGACCACTGCCTTCCCCCGGTGGTAAATATTCCTGATAAGGAGATATAAAAGCCATGGCTAAGAAAGCAAAGAAAGCCGCGCCAAAAAAGAAGAAATCTATGGCCAAGCGTCCGGCGGTAAAAACGGCGCCCAAAAAGAAAAAGACGACAGCTGCGCGGCCGGCAGTTAAGGCGGCCCCAGCCGCAAGATCGTCCGCATCGCCCAAGTTCACCGTATCTGCGGCGATCGAGATCACGGCAACCTTCCCTGACAGCATGGGATTGACCGCGAAAGTAGCGGCGGCCCTTGCCGCGGAAAATGTCAACATCCTTGCCGGGACCGGTTACTCGGCCAGCGGCATGCGCCGCAAGGCGACCTTTACCCTGATCGTGAACGATCTGAAAAAGGCGGAGCTGGCCCTCGAAAGGATCGGCGCCGACGAGATACAGGATTCAATGGTCCTTTTTGTGGAAACGGAGAACAAGGTGGGTGCGCTGGAAAAGATAGCCAAGGCCATTTCCAATGCCGGCATCAATATCTACTACTTTTACTCCACGACCAGCTCCGGCAAGACGGCCACCTGCGTGTTCAAGACAGCCGACGACCAGAAGGCGATCAGGGTGCTTCGGAACGCGTAAGCGACAGGGGGCCTGCTTTGACGTGGTTCAGGCAGGGATAAAACCTGCCGCCTGATCGTCATCTCCAGGGAACTACAAGCGGGGATCCAGATATGCTCTGGGTCCCCGTTCTTCGTTCACGCTTACGCTGACAATATTCACCAGAGTGACTGATCGCGCAGCAGTAAGCGGTTCATTCAGCGGCCCGTTCTCGATCTTCCTTTTGCTGGCTTTTGCGCGATTGCATCAGATTTCCGCGATCATTTAGTATTACCTCTCCAAAAGAACCCTTCTGCTCATCACCACGCTCCTCGGGATCTCACTCATCACCTTCCTCTTGATGCAACCCCCGAGCGAATAAATGCGGGGAACCCGGTCTCCAAACAACGCCTCGGCACGTTTTGGTGCCAAAGACGCTTGACAATGCGTGGGAACAAGACTAGAATTAAAGCTAGTTAGGAATCATTCCTATTATGAATCTTTCTGCAACCCCAGAAGAGATCGAGCGCAAGCTTATCAAGGCCCTTCGGGAAAGGGGCTACAAACTGACCTCGCAGCGGCTCGAGATCATCAGCCTGCTGGCCAGGGACATAACGCATCCCGGCGCTGGGGATATTTTCAAAAAAGTTAGAAAGCGGGTGCCTCAGATCAGCATGTCCACAGTGTATTACACGCTGGACATGCTGAAAACTGCCGGATTGCTGCGGGAACTCGAGTTTTACGACCGGGACAACAGATATGACGTCAACGTGTCGAACCATATTAACCTTATCTGCAAAAAGTGCGGCAAGATCTCGGATTTCCCGGGCGATGCGCCCTTCTCTTCCCAAATGGTGAATGAAAAAACAGGTTTCCAGCCCGTGGAAATGCGGTTTGAATACTACGGCTACTGTAAAGAATGCCGCCGAAAACGTGCAGGCTGATCATTAATGAATTCACAAGAAACGATGAGATCCGCCACAGAGACACGGAGACACAGAGAACAGCGGATCGAATTGAAAAGGTCTTTCTCCGTGACCTCTGTGCCTCAGTGGCCAATTCCAAAAGATCGATCTAAGCCATTTCAACACCGAAAGGAGAACCTATTATGAGCGAAGACAGCAAGTGCCCGGTAACGGGCAAATCCGGCAGGACCTCTGCCGGCAGAGGCACATCGAACCGCGACTGGTGGCCGAACCAGTTGAAGCTCGATATCCTGCACCAGCATTCCACCAAGTCAAACCCGATGGGCCCTGATTTCAACTACGCAAAAGAGTTCAAGAAGCTTGATCTGAAGGCATTAAAGAAGGACCTGCGCGCGCTGATGACCGTGTCGCAGGACTGGTGGCCGGCCGACTATGGCCACTACGGCGGCCTGTTCATCCGCATGGCCTGGCACAGCGCCGGCACCTACCGCACCGGTGACGGACGCGGCGGCGGCGGCACGGGCAACCAGCGTTTTGCGCCGGTCAACAGCTGGCCTGACAACGGCAACCTGGACAAGGCGCGCCGCCTGCTCTGGCCGATCAAAAGGAAATACGGCAACAAGATCTCCTGGGCCGACCTCATGATCCTCACCGGCAACGTGGCGCTGGAGTCCATGGGCTTCAAGACCTTCGGCTTCGGCGGCGGCCGCGTGGACATCTGGCAGCCCGAGGAGGATATCTACTGGGGCTCCGAGGACAAGTGGCTGGGCGACAAGCGCTACAGCGGCGACCACAAGCTGGAGAACCCGCTGGCTGCCGTGCAGATGGGCCTGATCTATGTGAACCCCGAAGGCCCCAACGGCAACCCCGACCCCGTGGCCTCGGGCCGCGATGTGCGTGAGACCTTCGCCCGCATGGGCATGAACGACGAAGAGACCGTGGCCCTTACCGCCGGCGGCCACACCTTTGGCAAGGCCCATGGCGCGGGCGACCCAAAGCTGGTCGGCCCCGAGCCTGAGGCCGCCCCTCTGGAAGAAATGGGCTTTGGCTGGAAGAACAGCTTCGGCACCGGCAAGGGAGTGCACACCACCACCAGCGGCATCGAAGGCGCATGGAAACCCAACCCGACAAAATGGGACAACGGCTATTTCGACATGCTTTTCGGCTATGAGTGGGAGCTGTCCAAGAGTCCGGCCGGCGCTCATCAATGGCATGCCAAGGACGTGAAGCCCGAACACATGATCCCCGACGCCCATGATCCATCCAAGAAGCACCGGCCCATGATGACCACAGCCGACCTGTCGCTGCGCTTCGACCCCATCTACGAGCCCATCGCGCGCCGCTTCCACAAGGACCCGAAGGCCTTTGCCGACGCCTTTGCCCGCGCCTGGTTCAAGCTGACCCACCGCGACATGGGTCCCAAGGTCCGCTACCTCGGCCCTGAAGTTCCGGCCGAGGACCTGATCTGGCAGGACCCGCTCCCTGCTGCCAAACAGAAGCTGATCGATAAAAAGGACATTGCCTCCCTCAAGAAAAAGGTCCTGGCCTCAGGCCTGTCGGTGGCGGAGCTGGTCTCCACTGCCTGGGCCTCGGCCTCCACCTTCCGCGGCTCGGACAAGCGCGGCGGCGCCAACGGCGGCCGCATTCGCCTGGCCCCGCAGAAGGACTGGGAAGTGAACCAGCCGGAGCAATTGGCCAAGGTGCTGGGCAAGCTCGAAACCATCCAGAAGGCCTTCAACAGCAGCCAGAAGGGCAACAAGAAGGTCTCCCAGGCGGATCTCATCGTGCTGGCCGGCTGCGCAGCAATCGAGGCAGCGGCCAAGGCTGCCGGTCTCCGCATTGAGGTTCCCTTCACGCCGGGCCGCACTGACGCCTCGCAGGACCAGACCGAGGTGAAGTCCTTCAACCTGCTGAAGCCCGAGGCCGACGGTTTTCGCAATTACCAGGCGAAGGCATTTACCCTGTCGGCCGAGGAAATGCTGGTGGACAAGGCGCACCTGCTGACCCTGGGAGCGCCCGAGATGACCGTGCTCGTCGGCGGCTTGCGCGTGCTGGGCGCCAACGCAGGCCAGTCAAAGCACGGTGTGTTCACGAAACGGCCCGGGACGCTGACCAACGACTTCTTCGTCAACCTGATCGACATGAACACCGTATGGAAGCCCTTGTCCGATGCCAGGGACACCTTCGAAGGCCGCGACCGCAAGACAAACGCGGTCAAGTGGACTGCCACGGGGGTTGACCTCGCATTCGGTTCCAACTCGCAGCTGCGCGCCCTGGCCGAAGTGTATGCGCAGGACGATGCGAAGGAAAAGTTCGTGCATGACTTCGTCGCAGCCTGGAACAAGGTCATGAACCTGGATCGCTTCGACCTGGTTTGAGCATGGTATAGAGGTCTGCATGGGCTTCTAGCTGGGAGAAAAACAGTACGCCAAGGCAAGAGCCTTACTGTACTGGTACTGTCAAAAGTTCTATGAAAAAACGAAGGATATTTTACCGCAGAGATCGC
>CAYPOT010000064.1:0-20510 GCA_964412455.1 uncultured Nitrospiraceae bacterium | reverse complement strand
AGAGAAAATTCAGAGGCGAGTGAAGTGCACCGCCGCGCAGCGGCTTAGTTCAACAGGCAGTTGGAAATGGCCTATTTTGACAAATACGCACCCTAAAGGGTGCGGCTACCCTGTGGAGATACAATACGTTATTCATGGTTGCTGTCCCGCATAACGGGGCGAAAAAGGTTTTTTCGTTAGTCCGTTAAAGACTAAATCTGCGTTAATCTGCGAAATCTGCGGATAAGTATTTTCATCGATTCTCTGTTTCTGTGGTCATATCTCGCCGTTTCAGCCTTACTACGAATGAACCGAATATTATGACCTCCTATCCCATCGATATCATCCTTCCCGAACTGAAGCAGGCCGTGCAGAGCGGCCCCTCGGTCATCGTGCACGCGCCGCCCGGCGCGGGGAAGACCACCCGCGTCCCGCTGGCGCTGCTCGACGTCATCCCCGCCGGCCTGGGGCGCATCGTCATGCTTGAACCGCGGAGGATCGCGGCGGTCTCGGCGGCGCGCTGGATGGCGAAGACGCTGGGTGAGGAGGCGGGCGGGACCGTCGGCTACACCATCCGGTTCGACAGCCGAAGCTCCGCGAAGACCCGCATCGAGGTCGTTACCGAGGGCATTCTGACCCGCCGCATCCAGGCCGACCCGGGCCTCGCCGGCGTGGCCATGGTCATCTTCGATGAGTTTCATGAACGGAGCCTCCATGCCGACCTGGCGTTGGCGCTTGCCCTCGATGTGCGCAAGGGACTGCGGCCCGACCTGAAGGTCCTCATCATGTCCGCGACCATGGACACCGGGCCCATCGCTTCGGTCCTTGGCGACGCGCGTGTCATCACCTCGGCCGGAAAGATATTCCCTGTTGAAGAGCGCTATGCCGAGGTAAGCGCACAGCCGGTCCACCGGCGCGTCGCTTCTGCGGTCAGGACAGCTCTCCGGGACACCAGCGGCGACATCCTCGCGTTCCTTCCCGGCTCCGGCGAGATCCGGTCCTGCGCCCGCGAGCTGCAGGAAGGACTGGACCTCACCGAGGAGCGCATTGCTCTTCATCCGCTTTACGGCGACCTGCCCTTCGAAGAACAGGAGCGGGCCATCGTGCCTTCCCGCGAGCTGAGAAAGATCGTGCTTGCCACCAACATCGCCGAGACAAGCCTTACCATCGAGGGCGTGCATGTCGTCATTGACAGCGGACTGACGCGCAGCCTCCGGTACGATCCTTCCACCGGCATGAACCGGCTGGTTACGATGCCTGTGTCCCGCGCGTCCGCGGAACAGCGCAAGGGCCGGGCTGGGCGGCTCGGTCCGGGCGTCTGCTACCGGCTTTACAGCCGCCATGACCTGCAGGGCATGCCCCCGTTTGCCCAGCCGGAAATCCTCGTGTCGGACCTTGCGCCGCTTGCATTGGAGCTTGCGGCCTGGGGGGTCAAGGACCCGGCGAAGCTGACCTGGCTCGATGCGCCGCCCGTGGCCGCATGGGAGTCCGGCATCGGGCTGCTCAAGGACCTCGGCGCCCTCGACCGCACGGGCTCGGTCACGCCGCAGGGGCGGGCGATGGCCCGTCTTCCGCTCCATCCGCGGCTGTCGCGGCTGATGGTACGGGCGGGTGAAATGGGGTGCCAGCGCGTGGGCGCCGACCTCGCCTCTATCCTATCGGAGCGGGACATCTTCCGGCAGAGCGGTATTGACCGGGTACATAATGAGCGAGATGTTGCGGAGCGGCTCGACATGCTGCGGCGCTGGCGGAAAGGAACGGACACGAGCGGAGCGGCAAATCCGCAGGCGCTCCGGACAGTGGAACGGACGGCTAAACAGCTCCTGTCCCTGGTCCCGGGAAAACCAGCAGCCGCTGACAGCGTTGGCGATGAAACCGATCTGATCAGCCGCCTCCTGCTCTGCGCTTATCCGGACAGGATCTGCAAACGCCGGGAGGACGGAGGCGGACGTTTCGTTCTGGTCCAGGGAAAGGGGGTGCGCCTTTCTCCGGACAGCGGTCTCGGGACAAGCCCCTACCTTATCGCGGTGAACCTGGACGCCGGCGAGAAGACCGAAGGTTTTGTCCATGTGGCCGCGCCGGTCACGGAGGAGCTTATCCGGAGCGAATGTCCGGACCGCATCGAGACCATCAGTACCGTGGCATGGGACGCGAGAACAGGCAGGATCACAGCAGCCCTTGAAGAGCGGCTTGAGGCCCTGCTTCTGTCCCAGAGGACCTTCAAGCCGTCGGACGATGAGGCTGCGCCGATCCTGTGCGAAGCGATCCGGACAACGCCCGGCATCGTGAGCTTCAGCAGGGAGGCGCGCCAGCTCCAGGCACGGGCGGGTCTGTTGAAGAAAGCGTTCCCGGAAGAGAACTGGCCCGATCTGGCCGATGCACAGCTCCTGTCCCATCCGGAAGAGTGGCTCCTCCCCTGGCTTACGGACATCCGCAGCGCTCAACGTCTTGGTGCGCTGAATGTGCTTCCCGGCCTCAAGGCGAAGCTGGGCCGGGAACAGCAGCGGCTCCTGGAGGAGCGGACGCCTCTCGCGATGACGGTACCGAGCGGCAGTCGCGTCGCGCTTGACTATACGTCGGGAGACGTACCGGTCCTTGCCGTGAAGCTGCAGGAGATGTTCGGCTGCGCGGACACGCCGGTGATCGCCGGAGGCAGGGTGAAGGTCCTGCTGCACCTGTTGTCGCCCGCGGGCCGTCCGGTCCAGGTCACTCAGGACCTTAAGGGATTCTGGAACAGCGGCTACGTGCTGGTGAAAAAGGATCTGAAGGGCCGCTACCCCAGGCATCCCTGGCCCGACGATCCCTGGAACGCCGTGCCCACGCGGCGCGCGAAGCCGCGGGGGACGTGAGCCGTGGTCATGGGCCACGGGTTTCAATGACCAAGAACTTCTCTGTGAACTCTGTGGTAAAGATTCATAACAACACGTTGCCGTTGACAAGGATGGAGCAATTGACTATCATTAACTCAATGATGCGTGCAGTGAAAGGCGATGTTGCATTAAACGGTATTTCATCCGGGAGGTTCGACATGATCAACAAAGGGAGATTCTGTTCACGAGGCAGGCAGAGAAAGGCCGCCGGGAGGATGGTGCTTCTTGCGGCGGTGGTTCTGGTCGCGTCCTTTGTGCTTGCGGCCTTTTCGTTCACCGGAACGGTGTCGGCGGTCGAAGCGCCGGCGGGCGCGGCCGTGAAGAATCCCTTCGCGGGCAAGCCCGAGGCGATCAAGGAAGGCGAGAAGGTCTTTGATGATAAATGCTCCGAATGCCACATGGACGGTACGGGAGGCGCCGGGCCCAACCTCACCGACGACGAGTGGACCTACGGCGGATCGGACGCAGAAGTGTTCGAGACGATCTCCCACGGCAGCAAAGGCGGGATGCCTTCCTGGAAGCGGGAATTGGGCGCCGATAACATATGGAAGGTCATCGCCTTCATCAGGAGCATTGCCTATAAAAAATAGTTGCGTCACGTCTGAAGGTGACCATGGGAACGAACTGGCAGCAGTACCGGAATTTTCTGAAGGATACGGTTCGCCGGACCATCGATTTTTCGACGACCGATCAGAGCGCCGGCATCGCGCCTCCTCCTCTTGAAAAACCTTTTCCTGCCGATGCGCGTCGTATCGATCTCGTCACGAAGGATTCCTGGCGGGGATTCTCCGATCTCGACCTTGTTGCCGCCATCGAAGGCCGCGGGAGCCACCGCCGCTTCACGCGGGAGCCGCTCATGGTGGAGGAACTCTCGTTCCTTCTCTGGGCCACCCAGGGCATTCGGCAGATCGCGAGCGATTCTACAGCCTTCCGGACAGTTCCCTCCGCCGGATGCCGCCATGCCCTGGAAACCTATATTTGCGCGCTGAACGTCACCGGTCTGGAGCCGGGGATCTACCGCTACCTTCCGGTCGAACACCAGCTCCTTACCGTCATGCGGGAAGAGGGCATTGCCGGGCGGCTCACGGACGCGACGCTGGGCCAGTCATTCGTCGCCACAGCGCCCGTTACGTTTATCTGGACCACGGTACCCTACCGCATGGAATGGCGTTATTCCATCGCCGCCCACAAGGTCATCGCCCTCGACGCGGGCCACGTCTGCCAGAACCTCTACCTGGCCGTCGCGGCGATCGGCTGCGGCACCTGCGCCGTCGCCGCCTATCACCAGGAGCTGATGGACGAGCTGTTGGGCGTCGATGGGGACGATGAGTTCACCCTCTATCTGGCGCCTGTAGGAAAGGTCTGATATCGCGTTGTTGCGAGACCGGCATAATTCGTTTGTAATGACATACGGACGAGGAGACGACCATGGAACATAAAAGCGATATGAACAAGCCCGGGGGCACGGGAGAACCACCACTTCCCGAAGGACAGGAAGAGAGCAAGCCCAGTGATTATCTCCGGGCGGTGCGCGCCAACCTCAGGAGCGGAAAACACAAGGACGCCTATAGTCTCCTGCTGCAGGCGACTGTCAGGTTTCCCGAAGAACCGCTTGTCCTCTCCTACTACGGTTGTCTCCAGGCGATCGTGGACAAGAAGTACCGGAGCGGTGTCGATAACTGCAAACGGGCGATCCTTTTGTTGAAGAACCAGGGGTCCTTCAACGAGGAGGTGCTCTATCCGGTGGTCTATCTCAACCTCGGGAGGGCCTTCGTCGCCGCGGGCAAAAAGAAGGACGCCATCGACGCGCTCAAGAAAGGGCTGAAGTTCGACAGCGGGAATGGCGAGCTCAAGAAGGAACTTCAGGGCCTGGGCGAGCGGAAACAGCCGCCCGTGACGTTCCTCGACCGCTCGAACCCGATCAATAAGTACATCGGCATGATCCTGAAATCGGAGAAAAAGACGCCACCGGGAAGATCGAGCGGCGGGCGGGGGCGGTAGTTAGAACCGGACAGGGGGACGCAGATGCGGACGCGGAGCCAAAAAACAGGCGCTTTTAAGCGACGCGGCGACAAGGAGACAACGACAGTGCTGAGTGCGGAGTTCCCAGTGTGGTGTGATCGCTGATGATCGTTGCCGACCTCAACCACATCGACCATCAGGTCCTGGTGACGCCTTCCCTGAGGAAGGCGTTCGACTTTCTGCGGGGAAAGGACCTTCGCCGACTTCCCGATGGCAGGGTGGATATTGATGGCGACAGGGTGTTCGCCCTGGTCCAGCGGTATGCAACGGCGCCGGCGGCGGCCCCGAAGTTCGAATATCATCGGAAGTATATCGATGTCCAGTTCATCGCATCGGGCGAAGAGGTCATCGGTTGGGTGCGCGCAGAGAAGATGAAGATCACCGAGACCTATGATGAGAAGAAAGACATCTGCTTCGGCACGGTAAAGAAAGGGACGTGGACGCCGGTGTTTTTGCAGGCCGGGCAGCTGGCCGTGCTCTGGCCGGAGGACGCCCACGCACCCAAACTGGCGGCAGATGGACCGTTGCCGGTCATGAAGATCGTGATCAAGGTCGCGGTGGAATAATCGAGGATCAAGGGTCAGGAACCACGATTGCGAAGTACGCAGTTCAGGGATAACTCTTTTTGAAAAGGAAACGCTGATATGACACGTAAACGGGACAACAAGGCGATCATGCAGGAGTACAGTGCGCGCCAGAGCCGTCAGATCGCGGCGATCGCGGTCGCGATGTTCCTTATGCTTCTGGCCGCGGTGCTCTATAAGCGCCCCGATTTCCTGGGTGCGTTCTCCGGGCGGACGCTGTTCGGGCTGCAGGCCATCAGCTTCGCCTCGTTCGTGGGTTTCACCGTCTTTAACTGGCGATGTCCATCATGCGACAAGCATCTGGGCGGCAATATTCACCGGCAGCGGTGCGATAAGTGCGGGACCCGGCTGCAGTAGAAGTATTGTATAGGATATTCCACCCTTATTTTGCACATCCCCTTCGCGTCCTGAACAACCCCTCCACACCTCCCCTTGGCAAGGGGAGGCTGGGCGGGGTGGGTGATGGCCTGAAAGAAAAAGGCAGGCGGTCTTCATGACCACCTGCCTTTTGTATATGATGCTGTTGCACTTATTTGTCCGCGTGCATCCGCGTAAATCCGCGTCCCAAACGGTTTTGCTATACCTTCTCCAGTGCCTGCTTCAGATCGGCCAGCAAATCGTCCACATCCTCGAGGCCCATGGCGAGGCGCACGAGGTTGTCGGACATGCCTATCTTCTTCCGGTAGTCCTCGGGATAATCAAAGAACGACATCATCCACATCTGGGTCACGAGGCTCTCGCTGCCGCCGAGGCTCGGCGTGATCAGGAAAAGTTCGAGGGAGTCGATGAACTTCCGGGTCTTCGCGTCGTCGCCCTTGAGCAGGAAGGTGACCACGCTGCCAAATCCCTTCATCTGCGCTTTAGCGATCGCCCGATCGGGATGGGAGTCCAGGCCGGGATACCATACCTTCTCGATCTTGGGGTGCGATTCGAGCATGCGAGCGACGGCGAGACCCGCTTCGTTGTGGTGTTTCATGCGGAGGCCGAAGGTCTTGAGGCCGCGCTCCAGCAGAAAGCAGGTGAGGGGACCGGGCGTGGCGCCGATCATGCGCTGCATGCGATAGATGTCGTTCATGAGCTTGTCCGAGCCGAGGGAGACCCCGGCGAGCAGGTCGTTGTGGCCGCCCAGGTACTTGGTCGCCGAGTGGATCACCACGTCCACGCCCATCTCCAGCGGCTTCAGGTTGTAGGACGTCGCGAGCGTGGAATCGATGATCGTCATGACCTTGTGCTGCTTCGCGACCTTCACCACCGCTTCGAGGTCCAGGCACCGCAGATAGGGGTTCGTGGGCGACTCGGTGAAGATGATGTTCGTGTTTGGCCGGATGGCTTTTTCAATGGCCTCAGCGGTCGGGTCCACCATCGAGACCTGGATGCCGAACTCGGCCAGCAGGTTCGCGGCGAAGTCGCGCGTCTGGCGGTAACAGTCGCTCGTGAAGATGATGTGGCCGTCGCGGCGCATGAAGGTCATGAGCGTCAGGATCACGGCGGACATGCCGCTGGCAAAAAGGACCGCTCTCTCGGCGCCTTCGATGGCGGCCAGCTTGCGTTCGCATTCGGTCTGGGTCGGATTGCCGTAGCGGCCGTACTCGTGCTCGCGGATCACCTTGCCTTCGCTCTTGGCCTTCATGAAGTCGTAGACTTCCTGGGTGGTGTTGAAGTAGTAGTTGGACGTATGGACGATGGGCGTGGAGACCGCGAAATGGGCGTGGTGCACGCGGTCAAGGCCGTGGATGCCGAGGGTGGCCGGGTTCCACTTTGTGGGGTCTGACGGTTTCTTAGCCATTGATGGTTCTCCTCTTCTGTAATGCCTGTTCCAGCGCCTTCTTCACCGCGCTTACGGTCGGCGGCAGATCGATGGGTTTGTTGGCGTAATTGCTGGGGAATCCCAGCTTCTCTTCGTGATAGTTGACCTTGAAGTCCGTGAACTTCAGGCCGTGCGCCGTGGAAATGACCACGACATGCTCGGCCTTGTCGATCTTGCCGGCCTTGATCAGTTTGATCAGCGCGGCGAGAGCGACGCCGGTGTGCGGGCAGTTGAACATGCCGGTGGTGTCGCCGAGGGCGGCGGCATCGGCAAGCTCCTGTTCGGTGGCGTCCATGACGATGCCGTCGAACTGCTTGATCGTGCGGATCGCCTTCTCGACGCTCACCGGATTGCCGATCTGGATCGCGCTGGCCAGCGTTTTCTGCGCCTCCATGGGCTCGAAGGACGAAAAGTCTTTCTGATAGGAACGGTAAAGCGGATTGGCGCGCTCCGCCTGGGCCACTACAATTCTCGGCAGTTTGGTGATCAGGCCGAGATCGCGCATCATGAGCAGACCGCTGCCGAGGGCCGAGACGTTCCCCAGGTTGCCGCCGGGGATGACGATGACGTCGGGCACTTCCCAGTCGAACTGCTGGACGATCTCGATGCCCACGGTCTTCTGGCCCTCGATCCGGAGCGAGTTCATGGAGTTGGCCAGGTAGATGGTCTCGTCCTTGGTGATCTCCTGCACGACGCGCATGCAGCCGTCGAAGTCCGTGTCCAGCGACAGGACCAGGGCGCCGTTGGCGATGGGCTGGACGAGCTGGGCGATGGATATCTTGCCCTTCGGCAAGAGCACGATGGACGGGATGCCCGCGGCGGCGCAGTAGACGGCCAGCGCGGCCGAGGTGTCGCCGGTGGAGGCGCAGGCCACCGCCTGGATCGGCGCGCCCTCGCTGATCATCTGCTTGACCTGGGAGACGAGCACCGTCATGCCGAGGTCCTTGAACGAGCCGCTGTGTGAGTTGCCGCACAGCTTCAGCCAGAGATTGTCCACGCCGATCAGCTTGCCGAACCGCTCGGCCCAGAACAGGTTGGAGCCTCCCTCGTAGAGCGAGACGATGTTGTCGTTGTGGATCTGCGGCAGGACCCATTCCTTCTTGCCCCAGATGCCCGAGCCGAAGGGCCACTGGGTGGACTTGTAGCGGTCTTCGAAGAGCTTCATCCAGGCCTTGGCGTTGCGATGGGCCAGGGCCTTCATGTCGTGCCGCACTTCCAGCAGCGAATCGCAGCTCTTGCAGCGGTAGATGACCGTGTTGAGCGGATAGGTCTCGTTGCACTTCTCGTTGATGCATTGGAACCAGGCTTTGTAGGGCATGGACGTGAACCTCGTGTGTCGTATTGGAAGACGCGTATCTGTCTGCCGGTTGCAGGCTTGTTTCAAGTGCGAAAAGAAGAATAACACACTGGACAGCCATGAATCAATGATAAAGTGCTGAGCGGATGGTACCGCCGGGCGTCGTCGGACGGGGATGGTCCTGGAGGAAAGCCCGTTCTCCTGCGAGCGTGCGGACAATTTCGCCTTGACTCCGAAACACCCTTGCGTGATAATCAACGCCAACACAATAACCTTTTCGCCACAGAGGCACAGAGAGCACAGAGAAGATCAGTCTTTTTAGTGCATCTTTCTGATCGTTATCCGCGAGTGCTTCTATCGGGGATCCAGTCTTTTCAAAATTGTAAGCGACCCCTGGATGCCCGCTTTCGCGGGTATGACGGCTTTTTACGAAACCAGCAATTATATATTTTTTTTGCGTCTTAGCGCCTTAGTGGCTAATATTATTGTAAGGGGAATCGGAACTCTATGAAGAAGGCAGTTAAGAAGTCGGAAGCGACGACCTGGCAGGACGACGTCAAGCGCGTCGCCGCGGGCATCAGGCGGCGGGTGCTGGAGCATACGATCAACAACAACGGCGGCTACCTGTCCCAGGCCTGCTCGTCGGCGGAGATCCTGTCGACGTTGTACGTGAAGGTGATGGACCTGGGGATGATCAAAACCCCGCTCGTGCCGAAGCCCTTCCCCGGCGTGCCTGGACCCGATAATCCCGATTATTTCACCGGCGCGGCCTTCAACGGCCCCGGCCCGAACAAGGACCGGTTTTTCCTGTCGCCAGCCCAGTATGCCCTCGTTCTGTACGCGACGCTCATCGAGACGGGCCGCATGGCGGAGGAAGGCCTTTCTCAGTTCAACAAGGACGGCAGCGTCGTCGAGATGATCGGCGCCGAGCATTCTCCCGGCATGGAGACCATGACCGGATCGCTGGGCCAGGGCATCAGCCAGGCAGCCGGGATCGCCATGGCGCGCAGGCGGAAGAACGAGAAGGGCCGGGTCTTCATCTTCATGTCCGACGGCGAGTTCCAGATTGGCCAGACCTGGGAGGCGCTCCAGGCCCTGTCGTTCCACATGCTCGACAACGTGATCATCTACGTGGACGTGAACGGTTTCCAGTGCGACGGCAAGATGTGCAACGTCATGGACGTGGAGCCTTTGGACAAACGGCTTGAGGCCTTCGGCGCCAGGGTCTTCCGGGTGAACGGCCACGACATCAAGAAGCTCTCGGACGCGGGTTCGGTCACGCCCGACGGCAGGCCCGTGGTCGTGCTGTGCGATACTGATGCTGCGCGAGGTATCGAAGCGCTCAAGTCCCGCGCTCCGAAGATGCACTACGTCCGTTTCACGTCGGACGACGAGAAGGCGCGGTACGCCGCGGCGTTCGAGCAGCTCAGCGGTGCCAAGGCACCCCTCACCCCGCCCGTTGATAGAGACTCACCCTCTCCTTCCGTCCTCTCCCCTCTGAGGGAGAGGATAAGAGGTGAGGGGGGCATCATCTTCGGAGAGGGAAAAAGAGAAGGCCCGGAGATCGTCTCGCGGGTCCATGCGAAGAATCTCGTGAAATGGGCGGCTGACAAACCAAAGGTGCTGGTACTGTCGGCTGATCTCACCAGCTCCACGGAGATCGATCTGTTCCGGGATGCCTATCCCGACCGCTTCCTGTCCATGGGCATCGCCGAGCAGAACATGCTCTCCTGGGCGAGCGGCCTGGCGCGGGAAGGGTTCATCCCTTTTGTGCACACCTTCGCGGTCTTCATATATAGAAGAGCATTCGACCAGATCGCCATGTCCGTTTCCTATCCCAACCTTCCCGTCCGGATGATCGGGTTCCTGCCGGGCATCACTACGCCGGGCGGGGCGACCCACCAGGCCATCGAGGACGTGGCGGTCATGCGGTCGCTGCCGAATATGACCATCCTCGACTGCGGTGACGCGGCCGATGTGGAGTCCGTGCTCGGTGTCATCGAAAAGATCAACGGCCCCGTGTACGTGCGCATGCTGCGGGGCGAGATCCCGCGGCTCTTCAGCACCCCCATGGAGTTCGGGAAGGCGCGGGTGGTATCGGAAGGCGAGGACATAACCGTGCTCTCCTCCGGCATCATGACCGAAGAGGCCATGCGGGCAGTGCAGGTACTCCAGAAGCGCGGCCTCTCGGTCCAGCACATGCACATCTCGACGCTCAAACCGTTTAACGATAAGACGGTCATGGACGCCATCGCCCGGTCGAAGCACGGCGTCATCACCATGGAGAACCACACCATCGTCGGCGGGCTCGGCTCCATCATCGCCGAGCAGATGGCCGAGGCAGGCATGGACAGGAAGCTCGTGCGCATCGGCCTCCAGGACGTCTATGCCCACGGCGCGAGCAAGAACTATCTCCTCAAGAAATACCGTATGGACGCCATGGCCCTGATCGCGGAGGTGGAGGGGCTCGTCGGGAAGAAGTTCGGCATTACCGAGGACGAGCTGCAGGAAACCTTCATCGCGGCGGTGCACAGCACGGCAAAGGCGGAAGCGCTATGAAACAATTTCGGAGTGCGGAGTTCGGAGTGCGGAATGAACAAAAGGGCTGTGCATACCATGTTCCGTCATCCCCGAATGTTTCTATCGGGGATCCAGAAGGTTGGATGGCGCAGACTGGATTCCCGCTCAGAACCGTTGCGGAAATGACGAGAGTGGGGCCGCGATAGGGCGATTCTATTATGAGATTGTTGCTTCCATAACTTTAATCCCATGACCGCACAGAAGATCCAAACATACCTCCGCCAGTTCGCCAGCAAGGACAAGGCGTGGCTCCTCCAGGGCTTCTTCAAGACCGGGCCGGGACAGTACGGCGAAGGGGACATTTTCCTCGGCGTCATGGTGCCGAACATCAGGTGGACGGTGAAGGAGTTCGCCAACGCGCCGCTTGCCGAGGTCCTGAAGCTTCTCCGGTCATCGATCCATAAAGAACGGCTTCTTGCGCTTTTGCTGATGGTGCTTAAGTTTGAGAAGGGCGATGACAAAACAAGGAAGCGGATCTACACGCTGTATTTGAAAAATACGAAGTACATCAACAACTGGGACCTCGTGGATCTCTCGGCGCCGAAGATCGTCGGTCGCTATCTTGATCGTAGCTCGCGGTCGCTGCTCTACCGTTTTGTTCGGTCGAAGAACCTCTGGGAGCGGCGCATCGCCATACTGGCGACCTTCCCCTATATACGGAAGGGCGACTTTGCTGACGCCCTCGCGCTCTCGGAGATGCTGCTGGACGACGATCACGATCTGATGCACAAGGCCGTGGGATGGATGCTGCGCGAGGTGGGGAAGAAGGATGTCGCGGTGCTTGAGGGCTTTCTGAAGAAGCACCATCGAACAATGCCGCGGACAGCGCTTCGGTACGCCATCGAACGGTTCCCGGAGGCGAAGCGGCAGAAGTATCTCAAGGGGACAGTGTGACATTTGCAGGCAGGAAAATACTATTAACCACAGGTCCGCTGCGCGGACACACGGTTAGAAACGAACAGGTAGCGCCTTTATCTGTGTGTCCCGACACGGTCGGGATCCGTGGTTACTTAAAGTTTTCTATTGCCTCGATACAGTTGCTATCATGATCATCTCCATTATCGCGGCAATGGACGAGAACCGCGTCATCGGCAGGGGCAACCGGCTCCCGTGGCATCTGCCGGTCGACCTGCGGCGGTTTCGCAGGCTTACCCTGGGCCATCCGGTCATCATGGGACGGAAGACCTACGAGAGCATCGGCAAACCGCTGGACGGCAGGAAGAACATCGTGGTCACGCGTCAGGCCGGGTATCACGCGGAAGGGTGCATCGTCGTGCATGACCTTCGGTCCGCTTTTGATGCATGCGGGACAGCCGACGAGGCCTTTGTGCTGGGCGGGGAGACGTTGTTCCGCGATGTCATGCCCCTGGCGGACAGGGTCTATTTGACGGTCGTGCGGACGAAGGTCGAAGGCGACGTCAGGTTTCCTTCCATCCCTGATGAGCTCGAACTGGTGTCACAGGAAGAAGCGCAGGATGTGTCCCCGCTCGAGTTTCGGCTGTATGAACGGAAAAATGACTCTTTAGCCTGTGACATGGCAGACCTTCCGGGCGCCCTCCTTTTCCGTTGACTTCCGTTCCGGTAATACCTAAAATAACGGTAATACTGAATTGGAGGTAGGAATATGTCGACCGTAACGAAAAAAGGGCAGGTTACGATCCCCAAGCCTGTCCGTGACCGGTTCCACATCAAGGAAGGGGACAGCCTGCAGTTCGAAGTGAAGGATAATGTGCTCATCCTCAGGCGAAAAGAACGAAAGTCCCTTCTGAACCTCGGCGGCATCGCCAAGGGAAGGAAGGTGGGGACCGGGAGCGAGCGGGAATCCGCAAAAAAGGCTGTTGCCCGGAAGATCGCCCGGGAAGGCGTCTAGCGCATGGACTCCACTGTTTTTGTCGATACCAACGTGTTTCTGCGTTTTTTCGTGAGGGACGTGGAGGCCCAGTATGAAAAAGCGCGGGCGTTGTTCGAAAAGGCCGAAGCAGGAACGGTCAAACTTGAAACGAGCGAACTCGTCATAGCCGAGATCGTCTGGGTCCTTGAATCCTTCTACGGGTTCACCCGGAAAGAGGTCACCGAAGTGCTCACCACCCTCCTTGCCTCGCGGAACCTCAAAATAGCCAATCATGCGAAGATCAGCCATGCGGTCGGCCTCTACGCGTCGGGAAATATGGACTTCATCGACGCCTATAATATCGCGTATATGAGATCGAAGGAATGTACAAATGTCGCCACTTTCGATGTCAGGCATTATAAGAAGGTTGAAGGAACGACCATCATTCTGTGATGATCAGGCTGAATGCTTGTCAGGTATCAACGTCCGCAAGTATCCCAATGTTAGATTTGAAAGGATGTGACCCTCTGATGATAGAATTTATAATTTTACTTCCTCCGAGCGGATTTATAGCTGCCGGCATTATTTTTCTAGTCAAGCCCGATGAAGTAACAAGATATTTTCGATCTTTTGCTCGGCCGACTGGAAGGCCTTCGGAAGAGGATATCCAACTTTTACGAAAACAAATAGAGCAACTTTCAGCGAGGCCCATCCTAATAAGAGTCGTGGGCTTTGTTTTATCGTGTATTGGCGTGTTCGTCTTGTTGGGTTTATTACATAATTTATATCCAAACTTCTCAAAATAAAAACAAATCTAACCTGTCGTTCCACGCCGCCCGCTTCACGGCGTGTGGACTCGTTGTTGTGCCATCTGGAGGCAGAAGTAAAAGCCATACGCAAAGAAGCTGTCACCACTTTGATCGGGTCGCAAGTGATGCAAGAAAGCAGACAACGTACCATGATGATAAAATCTTCCGAAGAAATTGAAAAATGCATTTCGACACTGAAAGACCTCGCAAACGACGCGGCACTGCTTGCGACCCTTCCCGATGAACAGCGGATCGCTCTTCTGAAAGCTTCCGGGGAGATATCGCGGCCCGACAGGCGGGAACGGAAAAAACGGAACAAGACCCTGGACAGAACGCAGCGCCTGTCGACCCTTGAGAAAGATCGACGCGCCAGAAATTCGACCGGTATCCGTTCGGCGCGCATGGATCCGACCTTCAGGGCGCCCGCGCAGATCGCAGCTGACCCGTCCGGATCGGAGCAGAAGGCTGAGCGGCTGCATTCGCCCCGTAATTGCTATGTTTGCAAAGAAGAGTTCCTCGATCTGCACTTTTATTACGACACCCTGTGCAAAAAATGCGGGGACCTGAATTACCAAAAACGATTTCAGACGGCATCCCTTCACGGGCAGGTCGCTCTCATTACCGGCGCGCGGGTGAAGATCGGCTACCAGGCAACGCTCATGATGCTGCGCGCCGGCGCCACGGTGATCGCGACGACCAGGTTTCCCGTCGACGCGGCCCTCCGCTATTCCCGGGAAGAGGGGTTCGCCGCATGGGGAGATCGGCTGCATGTGCATGGTCTCGATCTGAGGCATATCCCCAGCGTTGAGATCTTTGCCGACTATGTAGAGCAGCGCTATGGACGTCTCGACATCCTGATCAACAATGCCGCCCAGACCGTCAGGCGGCCCGCGGGCTTTTATGCCCATCTCGCGGAAAATGAGAGCAGGGGCTGCGCTGCTTTGACCGACGACGCGCGAAGGCTCCTCGGCGACCATGAGGCGTGCAAGAAACAGATCGCGGCCTTTTGCACTGGCGGCGACGAGACGGGCGCCGCTCTTGCCGTGGCATGGCATGACCGGGGGCCGGGGATCGGCCTGCGGGAATCAGCCCGGCTGTCTCAGATCCCCTACCGTCACGATGATTCTCTTGTGTCTGAAGAGATATTCCCGAAAGGGAAGCTCGATGCCGACCTTCAACAAGTGGACCTGCGCAGGACGAACAGCTGGCGTTTACGAATGGGAGAGATCGCGACCACGGAAATGCTTGAGGTCCAGTTGGTAAATGCCGTGGCCCCGTTCGTTCTATGCAATCGATTGACACCACTCATGAGGCGCGATCCTACCGGTCAAAAGCATATCGTCAATGTTACGGCCATGGAAGGGAAGTTCTTCCGGTTCAAGAAGGACGCCCGGCATCCACATACGAACATGGCAAAAGCAGCCTTAAATATGATGACTCATACCTCGGCCGAGGATCTGGCCAGGGACGGCATTTATGTAAATGCCGTCGACACCGGATGGGTCACTGATGAAGATCCGGTGGAACTTTCCCGGTTCAAGCAGGAGGTGCATGACTTCCAGCCGCCCCTGGACATTGTCGATGGTGCGGCGCGGGTCTGCGATCCGTTCTTTGACGGGATCCTGACCGGCAGGCACTGGTGCGGGAAATTTCTTAAGGATTATTTCCCGATCGATTGGTGATAAACTAATTAGGTCATTAAAATGACGGCGCCGCTCGACCATTTTGATCAAGGTGTTGAGTCATGGGCAATCCTTCTGCCGGAGAGAGATGCGGTTCAGGTAAGAGTTTAAGCGCGGGAATATAGGTGACGTTGATACTCGGAGTGCTTACTGAAAACGGATAAGAAATCGGCCACAGGGCCACCCCGGCGAACGGAACAAAGAAAAAACCCGGCTATCCAATATAGCCGGGTTTTTTATTGAAGCTCCCTGCAGCACGCTTCAGGAATATTCGATCCTCAAGGTAGTTATCTTTCTTCTTATCGCTCGCTAACCCCGCAGCAAGCTACGGAGAACTCGTTCGCTCCTGGATTCAGTCCTTAACCGCGTTTCGTGAGTACTATGTTCGGCGGGCGTTGAGGAAGCATCAAGTGTCAGACGCATAACTGCTCATTGAGGATGGCTGAATTCTGATTGTGAAATATAAAGTCAGGGCTGTGTCGCAGGGAGAGGATTACAGGTTGTTGAATTCCTCGTCAGCCAGACCTGCCTGCCGCAATAATTTGCGAAGCAGTCCGGGGCCGAGTTCGTTATGTTGAGGGATTGATAATGTCCATTGATAGCCTGGCTTCGTCAGCATTACATGTGATCATTTCTGACGCACCGGTGTCCAGCCCGCTTTTTGGAATTTGCGGACCGCGTCGGCGCCGGAACAGAGCTTCAGGCCCTCCGCCATTAAACAGCGACCTCGATGAACCGGCTTGGATCGAACTCCTGTTTGGCTTCCATGACCTCCAGCCAGCCCTCAATCGCTTCTTTGATATTTGCGATGGCTTGCTCGGATGTTTTTCCCTGGGAAAAGCACCCGGGAAGAGCGGGAACCTCGGCACAATAATAGCCAGCCTCGTCTTGTTCGATTATTATGTGTAGCTTCATTTAGTTAGTTCTCCTTCTTTGCGGCATCTCGGGATTTCTACTGCTTCGGCTGTTCAGCGGGCTGTTCGGTCTGCGAAGTCTCAGGATCCGTAGGTGCTTCCGGTGCCTGCTCTACCGGCGGGATCGCCAGCGTTCCGGCCGGTGCGATCGAAGCCGGTGTCATGTCGCCGTCTTGCTGGGCCGCGGGACCGGGCATGGGTTCTCCGGGTATGAACTTGTTCGGTGAGAAGTTGGGGTTGATCTCGTAGGCGCGGTCGAAGTATTCAACGGACAGCTGCCTGCTGTCCTCATCGCCGGACCTGCTCTTCAGATAATAGGCGTATCCCGCGTAGTAATAGGCCTCTGCTTCCACATCGGGATTGGTGGCGGCGGCCTCTTCGAACGCCTGGACGGCCTCATCAAACTTCTTTGCCTTGACAAGACCAAGGCCCTTCTCCAGACCGGCCGCGGCGGCCTTTGTGTCGAACAACGGCTCTTCTTCTACGGCCCAGCCGGCCGGCGCGAAGGCAATGAGCATCATGACCATGAGGATACAAGCGATCTTTCCCCGCATACAGTCCCCCTTGTGTGAATTAGTAGTGTAACCTTATCATGCCTCGGCAGGTGATGTCAATGCCTGCGAGGGGCGGAGCCTTCCCTCCCCGAAAGGACGAAACCAAAGCTGCCACGAAGACACAAAGACACGAAGAATTCAATATCCATTAGCCGCAAAGAGGCACAAAATGCACAAAGGAACTCATTCCTATCTGCGGCTCTTGCGTTTTTTTTGCGGCGCAAATATTTTGTTCATTTTGACAAGAATTTTATTCCTGATTTTATTTCTGAGTTACCAATTTCGAAGAGCTTACTGACAAGAATCCGATCGTGTCCGATTTTATTTGTGTCAACTGCCGTTTCTAAGTTTATCCCTCATGCCGGCGACAGAATTGTCGAGTGGAATTAAGCCGAAATTTCCTTTAAATACAGCATAATCTTATAAAAGCTCAAAATAGCCTCGACAATATTTTCCTCATCGTCCTATCTCCGTTGCTCCGCGTATATCGTTAACCAACTGAAAAAACACGGTTTAGTGTTTTGGCACGGCAGTTGTAATAGAGAGGTACATAAAGCCGAGCAATGGGCACTGCCTATCCCCCTTTCCTCCTCCCCCGGAGGGATACCCTGGCGGTGTCCATTGTTCGAGCTTTTTAATGATAGAATTGAACGTAGCTATGGGAGAGAACAATGTTTTTCAAAAATCATGGATTCGACAACATATCCCCGGACGAGCTCAGGGAAAAACGGGAAAAAGGCGAGGATTTCCTTCTTCTCGATGTGCGGACACCGGCGGAGAACGCGTCACAGGCAATCGACGGCTCGCAGCTGATCCCCGTCCAGGAACTTGCTCACCGGGTTGCCGAGCTGCCCAGGAACAAGGAGATCGTGGCCTATTGCCGGGTGGGCAACCGGAGCGCCTTTGCCGCGGCCTACCTTGCGAGGCTTGGATATACGGTCAAGAATCTGGACGGCGGCATTCTAGCCTGGAACATGACGCAGGGCGCCGCGTTCATGAGGGCTTCCTAAATTTTGAAGGGGAGGACTGATACCATGAAGCTCATTCTTGCCTATGCCGGGCTTCTCCTGCTCCTGCTTTTGGCCGTGACGGCGACGGTCTATGCCGCGGAGCCGCTCACGCTGGACCAGGCTGTCGAGACGGCGCTCAAGAACAACCCGGGCCTCAAAGCGGCCGATGCCCAGGTCGACGCGGCCCGTGCCGGCGTGCTCAGGTCCTCTTCGGGGTTCCTGCCGAAGGTGACGCTGTCCGAGACCTGGAGCAAGACGGACAATCCGCTGATGGTATTCGGCACCAAGCTGAACCAGGAGATCGTGACGCCGTCGGACTTTGATCCGGCGGGGATGAACGATCCCGATACGATTTCGAACTACAACACGCGGCTCAGCGTGGTGCAGCCCGTGTTCAACGGCGGCAGGGAATACCTGGGCGTGAAGCAGGCGAAGCTTGCCCGCGAGGCGGCGATGCAGGACCGAAACCGGTCGCGGCAGGAGACGGTATTCAATGTCGTGAAGGCGTACCACGGACTGCTGCTCGCGCAGGAGTACGATAAGGTGGCGGTCCAGTCGCTCGAGACGAGCGCGGCGAACGTGAAGCTGGCCGATGCGCGGTTCAAGGCCGGCGCGGTGCTCCAGTCGGACCTGCTCCGGGCAAAGGTCCAGTACGCCGAAGTGAAGGAGATGGCCACGCGGTCCGCGAACGGGGTGAAACTGGCCGCGGCGAACCTCAACTTCGCCATGGGCGTGCCGCAGGACTCGGCGTTCGAGGTTGCGGGCGCCCTGTCTGTGAACGAGCTGAAGGAAGACCTGAACGAGACGATCGCGGAGGCCCTGTCCCTGCGGCCGGACCTCGTGTCCCTGGGGCTCAACCGGAAGAACGCCGAAGCGAACGTCAAGCAGGCGCGGACCGATTACGTCCCGAGCCTCAACCTGATGGGCCAGGTGGACTGGAACAGCGACCGGGTCGCCGGAAATGACGCGAAAAGCTGGGCGGTGATGGCGGTGCTCCAATGGAACCTCTTCGACGGCCTGGTCACCACGTCGCATGTCCGCGAGGCGGCGGCGAACTCCGGAAGGATGCGGGCGCTGGATGAGCAGATGCGGTCGGGCGTGCAGCTGCAGGTGCGGCAGGCGTACTACAACCTCGCCGCCTCGATCGACCGCATCGCCGCGACCTCGTCATCGGTGCAGGAAGCGGAGGAAGGTTTCAGAATAGTGCAGAAACGCTATGAGGCGGGGATGACCACCCTCGTCGACGTGCTGGGAGCGGAGAACGCGCTTATCCGGGCAAAGACCGGAGCGCTTCAGGCACTTTACGACAACAATGTCGCCGCCGCCGAACTGAAGCTGGCGTCGGGCACTTTGTGATAGAATTTAAGAAGGAACGGACCAGTGTTTCAGAACTTAAGGGAGAAACAGTCATGATCAATATCCATTCCATCGAAAACAAGCTGAAAGAGCTCGACAAAAAAGTGCTTTTTGCCGGAATCGCCGTCATTGCGCTCGCGGTGATCGCGGGCGTCGGCTACCGGGTCCTCGGGAAGCAGAGCGGCACCGCAGGCGCGCCGGAAGCCGAAGGGTCCATCGCGGTCTCCGTCGTCACGGTCGAGCCGCGCATGATCGAATCGGTAGTGACCGCAGGCGGGGCGTTGAGCTCGAAGAACTCCTCGGTGCTCTCGGGCAAGGTGATGGGCAGGGTGATCGCCCTCAACGTCCACGAGGGGGACCGGGTGGCCGCAGGCAGGCTCCTGATGAAGATCGACAGCGGCGAGATCACGGCCCAGGCGATCCAGGCCCAGGCGGCGTACAACAACGCGAAGCTCCAGTATGACCGCATCAAGAGCCTCTACGACGCGACAGCATCAACGCAAATGGAGATGGACCAGGCGACCCTCGGGCTCGAGACGGCCCAGGCGGGCCTCCGGGCGGCGAAGGCCATGGAAAGCTACACGAACATCGCGGCGCCCATTGCGGGCCAGATCGTGGAAAAGCACATCAACCTGGGCGAAATGGCCATGCCCGGCCAGCCCCTCATCAAGATCGAGGACAACAGGAACCTGAGACTCGAGGTGACGGTGAGGGAACAGGACATCCTCCAGATACGGCCCGGCGCTGCCGTCAAGGTGCAGATCGACGCCATGCCCGGCAAGGACATTGCCGGCAAGGTGTCCCAGGTCGTTCCCGCGTCCGACATCCGGACCCATTCGTTCATTGTGAAGATCGACATCCCCGCCGACAAGGGGCTCATCACCGGCATGTACGGCAAGGCCTTCTTTACGCTCGGCAAGCACGAGGCCATCGTGGTGCCGAAGACGGCGGTGGTGGAAATGTCCGGCATCAACGGCGTGTATATCGTTTCCGGCGACGATACCGCTCTGTTCCAGATGGTCCAGCTCGGCGCCGAGCACGGGGACCAGGTCGAAGTGGTGACGGGCCTCAGGAAAGGCGACCGGGTCGTCGCGGACCAGAAGAGCGGGCGGCTCGAAGGCAGGAAGATCAGCGTGGCGGGGAAGTAACGAATGAATTGCGGAATTCCGTAGGGGCAACCCTATGTGGTTGCCCTGATTCGGGCGGCCACGCAGG
>CAYPOT010000063.1:0-21463 GCA_964412455.1 uncultured Nitrospiraceae bacterium | reverse complement strand
ACCCTATATAGCCATATTCTTTTTGGAGGACGCAGAATGGGCAGTGGTGGGTCGGCAACTCGTAGATCGCCGGGGAAATGAAGGAGATCAGGGAAGCGATCCCCATGATGAATGCCGCTCCCGATGCGAAGAAAAATGCATACCCTCCTCTTCCCGTGACCGCAACGGCTGCACCAAGAGCGATCGTCGATACCATGATCCCGGCGAAGGCATACTGCAGGGGAATGGCCGGAAGCGCCGCGAGGTCGCCGGCTACACTGGACGAATTAGCGCTGAAGAGGCTCCCGCAGCAGGACGTGATCACGTCAGGCCTGAGACCGAGAAAATACCGGGCTTGGAGATATGTCTCCAGCACAATGAACGGCGCGAGCAGTAGAAGAAAGGCGTACTTTTTCCTGATGAGCGGGTAGTCGTAGGCCCGGTTGTCCGCATAGTTGACCGTAAGCCACAGACCTGCCAAAAGGAAGTTCATGACTTTCAGGACCAGCAACGGATAGCCGTAGGCATTGACATTAAATGTCCCGGCGGCGCACATGGCCCCCGTAAAGAGCGTGCTGAGGCTGTCCGCCGTATAGATGAGAAGAAAAAGGGACACAAGCTGGAAGCCGAAAACATAGGCCAGGACCGTGGATATGAGGTAGGTCCGCCGTTCGAGGTCCAGCTGCAGGCTGCTGCCGCTCCGGAGGTCCCAGAAGCGAATGATCTTGACGCCGTACCAGAACGCGAACAGGACCAGGCTGGTGATAAGAAGGGATGATACCAGGAGCGCGATGATCGCGGGATGAAGGATCATTGTCCTGCTGCCTCGATCTTTCCGTCACGCATGGAGACAACGCGGTCAACAACCGATGATCCGTACACCAGCGGATCGTGGCTCGCGATGATCACGGTCTTCTGCTCAGTCTTAAGCCGGCCTACGATCTCCATGAACTCCCGCGAAAGCTTCGTATCAAGATGGGCGGTCGGCTCGTCGGCGATGATGATCTGCGGATCGTTGATCAGCGCCCGGCAGATGGCCGTGCGTTGGGCCTCGCCTCCCGAAAGCCACTCGGCCTTCGACGACTCCCGCGGCAGGATGCCGAACAGATCGAGCAGCCCGCGTGCCCGCTTCTTCAGGGAGGTATGGGACTCGCCCAGCGGATACGCGGGAAGCATGACGTTTTCCAGGGCGGAGATCCCCTTGACCAGGTTGAACTGCTGAAAGATGAACCCGAATGTCGTGCGGCGCACCTCCGTCAGGAACCGCTCCGGCAGGCTGGTGATCTCCCGTTCCCCCAGCAGGATCCTCCCCTCGGTGGGCCGCGCCATGCATCCGATCAGGGAGAGCAGCGTCGTCTTGCCCGATCCGCTCGGCCCCTGCAATACGGTCACGACGCGGGCATCGAGGACGAGGCTTACCCCGTCAACCGCGGTGAGCGCCTGGGGCTTCCCCTCGTTGAAGACCTTTCGTATGTCCCTGAGCTCGATCATGACCGCATCACCGAATCGGGGTCGATGGTCGCCGCGCGCCATGAGGGAACGATCGTCGCCACCGTGTAGGGGACCACGGTGAGGAAGAACAGCGTCGCGACCTGGTAGGGACTGATGAACGGGACGAGTTTGAACGAGGGGTAGAGCGTGGACCATCCCTTGAGCACCGGTTCGAAGAGCACCACCGATGTGAAAAATACGTGGACGTAGGCAAGCAGGACCCCCGCCAGGAAGGACGTCAGGGAGACGGCCGCCCCTTCCCAGAATTTCATGAGGAGGACATCCGAGGTCTCCCACCCGATGGCCTTCAGAATTCCTATTTCCTTCCGTTCCTCCGCCGAAAGACCCGAGGCCTTGTCCCAGGCGAAGATGATGAAGGCCAAAACCGCCGCAGACAGGATGACCACGATGATGCCGCTTCGCCAGTCAAAGATGGTGTCGTAGGTCCTCAGTATCTCGCTCTTCATGATCGGCCTGGTGTCGGGCAGGAGATTCCGTACCTTACCCGCCACGGTGGCCACCTCTTTGGCGTTCCGCACGGTCAGGACGATGTCGGTGTACAGGTCCGGCGCCATGCCAAAGAGTTTCCGGAAGTCCTGCTCGGCTATGAGGATAAGGTCGGAGGAGACCAGTTCCGATTGTGATGAAAGTACTTCTCTGACGGTGAGCACCATCGGCGTCCCGTCGTATCGCCTGAACGGGATAAGGTCTCCGGTCTTTGCCAGTCGTGAGCGGGATATACCCTCGCCGATGGAGATGCTGCCCGCGCCGAGGGATGATGACTCAGGCACCAGGAGCGTGTAATTCGCGCTCATGACGGGATCGAAGTAATACCCCCAAAGCCGGCCCCTCACACCGCTCACGCCCCTGATCCCCTTGATCATGCCGAGGTAGCGGGCCGGAATCAGTTCGTGCCGTCCCGCTGACATCCGCTGGACCACCATCTCGGGCGCTCCCTGAAGAACGAGGGAGGCCTCCTTGCGGAGGGCGTGGGTAAAGAACATGACCGAAGCGAGCAGGAATACCAGAAGGGTGTACACCAGCAGGAGAGAGATATTCTTTCCTTTTCTGCGGACCAGGGAAGAAAGGGTAAAGTCGATGATGTTTCGCTGCCGCTCGAACCAGTTGCCCATGGCTATTGGTCCCCTATCCCTTTCCGCGGCCCCAGAAGCGACCCCGAGGGAAAATGTTCCAGCGACATCGGATGGTCCTGGAACGGCGAGTGCAGATCTGCCTGGGTGGGATGGCGGGTGTACCGGGCCTCGGTAAAGAGGCAGAGATCGGTCAGGCCAAGGCGCTTCACCAGTGCAGCCGTTTCCCCGAGGTCAGACGCATCGCGCCCGCGCTGGTACGCTGCATGGGTGAACGCGCCGAGCAGCAGGACGGACTGGACGGCGATGGACATGAAGAACAGGGTGGATTTTCTCATTAATGAACCTTCGCGCAGCAAACTACGTGGTATGTTGGCTCCTTTAACGCTCCCCTCCCTTCGATGGGAGGGGACTAAGGGGAGGGTGAAGTATCCGGCATTCATGCACATCACCCCCGCCTAACCTCCCCCATCAAGTGGGAGGAACCTGTAGGCGACACTGTATCAAGCTTCAGAGCATTTAAAATTCAATCGAGCTGTTTCAGGACGTCGGACGTGATCTCGTCGAAGCGGAGGATATTCCTGCCCCTGTGGTCCTTCAGGAATTCCCGTGCTGCGGCTTCCTTTTCAAAAGGGACCAGCTCCCGCCCCATGGGGCCGAAGACATCGCTGCCGAGCACATAGAACGCCTTGCGGCCGTCGATCGGCCTGACCGCATAATAATCGCTCACAAAGACAGATTCGATCTCATTCTGCTTCCTTCCCGGGGCGTAGCTCTTCAGGTCAACAATGTATTTGAACAGGTCCTTGGGACCGTCGAACACCGCGTACGATCCGTCCTTGAACACGACCTCGGCGACCCAGTCAGGATACTTGGCGACGAACATGCCGCAGACGGGACACTTGTCCCGGTCCGCGGGCTTGATGAACTTGTTTTCCGCGGCGTCTGCCTGGCTGCAGCTCAGGAGCCAAACCGCCACCGCGATGACCGCTAGTTTCCGCACCTGTCTATCTCCCCTGGTTGAATAAAGCTAGTTTATCCTAATAACGCAAACAGCAACCACATACTCCTGTCTCTCGCAAAGCCGCCAAGCACGCAAAGGAAGACAACTTCAGATGCACCTCGAACTTACTTGTGTCTTGTTGAATGCGCACGTACTGTTGTTCTTGTTGCTCAGTCTGCTACAACTGACGATTTCTTACTCTTACGATGTTTATGCTTTCTTTGCGTCTTTGCGTCTTTGCGAGAAAATAGATTTTTATTGATGTCGTCTTTATTGTTTTCATTTGTGGAAATAATTCCATCAGCAATGTGCAAGGGCTGACATTCCTCACCTGTGCCCGTGCTGCATGCCCTTCATTTTCATCTTTCGTTTTTCCCTGATCATCTTCGTGTCCTGGTACATGTCCTCGTAGGCCAGCTTGATCGCCTCATCAAAGGTCGAAAGCTCCCCGCCGTTCTCCTTGATGAACTTCTCGGCATCCTCTTTCATTTCAAACGCCCATTTGGCGCGCTTGGTCATGACGCCCATTTTGCTTCCGCCGATGACCCACGTAGCTTTCTCGGCATCAACGAGCTTCTTCGTCAGGACATCACCGACCATCAGCGCTTTCGGCGTCTTGTCGATATTCAGCGCCAGGTCCACGGCAGCGCAGTGGATGCTGCAGGTGCCCACGGACGTTCCATCGTCATAGTCGATAAGCATCCTGCTGTGTCCGAACTTCTCCCGGTCCATGCCGCAATACTTGCATGCTGGGGATTGTTTGATGTCGTCCCCTTGTGCAAATACCGTCAGCGTCACAGCGAACAGCGCCACCAATAGGACTACCCCTGCTCTCTTCATGATCCTTTCCTCCTTTTAACGAGATACCTCCCCATTGGCATCTGCTGTATACTTACTTCATAATGACCAGATGATAGCATAAACACGCTCGGGGCGCAATTACTGCTACCGACAGACCTTGATTTTGTTCCGCACATCTGTTAGGTTTGAACAGGCATCACTACTCCTGCAAGGATACTGTCAAAAGTTCTATGAAAAAACGAAGGATATTTTACCGCAGAGGTCGCAGAGAAATGCAGATCTTGAAATAAATACAGAGTAAGTAAAAGAAAACTGGTTAAATTCTGAACATATTCAGGTTAAACTTCAACGAACATTAGGCAAAGAATGTAGATTCAAAGAAGAAGATTTTGAGAGGTCACCGAGGGGGCGGGAGCAGAGAAGAAGTTTGATGTATTGTAATCGAAGAAGTTCTCTGCGTCCTCCGCGTCCTCTGCGGTGAAAGTTTTGCCATTACGCCTGCAAGAAAAGGGAGATACCTATGAAGAGCCTGTCCGGTAAAAAGGTACTGATGGTCATTGCGAAGAACAAGTTCCGCGACGAGGAGTATCTCGAACCCAGGAAGGTGCTGGAGGACGCCGGCGCGGTCGTAACCGTCGCGTCGTCATCCTTGAACCTGTCCGAAGGCATGCTGGGTCTCAAGGTGAAGCCAGATATACTGATCGGGGATGCAAAGGAAGCGGACTTCGACGGCATCGTCTTCGTCGGCGGCGGAGGGGCGGCCGAATATTTCGACAACCCCGTCGCACATAAGCTTGCGCGAAGCTTTTATGATCACGGCAAGCTCACCTCGGCCATCTGCATCGCGCCGGCGACGCTGGCGAATGCCGGCGTGTTGAAAGGAAAGAAAGCGACCTCATTCCCCTCTTCCGAGGCGGCGCTCAAGACCCATGGAGCGGTCGTCATGAAGCAGGACGTGGTATCCGATGGGAAGATCGTGACCGCCGTTGGCCCCCAGGCGGCGAAGAAGTTCGGGGAGAAGCTCGTGGAGGTGTTGGGATGAAAGGAGCGGTATTGAGTACTTCCTGTAGCCGTGACTTGGACTTGGTAGACAGGGGTGCATGTTACAATCTGCATATGTGTACATTCTAGCATTCCAGGCCTAACCCCATACGGGCCTTACTTGCGTGAACTGGGTGATGTGGAGGCGGTGAGTAAAGAAGGCGGGGCGGTTACTGGAGAATAGCAGTTAGTCAGGATATCATGTCTGACCCCATATGGTCCTGACCCCATATGGTCCCATATGGTCCCATAAAAAAGAAACCCGTGAGCTTGTCACTTTTTTTCAATTATCCGCTAACAAGCCCTTGAAAAAGTCCACTTTAGCAGTCATTGCGAGGAGTGTTAGCGACGAAGAAATCTCGTAGTCATTGATATTTCAGAAGTCGAGATTGCTTCGCTGAGCGCAGGCTACAATCTGAAGAGATGTACTTTCCAGCCTTCCAGGTCTGACCCTCAAGAGTCTTGGCTTATCATTAGGCTTGCAATCAACCTTGAAATGCGATAAATTTATCATCAGAGGAGGATACATGAAGATAGATTTAGAGAAAGAAGATGACGGACGCTGGATCGCTGAGGTTTCTGATCTCCCCGGAGTCCTCGCTTACGGAAAGACGCGTGAAGAGGCTATTGCTAAAGTTGAAGCGCTTGCTCTACGTATAATTGCGGATCGGATCGATCACGGTGAAACGATCCCGGAACTCGATGAACTTTTCGCGGTCCCTGCATGAGTCAATGGCCTTCCGCAAAAGCTCGTTCGGTGCTTGCCGCACTCCTTCATATCGGCTGGTATATCAAACGCGAAACTGCCGGTTCCCACCGCATTCTTTCACGGCCTGGATGGCATGACTACGTATTTGCTTTTCATGATAGTGTAGAAATCGGCCCTCGCATGCTTGCTCGCATCGCGAAAAAGACTGGCCTTCAGCCTGGCGATCTATAGAACAACCGAATTAGCATCCAACTTTGCATTCGAGAGCGTTTCGTCAAAATACTGCCCCTCCCCTTACTCGCGCATCCTCTTTCCTATCTCCCGCGCCGCAACGACCCCCGAAATGGAGGCCTGGATCAGTCCCCGCGTGACGCCCGCGCCGTCGCCGACAGCGTACAGGTTCCTGATCTCCGTCTCAAGGTGATTTGTCAGCTTCAGCCGCATGGAGTAATACTTCACCTCCACACCGTACAGCAGGGTGTCGCCCGAGTTCACGCCGGGCGCCACGTTATCCAGGGCTTCGAGCATCTCCATGATCGCCGTGAGATGGCGATAGGGAAGCGCGAAGCTCAGGTCGCCCGGCGTGGCGTCCTCGAGCGTCGGGCGGACTGAACCGTCGTCGATCCGTTCCGGAGTGGAGCGCCTGCCCATCTTGAGGTCCCCCAGCCGCTGCACCAGCACCCCTCCCCCCAGCAGGTTCGCCAGCCGGGCGATGTGCTTTCCATAGAGGATGGGCTCATGAAAGGGGCTGGTGAAGTCCGTGCTTACGAGCAGGGCGAAGTTTGTGTTCCCGGTCCTTCGATCGTGGTAGCTGTGGCCGTTGACGCTGAACACTCCCTCGCTGTTCTCCCGCACCACTTCGCCGTAGGGGTTCATGCAGAAGGTCCTGATGTGGTCCCGAAACCGTTTCGTGGTGTAAAGGAACTTCGCCTCGTAGGTGATGTCCGTGATGTCCCGCATGATGGACGCGGGCAGTTCCACGCGCACCCCGATGTCCACAGGATTGGTCCGGAGCGAGAGGCCGAGCCGTTTCGCCTCCCCGGACAACCACGATGATCCGTCCCTGCCGGATGCGATGATGACCACCGGCGCTTCGTAGCGCGCTCCGTCTCCCGTCACCACCCCCGCCGCCGCGCCGTCATCGGTGATTACCTGCGCGACCGGCATATTGAACAGCACGGTCACCTGATCGGCGAGATGGTCACGGATGTTCTTCAATACCTCACGGCAAAGGTCGGTTCCGATGTGGCGGATGCGCGCGGGGACCAGTTCGAGATCGTAGCTCCGGCCTTTTTTCCGGAGGCGTTCCACAGCCTCACTATCCTCACCGTGGATATCTTTGCCCGCGCCGAACCGGCGGTAGACCGCGTCCACGTGCCCGATCAACTGTTCCAGTTCAGCGGGCGGCAGGTACTCGCCCAGCCGGCCGCCGAATGCCGAGGTAAGGGTGAGCTTGCCGTCGCTGTACGCGCCCGCGCCGCCCCAGCCGCACAGGATCCCGCAGAGTTCACACTGGGCGCAGGGCATGTTCGCATCGTGCATGGGGCAGGCCCGTTTGGTGATGTCGCTGCCCTTCTCGATCATCAGGACCTTGAGCCCCTTCTGTTTCACCAGCTCCAGCGCGGCAAATATCCCCGCGGGACCGGCGCCGATGATTATCACGTCGTAGCGTTCTGTCATTTCACCTTCCATCCATATGAAAAGCCCCTAATCCTGTACAATCATAGGATAGAACTGTCGGGTCTTTCATGTTTTAATGAAAAATACGCGTGCAATCAATAACCGAGAAAGGCATGACTTGTCCGCAGATTTCACAGATTCCGCAGATTAAAATAAAGTTCGTCCTGACCTGTGTTTAAAGATTGATGCATTCGTGATAAGTCGAGAATGTCGTCTTTGCGAGTTCAGCGAAGCAATCTCGTAGTTTGTATTTGCCTGAAAAGTCAAGATTGCCGCGTCGCTCCTCTCCTCGCAATGACAGCAGTTGGGACTTCTTACGAGATCATCAGGATTAAATCTGCGTCAATCTGCGAAATCTGCGGATAAGCTTTTCCTCCGAGCGTTTGTTTCCGTGGTCATGCATTGCCTTTTCAATTTTACTATGAATGAACAGAAATCTCCGTCAGGCGTTGTCATTGCAATGCGATCACGACACCACGATCCCGGCGTACCCCACGACCTGGTCGTAATCCCCGCTCACCTCACCGGAGTTCGTGTACTTGACGAGCTCCGCCTTCGTCGCGCCGAGGGCCTTGCAGGCCGTGAGCATGGCAACGGCGGGGCCGTATCCGCACATGCTGATGTTGCCTTCGCGGACCGTGGAATAAAGCCCCGGCGCGTCCAGTTCGAGGATTCGTTTGATGGCCGCCTGGTCCTTCTTCTTCGCGGTCTCGGCGGAAACGTAGTGGCTCATGTCCGAACTGGCAACGATCAGCACTTCCGAATCCTGGCCCTTGATCGCTTCAGCGACCGCATTGCCGACCTCGACGCAGGTCTCGAGTCGTGTGTCCAGCATCTGGATGGGCACGATCGTAAATTCTTTTTTCAGGTATTGAATGAAGGGAAGTTGGACCTCGAGGGAGTGTTCTCGGAGATGGGCCATCGAATCGTCATGGATTCGGCGGGATCCGGAAAGGACAGCAGCGGCAAGTTCCTCGTTTATCCGGACAGCCCCGAGCGGGGTCTCCCAGCTGCCCTTCGCCATGAGCGAGACCGGTGCGCCAAGGCCGGTGTGATTGGGGCCGATCAGGACGAAGGTATCAGGGAGTTGTATGCTGGAATAGACAGCGCCGGCGACGGACCCAGAGTAGACAAGACCCGCGTGGGGAGAGACGATGCCGAGAGCCTTCACCTTCTTTGCCTCGGGCTTCATAAATCGCCCGACCTGGTCCCTCAGGGCCGACGGTGAACCCTGGTAGAAATGTCCTGCAACAGCCGGTTGACGGATCATGGCAACCTCCCATAAGTGCGGAGTGTGGGTAGACATGACCCTCACCCCTGCCCCTCTCCCCTGGAGGGAGAGGGAAAAAGGGAGAGGGGGCTTTTTCAACGCGGAGTGCGGAATTATATGCTGACATCTATTATTATATCACCGGGAGGGGTTTATAAACGGAGGATACTAACAGGGTTTAAAAAAAGAAAAACGCTTCCGTTGATTTCAAACGGAAGCGTCTGCCAAAGATTTTTTCCGCACTCCACACTCCGAACCCCGCACTCCGCACTGCATTACTCCACCGACTTGCTGATGACCGTCTCGATGGTGCCTTTGAGCCGCATTTCGGAGAATTTTTGGAGCACTTCGCGGACACGCGGATGTTTTTCGAGGAGATAGTTCAGCTTGTCCTCGGTCAATTCCAGGACCGTGGTGTCTTCAAGCGTCTCGATCGATGCCGTCCGGGGCTTGCCGGTCAGGTACGATATCTCTCCGAAGAACTCGCTGGGCCAGAGCTTCGCCAGTTCAACGACCTCGCCCGACAGCATGGTCGTGAAGACCTTGACGGAGCCGCTGGCTATGATATAGACGGACTTGCCCTTGTCCCCTTCGCGGACGATGACCTCGCCCGGGCCGTGGGTATGGACGATCATCAGGTTGGTGAACTCCTGGAACTCGCCCTGACTGAACCCGGCAAAGAGCGGGATGGCGCTGTTGGCCGGCTTTTGCTTGCCTTCTTCGATCGGCTCGGCCTTCTTCTCGGCAATGGTCTTGTTGGAATGAAGAGCCAGCATCCTGTCCTGGGCGCGTTTGTGCTGAGGGTCGATGCGAAGCGCCAGTTTATACTGGGCCAGGGCCTTGACCACGGCGCCCGTCTCGGCGTAGAGGTCGGCCGCATAGACATATTCACGCGTCGCCTCGGGCTTTGAGCTCAGTTTCTGGTAGGCGTCGCCCATGCGGACCCGGATGATCGGATCGGGATTCAGGGCAAAGAGCTTCTCCATGTCGGCAACGGCGTCCTTCCATTTCCCCTTGCCCAGATAGTTCTGGATGCTTTCTATCAACTGTCCCTTGTTCTCTGCGCCCATCTTTGCCTCCGGATGATGTTACCGAATTTCCGAGCAGATTTATCGTTTATGCCTGACCCGGACAAGCCCGAACTAAAAGGTTGCGGTAACGGTAACGACGCCCGTTTCGTCCGGCGGTTACGTTATCAGTCTTTTAGCCTTACCGTTACCCGTAAGACCTTTGACGATACAGGCTTCGTAACCCTAAGACGTTACCAAATTGCGCCATTTTGGCAAGAATTTCATGTATAACTAACTACGTCATCCGATCCCTTTCAGCTTCTGCAGGGTATTGGCCACCCGTTGATCATAGTACTTCTGCATAACTTCACGGATGCGGGGTTTCTGAACGATAAGGTCCTTGAGCTGGTCCTCGGGAACTTCGAGCACGTCGCACTCTTCAGCCGCAATGACGGTCGCCGTGCGCGGTTTACCGGTGAGAAACGCGATCTCGCCGAAGAAATCGCTTGGCTGGAGCTCGGCCAGCTCGACCTGTTTTCCATCCATGGTCGTGACGACCCGTACGGTCCCGCGGGTCATGACGAAGACCGACGCCCCGGAATCGCCCTCCTTGACAATTGCCTGTCCCTCCGGAACGGTATGGAACACCATCCGCTTCGTGAAATCGTTGAACTCCTCCTGCGTCAGGTCCGCGAAAAGCGGGACGATGCTGCTCTCCGGCGCCACCTCGCCGAGTTCCAGGGGTTCGAGCTTCAGCTCGGTCACCGACTTGTTGGAATGGAGCGAAGACATCTGCGTCAGGGCCTTGTCGTTGCTCGGGTCCAGCCTCAGCACCATCTTGTACATGGCCAGGGCCTTGACGACGAACCCCTTTTCCGCGAAGATCTCGGCGGCCTTCATGTACTCGACAATGGCCTGCGGCTTCTGGCCCATCTTCTGCCGGACGTCGCCCATGCGCACCTTGACCTGGGGATCATTATCGATGGCAAAGAGCTTCTCCATGTCTGAGATGGCGCTCTTCCAATCGCTCTTCTGGATATGTTTTTGAGCACTCTCGGTGAGCTGCGCTTTTTCTGACGCCAAGGTGATTTCCTCCGTCATTCCGGGATCATGGCCGGCCGGTCGAGACCGTCCATGTGGTGATCAGTATATCCTATTTTTCGGATTTCTAAAAGCTTCTCTTTTCCGCGTTCTCGAACCGGGTGAACTGCTTCAGGTAGGTCACATCCACGATATCAGTCGGTCCGTTGCGCTGCTTGCCGATGATCACTTCCGCCTTCCCCCGCCGCCCGCAGAGGCATTCACCGTCCCAGGGGCACTCGCACTTGTTGTACTGTTCCTCGCGATAGATGAACAGGATCACATCCGCGTCCTGTTCGATGGCGCCGGATTCGCGAAGATCCGCCAGCAGGGGACGCTTGTCCTTGCCCCGGGTCTCCACGGCGCGGTTGAGCTGGGAAAGGGCGACGATCGGGAGCTTGAGCTCTTTGGCGAGCGCCTTGAGCGACCGGGAGATATTGGAGATCTCCTGCTCCCGGCTGTCCTCTCCCCTGCCGCGCATGAGCTGGAGGTAGTCCACGATGATCAGGTCCAAGCCCTTGTCCATCTTGAGCCTCCGGGCCTTGGAACGCATCTCGAGGACGCCGATTGCGCCGGAGTCATCGATATAGATCGGCGCTTCCGCCAGTCTCCCGGCGGCGGACGAGAGCTTTCCCCAGTCCGACTCGGCAAGATACCCCGTCCGGAGCTTGTGCGCGTCCACCCGCGCCTCGGAGCAGAGCATGCGGAGGCCGAGCTGTTCCTTGGCCATTTCCAGGCTGAATATCGCCACGGTCTTGGCGGTCTCCAGCGCCGCGTGCGCGGCGATGTTCAGACAGAAGGCGGTCTTGCCCATGGAAGGGCGGCCCGCGATGATGATGAGGTCGCTGGCCTGGAACCCCGAGGTGAGCTTGTCGAGGTCGATGAACCCGGTCGCGAGTCCCGTGATCATTTCCTTGCGGTCAAAAAGCTGCTCAATGGTCTTGAAGCTTCCGTGGACGATGTCCTTGAGCGACGAGAACGGCTCGGTCATTTTCTTGTCGGAGATCTCGAGGATGCGCAGCTGCGCCTGGTCGATGAGCTCGTCGATCTTGACCGCCTCCGGCGACGCGTCATAGCTCCTGGTGATGATGTCCGTCGAGGCGTGGATCAGCTGGCGGAGCACGGACTTGTCGCGGATGATGCGCGCGTGATACTTGACGTTCGCCGCCGTCGGAACGAGGCTCACCAGCGTGGAGAGGTAGGAGGCGCCGCCCGCTTTTTCGATCGCTCCTCCATGGCGCAGGGCGTCCGTCAGCGTCACGAGGTCGATCGCATCGCGGGTTTCGAACATTTCGAGCATGGCGGCAAAGATCCTGCGATGCGCATCCTTGTAGAAATCATCGGGAACGAGAATGTCGCTGACGTTCTCCATCGCGCTGTTCTCGATGAGGATGGCGCCGAGGACCATCTGTTCGGCCTCGATGTTCTGGGGGGGGAGCTTCTGGAGCGAGACTTCTTCCTGGAGGGGCATGCTCTTACCTCTTGATATCAAACGGAATCGCTCGAAAAAAAAGAAGCCGGTAATCAGAAGCCGGGAGATGATCTCCAGCCCCTGACTCCGGCTTGTTGAAACAGGAATTTGGTATGTTGTTAGTCTTCGGCTACGACGGTTACTTTGAGGTCCGCAACGACGTCGGTATGGAGCTTCACCGGCACGGTGAACTCACCCAGGCGTTTGATGGGCTCTTCCAGCGAGATACTGCGCTTGTCGATGGCCACGCCCTGCGCTTTCGCGGCATCGACGATGTCCATGGACGTCACGGAACCGAAGAGCTTGCCTTCCTCGCCGACCTTGGCCTTGATGATGATGGCAAGGGACTTGATCCGGTCCGCGTCCGCGGCAGCCGTTTTCTTGAGCGTGCGGATGCGGTCCGACACCATCTTCTTGGCATGTTCCATTGCCTTGAGGTTCTTCGGGGTGGCCTCGATGGCCTTCTTTGAGGGGACCAGGAAGTTCCGGCCATAGCCGGGCTTCACCTTCACCAGGTCGCCGATCTTGCCTAAATTATCAATATCTTCGCGTAAAATTACCTGCATTGCGTGTGCAACTCCTTTCAGCTTTTTTCGTAGAGGGTGATACTACCAGAACAAGGGTCGGGTGTCAACAGGGAATTGCAAAGATATCAGCGAGTTATTTGGCGGGGGGAACGCATAGCATGCATCGGAAAGCTTAACACCACCTGACAGGAGCGCATCCCGCGAAGTTCTCTGTCACCTGGCCCTGAATTTCGTTGCACGCGAAAGGCGTATTTGTTATAGTTCACCTCTGTCGATGATGGTTTCCGGCGCAAGTGAGCATCATGACTGGTCGGATGTCATGGGCGATGCAACTGGCCCGGGAGATGCGTAGTGATCAAGAACGGGGTGACAATGAAGACGGACACAACCCGTACAGCTCAACCAGCGAATAGGGACTGGGCCATCCTGTTCCTCTGCTGGCTTATTGCCAGCGTCGCAACCCTGGGGAGCCTGTTCTTCAGCGATGTTATGGGGTTCGCGCCCTGCGTGCTGTGCTGGTACCAGAGGATATTCATTTATCCCCTGGTCCTCATATTCGGCGTCGGGCTCTTTTCCTTTGACGCGGGCGTTATCAAGTATTCCCTGCCGCTGGCGGTCGCCGGCTGGTTAGTCGCGCTGTATCACACCCTGCTGTATTCCGGGATCATCCCGAAAAGCATCCAGCCCTGCAGCGAAGGCGTACCCTGCACCGAAAAGTACATCGAGCTGTTCGGGTTTCTGTCCATCCCCTTGCTGTCATTCCTGGCTTTCACGACGGTCATCGCGCTGCTCTTCATCTTGAAAAGGAGGATCAACTCTTGAAAAAGAACCACATTGTCGTCATCACCGCCATCTTCCTCGTGGTCCTGTTCATTCTCGGCAGTTTCCTGGTCACAGGACAGAAACAGGAAAGCGCAACCGCCCTGGCGCGGAAGAACGCCGAGGCGCTCATCCGCGACCATTCGCCGGTCCTCGGCGATCCCGCGGCCAAGGTCACGCTCACGGAGTTCATGGACCCCGCGTGCGAGACCTGCCGCGCCTTTGACCCGTTCATCAAACAGATGCTCGCGGCGTATCCCGGCAAGCTAAAGCTCGTCGTCCGGTATGCTCCCCTCCATGCGGGCGCGGACTATATGTGCGCGCTGCTCGAAGCATCGAAAAGACAGGGGAAGTACTGGGAGACCCGCCAGCTCATGTATGACACCCAGCCGCAATGGACGGAACACCACTCGGCGCGGCCCGAGCTCCTCTGGAAGCACCTGCCCCGCATCGGGCTGAATGTGGACAAGCTGAAGAAGGATGCGAACGACCCCGCGATCGTCCGGTTGATCCAGCAGGACATGGCGGATGCCAGGACCCTCCAGGTCACGAAAACTCCGGGGTTCTTCGTCAACGGAAAGCCGCTGGTAAAATTCGGCTACGAGCAGTTGCAGGCGCTGGTCGAGGGGGAACTGCGGGCGAACTATTGACGGACCGCGGAAGCATTTTTCAACGTACTTATTAAGACATAAACATTATAGATTTGCCCCCGCGCCTCCTCCGCTTAAATCGTCACAGCATCGATCTTGTCGTACTCTTTGTGTTTGCACACAAACCGGATGCAGACAATCCCGAAGTCATATTGAACTGCGGCGTGGGCGCTTTATTCAAGAACAAGAATTTTCAAGCTGCCCAGGAGAAGTTGTTTATTCTTGTCCGATATCTCGCCGAGATGACCTCTAAATCTTTTATTGTCGATCGATCGCATCTGATCAACAATAATATCGGAATCTTTTTCCAACCCGGCCTCTCCCTTTTTAAGATGAATGCGCAGGATTGCCGCCTCGGGATGGAGCTTCGTGGTGATCGGGCAGACGATCGTGCTGGGATGGTCCTCATTCAGAAGATTTGTCTGCACAACGACCACCGGGCGGACTTTGCCCGGTTCGGTTCCGAATCGTGGATTAAGGTCGGCGGTATAGACGTGGAATTTGCGAGGCGTCATTTCGGCAGTTTGTCTTCGATCAGTTCCAGTTCCCGCAGCGCCTCAAGCGACGACGCCGAGACCAGGCGAGATTCCTTTTTTAAACGCTTGCGCATAAGCGTTCTTTTCATGAAACTGTTGTAGAAACTCAACGCATCGTTGATGTACAAATTTCTCGGCTTATGGACCGCTGCGATGACTTCCTCGGTTTCTGAAAATATATCATCCTGAAGCTTCAGCGAAAGAGTCTTGGACATGGAACACCTCCTTTACGGGTATCACCAGTAGTATATACCATTCGTCGCCGGCCGTCAAGGACATCGGAGATCAATTCCAGGATGCTTTATTACGGATACGAGAATTTTGCGATGACAAGACAGGAAGCGTAGTAGGTGTTTAACGAGGAAACGGCGCGGTTTTTCTTCAAAACCTCAAGCGCAGTAGAAGGACTAATGCGCGTTGCGTATTAACGTCCCCAAGTTTCTCCCGTCCCCTAGTTTCTCCAAGGACTTGGCCGCAGAGATGACGGACCCTCCGAAGAAAGACCTGGAAAGACTGCTCGATCCGGGAAAGTTAACTGAGGGTGGAAATTCAGGAGAATAGTGAATTGAAAGGCGATGGTGAATCTGTGTCCTACTGAAATGCACGGAGAAAGACTTGACCCTATTGACCCTATTGACCCCTATTGACCCTTCGTTCCGGCCAATCTGGCGAAAGATTGTTCATGACTTCGTCGGTTCCTCCAGCATCCCCGTATCCAGCAGCCGCGCCCCATGCAGCACCCGCATGATGAGTACCCTCGACCCTATGATTTTGAAGATTGTCCGATAATTTCCGTACACCAGATGGCGATAGGCCGTGCCGAGCAATTCGTTTTCCCGTACGAGAGGGCAGCGTTCGGGAAAACGCTCCAGGGTAGAGATCTGCTCCTCCAGCTGCAGGACAATTGCGGTTGCAGCATCGGGCTTGTCCTGGGCGATGTACTCCCCTATTTCGGCCACATCAGCTTCCGCGGCCGCAGTGATGTCAACGATGTATTTTTTTGGCATGCTTGAACTCTTTTAGAAAGTCCCGGGCAGGACGAGTCCGGCCGCTTGCCGCATCCTGCTCGGCCGGCGCAAGAAGTTTCGCAAAGTTCCCGGCATGCAGATGTTTTTCGTAGACTTTCACATCCAGCAGTACGGAATCGGCCTTGCCGTTGACCGTGAGAATTACCGGCCGCCCCGTGGCGTGGAGATGGTCAAGAATATCGCGAGTGTTGCGTTTCAGATCGGTAACAGAGCGAATATCCTCCGAAAGACTTATGCGAGACATATCACACCTCCTATGATGCTTTATTTAGCATTATATATAGCACTATTTATAGTGTTTCGCAATCGCAAATTGGCCATGGATCCAGGAGCGAGCATATATTCCCATACGAAGTCAGACAAGCTTTCCTGTTATTTCTCATCCCCCGGTCCGGCAGAAGACGCTTATCATCACATCAACGTCCAGCGCAAGCCGGTTGAGCGCCTCCACCCTTCTTCTTGTGTTCAGATCGATGTTCCAGAAATAAGGCGTCATTGCCAGAAGGTCCATGATCTCCCCGCTGCTCGCAAGCTCTATCTGATAATTGACCCTCGTTCTGCTCGAAAGAGAAAAAGATCCTTTGGCCTGCTCGACCATATCCGACTCTTCATGTTCCCGAGCGACCGGATAGATGACCTCCCGGAGACCGTTCAGGTGCCGGGGGCCGGGATGTGCGATCACGAGTTTGCCGGTGTCCTTGAGTATCCTCGAAAATTCGGGAAAGTTCAGCGGAGAAAAGACGTTTAGAACGATATCCAGTGAGGATGGCATAAAGGGCAGGTCTACGATGCTGGCAACGAACCAGTTCATCGTTCTGTCGCGCTGAGTGGCCTGTTGGACCGCGTATTTCGAAATGTCGACACCGTAATAGTGGAAGACGGCCTGGTCAGAGTCGCTGTGGCCCAGAGATTCCTTCAACCGCTTGAGATAAGATCCTTCCCCGCAGCCCGCATCGAGGACATTTATTCCCTGTCCTTGCTCCAGTCCGGGGACAGCGCCGGCAATAGCTTCGTTGATACCATCCGATAGTTTGTCGTAATGCCTCCGGTCCAGGAACCTCCTCCGGCTCTGGATCATCTCCCGGTTATCTCCAGGCTCTTTGGAGCGCTTCTGGTGAGCAAGCAGAAAGTTGACATACCCCTGGCGGGCGGCATCGAAGGTGTGTTTGTTGGCGCATTGGCAGCCGGTCTCAGAGCGGACGGTGAGTTCCCGGCAGACGGGACATTGGAGGATGGAGGTCATGTGTTCTTCACCTACTGATTATTCTGACAGGATTACAGGATAAGAGAGGATAAGGTCAAAAAGACATTAAACGCTGAAAATGCTATGAACGTACTATGATTGGCGCTGTTAAAACCAAAGAACTTACATGGTTCTTTCATAGGGTTTCCAGCGATAATCTGCGTTCAAGTTCTGGGTCGTCTTTGTCTGCCAATCTTGTGTCCTGCTCTTTGCTTTAGACGCCGCCCTCCGCCTTTTTCTTGATCTCCGCCAGTTTGTTCATGGCATCGAGCGGTGTGATGCTGTTCAGGTCCATCTCGGCGATCTCCTTGACGAGGTTCGCGTCGCGCGCAGCGAATAGGCCAAGCTGATGTTTTTTCCCCGTGTCAGCAGAACCTGGCGAAGGTTTCTTCCTTCCGCTTTTTGACGCCGGCTTGGGTTCTCCAACCTCATCGAACTCCGCCTTCTCCAGATTCGCCAGCACCTCCCGCGCCCGCTCGATGACCGAGACGGGAAGGCCTGCAAGCCGCGCCACCTGGATGCCGTAGGACTTGTCCGCCCCGCCCTCAACAACTTTCCTGAGAAAGATGATCTGGTCGTTCCATTCCTTGATGGCCACGTTGTAGTTCTTGACCCGGTCCATGGTCAGCGCCAGGTCCGTCAGTTCGTGGTAATGGGTGGCGAAAAGCGTGCGCGCCCTGAGCTTCTCATGAATGAACTCGGCAACGGCCCAGGCGATGCTGATGCCGTCGAAGGTACTGGTCCCCCTGCCGATCTCGTCGAGGATGATGAGGCTTTTGTCCGTGGCATTGTTCAGGATGTTGGCGGTCTCGTTCATCTCCACCATGAAGGTGCTCTGGCCCCGGGTGATGAAATCGGAAGCGCCCACGCGGGTGAATACCCGGTCAACGATCCCGACATAAACCTCTTTGGCCGGCACGAAGCCGCCCATCTGCGCCATGATGGCGAGAAGCGCCACCTGACGCATATACGTGGACTTGCCGGCCATGTTCGGGCCGGTGATGATGATCAGCTGGTTCTCGTTCGTGTCGAGCAGCGTGTCGTTCGGCACGAACCGCTCTTCGGTGAGCTGTTCGATCACCGGGTGTCTGCCTTCGACGATGCGCAGAACATCACTGTCGTCGATGACGGGACGGACATAATTGTTCTTCGCCGCCGCCTCGGCCAGCGACGCGATGCAATCGAGCACCGCGAGCCTTCGCGCCATGTCCTGGATGCGCACGGTCTGGGCAGCCACTTTCTCGCGCACTTCCTGAAAGAGCCGGTACTCCAGGTCCAGGATCTTCTCTTCGGCGCCCAGCACCTTCTCCTCGTATTCCTTCAGCTCCGGCGTGATGAAACGCTCGGCGTTCGCCAGGGTCTGCTTCCGGATATAGTCCTGCGGCACGTTCGCCAGGTTCGTCTTGGTCACTTCTATATAATAACCGAAGACGCGATTGTAGCTGACCTTGAGCGAATTAATGCCCGTGCGCTCACGTTCGCGCTGCTCGATGGCGGCAATGAAACCCTTCCCTTCGGTGCTGACGGCGCGGAGTTCGTCCAGTTCGTCGCTGTGACCTTTTTTTATCAGCTTCCCTTCGCGCAGGGTATAGGGCGGATCGTCATGGATGGCGCTCTCAATGAGCTGATGGACGTCCTGCAGGTCGTCCCACCCGTCATGAACGGTCTTGAGCAGGCCTGCGGCGCTGGGTGCTACGTAGTTCCTGAGGTCCGGAAGGACAAGAAAGGATTGGCGCAAGGCGATAAGGTCCCGGGCGTTCGCCATGCCAAGGGAAACACGGCTGATGAGCCGCTCCAGGTCATAGACCCTCCCGAGCGTGTTCCGGAGGCTCGCGCGCACCTGGTGGCGCTCTTTCAATTCGGCGACGGCGGTCAGCCGTGCATCGATCTCCTGCACGTCAAGGAGCGGGTTCAGAAGCCATTCGCGCAGTTTCCGTCCTGCCATGGAGGTGACCGTGTGGTCGAGCACCGACAGCAGCGTGCCGCGGCTTGAGCCGTCATAGATGTTCTTTACCAGTTCGAGATTTCGCTGGCACGGCCCGTCAAGGACCATGTAGGACTGGACAAGGAAGGGCCTGACGCCCCGGATGTTCGCAAGCGCCGTCTTCTGGGTCTCCTCGATATAGCGGAGCGCGGCGCCCGCGGCCGAAACACCCAGGGTCATGTCCCCACAGCCGAAGCCTTCGAGGGTCGCTGTTTTCAGATGGTCGAGCAGCGACCTTTTCGCGGTTTCACGGTCGAAGGTCCAGTCGTCGTAGGGATTGATCGCCTGGGTGTACTGCCTGAGGAGAGCGGCCAACTCCGTCGCGGTCTCCTGACCCTTCGGCAGCACGATCTCGCGCGGCGTGAACCGTGACAGAAGCGTGTCCAACTCTGCCAGGTTCCCCGCCCCGGCCACTTCTGCCATGTAAAAGTCGCCGGTGGAGATGTCGAGGAACGCTGCGCCGTAACCTTCTTTCGCGGGATAGAGCGAGGCGAGATAGTTGTTGTCCTTGGCGTCAAGAAGATTGGCGTCTAGCACGGTCCCCGGCGTCACGACGCGAATGACCTCGCGCTTCACGATACCCTTGGCAAGCTTCGGGTCCTCCACCTGCTCGCAGATCGCCACTTTAAACCCACGCCGGATGAGCTTGGCGATGTAGCCCTCCACGGCGTGATAGGGGAACCCGCAGAGGGGCGTCTCGATGCCTTTGGATTTGTTCCGCGCCGTCAGCGTGATCTCGAGCACCTTCGACGCGGTCACCGCGTCCTGGTCGAACATCTCGTAGAAGTCGCCCATGCGGAACAGCAGGATCGCGTCAAGATGCTGACGCTTGATCTCGCGGTATTGTTTCATGAGGGGAGTTAAGTCGGTCATAAGTCCTTGAACGGCGAATACAGGAGTCAGGAGACTGCTGTAAATGACCATGCGTATGCAAAATCGCAGGTCACAAGCAAGGCGTCTCTCGCAAAGCCGCAAAGCTCGCAAAGAACTGCAAACAACTGATCCAATTCTTTGTCTTTTCTTTCTTTGCGTCTTGGCGTCTCGTTTAGAAACGCTTACTTTTGGTTGCGAGAAAATTAGCTTTGATATTATTTCTTTTCAGGAACGGTCATCCCCAGCTTTGCCATTACAAGCTGGATGTCCGACCAAACCTTGCCCTTCTCCCCCGGACTGCGGAGAAGATACGCGGGATGAAAGGTCGGCATGACGGGGATGCCTTCATAAGACTGCCATGTCCCGCGGATCTTTGTGATCCCCTGCTTTGTGCCCAGAAGATTATGTGTCGGTACGTTGCCGAGTGTCACGATGACCTTGGGGTTGATTGCCGCTATCTGCTTTTTGACGAAACCGATGCAGGTTTCCACCTCGTCGGGTTCGGGGTTCCGGTTCCCCGGCGGGCGGCATTTGACGATGTTGCAGATGTAGACGTCCTCGCGCTTGAGCTTCATGCCCTTCACGATGATGTCCGTCAGGAGCTGGCCGGCCTCTCCGACGAACGGTCTGGCCTGCTGGTCTTCTTCAAAGCCCGGCCCTTCTCCGACAAATACGATCGCGGATTTCGGGTTCCCTTCGCCAAAGACTATATTCGTTCTGCCCGCATGCAGTTTGCACCGCGTGCAGTCGCCCATTTCTTCGCGAATGGACTCCAGGGTACGTGGCTGTTCCGCGATGTCTCCCCCTCTCCTCTTGTCCTCCCCCTCGAGGGGGGAGGAAGGCAAGGTGGGGGTGATCCTGGTTTTACTCGATGAAATGGCAGGCTCGGCCTTGGCGACGACAGTCTTCTCTTTCTGCACAGAAACTGTGGCAGGCTGTACGATCGGAGCTTGAATGTCGGGGGATCCAATTTCGATGGACTTGACGCCGAGCGCACGCTGGAACTCAAGATGTGCACGCACATCTTCTACGATCCCGAGAAGTTCTTTCTGAATATCATTCATGGATAGTTTTACGTTCTCTGCCGTGGGGTGGTTTTAACTCCGCACTCCGCGTTGAAAGAGCCCCCTCTCCCTTTTTCCCTCTCCCTCCAGGGGAGAGGGGCAGGGGTGAGGGT
>CAYPOT010000062.1:0-21958 GCA_964412455.1 uncultured Nitrospiraceae bacterium | reverse complement strand
CGTACGTACGGTGGTGTGGGAGGACGGCGGGGGCGACCCCGCCTCCTACCCGATCGCCCGCTTCTGGATTCGTTGGAATGCAGGGCGCTCTGGAAAGTCACCGGCCAATGCTCATGACGTACCCCTGCGCCGGGCGGCTCTGACGCGATAGCCGCGATAAAGTATGCGCTTGAACTGGACCGAATTAAAAAGAGCCGGTCCGCACGTGCGAAGCGAAAGTGCACTTGGAATGCCGAATAGTGTCATACCTTTACATTGTATTCTGGCATGCTGTGCGGCAGAGCGATGAGCAGCCCAAAAAAACCAGGCATCTTGAACATCCATGATGTTTTGATGCACTTCCATTATTTGAGCCGCCATTGAAATATCAGCGAATCCTTGTTCTCCGGCTTTTGCTTTGCTCTCGCCCATGAAGCATAGTATAATCTTCCATGTCGCGAGAGCTCAAAAAGAAGGCCGAAGCCCTGCTCGCCGCTGAGCGAGGGACCGTGTTCAAGGCGGCCGGCGCCGACGTCGAGATCGCCCTGGCCTACCCCAACACCTACCATGTGGGCATGTCGAACCTCGGCGTGCACCAGATCTATGGCCTCCTGAATCAGCGCGACGACACTGCCTGCGAGCGGGTGTTCCTGCCCGACGAGGACGACCTCCCGGAGTTCGACCGTTCGAACACGAAGCTCTTCGCGCTCGAGAGCGGGCGGGCGGTTCGGGACTTCGACATCCTCGCCTTTTCCGTTTCCTTCGAGCACGATTACCTGAATGTCCTGGAGATCCTTCGCCTTGCCGGCATACCGGCGGATAAAAAGGACCGGAGGCCTGGTGACCCGCTCCTCGTCCTGGGCGGCATCTGCACGTTCTTCAATCCCGAACCGCTTTCCGATTTCTTCGATGTAGTGATCGTCGGAGAGGGCGAAGAGATCGCCGGGGAGTTCATCGATGTCTACGCGGCGAACCGGGGAAAGGAGCGGCACGAACTGCTGAAGGCGCTCTGCGGCCTGTCGGGCGTATACATCCCGGAGTTCTACGAGGTCCTCTACAACGACGACGGCACGATCAAGGCGCGCAGGACGCTGGAAGCGGGCGCCCCGGAGAGGATCGTCAAGCGGGCGGTGAAGGACATCGACCGGAAGCCGGCCGCCACGGTCATTCTCTCGCCGCATACGGAGTTCAGCGATATGCATCTTGCCGAAGTGGCCCGGGGCTGCGGACGGCACTGCCGGTTCTGCATGGCGGGATATATCTATCTCCCTCCCCGGAACCTGTCGGCGGAACATGCCCGGGCAGAGGCAAACAAGGCGGATGAGTCCTGCGGCAGGATCGGCCTCGTGGGGTCGGCCCTGTCCGATTATCCCGCGATCGACGACCTATGTTCATCCATCGAGGGAAGCCTGTCCGTATCGTCCCTGCGCGCCGACTCGTTGAGCAAAACGCTCATCGACCGGCTGGCGACAAGCGGCCACAAGACCATTGCCATCGCGCCAGAGGCCGGCTCCGACCGCTTGCGGAAGGTCATCAACAAGGGGATGACCGAAGAGGACATTGTGCGCGGCGCAGATCTCGTCTTCGGCGCGGGGATCCCTAATTTGAAACTCTACTTCATCATCGGCCTGCCGACGGAGACCCAGGATGATATTGACGCGATCGTCCTGCTCGCGGAGCAGGTCCGCGAGGTCCAACTCAGGCACGCGCGGCCTGCCGGCAGGATCGGCCGGATCACCCTGTCGGTGAATTCCTTCGTGCCCAAGCCCTTCACACCCTTCCAGTGGGAGCCCATGGAGGACGTTCCAAGCCTGAACCGGAAACAGCGCTTTCTCGAAAAGGCGGTGAAGAAGATCGGCAACATGAACATTATCCACGACCTTCCCAAGTGGGAGTTCATCCAGGCGCTGCTCAGCCGGGGCGACCGCCGGGTCGGCGGGCTGCTCAAGGCCGCCCATGCAAGGGGCGGCGACTGGAAGGCCGCGGCGCGCGAACTCGGCATGAGCATGGATCTTTTCGTCACGCGGCGGCGGAGCTTCGACGAGGTCCTTCCCTGGGATTTCGTTGACATCGGAGTGCGAAAAGAATATCTTAAGAACGAGTACGGGCGCAGCCTGGAGGGAAAGTTCACGCCGCCCTGCAGGGTCGGCACGTGCACGACCTGCGGGGTATGCGCGTAAGGGACATGCTGCCGCTACCGATGTCCGGTAGGAGGCGCCTCCCGGTGAAACAGACAAGGTCAAAGGTCGTTTTGACACGGATCAGGGCGGATGTAACTACTGAAGAGGCATGAGAGGTCTTTGCTTTGATCTAGACCACGGGACAGCTTTTGATCTTTCCGCCTTTATCAGGACCTTTATCAGCAGTTATCTGTGTCAAAGGTTCTTTAAGAAAAAACTTTTAGTAACTTAATTATCTTGCAGTGCTCTTTGCTTCCAACAGCTGGATATAGAATTATGAACACCATAAAAACACATCACACCAAGGACACCATCGACGGCTCGGTCCGGGAGACGGGGTTCCTGACGATCGCAGCCCTCGACAAGGAAAGCAGGATCCTCCACGCCTTCACCACGCGGCACGGCGGCCTGGGCGCCCGGGGCAACAGTGCCCGGCATCGCGACGACTGGACCGCCATGGCGCACTCCTTCGGCATCCGCATCGACCGGCTTGCGACCGTGAACCAGGTGCATGGTGAGAATATCATCAAGGTGGATGAGATGAACATCCGCGATGTCCGGACCATGCGCGGCGACGCCATGATCTCCCGCGTGCCGGGTATCGCCATCGGCGTGGAGACCGCCGACTGTGTGCCGGTCCTGCTCTACGATCCGGTGATGCTGGCCGTGGCGGCGGTCCACGCAGGCTGGAGGAGCACGGTCAAGAAGATCGTCCAGAAAACGGTGAACCGCATGCACGAGGAGTTCGGCACCGAGTCCTCGCGGCTCATCGCTGCCATCGGACCTGCGATCGGGCCGGAATGCTACGAAGTGGACGAGCCGGTCATGGGGCCGGTGCGCGAAGCCTTTTCCTTCTGGCGGGAGGTGTCGGCGCCGCGCGGGACGGACCGGTGGGGCCTCGATCTCGTCAAAGCGAACAAGCTGGAGCTGATGCAGATCGGCCTCGACGAGAAGAACATCCATACCGCGGGAATGTGCACTGCCTGCGGGAAGGACAATTTCTATTCGTTCCGCGCAGAGGGAAAGACCGGAAGGATGCTGTCGGTGATCATGTTGAAACCGTGAGGAGCGGGCAAGGATCATAGGTGCTTCTTTGACACGGATCAAGGCGGATGAAAAGCCTGAAGAGGCATGATAGGTCTTTGCTTTCGATGTATGCCAGTGCGAAGCCTTAGCTCTATCCGCTGTTATCAGGATCTTTATCGGAAGTTATCAGTGTCAAAGGTTCTTCGACGCTATCTGTGTTCATCCGTGTTCATCTGTGGTTGCATAGGCTCTTATGTCTGTTTTTGAGAACTTCAAAGTTATCATGACCCGGATCGCCTCCGCGGCGAAGCGTGCGGGCAGGGACCCGTCGACCGTCCGGCTCGTCGTCGTCACGAAGACCGTTGATCAAGACCGCATTCGCGAGGCCGTGGCTGCCGGCGCAGGCATCCTCGGCGAGAACCGAGTGCAGGAGGCAAAAGGGAAGATCGAGGCGCTCGGGAACGTGGCAAGCTGGCACCTCATCGGCCACCTCCAGACGAATAAGGCGAAATACGCGGTCAAGCTTTTCGATCTCATCCACTCGGTTGACAATCGCGAACTTGCCGCTGAGATCGACCGGCAGGCGGCGAAGACCGGGAAGGTGCAGGACATCCTGATCGAAGTGAACATCGCCGGCGAGGCGAGCAAGGCGGGCATGGCGGTCAAACAAGCGCCCGCATTGGTGGCCGAGGTTGGCCGGTTGAAGAATGTTTCCATCAAAGGCCTTATGACCATGCCGCCGTACTCCGAGGACCCCGAGGCTTCGCGGCCCTATTTCACCGTACTGCGCGAACTGGCGGAGACGATCGCTAAGGAGAATATCCCCAACGTTTCGATGGACGAACTGTCCATGGGCATGAGCGGCGATTTCGAGGTTGCCATCGAAGAGGGGGCTACGCTGGTGCGCGTGGGGACGGCGATCTTCGGGGAGCGGAACGGCGGAAGGTAGGATGGAAGGAAGGTAAGAAGTTGGGCCAAAGCTTACCTTCTGATCTTCTTACCCTCTTACCTTCATTATTTCATGGCTCGGAACAGCTCAGTAAAACACAGATGTGACTGGAGAGGTCCTATGGCGATAGATCAAAGGATATCATTCTTAGGCGGCGGGAACATGGCTGAGGCGCTTATCAAGGGCATGCTCGCCGCAGGCGTCGCGAAGGCGGACCAGATGCTGGTGACGGACATCTCCGCCGACCGGCTTGCCCATCTGCAGAAGACCTACGGCATCACGGTGCCGCAGGACAACAAGGATGCCGTGACCCGGGCCGGGATCGTCATGCTCTGCGTGAAGCCGCAGGTGATGGACCATGTGCTGAAGGAGATCTCCGAAGTTGCAGGCACGGACAAGCTCGTTATTTCCATCGCCGCGGGCGCGACCATCGCTAGGATCGAGAAGGCGCTGACGAACAAGCCCCGGGTCATCCGGGTGATGCCGAACACCCCGGCCCTGGTGCTTTCCGGCGCGGCAGGGCTCGCCGCCGGAACGACCTCAACGGTATCGGACATGATGACGGCCCAGCAGATCTTCGGCGCCGTCGGCCGGGCCGTGGTGGTCGAGGAGAAGCTCATGGACGCGGTGACGGGCCTCTCGGGCAGCGGGCCGGCTTACGTGTTCACCATCATAGAGGCCCTGGCCGACGCAGGCGTGAAGGCGGGCATTCCCCGTGAGATGGCGCTCGAGCTTTCGGCCCAGACCGTGTATGGCGCGGCGAAGATGGTGCTCGAGACCCATGAGCAGCCCGGCAAGCTCCGGGACAAGGTCACCTCGCCGGGCGGAACGACCATCGAGGGCCTGCATATGCTGACAAAGGGAAAACTGCGTGAAGCGCTCATGAACGCGGTGGAGGCGGCGACAGCGCGGAGCAAAGAGCTGGGGAAGTAGTGTGGAGCACAAAGCTGTGAAGAACGAGCAAAGATCGATAGCTTCTTTGACACAGATCGGGGCGGATGAAAAGCCTGAAGAGGCATGATAGGTCTTTACTATTATTTAAACCCCGGCATAGCCTTTGATCTATCCGCCGTTATCAGGACCTTTATCGGCCGGTATCCGTGTCAAAGGTTTGTTGCCGCTGTAATTATGATCATCACATCGTTAACAGTTCTTTCGTTGGGGTAATAACAGAGATTTAAGGAGGAAAAATGTTCGTTTTCGGCAACGTCATACTGGGCATCGCCAAGGTCCTGGGCGTGGTCCTCAATATCTACATGTGGGTCATCATCATCCGGGCACTCATCTCCTGGGTGAACCCGGACCCCTACAATCAGATCGTCCAGTTCCTGACACGGGTCACCGAACCGGTGCTCAGGCCTATAAGGAAACTGGTGCCGCCTTGGAAGATGGGCGGACTCGATCTTGCGCCGCTCATCGCGATCCTGATCATCTATTTCCTGGAGATCTCGGTCGTGGACACACTGGCCCGCATCGGCCATTCCATGCGTTAAAAAAGGGAGAGCATACTTATGAAAGTTTCGCCGCTGGACATCCAACAGAAACGTTTCCATGTCGCCTTCCGGGGATACGAACGCACCGAGGTCGAAGCGTTCCTCGACGTGGTGCGCGAGGAGATGGAGGGCCTTGTGCGCGAGGTGACCGAGCTCCGCGAGTTTCACCATACCTACGATGAGCGCATGCGGGCCTACCGGGACCGCGAGGACACGCTCAAGAGCACCATGCTCACCACGCATAAGCTCGTCGAGGACCTCCGGGAGAACGCCCGCAAGGAAGCGGCGCTCATGGTGAAGGACGCCGAGATCAAGTACCAGCAGACCCTGGAGCGCGCCCGAGAGGAAAGGCTCCGCCTGGAATCGGAGCTCCTCGAACTGCGGCGCCAGAAGCACCACTTCCTCGAGGACATGAAAAAGATGATGCATATGCACCTGGAGATGGTCCATTTCGAGGAGGGCGGCAGTGAAGGGAAGGCCGAGCAGCCGGAAGCAAAAGCAGACTGACCTCAGCGCCACCCTTGCTGTCCGGATCCAGCCCCGTGCTTCGAAGAACGGCGTCTCCCGCGGCGAGGACGGCGCTCTCAAGATAAAGCTGACGGCGCCGCCCGTTGACGGGGCCGCCAACGAGGCCCTGGTCAAGTTCCTGTCCGACACCCTCTCTGTCAGCAAATCGCAGGTCGAGATCGTTTCCGGCCACACCGGGCGGCAGAAGATCATTCGCATCAGCGGCATGAGCGAGGCCGATGCCATTCGGCTGTTGAATAACGACCGGCAATAGGGTAATATAACTATGAAGGTAAGAGGGTAAGAAGGTACGAGGGAAAGCAGCAGCTTACCATCTTCCCTTCTTCCTTTCCTACGTTCAAAATTTTGAAAAAAAGGGGGCGACTGGCTTCGACGGGGATCGAGAGATCGAGAGTTGCATGCCGAGGTGCCATGGGGCTCGTAAAACACATGGCAAAATAGAACTGCCAATAACGAACTGGCATACGCTGCTTAACTAAGTAGCGCGTCTCCCGGTTGCCGCCCGAGCGGCCGAAGAGATGTCACAATTTGGGCTGGTCTCTCCGCTAGGACCGGGGCGGAGCGATAAGAACTACCGGACTGGCCGATCCCGGAGCTTTCCCTGAGGCGCCGGAGGAAGCGAGAGCTGTAAATGAGGGGATAAGCATGTATGAGCTTTCGGTTGAAGGTTTTCGGACGCGGGTTCAATTCCCGCCGCCTCCACCATATCTATTTGATATTACAGTGTTATATTGATTTTTCCGAAAGTCTCCATCGAACGCAGATGGGGACCAGAGCTAAGTCCTTAAAAGATTTAGCTCTTTTTGTTTTCCAGCAGGCACAGGTTGGGGGTACTTATGGGGGTATGTTGAATCAGGTCGCATAGCAAGTAGTGAAAGTAATTCAAGTGGTTGGACAAACTGTTCAATGGTGTTATTTGAATTCAAACACAGGACGAGGCAGCGGTACTTATAGATTGTATTTGTCGCTTGTCATCGTGTAATGAATCATGTTATTCTATTTTTATGCAGAAGCTCAAGCCTCAGTATAAATCTCTGCGTGGGCGCACATTAAGAGAGGCTGGCTGGGAAGCGTTGGTAAGCGGTCTTGGGCTTGTCAATGCAACGCGATTTAATATGCAAAGTGAAGCTGGGCTCGGAGATTACACGAAAATCAGAAAGAGCATTTTGAAAGGCAAACGCGTCGCCGATCTTTATATAAGGGCGGCTCAGCTTGAGAAACAGCATCCTTAAATAGGGAAAAAGCATGGTAAACACGAGAAGATCGCAAAATGACAAGAAGTTGTTTATGCAGCAAGCCGCGAAACACTCGATTGCCCTTCCTGAGGGGTATTCGTTCAATCGGGATGAGATTTACGAGGAGCGATTAGGCAACATCAGGGCGACTGCCCAGGTTGAGAAGGAAGATCGACCGGTGAGATAGGGATCGTAACGAATGCTTCAGATACAGCAAATAGCCGAGAGTGTCAATGCAAAAGCGTTTCGCGTGTCCGATCATGCCGATGAAGAGGCATACAACGATAGCTTGACGTTCGATGAAATCTATGCTGCCGTCAGGGGAGGCGAGATCATCGAACAGTATCCCGATGATAAGCCGTACCCGAGTTGCCTGATATACGGCAAGAACAAGAACGGTGAGCCCATTCACAGCGTTTGGGCGTATAATGTCGAAACAAAGGCGTCTGTCCTGATTACCGTGTACCGGCCTGATCCTGAGCGGTGGATAGACGGGAAGCAGCGGAGGAAACTATGAAACTCTTTGATAAATGCCCTGTGTGCGGCGGTGAATTGATCGAAAAAGATTCCGAGAAGGTCTTGATGGGTGGAAGCAATACCGCCCTGATTCGAGTGAAGGCCGAAGTTTGCCTTCATTGCGGAGAGCGGTTGTATACTCCCGATGACATCTCCCGTTTTGACGAGATCAGAAAAAAACTACGTGAAGATAATGTTGAGAAGTTCATCCAGATCGGAAAGACATTCAAGGTGGCTTGACCATTCGAGATCCGACAAATAGCATTTCGAACATATCTAAGGTCGTTGTATCGAAACGTGGCCTCTATCTTGAGTTTCCTCCTCTTTGCGCCCGCCATGACGTACCCCTCAACCTGCTCGTGCCCTGATTTGGAGAATCAATGGGTGACCCTTAGCTCTCCCTGCAAGAACGCTTTCGCAACGCGCGTGTAGGCCAGCTCTTATTTTTTTCGCAGTTGAATACCCTGGTCATCACCCATCTCTTTTCTGGACATTTGCGGATACCTGTAGTACAGTTTTTGTTATGCATCGATCCCGGTAAATGTTTACAGAGATCCTCTGCCGGGCGCAATTCGAAGAACGAGAGGTGAAGGTCCAGCCGCAGGTGCTGACGCTATGCTCCTCCAGGGATTGAACCGGGAAGAAAGAAGAAGAAAAGGATGTCCCGTCACCATGAAAAAACAGGTTGCCTATCTGCAAAAGCTGTTCTACGATATCTGGAATGATTTTGGAAGCGTCTATCTCCTGGTAAAATATTCAAGCAACACCAGCATCGGCAAACGCGGATTTACTGAAGAGGAGATGAAACAGGGACTGGTCCTGGTCTTTAATAATAAGACCAATAATAAATTGGAATGGGACTCTGAGGGAAACCTCACCTGCACGCTCGCCTTCGGCGCGCGCAAGGAAGACCTCTTTATCCATCATGACGATCTCCTGGGAGTGCTCTCCCGTGAAGCAGGCGTACAGTTTATCAGGAGCGATAGCGGCATGGGACCTGCCGCGACTCCCGGAGCGGATGCCGGGCAGGGTGACGCCAAACAGGTCGTTTCGATGAGCGACTTTAAAAAAGGAAAAAGCAAGAAATGAGATGATAAAAATACAGGTGTAAGGTTTTGGAATAAATTTCTTAATTCCTAATTGTAGTGCGGGGGTCTCTCATGTCAGATTCAACAGCAACGGTCATATGTCCGGAATGCGGCGGTAAAGGCGCCATAGCGTGTCCTGTCTGCCACGGGCAGGGAAGGCAGCCCAGCGGCAACGCAGCTCAGCGTCCCTGTCAGGATTGTCACGGACGGGGGACCAGCGTCTGTCCCCGGTGCCGGGGCGCGAAAAAAGTGCCGAAGTAAGAAGAAAGGGGAATGCGATCATGAAGAACAAAGCAGCGATGGTCACGGGGGCGAGCAGCGGGATCGGGGCCGTCTTTGCCAGGCAGCTGGCGCGGGAAGGGTATGCCGTCACCTGCGTTGCCCGTTCCCAGGACAAACTGCAGGACCTGGTGAAGGAACTCGGCAGCGGTAATCGCATCCTGGTGGCGGACCTGGCAGACGCAGGTCAGCTCCAGAGCGTCGCGGACGACGTGGAGAGCACGGGCTACGCCCTGCTGGTGAACAACGCGGGCTACGGCATCTACGGCCGTTTTGTGGAGGTCCCCCTGGAAAAGCAGGAACACCTCATGGCCGTGAACATGAATGCCCTCGTGCGTCTTTCCCACGCGTTCCTGAAAAAGGCCGTGTCCGGTGACGCGCTGATCAATGTCTCGTCCGCCCTGTCCCTCCTGACCTATCCGGGAGGGGCCGTGTACGCCGCGACCAAGGCCTTCGTCACGAACTTCTCCGAGTCCCTGTGGTATGAGCACAAGGACCGGGGTGTCTATGTCATGGCCCTGCTCCCGGGCCTGACGAGCACGAACTTTCAGGCCGTGGCTGCGGCCGGAAGGACCGTGGCGGCCCAGGCCATGCGGAGCTATCCACCCGAGGTCGTGGTGAAGAAAGCGCTGGCAGCGCTCAAGGCCCGGAAAGCGCCTACGGTCATCAGCGGCCCGCTGTACAGTTTTCTGACGTTCCTGAACACGAGGCTGATGAGCAGAAAGACGATGATCACCATCATGGGAAAGGGCAGTACCGGCCTGCGGACATGACCGCGCAGTGCCGCTCATGCGGCTTCCGGAAACCACAGGATGGACAACGGTTGTTTCGTACCTGCCATTTTAATTCGTAATGCATGCTTTTTACTTACGGTATCTTGCTTCTCAAAGGAACCCTTGACCCTTCGCGGTCTGATAGGATCGATCGCCGTGAACAAAGAGCCGGCAGGGCCAGAGGAGCCGGAAGCAGACAGTGCCTGGAAGAACCATGCAAGCAGGACGATGATGGAGAAATGAACCGGAGGCGCGGGCCTTCGGGAAAACCCTTCAAGGAGGAATAACATGGAAAAACCAAGCAAGTCCGCCACAAGCCTGAAAGAGATCATCAACGCCGCCATCAGCGACCTCGAGATCACGCCGGACGAGTACCAGCAGATCATGAACCATTCGCAGGCCGACGGCCATCTGGACAAGGAAGAGACCGCCCTGCTCGCCCAGTTCCACGAGATGATCAACAACGGCACCCTCAAGCGGGTGCGCGGCTGAGCCTGCGTTCAGGGTACAACAAGGTGAGAATTAAGATATTTAAAGAAGAAAGAAGGAAGAAAAGCCTTTCTGTTTTCTTAAGTCAAATTGTTTTTTAATTCTTAATTAATGGTTACAACAATGAACGAACAGCAACAGAAGGCAATGCTCAAGGAGACCTTCGACACTGTCGCGGCCGGATACGACAACAATGCGCTCCGGTTCTTTCCCGAGAGCGCCAGGCACCTCGCCGCCTGTCTCGATCTCCGGGGCGGAGAGACCGTGCTGGACGTCGCCACCGGCACGGGCCACGCGGCGCTGGCCGTGGCCGCCCGCCTGCCCCGGGGCCGCGTGACGGGCGTGGATTTTTCTCCGGGCATGCTGGACCAGGCGGCCAGGAAGGCCGCCTCGCTGAACGTCCGCAATGTGGAGTTTCTCGAACGGGACATGCAAAATTTTGGATTTCCCGCGGGCAGCTTCGATGCCGCGGTCTGCTCCTTCGGCATCTTCTTTGCCACGGACATGGATGCCCAGCTTTCGCACATCGCCGATGCGGTCAGGCCGCGTGGGCAGGTCGCCATCTCCGGGTTTCAGGAAAGCTACTTTCATCCCCTCAAGGACCTGCTGTCAAAGGACTGTCAGGCTGCGGCGTCGAGCCTCCTCCGCCGACCTGGAAGCGCATCGCCACCGAGGCGGGCTGCAAAGAACTTTTCGGGAAGGCAGGGATGGGGGACGTCCGCGTGGAACTGAGGAACGTGGGCTACTTTCTGAACAACGCGGAGGCGTGGTGGGAGGTGGTCTGGAACGCCGGGTTCCGCAGGCTGGTGGCCCGGGTCCCGCAGGAGGACCAGGAGAGGTTCAAGAGGGACCATCTGCGGGAAGTGGCCGCGCTTGCGACGAAGGACGGGATCTGGCTGGACGTGGGTGTGGTGTTCGCGATCGGAACGAAACCAGGGAAGTAGGTCGACGGCGGGAAAGTCAATATGTCAAGCCTGCCCCTCAGGGGTCGGACCCCCTTTAGGTTGAACCCTGTACCCTGTAGGAAGTGATACGGTCAAGCCGCATGACCTTGACCCTGAGCAGTGAAAGAGGTTTTCCCATGGACAACGCACGCATCGTATTTACCCGATTCAACGGGGACGGCAAGGAGATGTTCAACGATCTCTATGCCATCGACCCGGACGGGAAGAATGAGACCCGGCTCACGATGAACCCGGGGCCCAACGGGGTATACGCCGACAACGCGGCGCCCCGGTATAACAAGGACAGGACCCGGATCGCCTTCGTGAGCACCAAGAACCACGAGCGGAGACTGTACAATATCTTCCTTATGGACCTTGCGACCCGGAAAACGGCCCAGATCACGACCGGCGACCTCAACATCAGCAGCGTTGACTGGTCTGCCGACGACAGCAGGCTTGTGTTCGCCGGCGCCGACGAGAAGGGGATCCAGCAGGTCCACACCGTCGCGATGGACGGGACGGGATTCACCAGACTTACCACCGGGCCATCGGAACACATGAACCCGATGTGGTCGCCCCGGGGCGATCTGATCGCGTTTGTCTGGTTCGCGCCGGGATCCAAATCTTCCCATATCCTGGTCATGGACCCGACCGGCAGGGAACAACGGCAGCTCACCACGGACGACACCTTGCACGCGAACCCTTCCTGGTCTCCGGACGGAGCATGGCTCATCTTTCGCTCTGACCTGGACACGCCCCACCTCCGCAGGCTCAATGTGGACACCGGGGACATCTTTCTGTACGAACCTCCCGCGCGGGGAAATGATTCGTCCCCTGTCTGGTCGGGTCATGAGATCGTTTTTTCCAGCAGCAGCGACTGGGAAGAGGCTGACGCGCTTGCAAACCTCTACCGGATGTCCGAGACCGGGGAAAATATACAAAGGCTCACCAATGTGCAGGCGTACGATTATTGCGGGGATTGGTGAGAAAAAACCATGGAGACGATAGGGTCAAACGTCGGAGTAACCAAGAAACTAAATTCTCCTCAAAACGGCAAGAAATGTTCTCGCGGCCAATAGTACTATCTCAGGTTCAGGTTTTCTATTTTGACATCAGCCGTTTTCATTGATACGTCTCCGTGAAGCACGCGACTGAACCGGAGGGATCCCGCCATGCACTATCTTATCAGAAGCTTCCTCGTCTGGCTCCTCTTCATCCCTCTCGCTGTCGCGAACGGCGCTCTGCGCGACCTGCTGCTCACGCCTGTTCTGGGCGATACCCCGGGCAGGGCCGTCAGCTCGGTCGCGCTGTCCGTCCTGATCTTCTGCCTCACGCTGCTTTTCATCAAGCGGCTCGGCGTTGCCACGCGGCGGGAGTGTCTGCTCGTCGGTGGAAGCTGGCTGGTGCTGACGCTGCTGTTCGAGCTCACCTTCTTCGTTCTGGTGATGGGCCATCCCCTGAACGTGCTGCTCCAGGATTTTGATCTGTTCCGGGGCCGTCTCTGGCTCCTAGTCCTGGCCACGACCTTCTTCGCACCCCTGGCCGCCGCCCGGGCCCGGAAGATCGTTCTCTCCTGACGAATATCATAGCATCTCAGTGTCAGGTCAATTCTATTCGACTTAAGATTTCCTGCCTGCCATCCTTGCTCCCTGGACCGGTCATTGCGTTTTGTCTCGAAGGTCAGCCCACCGTCATGAGATATCTGTTCCCTTCCTGATAGACCTGACATAAAGTTCCACTGGTAACAATCGCCATAATTTGGTAAAGTCCTGTCTTGGGGCTTGACCTCTTCTTATACCGTTCAGAAAAGAGCACTATGGCAAATAATTCCAGATCCAACATAAGCATCCTGATCGCCGGTATAGCTGTCATCGCGCTGGCAGTGATGCTGTTCGTCAACGCCATGAACATCGGGGACTTCAGCCAGACGGGCCAGGACTTCTTCTCCGGCCAGTCGAACGCGCGGCTTGCCGGCGCCTTCGCGCTGCTGATGGGACTTGCACTGTCGCTGCTCTTCATGATCAACAGGAACATCCGGGGCACGGGAGCTGCTCCCGGTGCAGGAGAGACGCGCGCGCGGGAGAAGGCGGCAAAAAAACGGGCGCCGGCGCCGGAAGGGGCGATTCTCTCTGCCGACGCTCCCGAGGGGAAGGTGGATGCGTCTGCCGGGATTATATCCGAGGCAGCCGGAGAGCTCAGAACGTCCGATGAAGTGGTCCAGGAAGAGCTGGAAGAGATCTTCGACGACGAAGTTCCCGCGGACAAGGAGCTCCTGCAATTGCTCTACGGGGAGGCGGACAGGCTCACGAAGATCATCGACAGCATGGAACAGTTGTCCCGGGCCCAGGCGATCGCGCTCGCGCCCAGGCAGGAAACGCTGCAGATCGAGCCGTTGCTTTCGGGCATTATCGAACAGACGCGGCTGGCGGTGACCGACCGGGACGTCACCTATGCCCTCGAGTGCGAGGCGGGGCTTGCCATGCGGGGCGATCCCGAGTGCGTCAGCCGCATCATCGGGAATCTCGCGGACAACGCCGCCCGGTCCATACAAGGTTCGGGAAGCGTGACGCTGATCGCGAGCCGCACCGGTACGCTGATGGTCTTCTCCGTCAAGGATACCGGGACCGGCATCAGACGGGCCCATCTCCCGCATATCTATGAACGCTTTTTCCGCGGGACCGGTTCGGGCATCGGCATGGGCCTTTCGATCGTGAAGGCGCTGGTGGATGCGCGCGGGGGGAAGATCGAGGTGCGGACCGAAGCGGGCAAGGGGACGACCTTTACCATCCAGATGCCGGGAGACTAAGGCCGGCACGGGGACGCGGTGACACGGTGAGAGGGAGAATACATTTCGGCTCGCGGAATGAACAACCATGCCTCCTTGGCCGGGTCTATGCTGTATGACGTTGCCTTACTTCCCGGATATTCAGAAATATCTCAGGTCCTCTGCATTCATATTCTCCCTTCTGCTCCTCGTGATCACCTCTTTCTTCCTCAGCTCTCTTCTGTTATAATTCACACACGAGCCCCCACAAAAAGGGGAAAAGGGAAAGGACGACCTTTATGCTGGAATCAAAAGATTTTGCCACAGGCTGCCTGACGATACTCCTCTGCGCATTATTGCTTCCTCTGTTTCTCCTGGTCTTCAAACTGACTCTTTTTATCGCCATTGTCCTCGCGATCGTTACCGGCGTTGTCCTGGGGGTAACGGTTCTCGGCAAGATCGTGCGGCTCATCATCGCGGGGAAGGGAACAGGGAACCATCAAGGGTAGCGTCTCCTTTTTGTCATCGTGTCGTTTCCGCTCTCTTCGGTCCATGGTCCATCCTCTTCACATCGAATGCCCTGGCGCAGTCTGTCAGGCGACCTCCCTTACGGGGCCTCCAAACGCCCTGTTCCTGCAGCTGCAGGGAGCCTTTGATCCTCAAGGAAGCACTTTCTATTATAATCGCTTGTTAACCCCGCAGCAGGCTTCGGGGATCGCGCTCGCTCCTGGATCCACGAAACATATGATCCAGAATAAATGCAGACAAAAGAAAAAGGTCATTGCTGCCGTGAAAAAATACGTTTATACTCATCATCAGACGGCAGTGCGCGTGAAGACGCATTGCTCAACAATCAGCAGCTTGGAGAGAGAGAAGGCCTGACGCCGCAATGGAAGATTTGACCGTACTATTTACTCCATCCCAGTATTCCTTTTCGATCCATGCCATCCCCCCGCTCGTCACCGCTATTGCCATTCTGTTCCTTGGCGTGATCGTTGTTGTCCGCGAGAATGGTTCACGCGTCAGCTTGCTGTATCTTGCGTATACCCTGGCCGCCTCAGCCTGGATGTTCTGCGCTGCCATGGCCTTGCTCATGTCGTCGGAGGCGATGGCCTACCGATGGATGACCTTTGCCAGCGCGAGCGTCACGGTTATCCCCGCGGCTTTGTATCATTTTACGGTCGTTGTGATGCAGACGGACGACCGGGACCGCCGGCTTGTCCAGCTCGCGTGGACGGCTTCCGCGATCTTCCTGGCCGTGACCCTGCTGACCAATGTTCTGTTTGACGGGTTCTACCACTACTCCTGGGGCATCTTTCTGAAATTCCGGTGGCCTTCCTTCTTGTTCATGGGCTATTTTTTCGCGATGACGGTCGCGACGCTCAGGCTGTATTGGATCGAATACAGAAGATCAGGGCAGGATACCACCAGGCATCGCCGGGCAAAGGCGTTCCTCATCGCCCTCAGCATCGGCTACCTGGGTACGCTCGACTTTCTTCCCGCCATCGGGGTCCCCTATTACCCCATGAGTTCCGTCCCCATGATCTGCATGCTCATCCTCGTCTCGCGGGCGATATGGCGGTACCGCCTCGTGGACATCACCCCGGCTTTTGCCGCCCGGGAGATCATCGATACCATGGACGAAGCGTTGATCGTGCTCGATACGGACAAGATCGTCAGACTGGTGAATCAGGCAACGTGCAGCCTGCTCGGCTGTCGCGACCAGGACCTCCTCGGCAAACGGCCTGCAGAGAGCATGTCCCCCTGCGGGGAATTTGCAGAACAGCTTGAATCGATCGTCGGAAAGGGCGCGGTCCGGAACGTGGAAGTGAGTTGCCCTTCGGCTGAAGGCGTTCCCCGGACGCTCACGCTGTCCGCTTCGATCATGCGCAACCCGCACGGCGAACCGCTGGCCACTGTATGCGTCGTGAGCGACATCACCGAGCGCAAGCGCGGCGAGCAGGAACGGGACAGGCTTATTGCGCAGCTGCAAGTGGCGAACGAGAAGCTGCAGGCGCTCGATAAAATGAAATCCGATTTTATTTCCGTTGTTTCCCACGAACTTCGCACGCCGCTCACGACCATCAAGGCGTTCGTCGAGCTGATCGTCATGAAGCCGGACATGCCGGAACAGCAGAAAGCGAAGATCATGAACACCGTCAACGTCGAGACGGATCGTCTTTCGCTCCTCATATCCGATCTTCTCGACCTTTCACGGATCGAATCAGGTTCGATGGTATTTAGGTTCACCAGCGTGTCCCTTGAAGACATTATCCGGAAGGCCATCGCGAACATGGGGCCGCTTTTTGAGGAAAAAGAGCTCCACCTGACGACGGCGTTCAACTCGCCGCTCACTCCTTTTTCCGGAGACCATGATCGCCTTCTCCAGGTCGTGACAAATATCTTCTCCAATGCCGTCAAGTTTACCCCAAGGGGAGGCGCTATCGCTGTCGTGGTGCGCCAGGAAACAGCTCCTCGTGCCCAGATCATCGTAGAAATCTCGGATACCGGCATGGGGATCCCGCCAGAGGACCTCGATCTGATATTTGAGAAGTTCCATCGATCAGGCGATCAGCTCACTGACATAACAGAGGGCACAGGGCTTGGTCTTGCCATAGCGCGCCAGATCGTCGAGTTCCACGGCGGCAGGATATGGGCCGAGAGCACGCTTGGGAGAGGAAGTGTCTTCACGATTGCCCTGCCGCTTACCTCGTGAGGCTCTTCCGCGGCCATGCACATCTGGCAAGCACATCGCGATGGTTATTGAAATTATCCGAGGACGACTGTTTTATTATAAAAGATCAAATTCTACGCAGAATGGCAAGGAATGTGTCGCCACGAAGGCGCCAAGACGCAAAGAACTTCATGGAAAATAGTGAGCATGTCAAACCACAAGAACACTCAGGCATCTCTTCGTGTCTTTGCGGCAGGTTTTTGTACCGGCTTGTCCGGGTTGGGAAGAATCGTGAGATCCTTTTCGCAAGGTTTCGTTCTCAATTGCTGATCCAGGAGGAGCGTGAAGATGGACCTATTTGACGCCATTGCAGGAAGAAAAAGCATCCGCCGCTTCAAAGAGACGCCGGTGCCCGACAAGGACATCCGGAAGATCCTCGAAGCGGGCCGCCTCGCGCCGTCGGCGAACAACACGCAGCCCTGGAGTTTCCTCGTGATCAAGGACAAAGGAACGGTCAAAAAGATGGCCGAAGCGGTGCGGCAGCAGGTAGACCGCATGATCCCGCATGCCGAGAACGAGAAGCAGGCGCAGCGGCTGGCCGCGTACAAGGCGACGTACTACACCTTCTTCGAGAGAGCGCCGGTGGTTATCGCGGTTTTCATGGAGTCCTGCGACGCGTCATCGAACAAGCTCCTGGCGCGAATGGGATACAGCGCCGATGAGATCATGCGCCTCCGCCCGAACCCGGGGCTCCAGAGCGTTGCCGCGGCCATCGAACACATGCTTCTTGCGGCCCATGCGCTCGGCTACGGTTCCTGCTGGATGACCGGCCCGCTCGTTGCACAGGAGGCCTTTGAAAAAGTGCTCGGCTATGGCAAGGAGAAGTTCATCGCGGCTTTGCTGCCGGTCGGTGCGCCGGATGAACAACCGCCTGCCAGACAGCGAAAGGCCCTGGATGATATCTTACGGGCGATCTGATTATTCAATGAAGGCTCTTCAAGAAGAGAACGGTCTTTATCCGCCATTATCATACGCTGCTTGATCTGCTTCTTCCGTGTCCACATGCTCTTTCCCTGTTCATCTGTGTGTCCCGACAAGAACAACCCCCACCCTTTTTCCCTCCCCCTGAGGGGGAGGGGCAGGGGTGAGGGTGCTGTTGTCTTCCGGGACCCGTAGTTGCACACATCCTTGTCTCTCTTCGCTTCCTCTCTGCACCATATCCTACAGTCATTGACCCATACGCTTCACGCGCGGCCCCGGCCGGGGCAGAAAGGGCCATACTTTCAGAACGTTATTTGAAAGCCTCGATAGCCCAGAATTTGCAGGATATTAGACAAGGAGGAACGATCATGAGAAAGTTCTGGCTGGTCGTCATACTTAGTGCGGTCGTGTCTATTATTGCGGCGCCGGGAGCGGGCATCGGCGTGGTCCATGCGTCGCAGTCCGATGCTCTCACCTTCACCGATGTGGATGCGCAGACGCGGACGTTCATCGGCTATTACCATTCCATTCAGCTGACCCGGGAACAGGAGATCGTCAAGGCGCGGGCCCTGAACGCCATTCCGGCGCCCTGCTGCAGCGACAAGCCGATGCGGACCTGCTGCTGCGACTGCAACCTGGCAAAGGCGGTCTGGGGTATGTCGAACCACGCGGTGGCAAGGCTCGGGTACACGGAGGCGCAGCTCCGGGACAAGGTGGTGGAGTGGCTTGCCTTCATCAATCCCGGCGGGTTCACGGGCGACTCATGTTACACGGGACGATGCGGCATGCCCTTCGACGCCAACGGCTGCGGCGGCATGCAGGAGACGAAGCTCGTCGTCAGGTCCCGGTAAGACCTGAACGCCGGACGGCACTCCATTCTTCATCAGGGAGGTGAGAGGTGATGATGAGCATGCATGTAAAAGTTGAACCGGTGCTGCGCGAGGAGAGCTGCACCGCCCTTCGGAAGTTCCTTGGCGGTCTTGAGGGTGTGGAATCCATCGAGGTGGACCGTGCCGATATCGGCATCCGGTACGATGAACGGAAGATACCCGATGAACAGGTATACGCCATGACGCGGTCGACCGTCGAGATGCTGGGCTACCATCTCTGCCACGCGTGAGTGAACGGTCCGGTCCGAGAACAGAAAAGGCCGGCGATCCTGCCGGCCCTGCGGTTTTCCGCTGTTCTTTCGTCAGAGCAGACGCAGCTCTCTCCCGGACCCTTCCCGCGCTCCTGTAACTGTTTGAGGTACTGCTAATCACTACAACAACCAAGTGAACGCCACTTTCTGCAACCTTTGTGTCCCCTGAAAATACCCTTCTGTTGTTCTTTCCTCTCCCAGTGATTTCCTATATACTCAGTACCATTCCGTTGCTGCTCTACCGGTGGTGGAGTTCCGGACAGGGAAAGCATCGTCAGAGCGTACGATACACTTGAACTCCAGCATTACGTACATTATCTTTACCCATTTCCGCGAGGGCGCCGCATGAACCTGCTGCCTCTACAAAGGCTCCGTAGTCCCGCTTCAGGGAAGCGCTGTTCGTTTGTTGTCGTCCTTGCCCTGGTCCTTTCCTCTCTGGCCGTACCCACCACGGCCTCCGGCGACTTGCCGTCGGTCAAGATCGGCGTCCTGGCGTACCGGGGCGATGAGGAAGCGCTGAAGATGTGGACCCCCACCGCCGCGTACCTGAACAGGGCTGTTCCTGGATATTCCTTCTCGATCGTTCCCCTGGACTTCCGTGAGATCGGCCCTGCGGTCGGCCGTGGAGAGGTAGATTTTGTACTTGCAAACACCTCCATCTACGTTGAGCTCGAAGCGATGCACGGGATCAGCAGGATGGCGACCCTGCAGAACCTGGGCCGCGCGGGAGGCTCCACGGTTTTCGGCGGCGTGATCCTGTGCCGGGCGGACCGGAGGGATATCAACGGCCTGGGCGACCTGAAGGGCAGGTCCTTCATGGGTGTTGACGATACCTCGCTCGGCGGATGGCGGGTGGCATGGCGGGAGATGAAGGCCCACGGCATCGACCCCTACCACGACTTCAAGCCCCTGCAATTCGGCGATACTCATGACGCCGTTGTGTATGCCATCCTGAACGGCAAGGTGGACGCGGGGACCGTGCGCACGGACACGATCGAACGCATGGCAGAGGCGGGGAAGATCGATCTGAACAAGCTCCGTGTGCTGAATCCGCAGAACGTTCCGGGATTTCCCTACGCGCTCAGCACGAGGGTCTATCCTGAGTGGCCCTTTGCCAGGCTCCGGCGCACGAACGACGATCTCGCCCAGAACGCGGTGATCGCGCTTCTCAAAATGCCCGCGGACAGCCCGGCGGCAAAGGCCGGCAGGATCGTCGGCTGGACCGTTCCGCTCGATTACGAGCCGGTGCATGCGTTGCTGAAGGAACTCCGTATTGGGCCCTACAAGGATTACGGGAAGATCACCCTTGCCGCGGCGGTCAGGCAGTACTGGTACTGGGTCGTCCTCAGCCTGCTGGCCCTGCTGGTCATGGCGGCCGCGACCGCTTACGTGGCCAGGCTCAACCGGCGGCTTGCGAATGCCCGACGGCGTCTGGAGGAGGCAAGAAACAGCCTCGCTCAGCAGGTCCAGGAGCGGACCGCGGACCTCCGGCTGGCGAACGAGGGATTGAGCCGGGAGATCGAGGAGCACAAACAGGCCGAAGAGAAGATCGTCAAGAGCGAGGAGTTCATCAGGAACATCCTGAACAGCGTGGACGACGGGTTCATCGTGGTCGACCGGGACTACCGTATCCTGACGGCCAACACGGCATATTGCCTCCAGGTGGACAGGAGCCGCGAAGAGGTGATCGGCGGATTCTGTCATCAGCTGTCCCACCGGCTGCATCGTCCCTGCCACGAAGCGGGCGTGGTGTGCGCGGTCCGGCGCGTGTTCGAGACCGGCCAGCCGCACGCGGTCAGCCACATGCATTCCAGCCCGGCCGGAGAGATCGTGTACGTCGAGAACAAGGCGTATCCGCTCCGAAACGATAATGGCTGGGTCTTTTCCGCGATCGAGGTGATCAGCAATATTACGGAGAAGCGCCTGCTTGAGGAGGAGCGGCTCAAGACCCAAAAGCTCCGGTCCATCGGGACGCTGGCCGGCGGCATCGCGCATGATTTCAACAATCTGCTGCAGGGGGTGCTCGGCTACATCTCGCTTGCCAAGCTTACCGCGGGACAGCGGGAGAAGAGCGTCGCCGCGCTCGATAATGCCGAGAAGGCGCTGAACCTGTCGGTGAAGCTGACGAACCAGCTCCTGACGTTTTCCAAGGGTGGCAAGCCGGTCAAGCGGCCGATCTATCCGCGGCCGGTGATCGAGAGCGCCGCGACGTTCGCCCTGAGCGGTTCGCGCTCGGCCTACCGCGTGGAGGCCGGTGACGGACTCTGGAGGGTCGACGCGGATGAAGGTCAGATAGGGCAGGTGGTCCAGAACATGGTTTTGAACGCCGGACAGGCGATGCCGGAAGGGGGCCGGGTGGAGATCACCGCGAGAAATGTCCACGCACCGGCGAACGACCTTCCGCAGATCCTGGCGCACGGACCTTATGTCGAGATCGCGATCACGGACAGCGGCGTCGGCATCCCGGAAAAGGACCTTCTCCGGATCTTCGATCCCTATTTCACGACCAAGGAGAAGGGGAGCGGTCTGGGCCTGGCAACATCCTATTCCATCATGGCGAACCACAACGGGTTGATCGACGTGAGGTCCGAGGTGGGCAAGGGAACGACCTTCCTGCTGTATCTTCCCGCGACGGGAGCGATACCCCGCGACGAGCAGGTCAAGCCGGCAGCGGCTGCTGCTGCCGGACCTCGGGCGCGGGTCCTGGTGATGGATGATGAGCCGGTCATCTGTAATGTGGCGAAGGAACTCCTGATGGCACTCGGGCATGAGGTGGAGTTCGCATCGCACGGCGGTGAGGCGGTCGAAAAGTATCAGGCGGCGCAGCGATCAGGGAAACCCTTCGACGTTGTCATTCTGGACCTGACGATCCGGGGCGGCATGGGCGGACTGGAGACCCTCAAAAAACTGCGCGCGCTC
>CAYPOT010000061.1:0-23373 GCA_964412455.1 uncultured Nitrospiraceae bacterium | reverse complement strand
CGATCAGAAGTTGTCTCGTCATTATGTTTCATAATTAACTTGTTGCAATACTAGTTCTCGAAAGCGCCGCCCCACGCCAGGCAGTATCCCGCGGGAAGCTTCACGGCCTTTTCTATCCGCTCCTTTGCCTCCGCGACAAAGCCGCCGATGTCACGGCCCTCGACGTTGCACTCGACCACGATCCTTCGCTTGCCGTTCTCCCTGCTGATCTGGACCGGCCCTTCGGAAACGGTGATCTTAGCCAGCTGGGCAAGCGGGATGTTCGATCAGCACGAGTGATTTGTTGTCTTGGCCGCCCATCCGGCTTGCTGCCTCAACCAGCACATCAGAATCCATTCCGAGGTATCCTTTCAAGAGCGACCGAATGGTCTTCATGGCAATGGCCTACGAATCCAGGTTAATGCGAATGAGAGGGCAGAGCGTCATGCTCATGATTATTAAAGCGGTGATGGCTTTCCCCTGAAGCATTCACCGGATCAATATGGATCGTGGCGTTGGAAAGATACCGTAAGTGATGCAGGAGCTGGTGGCGCACCTCTGCGGCGATCTCGTGCCCTTTCCCGACTGAAAGTTCCGGGTCCACGGCGATATTGAGTTCCGCATGCATCCGGTGGCCGGACCACCGCGCCCTCACTTCCGACACGCCGGAAACGCCCTTGACGTGATTCACCGCGTGTTTGATCTCATCGACCACCTCCGGGTCCACACCGTCGAGCATACGGGTGAAAATGGATTTGCCAGAGTACCAGACGATCCGGATGATCGCCAGCGTGATGCAAAGCCCGACGATAGGGTCAGCCAGCGGATAGCCGAGCCATACGCCGATTGCGCCGAACAGCACGGCCAAGCTGGTAAGGCCGTCCACCCGGGCGTGATGGCCGTCGGCGACGAGGGCGGCGCTGCCGATCTCCTTGCCGACCCTGATACGGAAAAGCGCAACCGCCTCGTTGCCCAGGAAGCCGACCACCGAAGCAACGATCAACCAGGAAAGATGCGTCACCTGCTGCGGGTGAAGGAAACGGTCGATGGATTCGTACGCGGCGACCGCGGCGGAAAATAGAATGATGAACACGATCGAAACGCCCGCCAGGTCCTCCACGCGGCCGTAGCCGTAGGTGAATCTGCGGCTCGGCTTTTTTTGCGCAAGCCTGAAGGCGATCCAGAGCGGAATTGCGGTGGCCGCGTCGCCGACATTGTGGATCGTATCGGCGAGAAGCGCGATGCTCCCGGTGTACAGGACGATTACAGTCTGAAACAGCGCGGTTGCGAACAGCCCGGCGAAGGACCACTTGACGGCCCATATCCCCCGCTCCGTGGTGAGCATTGAGGGGTCTACGGCGCCGTGCGTGTGGTCGTGCTTTTCGCGCCCGTCAGCGCCGCCGTGGGGATGGTCGTGGTGGTGTTTTTTGAGTCCGAACATGCGATCTCCTATGTATTTTATGCCTGATTCAAGATTATTATTCTTCGTCCCCACTTGCGGGAGGAGGCTTGAGCCCCCCGAGGACGACCGGAAGCGGAGGAATGGGTTTTTGCCCTACTTTACCACCCGCACCTGGACAACGTCTTCATCGTGGGCTGTCCGAAACCAGGCAAAGATTTCTTCGGCATCCTTCTCCAACCGCTGCCGCTCAGGCGACCCAACGGGAAGTTCACGTACTTTCTTTGTCAGTTCCCGGGACAGTTTCCCTTTGTCCTCGGCAAGTTTCGTAAGACGCGCCTCCACCTGCCGGCCGTTCTTTTCCGCTGTAAGCAGCAGCCGCTGTTCATTTTTATCGTCCACTTCGATCGCACGATTGCCATACGTGGTTCCTGCGGCGACCTGAACGCCGTCAACCGGGCAAGCGTGACTGAAACATGTGGCCTTGAGCTTCCCTTCGCCTCCTACGGACTTGAGAGCGGCCCTGGCCGCAAGCCCCAGCCGCGCCCCCATAAGGGAACCGGCGCAAGTATGGCCGTGGAACTTCTCAAGAGATTCGAAGAGACCGGGGTCCATGGCGCCTGCCGCAGCCCAAGCCGGTAAAATCGAAACTCCGGCCGTCAATAATAACAGCAGCAGGATAATTTTCGTACATGAACGGCTCCTGAAACAAAGGTGCTGCGCTAAGGCAGAAGAGTATTCTTTCATTTTTACCTCCATTGATTCTAATGCAAGGGGGAGGAGGAAGCTCCCCTCCTCCCCCAATAAAAACGACATGGTTATTCCAATTCCGCTGAACTTAAAACAATAGCTTATTGAAACATCCCTTCAAACCTCTGCCGGCTATTTTCCTTCGAAATTTGCCCCGGTATAATCTCCGTACAGGCTGAGAAATACATACAGTTTTTGTTTTGCCGTATCCTTTTCCGCAGGATTGTAAAAAGTAACGACCCACTCAAGCCTGCCTTCAAGGGTTTGCTTTTTGACTTCCGCAGGTTGTACCTGGGACCAGGAGGCATCAAGCTGGCCCTTCTTAACAATAGTAGCAACTAATTGCGTTGCCTTGGCACTAGCCTCGCTTTCTGTAATCTTGGTTGTTGAACCATGACCGCCGCCATCGGGGCCGTGAGCGTACAATCCGGTTGCTGAAAAGGCGAACAAAACCACTAAACTAATAATAAGTCTCTGCATAGATTCCTCCTGATAGATTAGAAAATGCTCTTGCGAGTTATCGGAGCATTCGGGATTTGAACTGCTGTGTCATTTTGCAACTTATTCTTCTCCGCTATAAGTTGATAAGAGCCTCTGGTTTGCAATACGATATTAACGGGCATCTGGCTTGTATTTTTCCAGTACCAGCCAATAGTCCCTTCGAAAGGGGCGGTTAGCGAACCGCTTGACCGGCTGTCAGTGCTTTGCTTAAAGCTCTTGAAATAGCCCGTTGTATCGCCTTTTGGTTCACCGTGGAAATCAAAAAAGAGCATTTTACTGCCGGTCTTCCATGTGTACTCGAGCACTGCATCCTTCTCAAGATAGAGTTTATATTCCTTGCCGCTATTGGCAGGGATCGTTATGGTAATTGAATCTTTCCACAGAGATGGCTGAGCTTTATCAGGACTTCCCGTAGCAGCAACCGCTTCAGCAGCCACGATTCCTGGAGACGACCCTGCGCCGGCCATGCCTTCTTCAGCGCTGCTGCTGTGTGAATAGCCGTGAATCTGCACCAGGAACAGCAGGAGGCCAGCCATGATCAAAGAATAATTCGCAACCCTGCTGTGAGCGCCGAACAACTGAGATCTTCGCCACAGCGCAACAAGTGACAGCATAGCTGCAAGCGCGGTAATCTGCCCCAGTTCAATGCCGGCATTAAATGAAATAATATTCAGCAACAGACTATCTGCACTTAACGGCAATTCCTGCAGCCGGGTGGACAATCCAAAACCGTGAATCAGGCCGAGACCAACGATCATCAGCATCATGTTCGGTGGATTGACTGCAAGGTGTTTGCGGAAACCGTCAAGATTTGCAAAGGCAATATAGCACACACTCAGAGCGACTACTGCATCAATCAAAAAGTAGTTCAGCTGTATGCCGTTATAGGTTGCATAAATCAGCGTGACACTATGGCCGAGGGTGAAAGCGGTCACATATTTCACAATATCGCGGAAGTTTGTCAGGAAAAAAATTATCCCGAAAACAAACATCAGGTGATCATAGCCGGTCAACATGTGGGTCGCTCCAATCCACAGATACCGCAGATTGCCGCCCTCGATAATCGCCTGTCTTTCCGCTTCCGACATCCCATGCCCATATGCCAATTGCGATAGCAGCGCAAATACGAATATACCCGCCATCAGGGACATACACTTTGATTTAGATAAAATCATGTAATTGACTCCTGTATTATTATTTATTTTTTACTTCCTGGCTCAGGGCCCTGATGAACATATCGTTTTTTGATTGCATGTTTCAGTGCCGTGCAATGTTCCCGTGTTAGCTTATGCCAATATCAGGAATAAGCAGCCATTTTTTTTCTTACGCAGAACAAATGGGTGGAGAAAGTCCTGATAAACTTTAATAATGTTGTTACTATAATCGTCATTTATTACATATTTGCCAACCATTGCCTCTCCCGGGAGAAAATGTCACTGATCCGCTACGGAGGGCATCCTCGAACGTTGTTACAGCTTTTCAAGCATGTCAACAGGCGTGGACCAGTAGATGCATCGCCCTGTTACACCGCAGTTGTTCCCACGCACCGCCTCAAGCACTTTGTCAATGTCTGCGTCATTCAGGACCAGGTCCACGCGCACGTGCGGTGTGTAGCCGACGACGCGGTCGAACGCCGAGAGCATGGCATCGTGCTCGTCCTGCGGAAAATGACCTTCGACCGAGGTGAATGTGAAGCCGGTGACTTCGGGCATGGCGCGCAGCACGTCGGCTATCGATTGTTTAATGTCGGCATGCGCCAAGATAGTGAGGTTCTTCATGGTTTGTCTCCTTTGTTATGGGCGATGCGATTTTCCGCGCGCGTCTCAATCCAGGCGTAGAGCGTGGGCAGCAAGACGAGCGTGAGCAGCGTCGAAGTGAACAGCCCGCCGATCACAACCACAGCAAGGGGACGCTGCACCTCCGCCCCTGGACCGCTCGCGGCGAGCATTGGCACAAGACCCAAACTTGCGATCATGGCCGTCATGAGCACCGGCCGTAACCGCCGCTCGGCGCCTTCCTGCACGGCCTCAAGCACTGTGCGCCCGGCGGCGCGCAACTGGTTGATGTAGCTCACCATCACAATGCCGTTCAGCACCGCGACGCCGAACAACGTAATGAAGCCGACCGAGGCCGGCACGGAGAGATACAATCCCGAGGCGTACAGGCTCACCACACCGCCGATCAGAGCGAAAGGGATATTAAGAATAATGAGCCCTGCCTGGCGCAGCGAGCGGAAGGTCGTGAACAGCATGAAAAAGATGAGCGCCACCGACACCGGCACAACCAGTGATAGACGTTCGGCGGCGCGTTGCTGGTTCTCGAACTGCCCGCCGTAGGTGATGACGTAACCCGTCGGCAGCTTCACTTCGCGTTCGATCACCGCGCGCACTTCATCCACAAACCCGACGACGTCGCGCCCCTCAACATTGACCTGCACGGCGACCACGCGTTTGGCGTGCTCGCGCACAACCTGCACCGGGCCCTCGGTCTCGCGGATATCGGCCAGCAGTGAGAGCGGCACCAGCGCCTTGCCCGGCGTCTCGACCACTAAGTCGGCCAGCGCCGCCGGCGAGGCGCGCACGCGTTCGGGCAGGCGCAGCAACACCGGCGTGCGCCGGTTGCCCTCTACGATCTCGCTCACCACCTCCCCGCCGACCGCGGTCTCGATGAGCCGGTTCACGTCCTCGACGCGAATACCGTAGCGGCCGAGCGCCGCCGGGCGCAGGCGTATTTCCAGGTAGTTCTGCCCGAGCACCGGCGGGCGCACGATATCGATCGCTCCGCGAACACCGCCAAGCAGCTTCTCGATCTGCCGCGCCTTCTCGTCCAATACTACCAGGTCATCGCCAAACAGCTTGACCGCGAGCGTCGCGCGCACGCCGGTCAGCATCTCGGAGACGCGCATGTCGATCGGCTGGGTGAAGGCGAGCTCGATCCCCTCGAAAGCTTCGAGCTTCTTGCGCAGTGCCTCCTGATACGCGCTGACGCTGCGGGTCCACTCCGAGCGCGGTTTGGTGAGCAGAAAATTGTCTGTCTGGTAGAGGCCCATGGGATCGAGCCGCAGTTCGTCCGCCCCGGTACGCGACATGACGCCCGTGACCTCCGGCAGCTCCATCATCGCGCGCTGGTAGACAACGTCCACGGCGAGAGAGGCCTCGAGCGAGATGTTCGGGTCCTTCTCGATGATCACCACCGTGGTGCCTTCGTCCATCACCGGCATGAACTCCTTGCCGAGGAACGGGAACAGCGCCATCGCCAGGCCGAGCAAGATAAGCGCGGCCGTGACCGCGATCGCGCGGTGCGCGAGCGCCCAGGTGACCACCGGCCGGTAGACGCGATGCAGCCAATCCGCCACCCGACCTTCGGATGTCCCCTTTCCCGCGGAGGTGCGCATCAAGAAGCTTGCAAGCACCGGGATGACGGTGAGCGAGAGCGCCAGCGATGCAATGAGCGCGAACGCGATGGTGACCGCGAGCGGCGTGAACAGCTTGCCTTCGAGCCCGGTAAGCGAGAACAGCGGCAGCAGCACGATCACGATGATCAGGACGCCGGCGATCACCGGCGCCGCGACCTCGAGGCTCGCGCGGTAGACAAGATGCAGGCGGTCCACTCCCTTGGGAGCGCGCGCCAGCTGCGCGTGCACGTTCTCGACGACCACCACAGCCGCGTCCACCAGAATGCCGATGGCGATGGCCAGCCCGCCGAGCGACATCAGGTTGGCGGTAACGCCGAAAATGCGCATGAGCAGGAAGGTAGCGAGCACCGAGAGCGGCAGGATCAGCGCCACGGTGAGCGCCGCGCGCAGGTTGCCGAGCAGCACGATCAGCACGATCAGCACCAGAACAACAGCCTCGGCAAGCGCGATCTCAACGGTGCCGACCGCGGCTTCGATAAGCTCGGTGCGATCGTAGAACGGCGTGATCGTCACACCCTTCGGCATCGCGGCCTTGATCGCTTCCATCTCGTGTTTCACACCCACGACGGTGGAGCGTCCGTTCTCTCCTTGGCGCAGCAGCACCAGCCCCGTTACCGCCTCGCCTTTCGCACTGTCCGTCACTCCGCCGTAGCGCGTCAGCGATCCGAGCCGCACCGCGGCGACATCGTCGACATGCACCGGCACGCCGTTGCGTATGGCCACAGCGATATTGCGGACATCGTCCATGCTTTGCAGCGCGCCGAGGGTGCGCACGAGCAGGAGCTCATTACCCCGGTTGATGCGGTCGCCTCCCGCGTTGCGGTTGCTTTCGGCCAGCGCCTTCGCGAGTTCGTCCACCGTGATTCCGTGAGCGGCGAGTTTTGCAGTATCAGGCGCGACCTCGAAGGCGCGCACTTCTCCGCCGAGCGAATTAACATCGGCCACACCCGGCACCGTGCGCAGGCGCGGTCGGATCACCCAGTCCTGGAGCGAGCGCAGTTCGGCGTTCGTGAGCCCGCCTCCCTCGATCCGGTACATGTAGAGTTCGCTCAAGGGCGTAGTAATCGGCGCGAGCCCCGCCTCGGCATTCGCAGGCAGGCTCGCACGCACCTGGTTGAGGCGTTCGACTACCTGATTCCTCGCCCAGTAGATGTCGGTGCCGTCCTCGAAGTCGATATAAATCACGGCGAGGGCGTACTTTGTCATAGAGCGCAGCACCGTCTGGCGCGGCAAGCCCTGCATTTCCGTTTCGATCGGAAACGTGATGCGCGTTTCGACCTCGGTCGGGGCCATCCCCGGGGCCTTGACGATTACCTGCACCTGGGGCGTGGTGATATCGGGGAAAGCGTCAATGGGGAGTGTGCGGTACGCCCACAGGCCTGCGACCACGAGCGAAGCGGCAACGAGCAGGAGCATGAGCCGCTGGGTCAGCGAAAAACGGATGAGTGACGCGATCATGGTTTGGCCTCCTGTCCGGCGAACGGGATGCCGGCCGCAAAGCGCAGCTCAGCGGCGGCATCTTGCGTCTCCCTGAGAAGCTCAATATGGCGCGACCGGGCGTCATAGTAGGTATTGTTGGCATCCACCAGTGCGAGAATGTTCGATTCACCCGTGGCAAAGCCGCGACCGGTGAGATCGAACACCTGCCGCGCCGGCTCGAGCAAATTGGCATACGTGCGCTGCGCCTGTTCGATAAGGCGCGCCAGATCAGTATAGCCCTGGCGCAGGCGTGTGAGCGTATCACGCCGCCGCATCTCGAACTGCGCCTGTGCCTTCAGCGTCTCGGCCCTGGCCTTAGCCACGGCTCCCCGGTTCTGGTTCCAGAACGGGAGCTGGATGCTGACGCCGACGCCGATGACGTCGCTCCGCTCGTTATTGATATAATCGCGCTCGTAAAATAGATTGAGCGTGGGATCAGCGAAGCGGAGCGACTCGGCCAAAGCAACACCGCCGCGTGCCGCTTCGACTTCCTCGCGGATAGCGGCGAGCAACGGGTGCGCCAAGAGGTTTTGTTCGAGCCCGACAATCGCGGGCGGTGATGCAGCAAGATCAAGCTGCGCCACCTGAACCGCAGCGTCCGCGGACAGCGCCAGCAATGAACGAAACTCAATAAGCGCTTTCTGGTAAGCTTGCTCAGCCGCCAGCACGGTTTGTCCCGCCTCCTCGCGCATCACGGCGAGCCGCATACGATCGAGCGGCGTGAGATAACGCACCAGCGGATCGCGCGTCCTGCCGTCCGGCCCGGAACGGCCGTAATCCTCGGTCAGCTCAAGACGGCTGCGCGCCATCCCGACCCTGGCCTCGGCAAATTGCAGCGCGTGAAACACGCGCGCCGCTTCGCGTTCGAGCATAAGACGCTGATAGCGACGGACCTCCTGTGCGCCCCTCAAATTCGCCTCGGCCACTGCAAGCTGACGATCGAGCCTGCGAAACGGCAGCGGTTGGCTGATCGCGATCTGTGAAAGGTTGCTGCCACCCCTGCCGGTCTCCTGACCGAGCTTGTTGTCGGCGCGCAGTTCTGCTGTGGGGTTGGGCCAGGCATCCGCCTGGGTCAACTCACCCTTGCGCACGGCGATTTCGGCCTCGGCCGCCCGATGCTCGGGCGCCGCCTCCAATACACGGCGCGTCGCAGACTCGAGCGTCCACTGACTTGTCTCGGCGTCCGCTGCCGTCACCACCTGAAAGGTGACGACGATTGCCGCGAAAGCTTTAAATAACATTTTCGCTGAAATCATTAAAAATCCTCCTAAATAAAGCAAGCAACCCCGTGCAAGACAAGCCTCATCGATTACGCGATGGACGGCACTGCCACGCTACGGTCATGCTTCATGCTGAATAGCATTCATGACTCGGTGTTCAATCAATTATCGTTCGGGAAAATACAGGGAGCAACGGCTGCTTAACAAGGCGGAGAGAGACCCGTGGGAATGGTTCGCATCTGGGGATGAAAGGCAAAAACGGGTGAATCAATAGTTCGGCTTACGACAAAACAGGCATCCGGTGAAGAGAAGGCTTCGACAGTGGCGGAATTATCCGCCGTTTTCACCTCATCCGGAGCGAATCGGGAACGAGACGCGGAGTTTACACCTTCCAGGATAAAATGAAAATGCTGAGAATCGGCGCTGTCGGGAGCGTGCTCATGAAGGTCGGTACTGGGCTCATGTCGTGCGGGAAAACCATGTTTTGCCGTGCAGCCGGAGCCGCAGGACTCGCTGTAGTGTAACGCGATTTCATCTGCTGAACAATGGCTATAGGGGAGGAGCGCTGCGCATGCAATGGACAGCACCAAAATGATATTTCCCAATCTACGCAGCAATTTCATGGTCCGAAAATATAACCTGTACCGTCAGCATAAGTCAAGCGGGAAAAATCTGGCAGGAGGAAAAATCAGGTCGCCGAAAGAGCGCCGCCGGCACGTACTTTATCCCATCTTCCGAGCCTGTTGCACAAACCCCATTTTCACCCTTCGACAAGCTCAGGGTGATCGGGGCTTACCTTTAAATTATTGACTTTTTCCCGTTCGTGCTGAGCCTGTCGAAGCACAAAACCGATTTGTGCGACAGGCTCTTCCGCAGCAAAAAATATAAAAAAAGGCCTTACCGAAACGTTCAGACGGCCTTTATCCCGCCTTTAGCGACGAAATCATCATAGCGACGAATCAAATTGCATTCGCATAATTTCTAATACAAACGCACTAAATATTGTGCCATTGCGAGAAACGTAGCGACGAAGCAAGCTGTTACTTTACAACGAGATTGCCGCGCTCCCTTCGGTCGCTCGCAAAGACAACAGAACAATACGTTATGCGTTTGTATTAGTTGACATTTACTCCATTCAAGAAAATCTCATACCTGTCAATGCCTTGAAGAAACGTCGGGATTCGCGTCGGCTGGGTCTTGTACCGGTATACCGGCTTGAATTCCAATACCGCTTCTTCCCCATCGCGGAGAGTGATTTCCGCTTCCACGCAATATTCGTCCTCCGGCAATCCGAAGTATACCTTGTGCGCACCTGGACGAAGCCGGATCTTCTTTTCCAGAATATACTTGACTCCTGTTCCTGCTTCGGGGTCCTTGCTCGTCTTTCCTTGCTCATCATAAGCCGGCTTGACCTCCTTCTGCCCGTCTACCTTCCAGACTGCAGCCTGTCCGTCGATGTTGAGCACAAAGGGATAACCCGGCTTTCCATGCAGACTTTCGCCCGACTCGGCTATATAATAGCCCGCCTCGTGGGTTTTGATGTTCGCTTTCACGATCATGTCCGCAGATCCCTGAGGCCTCGCGCCGGCATCCGTGACTTCGGTGAATACATCCGTTCTCTCGCTCTGCGATTCAGCGGTGATCCTTCTTGCCGTGGCACCGCAGCCGACCAGTGCCAATCCCAACACCAACACTACTACACCTATGGTAGTTTTGTTCCACATGTAAACCTCCTGTTTTAGTCAAGTGCCGTTTATTTACGGATCCGTTTTCCTCTCGCATTTCGGTGCAGCGACAGCAGCGCGCTGCCCGAGACAAGGAGCAGCATTCCGAGCGCGATGCGCCGATCGAGGAGGTCAGCCGCAATTATAACCGCCCATGCTGTTCCAGCCGCGTGATCCAATAAATACCGCGCCCCGCCGGGCCGCAGCCATCGGCCCGCAACGCCTGTAAGACGTCGTCCACATCCTCGTCCTTGAGCAGAATGTCCACGCGCACGTGCGGCGTGTAGCCGACCACGCGGTCGCGCGCTGAAAGCGCCGGATCGAATTCGTCCTGGGCGCCGTGGCCCTCGACATGAGTGAAGGTAAAACCAGTGACCGACGGCTGACTGCGGAGAAGGTCGGCCAGGTTCTGCTGGCTGTCGGCATGCACGATCAGAGTGAGGTTTTTCATGGCGTTTCTCCCTTAGAGCCCTTGATGCGCCGCTCGGCCCGCCCCTCGAGCCAGGCGTAGAGCGTGGGTAACAAAATGAGCGTGAGCAGCGTCGAAGTGATGAGGCCGCTGATCACGACAACGGCGAGCGGCCGCTGCAGCTCGGAACCGGGGCCGGTCGCCAGCAGCATCGGTACGAGCCCAAGGCTCGCGATCAAGGCTGTCATGAGCACCGGTCGCAACCGCCGCTCGGCGCCTTCCTGAACCGCTTGCAGCACCGTGCGCCCTGCCTCTCGCAACTGGTTGAAGTAACTCACCATAACCACACCGTTCAGCACCGCCACGCCGAACAGGGTGATGAAGCCTACCGAGGCCGGCACCGACAGGTAAAGCCCGGAGACGAACAGGCCGACAACGCCGCCGATCAGGGCGAATGGTATATTAAGTATGACAAGCCCCGCCTGGCGCACCGAACGAAAGGTCAAGAACAGCATGAAGAATATGAGCGCGATGGAAACAGGCACCACCAGCGCCAGGCGCGCCGCCGCGCGCTGCTGGTTCTCGAACTGCCCGCCGTAATCGATGTAGTATCCCTGCGGCAATTTCACCTCTCGTTCGATCGCCGCCTTGAGGTCTTCGACGAAACTCACCACGTCGCGCCCCTCGACGTTGGTGCGCGTCACCACGTAGCGCCGGGCCGACTCGCGCTGGATCAGCACCGGGCCGTCCACCTCGGTTACCCTCGCAACCATGCCGAGCGGAACCATCGCGCCACCCGTGGTCTTGATGAGCAGCCGCTCGATGTCCGCGGGTGAGGTGCGCGCGGGCTCGGGAAAGCGCAGCAAAACGCCGAAGCGACGGTTGCCTTCGATCACCTCAGTGACAACCTTGCCGCCAACCGAGGTTTCCACAACGTCGTTAACGTCTTCGTTGTTGAGTCCATAACGTGCGAGCAGCTCTGATTTGATGTCCACCGTGAGGTAGCCCTGGCCGGAGAGGCGGGCGCGGAACACGTCGTTTGCTCCCGGCGTACGCTTGACGATCTCCTCGATCTGCCCGGCCTTCACTTCCAGCACCTCAAAGTCATCGCCGAAGAGTTTGATGGCCACGTCGGCGCGCACACCGGAAAGCATTTCCGAGACGCGCATGTCGATCGGTTGACTGAAACCGTGTTCAACGCCTTGCTCTTTGAAGCCTTCGAGTTTCGCGCGCAGTTTTTCGTGCATTGTCTCCAGTCCATAGCCCCACTCCTCGCGCGGCTTGGTCTGCAAAAAACAGTCCGACTGGTAGAAGCCCATCGGGTCGAGGCGCAGCTCGTCGGAGCCGCTGCGGCAAAGCATACCCGTGACCTCGGGGATCTCCAGGACCGCCTTCTGGATCGGCGCATCCATGGCGAGCGAGGCTTCGAGCGAGATATCCGAGGCCTTTTCCAGGTTGACCAACGTATGGCCTTCATCCATCACCGGCATAAACTCCCTGCCGATGAAGGGGAACAAGGATGCGGCGAGGACGAGCGCGATCAGCGCACCGCCGACCGCGGTCATGCGATGGGCCAGTGCCCAGCGCATCGCCGGCAGGTACACACGCTTGATGGCCGCGAGCACGCGATCTTCACCGTGCGCTCCTCCGCGCATCAGAAAGCTCGCCAGCACCGGTATCACCGTAAACGACAGCAGGAGCGAGCCCAGAAGCGCGAACATGATGGTGAGCGCGAGCGGCGTGAACATCCGCCCTTCGAGGCCGGTCAGCGAGAACAGCGGCAGGAACACGATGGCAATGATGAGAATGCCGGACAGCACCGGGGTAGCGACCTCTGTCACGGCGCGATACACAAGATGCAGCCGGCTCACGCCCTTCGGCGCATGCGCAAGCTGGGTGTGAATGTTCTCGACCACCACGACCGCCGCATCAACCAGGATGCCGATGGCGATGGCGAGCCCTCCGAGCGACATGAGGTTGGCGGTGACACCGAAGAGCTTCATCATGATGAAGGTAAACAGTACCGACAGCGGAAGGATCAGCGCCACGGTGAGCGCCGCGCGCAGGTTGCCGAGCAGCACGATCAGCACCAGGACCACCAGCACCACCGCCTCACCAAGAGCCATTTCCACCGTGAGCACCGCGGCGTTAATGAGATCAGCGCGATCATAGTACGGTTCTACGGTGACACCCTTCGGAAGGGTGGGTGCGAGGCGGGCAAGTTCCTGTTTGACGGCTTCGACCACCGTGCGACTGTTCGCGCCCACACGCAGCAGCACCAGGCCGGTCACGACGTCGCCCTGGCCGTCGGCGGTCACCCCGCCGTAGCGCACCAGTGAGCCCTCGCGCACGCCGGCCACGTCGCTGACGCGCACGGGCACGCCGCTGCGCGTCACCACCGTGATGCGGCGGATGTCGTCGGCATCGCGCAGCTGACCCAGCGTGCGCACCAGCAGCATGCTGTCCTTGCGGTTGATGCGGTCGCCGCCGGCGTTGCGATTGTTTCGCTCGATGGCGTGCTCGAGATCGTCGCTTGAAAGTCCCTGCGACGCCATCCGGCGCGGGTCGGGCTGCACCTCGAAGGCGCGCACAAAACCGCCCATCGAGTTGACATCAGCGACACCATCCACGGTGCGCAGTCGCAGGCGTATTGTCCAGTCCTGGAGCGTGCGCAACTCACTGTTGGAGTAGCCCTCACCCTTCACGCGGTACATGAAGATGTCGCTCAGAGGGGTGGAGATGGGCGAGAGCACGACCTCGGCGCCAGCGGGCAGTGCCTCGCGAGCCTGGGTCAGGCGCTCGGTAACCTGCTGGCGCGCCCAGTAGATGTCGGTGCCGTCCTCGAAATCGATGACGATGTTGGACAGCGCGTACTTTGTGGTCGAGCGCAGGATCCTCTGGTTCGGGATGCCCTGCATTTCCATCTCGATCGGGAAGGTGATGCGCGATTCGACCTCGGTGGGCGCGAGCCCCGGGGCCTTGACGATCACCTGTACCTGCGGCGGCGAGATGTCCGGGAAGGCGTCGATGGGAAGCGCGCTGAACGCCCACCCCCCCCCGGCCGTGAGCGCCGCGGCAGCGAGCAACAGCATCAGCCGCTGGATGAGCGAAAAACGAATAAGTGCGGAGATCATGGCTGTACCTCTCTTTCTTCCAACAGAGATACCCCGGCGGCGAGACGCAGCTCAGCGGCGGCAACGTGCGCCTCCTTGAGCAATTCGAGGTAGCGCGACTGTGCGTCGAAATGGGTGTTGTTGGCGTCCACGAGCGCGAGGAGGTTCAATTCTCCGGAGGTGAAACCACGGCGCGTGAGATCGAACACCTGTCGAGCCGGTTCGAGCAAATTGTCGCGTGTCCGCCGCGCCTGCTCGATCACGCGCGCGAGCTCGGTATAACTCTGGCGCAGGCTCGTGAGCATGTCGCGCTGTCGAAGCTCGACCTGCGCCCGTGACCGCAGCACCTCAGCCCTGGCCTTGGCCACGGGGCCGCGGTTCTGGTTCCAGAGCGGAATCTGGAAGCTGATGCCGACACCGGTGACGTCGCGCCGCTCTCCATTAAGATAATCGCGCTCGCGAAATAGACTGAGCTCGGGATCGGCGAAGCGTTGCGACTCGGCTACCGCGACGCCGGCGCGCGCCGCTTCGACTTCCCGGCGGGCAGAGGCCAGCAACGGGTGCGCTTCGAGATTTTGTTCGTGCCCGGCCAGCTCAGGCGGAGGCGCAGGAAGATCGAGCGGCGCCGTCTGGACAGCCGTGTCCGCGGGCAGCGCCAGCAGGGATCGAAACTCAGCAAGCGCCTTCTGGTAGTCTTTCTCCGCCACCATCACCGCTTGCCTCGCCTCCTCGCGCAACACGGCAAGCCGGATGCGTTCGAGAGGCGTGAGATAACGCACCAGCGGATCGCGCGCCTTCCCACCCGGCTCGGGGCGTCCGAAGCCCTCGGCCAGATCGAGACGACTGCGAGCAAGCGCGACCCTGGCCTCGGCATGTTGTAACGCGCGGAAAACGCGCGACGCCTCGCTCTCAAGCAGCAGGCGCTGATAACGGCGATTCTCTCTCGCGCTTTCGAGATTTGCCCTCGCTGCAGCACGCTGCCGCGCGAGGCGTCGCAGCGGCAACGGCTGGCTCAGCGCGATCTGGGTGAGCTCGGTCCCGCCGCGGCCGTCCTCCTGCCCGAGACTGTCATCGGCGCTCAGGTCCACAGTGGGATTCGGCCAGGCGCCGGCCTGAGTCAGCTCGCCGGCGCGCGCCGCAATCTCGGCCTCGGCGGACCGGATTTCCGGTGCCACCTCCATTGTGCGCTGGACAACAACCTCCAGGGTCCACGTGTTTGCCCCGGCCGTCGCGATAAGCGATGGGGCTGTTACCAACCCACCCGTCACGAGCATCCCCGTTACGAGGAAAAACAGCTTTTTGAGAAACATTCGATACTCCTTTCAGTGCCAGCCAGCGTGAATACACGCATATACATTTTGATTAAAGACTGCACGCAAAGATACGCATTGGCGTCATGAACACACCTCGTTCTGTCATAAAAATCCTGTGAAATGGGAATGTGAGCGTGCAACGGCACAGCAAGAGACAGTCCTCTCGCGCCGTGCGGAACGGCTACTCGGATAAGAATGGGGAGTTTAGTTCTGTGGCGGCTTGTTGATGGGATACGACGGGTTCAAGAGGGCGAACAGCTCCGGCATGCTTATGATTTGAACTGTCAAGAAGGGCGAGGTACATTTATGGTTCTTCATTCCGGAGGCGGCATTGGAACAGAGAGGGCAAAGATGTTTGACCTCTCTGTTGGCGGTTGATGCGCTGTCTGAAGTATCAGCGTCTAGTACGGACAAGGCTGCATCACCTTGATGACGGTCAGAATGACTGATCGCGCCTTTCGTCTGAAAAGGAACAGGAGAAGTACAGCCAACACAAGCGATGCTGTCGGTAAGGGGAATGACAAGATAAGCCGCCACTAACAATAAAACAAATATTCTCTTTGACCACATGTCGAATAGTACCCGATTCCAGAACATAAATCAACCCCTCACTTTAGCCATGCGGAGACCGTTCGCCACCGCAAGAAGCTCCGAACCCTCGTGGACGAACACGGCGATGGCAACGCTCATCAATCCCACAAGGGCGGAGGGGACGAGCACCGCCAGCACCAAAAGGGAAAAGACGATGTTCTGACTGCTGATCCTTTTTGCGGCTCTCCCGAGTTTTAGCGCGTAGGGAACTTTCGTAAGGTCGTCTGCCATGAGGGCGACATCCGCAGCCTCTATTGCCGCATCTGTCCCTGCAGTCCCCATTGCTATACCAACAGTGGCCCTCGCGAGTGCAGGGGCATCATTTATTCCGTCTCCAATCATGGCAACAGCGCCGTACTCCTTTTCAAGCGCAACCACGGCATCAACCTTGTCTTCCGGTTCAAGTTCCGCCCTCACCTCGTCTATATTCAATTCCCTTGCTATTGCCTTTGCAGTAATGGCGTTGTCTCCTGAGAGCATGACGACCTTGATCCCCATTCTATGAAGTTCGGCAATCACACCCTTTGCGACGGGCCGCATCTCATCCCGCATGGCAATTATTCCATGGACCTCTTTCTCAGTGCCGACCAAAACCACCGTCTTGCCGTCATCTCTCAATTTCTGAATAACGGAAACAGATTTATGCAGAAGGCCGAATTCCTCGAACAGCTCCGGCTTAGCCACATAAATCGTTCTGCCGCCGATCTTCGCCTTTGCTCCTGCCCCGGTGAGGGCGCTGAAATCCGTTGCCCCGAGGGGCCTCAACCCTTTCTCCTTAGCCTTGCGAACGATTGCCTCCGCCAGGGGATGTTCGGAAAACCTCTCCACGCTGTGAGCCAATTCCATGACGTCCGATTCGCTCCTGTTCAAGGCAATAATATCCGTAACGACCGGCTTTCCCCTGGTCAGCGTCCCTGTCTTGTCGAAGGCGATCGCCTTGATTCTGCCCAGATTCTCAAGATGAATGCCTCCCTTGATGAGCACGCCCGTCAGTCCGGCCCTTCCGATGCCCGCTGCAATGGCTACCGGCGTGGACATGACAAGGGCGCACGGCGCTGCCGCGACCAGAAGAACGACAGCCCTTGTTGCCCATTCTGAGATGGGCATACCCAAAAGCGGAGGTATTACGATGAGAAGAATGGCGCTGAGAAGGACTATTGGAGAATACCTTTTCCCAAATCTCTCTATAAAAAGTTGCGCCTTCCCTTTTTGTTCCTGTGCCTCCTCAACGAGGTGGATTATCTTTGAGAGAGTATTGTTTTCAAAGGTGGCTGTTGCTTTGATCTCAAGGTAGCCGTGCTGATTCATCGTGGCTGCAAAGACCTTCATACCTTCCTTCTTCTCAACAGGAATGGACTCGCCAGTGACCGGCGCCTCATTTATGCTGGAGCTTCCCTTTATGATAATTCCGTCCGTTGGCATAGATTCGCCGGGCCTCACGACGAATATGTCTCCAGCCTTGAGTTCTTCCGCCGGAATGGTTATCTCCCTTCCATTTTTAAAAACTCTTGCCTCCTTGGGAGCGAGGTCAAGGAGTTTCCTTATGGAATGCCTTGTCTTTGCATAGGTGTATTCCTCCAATCCCTCGGCAGTCCCATAAAGGAATACCAGGAAGGCAGCCTCATCCCACATTCCGAGGATCGCTGAACCAATAGTTGCCGCCATCATGAGTATTTCGATGCCAATCTCTTTTTCCTTAAGTAATTCTTCAATCCCCTCTCTGCCCCAGTGGTAACCACCCAAGAGGATTGCGACGGCATAGATGGAAATCTCAGCAGCAGAAGGGATGAGGCCAAGATGAGCAAGTCCGAATGCGACACCTGTTAGCAAACCGGAAATCAGGGCATTCCGCATGGGCGGATGGGCATACAATGGGCCTTCAAAGACCTCTTCTTTTTCGTCATTATCATTCATGATGTGCTCACCTGGATTCGTCTATGATGCTCAGCACGGTTTTGTCCACCTCTTCCGCCAATGCTGTAACTCCGGCCTGGGGATAGAAAACCTGAATCATTCCCGGCCTCAAGGTGCTGATGAACGTTTTGCCGCCTTCCTCATAAACGCTTATAGGGCAGGGAAGCATCACGGATATCTTTACGTCCTTTTTCAACACCTCACTCGCATAGCGGGGGTTGCAGATCTCGATGATCTTGAGCGGCTCCCGGTCAAACCCTTTTGCCGCCAGGGTTGCCTTCACGTCGTGGACATGAAGCACCCCGAAGCCCTTCTCCTTGCTCTTTGCCTCGATTGCGGCTACCGCATCGTCAAAGCTCTTCTTGGTTTCCACGGTGTAATCAAACTTTGCCATAATGGTCCCTCCTGTGATGATATATTGCGGTTAAGACTCCAAATCCTTCTTCCTTCGCGCAAACTCCTCGGCGTCTATTTCGCCTCTGGCATACCGTTTCTTTAGAATATCCATGGGCGTTTCCTGTTTTCCGGCAGCCTCCGTCGGCCGCTTTGCCAGCCGCGAAAACAGAATAAAAATCCCGTAAATCACCGCTCCCCAGAAAATAACGCCCACGATCATACCCAGAGGCCCGCCGAAGAAATGTCCCGGCCAGCCCCACCAGCAATTAGGACCCATCATAATATGCTCCTCCACAGGCTAATAAATCGACCGTATCCTGCCCGTCCGTTTATCCACGATCACGCGGTCAACCAGTTTTTCTTCTTTATCCTTGATGTCTGCCTCGAAATACCATTCTCTCTCCGTGATCTTTCCGATGACCACGTCCTTGTCCTCGAAGTACCGCTTCAGAAGCGTTCCCGCGTCTTCGGCGGTTTTCACGGGATTTTTCGCCCCATACCAGCCCCAACGCGATCCCCGGCAGTAGTCGCCGTAGGGTCGCTGCTCGCGCCAGTTGCAATCGGGCTGGGAAAAGGACGGCGCAGGGTCAGCAAAAAACCCCGCCGAAAGCAGCAAACACGCTACAAAAAATGTTTTCATCATTTTTAAAAACCGGAGGGGGCGCGATGCCCCCTCCTCCCACGGATATTCAGCTTTTACCTACTGGCACATGGGGCAGGGACACCCTGCTCCCATCATCATGCCGCGGCCCATCATACCTCTGCCCATCATCATGCCGCCGCCGGAGCCGGAACCCCACGCGGGGACGCCATGCTTGTCCGCAACAACCTGGATCTTCGCCTGGATGTCGATGATGTCTTTCCTGATCGAAGCAATGCGGGCCGTATCGGGCACGGGCTTTTCATACTCGGCCTGGAGGTCGAGCTGCTTCGTCATCAGCTCGTCCCGCAGGCTGAATGTCTCCTTCTGGAACTTTTTCATGGTCTCCGCATTCGCGCCGCTGTAAGAGCCCGGCCCGTAGCCCATGCCGGGGCCGTCCCACCAGGCAAAAGCCGAGCTTGCCGACACAAACACCACCATGACCGCCATAACCATTCCCGTCACCTTTTTCATATTCGTTCACCTCCCTTCCGGTTTGCTGTATGGCTACACTCTACCAGACAATTGTGAAGGGACGGCGAAGGAATTATGAAGAATTGTGAAGGTTACTGCGATGGCAGAAAGAGGTTAAAGGCAGAACCTTTTCCGTATTCGCTTTTGACCTCTATCCTGCCTCCGTGCGCCTCCACGAGTTCCTTGACAATGGCGAGCCCCAGGCCGAGCCCACTTTCGGAGGCACGGTAGAAGCGCTCGAAGATGAAGGGAAGGTCATCCGGCTTTATTCCAGCGCCCGTGTCCTGCACTTCAACGACGACCTCGCGGCCTCTCGCAATGGCCCGAATGGTCACCGTCCCCTCATTCTTTACGGCCTTGATCGCGTTGTCCAGAAGGTTGATCACGATCTGGCTCAATCGGTCCGGATCGGCGTAAGCAATCAGCCCGTCGCTGCATTCGAGCCTCAATTGAATATTCTTTTCACGCACGGTCCTTCCTACCCTGTCGATGATGTTATCCAGATACGGTTTGAGCAGGACAGTCTGTTTTCGAAGAGTCAGAGCGCTCGCCTGGGCTTGGGCAAGCTCCTCCATGCCGTCGAGCATCTTTCTGAGTCTGCCCGTTTCCTCATGAAGGGATTGGAGCTGTTCTTTATCAGATGGTATAAGCCCGTCCATCATGCCTTCGAGTTCGCCGCGCATGGCGCCGAGAGGGGTTCTCAGCTCATGCGCCACGTTTGAGAGTAGCTTTTTCCGGAGCACCTCCTGGGTCTCCAGAGTTTGGGCCATCTTATTGAAACGTTCAGAGAGTTTGCAGAGTTCATCCTTGCCTGTGACCGGCACCCGCGCCTTCAAGTCCCCTTCGCTGATCGCTGCAGCCGCGGATGTGAGCCGCTTGATGGGCCGGGTAAGTTTTTTCGAGACGATGACGCTCAGGACGAGAGCAAGTCCGCCGAGGGCAAAGAGCGAGAACAACAGGAACTTGTTCGACCGTTTGATGAATACTGATTCCTTTTGCGGTTTCAGGAACCGGACCTCAAGCCGGCCGATCTCGTTTCCGGCCAGAAACAGCGGATACGGAAGGTATGGTTCCGCCTGTTTCCGGGTCGGGAGTTCCGAAACAGCCAGGACCCTGCTGCGCACGAGGGGAGAAAGCGAGATGAGGGCCTTTCCTGTGTCCGTGACTAAGCGGTTCTCATGGTCGAGAATCCGCGTCTCGAAACCGAGCATTAATGCCCATATAGCGTCCTCGCTCAGGACCTCCCGGTTCCAACCGCCGTATTTGTCGTAGGTTTGCTCAATGTCCGCCGTAATCCAGTACACACGATCCTCACGCTCACCCTCAAGGTACTGCCGAAAATCGCGGATCATCAGTTCCCGCAGGACGAACGCTGCGGACAGGGCGATGACCGAAACAGCAATAAGGAGTATGAGAAACTTTACCCAGAGGCTCTTAATCATCTTGTTTTCCGATAAATTTATATCCAACGCCATACACGGTAAGGATAAAAGAAGGGTTCCTGGGATCGTCCTCGATCTTCTGACGGATGTTCTTTATATGGGCGTCGATGCTCCGCTCGTAGCCCTCGAACTGGTAGCCCAGGGCCTTATCCACCAGCTCATCCCGCGTCATGACGCGCTCGGGATGGGAGGCCAGCGTGAAAAGCACCTTGAATTCCGTTGGCGTAAGATTCAGGAGGACCCCGTTTTTCTTCACTGCGTAACGGTGCCCGTCCACGGTGAGCGAGCCTTTGTTGAAGCTCGCTACCGCTGCTCCCGCCAAGTCCTGTTTCTTTGCGCGCTTGAGGACCGCCTTGACCCGATACACGAGCTCCCGCGGGCTAAAAGGCTTGATTACGTAGTCGTCCGCTCCCAGGGCAAAACCGGCCACGCGTTCTTCTTCCGATGATTTGGCCGTGAGCATGATGACGGGGACGTCGGTGATCACCTTCAGTTCCTGATACACTTCCTCGCCGCTCATGTCCGGCAGCATGAGGTCCAGGATCACAAGGAGGGGTTTTTCCCTCTGTGCTGCTTCGATGGCCGGCCGTCCTCGGTCCGCGTGTATCACCCGGTAGCCTTCTCCTTCGAGATAGACCTTCACGACACGGGCGATTTTTTTATCGTCTTCTATAACAAGAATAGGATGGACCACGACTCTCCCATTAATATCCTATAATTTTTCGTGTATCAGATAAGCACCGATAATATCTTAGCATATCTATATGCAGTTAACCACCATATGCTATATTCTCGGCACGCTGTCCTGAACACAAGGAAATCCATTGCACATTGTCAAACATGACTTCTCTGACACGCGCCGAGATAGGCCGCATGTCCAGAAGTGAGACCAGCCCTTGCTCCGTTCATGGATGTTCTTCTCCTCAGCCTTCCATAGTATCGCCTGGTCGTCGATATTGAAGAGGAAAGGATAGGCCTCTTTGCCGTGCGCCGATGTTTTGGATTCTCCCTTGTAAAATCCCTCAAGATGCGTCTTTATATTTGCCGTTATGAGAATATCCGCATAACCCGTGGGCGCAGCCTCGTTTCCTGCAATTTCCGAAATGACCCTCCCCCGGCAGGTGCCGGGGGTTTTATATGGCTCAATAAATCCGATCGTTCACTCGCCGATCTCACGGCAATCGTTTTTGCCGCTGCACCTCAGCCTGAAAGCATCGTAAGCAGCAGAACAATCGATACATACGCTGTGTATTTCTTCATTTCACTCCTCCTTAATTCATCCCGCCGTAGGAATGGAGGCCGGACAGAACCAGGTTCACGCCGAGGTAGGTGAAAATTACGGCCAGAAAACCAACAGCGGAAATGACGGCCATCTGGGTGCCTTTCCAACCCCGTACGTAGCGTGAGTGAAGGTAGATGGCATAGACAAACCAGGTGATGAGCGACCAGGTCTCTTTCGGGTCCCATCCCCAGTACGTGCCCCAGGCGCTGTTCGCCCAGACCGCTCCGGTGATGATACCGGCGGTGAGGAGCGGCCATCCGATGGCGATCATACGGTAGGTCATGTCATCGAGGATGTCCTGTTTGGGAACATACTGGACCAGCAGCTTTTTGAAAGACATGCCCTTCGACCAGATGAACCAGAACAGGCCGGCAATGAGTCCCCATGCGATGAGCACGTTGACCAGGGACTTGCTCAGGAACGATGCCTTGAAGAGGTGCTGTTTCATGGACTCGTCCGGCTGGAGCGTATGGGTCAGGTTCAGATACACGATGTCGAAGCCCATGGCGACCATGAGGCCGACCGCCAGGGTGACGCAGAGCGACCAGAACAGGTACACCTGAGGTTTGTTCTTCGCTCCGCGCATGACAAGATAAAGGAACCAGACGAGGACAAGCACGCCGAGACCCAACCAGAAGGTAAGCTTCATCCGCTCACCTGCGGCAGCCATGGCATACCCTACTACCGTAAGCGCCGCCATTGCTCCCAGCCCGATCCCAAGGTCGCGACCCGGACCGCGATCCTCCATGTCGATCAACAGGAAGACCATGCTGACGGCGAAGGCGACGGCGAAAGCGGCGTAGCCCAGGAAACTGATCAGCACATGATAGAAGAGCCAGTTGCTCTTGAGCGCCGGTACGAGCGGCGAGATATCGGTGCTGATGCCGGCGAAATTGATGAACGCCAGCGCCAGGAAGGCGACGGGCATCACGAAGGCGCCGAAGGCCCGGGTCTTGTACTTCCACTCCACGAGGAGATAGATAAGAACGGTGCTCCAGGTGAAGAAGACGAGCGACTCGTAGAGGTTTGACAGGGGCACGCGGCCGATCCCCATCTGGTACGACTCGACCCAGCGCATAGCCAGGGCGATTGTCTGCAGCGCGAGTCCCGCGTACGTAATGAACGAAGCGGCCTTTCCTATGCCCTCTTTTCGAAATGCCAGGTAGCTGATATAGGCCACCATGGCGGCAAGATAGGCGACCGTTGCAAAGGTGAAGAGCTGGGAACTGTCCATCATTTCCTCCATGAGATTACTTCGTTATTGTTTCCACGACCGAGTTGAACTCCCGCTCGAAGGCAAGCCGGTTCCGGTTCGAAGACCCGCCCACCAGC
>CAYPOT010000060.1:0-23737 GCA_964412455.1 uncultured Nitrospiraceae bacterium | reverse complement strand
TTATCGCCACGAAGGCACGACCAAAAGTAGGCGCTTCTAAGCGAGACACAAAGAACGTCCTGAAAATTATCGAGTTAATCAAACTACGAAAACATTCAGGCATCTCTTCGTGCCTTCGTGTCTTTGTGGCAAGTTATGGTTCCGGCTTGTCCGGGTTAGGGCAGGAAATGGCATGAGCGTATCGATAAAACCCAGCCTACCGATGTCGGGGGAATAATTTGAACAGACCATGGTCCATCATGACGGCGGCAATTTCGCTAGCCGTGATCCTCATTACGTACTCATTCTCGGCCGCCCAGCAGACAGCATCCCCCTCGATCTCCATCCTCTATCCGAAGCCTAATTCACTGGTCGGGAACAAGGTCAATCTTGTCGTTGATCCCATGACCGACTGGTCAACGACGCCTTTTTTCCAGGTGCTCGTGGGAAGCACCGAATATCCGGTGGTCGACACATCCACCGGCCGTCACGCAGTACAGGGCCTGGCGCTGGATTCGGGGACCAATACGATCACGGTCAGGGTCCTCGCTCCTGTTCCCGGGCCGGACAAGGAAAAGGAAACTGCAAAAAAGAAGTTTACTCTGGTCCTGTCACGCACGTTTACGGTCTTTAACCGGGAGGGCAACTTCGGGGTTACACCGCCGCAATTCACGGCACAGTACTTCCATTCACGGGAGCAGGAAGGCGACTGCTCGGGGTGTCACCGTCTAGAGGCCGAACCGGGTGACTTCAAACAGGGGAAGCCTGAGGACATGCTCTGCTATTCCTGCCACCGCGGGATCCCGACGGACAGGCACATCCACGGGCCGGCGGCGGTCTGGAGCTGTCTGTCATGCCATAACCCGGAGCTCTATCCGGTAAAGTATCAATTCATATCCTACGATCCGTGGACGGTCGTCAAAACGCTGCAGTCCGTGGAACCAGCCGTGTTCACCCTGTCCTCCGACGTCCTGTTCAAGCCCAAGTCGGCCTTGTTCGTAAGCGAAACGTCCACGCTTCAGCTCAGCAAGAAGGACAGAAAGGATAAAAAGAAGCGGGAGGAGTTTAACAAGGCGAAGGCGGAGGAACTGGCAAAAAAGCGTGAGCAGCAGCGGGAGCTTTTCAAGGATTTTCTGGAATATGTCAAATTGAACCCGGCTGACAAGGTGCGGGTCGAGGCCCATGTAGACACCGGCCACCTGCCCCCGGTAAAAGGAAAGACGAAAGGATTCTCGAATGACGCTCAACTGACCGCAGCGAGGGCGCGAGCCATAGCAAAACTGCTGATGAATTACGGTGTCACCGGGAAGAACCGCGTCGCGTCCGTCGGCATGGGCAGTGTGCTGCCGAAGGCGCCCAATACGAACAGAGAGGGCAGGGAACTCAACAACCGCATTGAGATCGTTGTCTATCCGCCGGACGTCAAGATAAAGAACAGCATGAAGCTTCCGGTCCTGAACGATCGGGAGCGGGTGGTCATTACCATGAGCTATCAGCGGGGCGCGGCTGTCGGACAACTTGCAGTCAGGGAAAGTCTTCCGGTGGGATATCTCTATATGCAGCGGAGCGGCGTGTTTCGCGGCGCCATAAAGGACCCGCAGGTAAAAGGAAGTGATCTGACCTGGCAGTTTGGGGACTTCGGCGCCAATTTTCAGGAGAGCCTGTCATTCATCGTTAAAAAAGGGAAAAAGATCACCGTTCCGGTAAGCCCGATAGTGAAGCTCTCGTTCAAGATCGGTCAAAAGGCCGAACAACGGACATTCGATCCGGAAAAGCCGTTCAAGCCCGGTCTTACCGTCAAAGAAACCTGCGAAAAGTGCCATAGGAACCTGCTTGCCAACCCCGTGAAGCATGGTCCCGCAGAGGCGGGTCAATGCAACCTCTGCCATGATCCCCATGCCAGCAAGTACTCCTCATGGACCCGCAATCAGTCCTGGCGTCTCTGTACGACCTGCCATGCCGAGAAAAAAACAGGTGTGCACCTGATCGCCGGTTTTGTCAGCGGGATCTCCCATCCCACGAAAAAATGGCCAGATCCATCACGACCGGGTAAGCGCCTTTCCTGCGTGAGCTGCCATTCACCGCACAGCTCTCAAACGAAGGAACTGCTGAGCTTCGACGTGCGGAACAAGTATGAGACGTGCAAATACTGCCACCCCAAAAAGTGATGTCCCGAAGACGACTTTTTATGGTATACTCATTTCACTGTCAGTGCAGGAACTATTGACAATCTTATTGATATGATCCGCTTCCGATTTTTCATAACGACCCTGCTCATTGTGATGAGCAGCGCGACCTGCGCATTTATTGCCGGCAAGGACGATCCCGGTGCGTCCGGCCAGGACGATAAGCATATTCGGCTCAACTATGTCGAGACGCTGAGGAACCAGGCCAGCCTCCGCGGAGAAAGCCTCCGGGACGGTGTGTATTCCGTGAGCACTCCCACCTCGCTCCTGCGGCCGAACAGCGTGTTCGCCGATGCGTTCCGCGTTTACGTCACGGACCTTACGCAACCGGCACGGGTCTTCGTCTTCGACCGGGGCGAGCGCACGGCGTCCATCCTGCCCGTCCCGGCTCCTCCAGCCGAAGGGAAACTCCTTGCCCCGTCGGGCATCGCTGTCGGCGGCGCCAATGTGATCTACGTTGCTGATGCCCAGCAGGGCAGGGTCTTCGGGTATGACCGGAACGGAGCGCTGCTTCTGTCGCTCGGGAAAACAGGCGACCTTGCCTATCCCACGGGCATCGCCATCGATAAGCGAAGGAACCGTATCTACGTTGCAGATCCCCATGCCCATCTGGTTAGGGCCTTTACCATGCTGGGAGACCGGCTTTTTGATATCGGCGATGACGGAAAAACGGACCAGCGGCTCAAGTCTCCAACCGGGATCGCGCTCGACCGCGAGGGGCGGATCCATATTCTGGACGGCCAGAGCAAACGGGTGTACCTCTATGATCCCGACGGGAAGTTCCTGGAAAGGATATCCCTGTCGCAGGGTCTCCCCGGTGATCCAATCAAACCGAGTGGGATCGCCGTGGACTCGGCGGGACATATCTATGTGACGGACGGCGTCAATAACAACATCCTCATCTTTGGATCCGACGGTAGTTTGCTGAAGACCTGGGGCAAGACCGGAAATCTGAGCGGTGACTTCTGGACGCCCCAGGGTCTTTTCATTGATGAGCGTGACACGATCTATATCGCAGATCAAACCAACAGCCGTATCCAGGTCTATCAATTCATAAAATGATTGCGAACACGACGCGTCTCAGCACATATGCATCGGTTGCTGCGGCACTTGCATTGATGTTCCTTGCTTCCTGCGGTCCTCCCCCCCCGTTACCGGAGCCGGACAACCTTTTCTGGCCGCTGCCCCCCGATCCTCCGAGAATAAAATATATCCAGTCGATCTACACCGAGGACGATATCGGCCGCGTCTACTCGCTGATGGAAAAGCTCTTCGGCAAGGAATACGCTGACAGTATGGCCAGGCCCTATGGCGTTCGTACGCGGCACGGCAGTGTCCTTGTTTCAGACATTGCCCTGCGGAGGGTGCTGATCTTCGATCTGGTGAACAAGAGACTTCGGGTCCTGGGCGACGAAGGCGCCCTGGTCACCCCCGCGTCCGCCGTGGTGGACCGGTCCGGAACCGTCTATGTAGCGGACGCCGGAGGGGCCAAGGTCGCCGTTTACAGTCCCGAAGGAGTTTATCGGACAGCGTTCATTCTGAAAGGGAGCAGGCCGGTGGCCGTGGCGCTCAATGATGCCGAGGACCGGCTGTACACGGTGGACCGTGAGGGTCATCGTGTCGTGGTCTTTGGCCTTGATGGCGCACGCCTCTTTGACTTCGGAGAGCGGGGAAATGCCGACGGGAAGTTCAATATGCCGATAGATATTACGGTTGGCGCCAATGGCAATGTCTACGTGCTTGACGCGGGAAATTTTCGGGTACAGATCTTTACCGCTGACGGCAGGTACCTGTCCACGTTCGGATCGGTTGGTGACCGTCCGGGGATGTTCGCCAATCCCAAGGGGATAGCTCTTGATTCCGAGGGGCACATCTATGTGACCGATGCCGCTTTCAGCAATTTTCAGATATTTGATCTCCAGGGGCATGTCCTTCTTTCCATTGGACAACTTGGGCCATGGCCTGGGTATTTACATCTCCCGGCCGGGATCGCTATTGATGAGAACGACCGGATCTACGTTGCCGACCAGCTCAACGGCCGCATCCAGGTGTTCCAATATCTGAATACGCAAGAGCAGACCGGCAAACCATGACCGAGAAAAAACCCTCCTTCCGCGGTATCATCCAGTCGCTCGGACTCGTGTTCGGCGACATCGGCACCAGCCCCATCTATACCCTCACGGTCATTTTCCTCCTGACCGAGCGGACGGATGCCAACGTCATCGGCGTTCTTTCCCTGATCGCCTGGACGATCATTCTTCTCGTCGCGGTCAAATATGCCTGGCTGGCCATGGGGCTCGGGAAGCGCGGAGAGGGCGGCATTATCGTGATGACCGAGATCCTCATGCCCTATTTGACGACGGCGAGGCAGGCGGCATTCGTGACCTTCATTTCGTTCGTCGGGATATCGCTCTTTGTCGGGGACGGCGTCATTACGCCTGCCATCAGCATCCTGAGCGCCGTGGAGGGGCTGCTCCTCATTCCCGGGCTCGAACAGACGCCGCAGACCGTGCTCATTGTCATTGCCGGGCTGATCGCGATCGTGCTCTTTTCGGTCCAGCGCAAGGGCACCGAAAAGGTCGCCGCTTCCTTCGGGCCGATCATGCTGGTATGGTTCGCCGCGCTCTCGATCTCCGGGATCGCCGCGATCGTGGAACTGCCGTCGGTGCTGAAGGCGCTGAGCCCCACGTACGGCATCCAGTTCCTCTGTCAGAACGTTATCGCGGGATTCTTTATCCTCGCTGAGGTCATCCTGTGCGCCACCGGCGGCGAGGCGCTGTACGCCGATATGGGGCACCTGGGCGGAGCACCCATCAAGAAGGCATGGAACTTCGTGTTCGTGGCGCTGCTTCTCAACTACTTCGGGCAGGGCGCCTATCTTACGCTCCACCCGGAAACGAAGAACGTGCTGTTCGAGATGGTATTCAGCCAGGCCGGATTCCTGTACATCCCGTTCCTGCTGTTGAGCATTCTGGCCACGGTCATTGCCTCCCAGGCCATGATCAGCGGCATGTTCTCACTGGTCTTTCAGGGCATCATGACGCGCATCATGCCGATCCTGAAGGTCGATTTCACTTCCCATGAGCGCCAGACCCAGATCTACATCGGGACGGTGAACTGGTCGCTCCTTCTGGCGGTCCTGTTCATCATTTTCGAGTTCCGCACATCGAGCAAGCTCGCGGTAGCGTATGGCCTGGCGGTCACCGGGACCATGGCCATTACCGGCATCATGATGATCTGGATATTTCTCAAACGGAGGCAGATGCTGCGCGCTGCCGCTTCATTCCTCGTCACGTTCATTGCCTTTATCTACCTTCTTTCCAATACGACGAAGATCCCCCATGGCGGTTACTGGTCGCTGATCATCGCCGCGGTCCCTCTCTTTGTCATCCTCCTGTTCACACGGGGCCAGCGCGCATTGTACCGCTCCATGCAGCCGCTGCCGATCGATGTTTTCCTCGTGAGCTATGGCCAGCTGTATGCGGGCTCGCCGCGCCTGAAGGGCTCGGCGCTCTTCTTCGCGAAGGATGCGCGGGAGATCCCTCCGTATATCGTGCACACGATGTTCAAGAACGGCATCATCTACGAGGACAATATCATCGTGTCGATCGTGCGGCGCGAGGACCCCTTTGGCGCGACGGGATTCTTCAAGGACGACCTGGCGCCCGGTCTCCGGACCTTCGAGATCCAGGTCGGCTACATGGAGGTTATCGACGTCGAGGAGATCCTGCGTGAGAACGGCGTCAATGAGAGGGCCATTTTTTACGGGGTCGAGGACATCATGTCCAAGAATGTGCTCTGGAAGGTGTTCTCTGCGATAAAAAAGCTCTCTCCGAACATCGCGCAGTTCTACAAGCTTCCGTACAACAAGCTTCATGGCGTGGTGACGCGCGTCGAGATGTAGCAGAAATAGGAAGTACGGTAACCGTCGAACATCTCAGCCATGGCCTCAAAACAAGGTTCGTTCAAAGGCATCATTCATGCACTCGGTCTTGTCTTCGGCGACATTGGCACGAGCCCGATCTATACGCTCACCGTCGTTTTCCTCCTGACGAAGCCGACCCCGCACCACGTCGTCGGAGTCCTCTCCCTCATCGTCTGGACCCTGATCCTGCTGGTGACCGTGGAATATGCGTGGCTGGCCATGAGCCTCGGGAAACGGGGTGAGGGCGGTACCATCGTTCTCCGTGAGCTCCTGACGCCGCTCCTGACCTCCGGAAAACAGGCGGCCGTCGTCTCGATCCTCTCGTTCATCGGCATCTCCCTGATCGTAGGAGACGGCGTCATAACGCCCGCCATCAGCATCCTGAGCGCCGTCGAGGGAATGCTCCTTATCCCCGGAATGGAAGCAACACCTCAGAATGTGCTGATCGTCATCGCCGGGGTGATCGCGATCGTCCTTTTTTCTGTCCAGAAGCAGGGGACGGAGAAGGTCGCCGGAGCATTCGGACCGATCATGATCATCTGGTTCGGAACGCTTGCGGTCTCCGGGGCCGTATCCATCGCTACGGCGCCATCGGTCCTGCGCGCGCTGAATCCTCTTGAGGCGGTCCGGTTCCTTGCCGAGAACGGGATGATGGGCTTCCTGGTGCTCTCCGAAGTGATCCTGTGCGCCACCGGCGGCGAGGCGCTGTATGCCGACATGGGCCACCTGGGCAGGGAACCGATCGTCCGTGCGTGGCATTTCGTTTTCTTCGCCCTGGTCATCAATTACCTCGGTCAGGGCGCCTATGTCATCCACTATCCGGAGGCTAAGTTCGTGCTCTTCGAGATGGTTCGCCACCAGGCACAGTCAATGTATCTTCCCTTTCTTATCCTGAGCATCATGGCCACGGTGATCGCTTCGCAGGCGATGATCAGCGGCATGTTCTCCATTGTGTACCAGGGGATCGCTACACGGATCATGCCCATGTTCAGGGTCAGGTACACGTCCACGGCCCGGCAATCCCAGATCTACATCGGGTTCGTGAACTGGTTCCTGCTCGCCGCCGTCTTGTTCATCATGTTCGAGTTTCAGAGATCGAGCAACTTGGCGGCCGCTTACGGCCTCGCGGTGACGGGAACGATGGCGCTGACGGGCATCATGATGACCTGGATCTTTCTGCGCCGGAAGAAGAGGGTCCTCGCTGCGGTCTCCGTGCTCGTAACGCTGGTCGATCTCGTGTATCTCCTGGCGAACACGTTCAAGATCCCCCATGGCGGATACTGGTCTCTCATCATCGCGGCGATCCCTTTCGGCGTTATCATGCTGTACACCCGCGGTCAACGGAGGCTCTATCAGTCGCTCCAGCCGCTCCCGCTGGACGTGTTCCTGCTGAGCTACGATCAGGTCTACACGGCGGTGAATAAGATCAGCGGAACGGCCCTTTTCTTCGCCAGGGATGCCGCGGAGATCCCTCCCTATGTCGTTCATACCATGTTCAAGAACAACATCCTCTATGAGGACAACATCATCGTCTCGATCGTACGACGGGAGGACCCGTTCGGCGTGACCGGATATTTCAAGGACGATCTTGCCATCGGCCTGCGTGTCTTTGAGATCCAGGCCGGCTATATAGAGGTCCCGGATGTTGAGGAGATCATGAAAGAGGCGGGGATCAATGCAAAGACCATCTTCTACGGCGTGGAGGATATTTACACCTCGAATATCCTGTGGCAGATGTTCTCGATCATCAAGAAACTGACTCCCAACCTCGTGCAGTTCTATAAACTGCCACCGAACAGGCTCCACGGCGTGGTCACCCGGGTCGAAATGTAGGATCAGGCCATCATGCCGAGGGTCATCACGGCCAGGGACCAGAGGATGTCGGTGGGGGCCTGAAGTTCTCCGGTGGAATCGAGGAGGATATCCGCCCGCGACGGGAACTCCTCGTCGGCAAGCCAGAGCGTCAGGATCATCGGGATCTTCGGCAGAGGATACAGCCGGAACGATGCATCGGCGATCGCTAGAACCTCTCCTCCGAGCGTTCTCCCCCGCTCCAGAAAGACTTCCTTGTTCTTCCCGTATTTCGCTGCCACCGCATCGAGCGGCAGGACGTGTGACCCTTTCGCGAATATGTCCCCGCCGCGGATGTTCTGGAGTTTAACCAGCCTGCCTGTTGTATTCATTTCCTTCGCATGCACCAGATACCACAGGACCGAGAGCCGGAAAAAATCCCCTTGTCGCTCGAGCAGGAGATCGCTTTCCGGGGCGTGGCTGGTGATCGTGCGCCCGTTCCGCGAGATCGAGAAGTCCATTCCGAAGGACCTTATGGTATAGCAGGCTGACGCCGCGTCATACGTCACGCCGGCCGTCCTGACGACATCTTCCGGCCGGAGCAAAGCCAGCAGCTCCCATGCCTTTTGTTCTCCCGCAGTTGTCGGTCCGGCCATCGAGGCTCCTGCTCCTTAATAAAGCGTCCATTATATTAGACGGTATTTATGAGCCTGTTGCACAAACCCATTTTTGTGCTTCGACAGGCTCAGCACGAACGGAAAAAGCTCACAATATCAATGGGCATACCGTTCGCCCTGAGCTTGTCGAAGGGTGAACGGGCATTCGTGCAACAGGCTCTTATAGTATCAGTACAGGTCGCTATTGAGAAGCGGCAAGATTGTTCCTGTGCCGCACTTGGATCGCAAGTAACTTAAAAGGGTGAACCTCACATTGCAATCTTCTGTTTGCTATGATACAGTTCACCGTAAGAAAAAACAGTTTCACAATAATAATAAATGAAAGAAGGATGGATATGAAAAAGTATGATATCGCGAGCAAGGTGTCCCTGTCCGGAGAGTTCATCCTTGGCGCCGAGCAGACGGGAAGTCATGCTTGTTATCTTATCTACGGGGTTCTCAAGGCAGGTGAGCGGGGAAGAGAGCTCAAACCCGGGAAAGGGCACGAGGAGATCGTCCTTGTCCTGAAGGGCGATCTTGCCTTGCGCGGGCATCATGCGGGCGAGCTCAAGCAGGGGCAAGCGCTCCATCTTCGGGACGACGAGACCTGCCTGCTTGATAATCCGGGCGAGGGTGAATCCGTCTATGTCATCGCCGGAGGTCACGCAGAGGGAGGACACCGCTGATGACCCGGAAGATTGCCGTCCAGAATCAAGAATGGCTCGATACCTACAAGAAGAAGATAATCCTTGGAGTCGTTTCTCTGATGACGCTGAGCATCGTCGTCACGATGATCTATATCGCGTGCACCATGCGTTCCCGGCTCATGGAGGAGCGCGGGGTACAGGCGGAAGAGCTCGGGATCATCCTCCACTCGAGCCTCAACCACCTCATGGAGGCCCGTGATCCGGGAAAAATGCAGAATACGCTCGTCGCCATCGGGAAAGAGAACCCGGCCATCCTCGGGACGTTTATCCTCGATAACGGGGGGAAGGTGGCATACTCATCGCGCGAGAAGGACATCGGCGCCACCATCGACCGTTTTTCCGACGTTTCCTGCATGGGCTGCCACAGTGGTCCGGTCACTGTGCCTCATGACACAACCATGACCGTGACCGTTGACGGCAAGCGGGTCTTGCGACACGTCCATATCATTGAGAATCAGCCATCCTGTCACCGGTGCCATCCGGCCGAGACGCGGATAAACGGGAAGCTTGTCATCGATAGTTCCCTGGAACCCACGGAATCCCTGGTCCGTGCGGTCATCCTGATCATCCTCGGTTCTTCGCTGGCATGCCTGGCCATTCTCATCCCGTTCCTGTGGCGGACCCTGTCGAAAGGCGTCAATACGTACATCAATGAGATACGCATGAGATCGGCGGAGCTCCTGCTTCTCTACAGCATCGTCGACCGATTGAGCGTCACCATAGACTTCGAGGAGCTTAAATACATCATCATCGAGATCATCAGTGAGGCCCTGGGCGCCGACGAGATCGACATGGTCCTCCCGAACGAATACCGCGAACTCGGCGTTATCGTATGGACGAAGAACAAGGGCGCCCTGCTCAGGAAGAAGGTTGAGGTCGCATCAGCGCAGCATGATATCATCTATGCGTGGGTGGAAGGCAGGATCACGGAACACACGATCGTCAACGATGGAAAAGAGATCCATATGCCGGTTTCAAAAGGCGATAATCATCTTGCGCTCCTTATTATACGGAGAACGTTCGGCGTGTTCGAGCCGCACCAGCTGACCCTTGTCCGGGGAATGGCGAACCACATCTCCGTGGCCTTTGAAAATGCCCTGTTGTATCGCATGGCCATTACGGACGAACTGACGGGCCTCTACTCGATCCGTCACTTCAGGCAGGCCATCGGCAAAAGATACGTCCTGTTCCAGGAATACGGGGAAAAGATGACGCTTCTTATGGTCGATATAGACAATTTCAAGAAGATCAATGATACGTATGGCCATCCCGCCGGCGATGCGATCCTGAAGGAAGTGGGTAAGTGCATTTTAAGCTCGATCCGGGACCCGGACCTGGGATTTCGGTATGGCGGAGAGGAGTTCGCCGTGATCCTGCCCGCTTCTGACATTCCCGCCGGGAAAGTGGTCGCAGAACGGATGCGCGCTTTGATCGAACACTACCCGTTCAAGATAGATCAGCATATCCTGCAGGTGACGGTGAGCATCGGTGCGGCATCCTGGCCGGCAAGCGCGGAGAACATCAAGGAGATCATCTCCGAGGCTGATAAGGGTCTTTACGAGGCGAAGCACGCTGGGAAGAACCGGGTCGTCGGACGGACCCGGAAGGAGTAGGAGGCAGGGGGCAGGTGAAGCGGACGCGGGGACGCTGAAACAGGAGACAAACCCTAACTTCTAAAGCGGCAGTTTCTTTGTTTCCTCAAGCGCCGGTGAAGCATCGCTCAGGGACTGGAGCTTGTCGTCGAATTTCGCGAGCTTCTTGTCCGCCTCGTCATATCTCGATTTCGTGTTCGTCAGATGTTTTCCCACCAGTTCGAACTCTTCCTGGAACTTCCGGAAATCCCCGGATAGCCTCGCCAGGTTGGTCAGGATGTCCTGGGCGCGCTCCTCGATGTGCATGCCCCTGAGGCCGAGCAGGATGGTTTGGAGGTACGCGTAGAAGCTGTTGGGTGAGACCGGGATGACCCGTTTCGTGAAGGCGTAGTTCAGGAGGCCCTTGTCGGTGTCCATGGCCTCGTCCTTGATGATCAGCTCGTAGTACACGTTCTCCGCCGGGATGTACATGAGGGCGAAGTCGAAGGTCCCCTCGTCCGGCAGGATGTATTTTCCCGCGATGGCGTCGATGTGCTTCTTCACGTCGGCCAGGAACTTTCGCTTTGCCGCCCGCTGCTCCTCTTCCGATGACACCTCGATCACCCGTTTGAAATTCTCAAGGGGGAATTTTGCGTCCACGGGCACAAGGTGGTGGCCGAGACGGATGACGGCGTCCACGACCTCGCCGCTCTTATAGCGATGTTGCAGGGTAAAGTGGGCGGGGGGGAGGATCTGGGCCAGGAGGTCGCCCAGGAACAGTTCGCCCAGGCCGCCCCGGAGCTTGGGCGAACGCAGGATCTCCTGCAGGCTCGCGATGTCCTTGCCCACCTCGAAGACCTTTTTCGTTGCCTCACCCAGACTTCCGAGCCCTTTGCTTACGTCAGAAACGACCCGGGCCGCGTTATCCAGCCGGGAGTTCAGGTCCCCGGTGGACTTTTGCAACTGCTCGGTTACCCGGCCGAGCTGGGTGTTCACTTGGCTCGTGATGGAAGCCAGCTGCTGGTTCACGGTCTCCTGGTTCTTCAGCATGGCGTCCGAGAGCTGACCGCGCAGGGACTGCACCTCCTGCTGGAGGAGCGGGATGGTCGGGTCGGCGGTCGTCTTCCGGGACTGAAGCACAAGCCAGAGAAGGATCAGTACCGTTAACGCTAATAGTATGAGGATGGCGGTCTGCATGAATAAAAAACCTTATGATCAAGCGTGCCACTAAGTCACGAAGGCACTAAGAACATCAATAGTTCATCTTTGTGTCTTGGTGTCTTTGTGGCTGAATAGTCTTACTGAATTTCCAGCATCCTGTCCAGCGCCCGCTTGGCCTTGACGCGGATGTCCTCGGGCACCTTGATCACGTACTGCATCCTTTCCATGGCGGCAAGGACGCTGTCGAGCTTCGTTCTCTTCATGTTCGGACAGACCATCTTACGGGACAGGATGAAGAAGCGTTTGCTCGGGCTTTCCTTCTTCAAGCGGTGCAGAAGGCCTTCCTCGGTTCCGATGATGAATTCCTGGTTCGATGATCCCTTGCAGAAGCGCAGCATCCCCGAGGTGCTCGTGATGTGGTCGGCCAGGTCCTGGATCTCAAGCGGGCACTCGGGATGGACGACGAGCAGTGCATTCGGGTGCTCGGTCTTGGCGCGGGTCACGTCGTCCAGGGTCAACTGGACATGGTGGACGTTGCAGAACCCGTCCCACGCGATGATCCGCTTCATCGTGCGCTTTGCCGCAAAGGCAGAGAGGTTCCGGTCGGGAATGCAGATGACCGTGTCCTCCTTCAGCGATTCCACGACCTTCACCACATTCGACGAGGTGCAGCAGATGTCGCTCTCTGCCTTGACAGCCGCGGAGGTGTTCACATAGGCGACAACAGGCACACCGGGGTGCTGCCGCTTGATATCGCGCAAGGTGTAGTCGTCAGGGAACTCGAAGGTGATGCCGTAGAGCTCCTGAAAGAGCTCGCGCTTTGTCTTGCGGGGCCCGTCCACGGTCACCATGTCCGCCATGGGACAGCCCGCTTCGATCTCGGGCAGCAGCACGGTCTTGTCGGGAGAGAGGATCGAAGCGCTTTCGGCCATGAAGTGGACGCCGCAGAACACAATGACCTTGAAGTCCGTCTTCGCGGCGGCGCGGGAGAGCTCAAGGGAGTCGCCGGTGATGTCGGCGATGTCCTGGACCTCCGGCCGCTGGTAATTATGGGCCAGGATGATGGCGTTCAGGTCCTTCTTGAGCTTGACGATGCGCTCCCGGATGATGTTCTGGTCGGCCATAGGTAAGGGGATAATACCGGTAAGCACCATGGGTGTCAATCCTATTTTGCCCTGTTTATGAGGGAATATGGCTTGCGCGGCACTTTCATTTCAGGTATTGTATGCCATGCAGAATGATAAGGATAAGAACTTCAAGTCAGGCTTCATCGCCATCATCGGCAGACCGAACGTGGGCAAATCAACGCTCATGAACTGCCTCCTGGGCGAGAAGATATCGATCATCTCCGACAAACCGCAGACCACCCGGAACCGGATTCGGGGGATCCTTACGCTGCCGGACGCGCAGCTGGTGTTCCTCGACACGCCGGGCATCCACAAGCCGCTCCACAAGATGAACGAGATCATGGTGAAGACCGCCCTCGGGACCTACACCGAGGTCGACGTGATCATGCTGCTGGTGGAGGCGACGGAACGGCCCGGCGCGGGCGACAAGTTCATCATCGAAACGCTTTCCAAGATAACAACCCCGGTGTTCCTGGTCATCAACAAGGTGGACCTCATCTCGAAGGAACGGCTTCTTCCGCTCATACAGGAGCTGAGCGGCCTCTATCCTTTTGCCGAGATCATTCCTGTCTCCGCCCTGAAACAGGACCTCGGGGGCCTTATGGACGCCGTTCTGAAGCGACTCCCCGAGGGGCCGAAGTATTTTCCCGACGACCAGCTTACTGATCAGCCTGAGCGCTTCGTCGTTACGGAGATCATCCGCGAAAAGATCTTCGAGCTTACCAAGGAGGAGATCCCGTACTCCACCGCGGTGGTGATCGAGCAGATGAAGGAAGAGCCGAACCTCACGAGCATCCATGCCACGATCTATGTCGACCGGGACTCGCAGAAGGGCATTGTTATCGGAAAGAACGGCGCGCTGTTGAAGGAGATCGGCACCCGGGCGCGGCTGGACGCGGAGAAGCTCCTGGGCGTGAAGGTATTCCTCCAGCTCTGGGTGAAGGTGAAAAAGGGCTGGCGCGACAACGATCGAATGCTCAAGGACTTCGGGATACTGGAAGAATAGAACCTGCAGTGCCGGGGTTGTCCCTGGAGGACGGCCCCACCCTCGGAGGATGAACGCCCGCCGCTTTAACGGAGATCGGGCGTGAAAAGCGACCGGGGAACTCAACAGCAGGCAGGAGAATACATGGAATTGGTCGCAAACTTCATAGACATATTTGTCCACCTGGACACGCATTTGAACTCGGTCATTCAGAGCTATGGCGGGTGGACGTATGCGATACTGTTTCTCATAATATTCTGCGAGACAGGGCTGGTCATAACGCCCATCCTTCCCGGCGATTCCCTTCTTTTTGCGGCAGGGTCCTTTGCCGCGCTTGGTTCTTTGGATCCCGCCTGGTTGTTCGGACTCCTGACCGTCGCGGCGATTCTCGGTGACACGGTGAATTACGGCGTCGGCCATTTTATCGGACCGAAGGTGTTTCACTTCGAGGACTCCCGTTTTTTCAGGAAGGAGTATCTTGAACGCACCCACCAGTTTTACGAAAAGCACGGCGGAAAGACCATCATCATTGCCCGATTCATGCCGATCATCAGGACATTCGCGCCGTTCGTGGCGGGCGTGGGAAGTATGAGTTACAGGAAATTCATAGTCTATAACGTGAGCGGCGCGATCCTCTGGATCGGAATTTTCATCTTCGGCGGATACCTGTTCGGGAATATACCGGCAGTGAAGAGAAATTTCACCCTGGTGATAATGGTCATCATCTTTCTCTCGATCCTGCCGGGGATCATAGAAATCCTGAGACATAAATACAGGAATTCTGTCCGGGCAGCGGGCAGGTAGGTGCCGTTCCTGCCGCGCTCGATCGGATAATGCCGCCTCCCGACAAGGTTGTGGTCGGACAAGGAGGGACGATATGAACAAGCTGCGCCTGTCGCTTATTGTGTTCACCCTGATCCTGGCATCATCCGCGAATGGCCAGGAACAACTCCAGTCTGACCTGATAAAGACCTCGGATGGCGACCTGACGATCACGTTCATAGGACACGGATCGTTGATGTTCACGTTCGGCGGCAAGGTCATTCACGTCGATCCCTTCAGCAAGCTCGCGGACTACTCAAAGCTGCCCAAGGCCGACATCGTGCTGATCACCCATGAACACCGCGACCATCTTGACACGGCTGCGCTGGATAAGATACGCGCTGAGAAGACCCGGTTCGTCGTGAACGGGGCCGGTGCAGCCCAGGTGAACGGCGGTACGGTCCTGAAGAATGGGGATGTGAAGACCATCGAGGGGATAACGATCGAGGCTGTCCCGGCTTACAATATCGTAAGCAAGCGCGAGAACGGCCAACCCTATCATCCCATTGGCTCCGGCAATGGCTATATCATGACCTTCGGGGACAAGCGGGTGTATGTGGCGGGCGACACGGAGAATATTCCCGAGATGAAGGGATTCAAGAACATCGATGTCGCGTTCCTGCCCATGAACCTTCCGTACACGATGACGCCGGAGATGGTCGCCGACGCCGCGGACATGATCGAGCCCAAGGTCCTGTATCCCTATCACACCGGCGAGACGGACCTCCCGAAGCTGACATCACTCATGAAGGACCGGAAGGGGATCGAGGTGCGGATACGGAAGATGCAGTAGTGCGCACCGGTCTGTGGCTCCGGAAATCGCTGTACGTCATACTTTGTATTGTTCCCGGTCAGGTTTGAACTATTGAGTTAATACTATGTTTTCTCCTCCCTGGTTGCGTGAACAAGCCGGAGAAACATCTGGTTCTCCAATGGACTCCCCTGTTTATTGCAACCAAGTATCTCTTTAACCGGCATGCCATCCCACTGTTGGAATGACAGGAAAGCATGCCTGGCCAGCAAGGATTCCCGCAATAGAGACGGATGCATCATGAAAGATCACTACTTCAGAATGATCGACGGCATAGCTCACCACCTGATCCTCATCGTCTTTTTCTGCCTGGTGATCACGGTGTCAGCGGCGCTCTACGGCATGGCCTTCTCTCATCAGACTCTCGTGATACAGGTATTGCTGGGCGGGTTCATAGGCGGTATCACGAACAAGATCGCCATTACGATGCTCTTTGAAAAGAAGTGGTTTCTCCCGGGATCCGGTGTCCTGCTCAAGAAACACAAGGATATCATATATTCCCTTGCAAGGACCGTAGAGACGCATCTGGTGAACAGCGAGATGCTCCAGGCTGAAATGAAGAAGTTGCTCAAGCCGGTCAATGCCGACAAGGCCGAGCACATTATCAACAATGTGATCGATGAGTTCCGTGGCGATGTCCGTGCATACCTGGAATCTCAAAAGGTTCACGATGAGATCCGGCGCGCGCTCAAGACGAAACTGGGTTTTCTCGGAGCCTTCCTGAACGTGACGCGCATCAAGGAATACGACGAGATGACCGACGCGATCGTCCGGGAGCTCCAGGAGCGGATTGACCGGCTGCGGGTGTCGCCGGAGATGATCCTCAGGACCATGGAGAAGGTCGGGACCCTCGAGGATTTTCTATTCAAGCCGAACAACGAGCTTGTCATCCGCCATTACCATACGGACCGGTCCATTGCGCAGATGTTCTTCGACAACCTGGATATTCAGGGCATGGTCGCTGATAAACTGGCGACGTATGCGCCATCAAGGATACGGGACATTATCGAAGAGAATATACGATCTCATCTGCTCTGGCTGGAGGTCTTCGGTGTCCTGCTGGGCATGCTCTTTGCCGGGGCGCTCTACTTCGTGATGCGCGCTGTGTCAATGCCAACGTGAGGAAAGGCAATCAGGTCTTTCTTCTTGATAGCGCGTCTTTTTCCTGTCAAACAGTCGTGTAGCCGCCACCGTATGCCGCTTCCACTATCACTTCGTGTTGGCATACCTTCTACGATAGTCATTAACAATATAATACTTTGCCCCGTTAGAGAATAACCTTCTCATGAGGTAAGTCTGTATAGGACGGTTATGGGTCAGAATTGAGATGTTGAATTCTTCCTGCACGCGATAAGGTCAGTCTCGACATTCTCCGGCTTAACGACGAATCCCTCGAAGGATCCGACAACCTCCCCGATCCCGACGTCAGCGACCGTACAGCAACCGGCAGAAAGACGGGGAGCTGTTCCTTCTGAAACGCGAACAGTATGCACATCCCGCCGCGGTTCCGGGTGATCGTGGCGGACCTGAGCGACGGAGATGCAAAATATTTCCTTGCCCTCCGCAGCGACAGCGGCTACGATTTCACCAGCGCGTCTTCCGGCCAGGGCATCGGTCCGGGCATACGCAATAACGCTCTCACAGCTACTACGGTATTCCAAGGGGAGTTCTCATGCCCATCCTTGAAACACGCGGCATTTCCAAAAGCTATAGTGCAGGCAACCGGAAGATCGCGGTGCTCGACTCGGTGTCCCTTGCGGTGGCCGACGGCGAGTTCCTGGTGGTCCAGGGTGAGAGCGGCAGCGGCAAATCAACGCTGCTCTCGATCCTCTCGGGCCTCGACAGCGTCGACGGCGGCAGGGTCCTGATCGACGGGAAGGACATTACCGATTGCTCGGAGGACGAGCTGGCGCCGCTCAGGAACAGCTTCTTCGGCTTTGTGTTCCAGTCATTCCACCTGGTGCCGTCGCTCACGGCGCTGGAGAACATCATGTTTCCCGCCGAGTTGCGGGGAGACCCCCGCGCTCGGGAAAAGGCCGGGGAGCTCCTTCGCCGCGTGGGGCTGTCCGACCGCGGCGCAAGCTTCCCCCACCAGCTGTCGGGCGGCGAGAAGCAGCGCTGCGCCATCTGCCGCGCGCTGGTCAACGGCCCGCGGATCATCTTTGCCGACGAGCCCACAGGCAATCTCGATTCGATGAACGGCGCCGCCGTGCTGGAACTGCTGCTGGAACTCCACCGCGAACGCAAGACAACGCTGGTCCTGGTCACGCACAGCCCCGAGATCGCCGCAAAGGCAGGGCGCGTCGTGCTGCTGCGCGACGGACGGATCGCTCCGGGCGGGGACCATGGGTAGGATCCATCTGGTCCGCCGCCAACTGACAGGCTCCCTGCACCAGGCAGCGATCTTCGTTCTTTGCGTGGTCCTTTCGCTCCTGACCCTTGTCTCGCTCAGCGGGTTCAGCCGGAGCGTCCACTCGTCCTTTCTGAAGGACGCCCGGGCGCTCCATGCCGCCGACATCATCATCCACTCCCATTCCCCGATCTCTGGACCGCTGCTGCACGAACTGGCTGTCCTGGAGCAGCAACAGAAGGCCGCAAGCGCGCGTGTGTATGAGTTCTACTCCATCGTCCGGACCGCGCGGGGAGACGCCTCGATCCTGTCGCACCTGAAGGTCGCTGACAGTGGCTATCCCTTCTACGGGGCCGTGCAGCTTGCCTCGGGACGGCCTTTTGGCAATGTCCTGACCCGCGGCAACATTGTCGTGGAGCAGGCCCTGCTCGACCGGCTGCACCTGAGGACCGGCGACCGGGTAAAGATCGGCAAGGCCGCATTTACGGTACGCGACGTGGTGCTGCTCGAGCCTGACCAGCCGGTCAACTTGTTCTCCCTGGGCCCCCGCGTGTTCATACCGGGCAGCGACCTTGCGTCCCTTGATCTCGTCGGCAAAGGCAGCCGCGTGAACTACACCATTCTCGTCAAGATCATGGACCAGAAGGACCTGGACGGGATCGCCGCGCAGCTCAAGGCCGCTTCCCTGCCGGACCGCGAACGGGTCGAGACCTACCGGACCGCCGACTCGGGCATAAAGCGCTTCTTTGACAACTTCCTCTTCTTTCTGAACCTTATCGGCATTTTTACGCTGCTCCTGGCAGGCATCGGCATCCAGAGCTCGCTCACCGCCTTTCTGAAGGAGCAGGAGCGGACCATCGCTGTTATGAAGGCTGTGGGCGCCGGAAGCCCGTTTATCATCAGGAATTATTTTGCCTTGGTTTCCATCCTCGGCCTGGTCGGCACGCTCATCGGGCTCGGAGCAAGCTTTCTGCTCGAACGGCTTCTGCCCGGCCTGTTCCAGGGGCTGCTTCCCGCCGCTGTTGAGCTGACCATTCCGGGGGCGGCGGTTGTTGAGGGGGTCGTTCTCGGGTGTGTGGTCGTGGTCCTCTTTACCATTATCCCTCTGCTCAGGCTGAAGGAAGTTAAACCGCGGGCCATCTTCGGCAGGACTGGACAGGAAGGCCGGAACGGCTACACTTGGCTTCTTGCGGGCGCTATTGCCGTCTTCTTCTCCCTCATGGTGCTCTGGCGGCTGCAGGAGGCAAGGACGGGGACGTACTTCGTGCTCGGTGTGGCGGCGCTCATCGTCGTTTCCCTTGCCTGCGCCGAGGGCATCCTCCGGCTCCTGCGGTCGCTCCGTCCGGGGAACCTGGTGCTGCGGCAGGCCTTGAAGGGTCTGTTCCGACCGGGGAACGCCACCCGCGCCATCATGGTGACGCTCTGCGCTTCGCTTGCCGTGATCTTCACCATTTCCCTCGTTGAAAAGAACCTTGATGCGACCTTTGTCAGTTCCTATCCGCCTGACTCGCCCAATGTTTTTTTCATCGACATCCAACCGGCACAGAAGCAGGCCTTCGCGCAGGAACTCGGCATGCCGTCTCTTTTGTATCCCCTGGTCCGCGGCGCCGTACTGGCGATCAATGGTGTCGTGATCGATCGCGAACAGGAGCAGCGGAAGAAGCGCGGCGACAACCTCGGCCGCGAGTTCAACCTGACCTATCGGGATACCCTGCTGGAGGACGAGCGGATCATAGCCGGGAGATCGCTGTATCAAAAGGACTGGCAGGGGCCGCAGGTGTCGGTCCTCGACACGGTGCTCGAGATGCGGGACATGAAGATCGGCGACCTCATAACCTTCCGCATTCAGGGCATCCCCCTGGAAGCGCGGATCTCGAGCGTCAGGACCAGGACACGGGCGTCGCTCCAGCCCTTCTTCTATTTTGTCTTCCCCGCCGAGGTCCTGCAGGACGCTCCCCAGACGCTCTTTACCGCCCTGCGTGTGGACCAGGAACGCGTTTCCCTGATCCAGAACCGCATCGTCGTCGCGTTCCCCAACGTCAGCGTTATCGACGTCACCGGGACCATCTCCGCCTTCTCGAAGATCATGGCGCGGCTCTCGCTGATCGTCAATTTTTTCACCCTCTTCAGCGTCACTGCCGGGATCCTGATCATCATCAGCTCCGTGTTCGCCACGCGCTATACGCGCATTCAGGAGGCGGTTTTTTACAAGGTCCTCGGCGCCCGGGGGCGGTTCGTGCTTGCGGTCTTCGGCGTGGAAGGACTGCTCATCGGGTTTGCCTGCGCCGTCAGCGCCCTGGCGCTTGCCCAGACTTCGGGCTGGCTCATCTGCACCTACGCGCTCGACATGGTCTACCGGCCGTTTATCGCCACCAGTTTGACCATGGCCCTGGCGACCATGGTCCTGGTCGTCGCCGTGGGCCTGGGGGCCGCGGTCCCGATCCTGCGCCATAAACCGGCGGCATTTTTGCGGGAGCAGGCGGAGGAATAACATCAAAAAATAATAAATTTTACCGCAGAGGACGCAGAGGAGTTCAAGTTCCTGGATGCAGCAGCGTAAAGAGAAGAGCATGAGAATCAAATCGGCTGCAGGTTGTTTAGACGATCCGAAAATGTCATAATTGACGCATATTTAAAAGTATAATTTTATCGGTCGCCTAAACGAAGGGGATGATGAATTGTTTATGTTGTTTCAAGATTTCCTCTGCGTCCTCTGCGGTGAAAGCTTTAACACTCCAGCCATGTGTCGAGGGAAATCATGAAAAGCGACCTGATCCAGCAACTGTATCTCATCCTTGCCCTGTGCTGGCTCTTCGCCGGCAGCGTGCCGCAGGGCGACGCCGCGGCTCCGTCAGCGCCGACCTATCAGGGCACCATCGTTGCCGTGGGCGACAGCCTCACGGCCGGGCTCGGCGTACAGGAAGCAGAAGCCTATCCGGCCCAGCTCGAGAAAACGCTGCGCTCAGCGGGATATGACTGGCGGGTCGTCAACGCGGGCATCAGCGGCGAAACGAGCAGCGGCACGCTCTCGCGCATCAACTGGGTGATGAAGCTGATGCCTGATATCGTGATCCTGGAGACCGGAGCCAATGATGGTCTGCGCGGCATAGATCCGGCCGTGACCAGGAAGAACATCGACGAGACGATCCGCATCTTAAAGAAGCAGAACGTGACCGTGGTCCTGGCCGGCATGCAGATGGTCAGGAACCTGGGTCAGGAGTTCACGAAAAGCTTTGCCGGCATCTATCCTGCTTTGGCTAAAAAGCACGGCCTGATCCTGGTTCCCTTCTTTTTACAGGACGTGGCCGGGAACTCATCGCTGAACCAGCCTGACGGCATCCATCCCACGGCAGAGGGCTACCGCATCATAACGAAAAGGGTCTACCCCTACGTGCGCAGGGCGATCGACAGGCATACGAAGCGGCCGTAGAAGCAGAGGGTGTCGTGCTTCACGACCCGCTGATGCACCATGATCTCCCGCCTGTCCCCGCAGAACCGGGAAGAGAGCAAATAAAAGGCCGGGGTCAGTTGCCCCGGCCTGTACCCTGCCGCACATCATTTACTTGAACGTCAGTTTCTTCGTTGCCTCGTGGATCACCAGCTCTGTCTTGGCCGCCGGGAAGTACGTGACCTTTACTTCCACGTCGGCGCTCGTGGTGCCCTCGGGCAGTTCTGCGACGAATCGCTCCTTCGTGGTCTTGCGCGGCGGCAGCGTCAGGTCGATGACCTCCTTGATCTGCCATGCGCCCATCCGGTGATAGCCATCCATGTCCATGCCCAGTTCTCAGTACTCTTTCTTTCCGATCTGCACGACCGTGCCCTTGTCCGTTTTTGCGGTCACTTCCAGGACCACTTTAGCGGACCAGAGTCAGCCGTCGGGGATGCGGTGCCCCGCCTTGTTGATCAAGCCGATGTTCACGACGGCCGTGGGGATCCACTTGCCGGGATGCAGCCGGATGGCGGCCGCCTGGAAATCGAGCCCGATGCCGTCCTTTACGATGTCCACTTCATAGGCTCCGGGAAATTTGTGGCCCCGATTCTTGGCTTTCATGTGGCAGTCCTGGCAGGTCTCGGACCCGCCGTTCGCCCGGTAGGCGTCCTGGTAGCTGCCGTAGAGCGTGTTGCAGACGATGGCGTCGCCGTCGGGCGGCGTGTGGATGCCGTGGCACTGGCCGCAGAAAAGGGCCGTCGACATGGCCGGCGATCTCTCGGTCTTGTGGGCGGGCGAGGCCTTGCCCGCCGGGCTGTAGTACACTCCGGGCCTGGGCGCGCCGACCAGGTTCTTCTCCAGGCTGACCATGGTGTTGTGGCAGACGACGCAGTTCACATTCAGCTTGGCCAGCTCCGCCTTCGCCGAGGTCTTTTTGCCTTCATCCTTGTCATCCACCGCCGTAACGATGAGCCCGGCGACCTGTTTGGCGAGGTCCTCCGTGGCGTCTTTCAGCATGGGCGCATGGCAGGACATGCACCGCATGAGATGCGCCTTGCTGACCGGCTGCTTCCATTCCTGTCCCAGACCCACGACGATGAAATTCTTGATGCCGCCGAGGGAGTGGACGATGGACTGGGAATGGTAGGACGACTTCCAGTCGTTGTGGACCTTCGCGTGGCAGCCCTTGCAGGATGCGTCGCTGTAGGCATTGGCGAGTTCGTCGATGGTCGCGTATTCCGCTCCGGCGCTAAGGGGAATCGCGCACAGCAGAAGCGTGAAAACCAAAGTTACCCAACTCATGATCTGTTCCTCCTTTCCGAACGAGTTAAGCGTTCCGGTCACAGGAGCGCTTTCTATAAATATAATCATAGCTCCATTCCACCGAAAAGGGGAGACGGTCGAGGAAAGTCTATGGTCAGACATGAGTTGCTGAAAGCTTCTCCGCGCCCAACAAGGCGAGCCCCTAGATCTTGCTTAAGGACATCACCTCAAATACTTTTGCTGGTTTCCTTTTTTCACTAGTTCTGTTTTTCTGCTGTTTCACAGGCATACCCTGAAAATACCCTTCTTTTTTTCTTTATCTTATTGTCTGATTTCTCTATACTTTTGGATACCTGTTCGCTGAATCGCACTCTTTCCCATGAAAAATATTTGCCTTGTCATATCCATCGTCTGTATTCTTTCCGCCTCTGCCGTTACTCAGGCAGGAAAACGGCCCTTGCCGGCCGAATGCTCCTATGAGATGCAGGTATGGAATGTAAATATAAAAAGCAGTGCGGGCTTGACTAACGTCCGGCACGCATATTCCGAACTGAGTCCGGAGGAGATCGATCCAGCTACCGGCTGCACGGTTTGCAGCGAAGATCAGGCACTCGTGGACATTTTGCCGCTTCAGCCCTTTTCTGTCTGCCACCTGTTTGCCTTTCGGGTGCGCGCAGTTGTCCGGGACCTTCTTCGGTCCGGTGCTCCGCTGAGCACTGTTACAGGCTACCGCGTGATCAAGTCGCGCGGCCCGGTTGACGGGAACGGCAACCGCACCGGCTTCAGTAACCACTCTTTTGGATCGGCGATCGACATCAATCCGGAGCAGAACGGGCTTTATGACAACTGCATCGAATTCGGTCCGCAGTGCCGGCTGCTGCGCGGCGGCGAATGGCATCCCGGCACGCCGGGAGCGCTCGAAAAGAACGGTGAGATCGTTTCCCTATTCAAGCGGGCGGGCTTCAGGTGGGGC
>CAYPOT010000059.1:0-24556 GCA_964412455.1 uncultured Nitrospiraceae bacterium | reverse complement strand
GCGGGGTTCCTTCGCCGGGGTGTTGAGGGCATGAGAGAGACTATCCGGAACGAAAAACCTGAAGGAGACAACCATGCTGAAATCAATGAATAAATGGATCTTCGCGGCAGCCATGCTCGGGCTCATATGCGCAAGCAGTTTCGTATCTCATGAAGCATGGGCCGGACCTCAGATAGCCTTCGGCCCGGACAACGAAGGGCTGCTCCAGATCGACTACAAGGGCCAGTTCCAGATGACTGTCCGGGACACCGGCGCCAGGCCGAATCAGGACGACACCACGTCTCAGTTCAACTTCCGCAGAAACCGCCTGGCGTTCATGGGGCAGTACGGAGAAACCATGAGCTTCTATTTCCAGACGGAATTTACCGAGGACCAGAACATAACAGCGCTCGGCGTGAGCGACACGGCCGGCGGCTCGGAATTCCAGGTCCTCGACGCGGTTATGCGCTTCACGATCCATGAGGCGTTCCGGATCAATGTCGGCAAATTCAAGTACAACCTCTCGCGGGAGAATCTGGAGGACTGCTTCGTGCCCCTCACGCTCGACCGCTCCCTCTTCATCAGGGCGCCCATGACGACCACGCGAGATAAAGGTATCGCGGTCTGGGGCAATATTCTGGAAGGGATGCTCCAGTACCGGATTGATGCCATGAACGGAAGAATGCCCGCCACCGCCGACGCCCCGGAGCCGGAATCTAATTTCAGATATTCCGCCAGGGCGCATGTAAGCCTGCTCGAACCGGAAACGGAATACGGCTATAAAGGGACATACCTGGGAAAGAAAAAGGTGCTGACCATCGGAGGCGCCGTCCAGCGCGAGGCGAATGTCGCTTACGCGGACACGGTTACGAGGTCCGGGCAGGTCAATTACACGGGAAGCACGGTGGATCTCTTTTTTGAATACCCCGTGGGCAACGGCGGCGCGGTTACGCTCTCCGGGGCCTATGAGAATATCGACCTGGAAGACGCCTATCTGGGGGCCGTTCCCGACCCCGGTGCGACCGGCATAAACGGCGAGAAGAACGGCTCCTACATCAAGATCGGCTATCTGCTGCCGGGCGGAACGATTCAGTTGTTCGGCAGGCATGAAAAGTGGTCCTTCGCGAGCCTCCAGAACGTCATTAATCAGAAGGCTCTCTGGTCCGCCGGAGGCGTGAACTACTATGTGCGGGGGCAAAATCTGAAGCTGACCCTTGAGCATTCCCGGACGGATTTTGACAAGGAAGGCGTGTTCAACGGAACAACGAGCAAGGATTTCGTCACCACTGTCGCGCAACTGCAATTCATATTCTGATTCTGCGCATGCGACCATGCGTCGCAATGCCGGAGCGTGTCGTAATGGCCGTAGGCGACCTCGACGAAATTGCCGTTCATCATTGCGTCGAGGTCGCCTTCCCTTTCACGGACGTCCGCGTCTCCAGGAACTGGAACGCAGCTTCTTTTTCAGCGCCGTGTCGAACTCGGCCGTAACGACCACGGCTGGAAAGCCGTTTTGATGACGGATCACGATTTATTTCAAGCTCAGCATATAATCGGTGAGGTCCTGAAGGTCCTTGTCGGACAGGTCGATCTTCGGCATGATCGAGCCCGGCACGACCGCAGGAGGATTCCGGAAATGCTTGATATGCCACTCCGCATCAGGCCGCCGCGAGGCGACATGGGTCAGTTCGGGCCCGATCTTCCCGCCCTTGCCGAAAATGCTGTGGCACGCACTGCAGCCGCTCCTGGAATAGAGGGCCCGGCCGGCAAGGACCGACGGCGAGGTGACGGCAGGCGCATTCACGATGGGTGCACGGGCGCCGGCGATGGTAAGGCCGATGATCGTCGCCACGAAGATCGCCCCCGCTGCCATCATGAGCTTCCTTTTTGCCGGGTTCCGCTCGGGAGACCGGTCAATGAACGGGATGAGCAGCAGGGCCGCAACGCCCAGATTCGGCAGGATGACCGTCCCCAGCAGTTCGAGCTTTCCCTCGAATATCTTGAGCATCTGGAATACGAAATAGAAATACCACTCAGGCCGCGGGTTATAGGTGCTGTCCGTGGGGTCCGCCTGGGGCTCAAGGGCCGCAGGAAAGAGGATGGCCATGGCGGCGAGCGCGATGAAGACCATGCCGATGAAGATCGTGTCCTTGAATATCTGGTTCGGGAAGAGCGGTTCCGCCTTGTAGGGTACGCGGTCCGCCGCATTCCAGACGCCCCCGGCCCCGGCCCGCTCCAGCAGGAACACATGCAGGCCGGCAAGGAGCGCCAGGCTCCAGGGAAGGATATAGGTGTGGATCGCGAAGAACCTGCTCAGGGAAAAAGCCCCCAGTTCCGTTCCGCCGCGTATGATGCGCAGGAGCACGCCGCCAACCACCGGCACCGTGCCCGCCACGTTGGTCCCCACCACCGTTGCCCAGTAGGCTTTCTGGTCCCAGGGAAGCAGATACCCGGTGAAGGCGAACCCGCCGACGATGGCGATGAGACCCACCCCGATCACCCATATGATCTCCCGCGGCTTCTTGTAAGAGCCGAAAACGAACACCCGGATCATATGCAGGCCCACGAGGACCATCATGAAGCTTGCTCCCCAGTGGTGCAGGCCCCGGACGAAACTTCCGAAAGGGGCCACCTCCTGGATGAACTTCACACTGGCGTAGGCATGGTCAGGCGTCGGGGCATAGTACATTGCGAGGAAGATGCCCGTGATCATCTGCAGGGAAAAGACAAAGAGCAGCGACGCGCCGAGCACATAGAACCAGCTCGACCCGCCCGGGATGGGGCGGTCGGCAAAGTCATTCCAGAGTTCCCGAATTTTGATACGTTCGTCTATCCAGTCAAGCAGTCCCTTAACCATGGCGCCTCCTGTGACCTGGGAAGAAGATGGCACTAGGAGAAGTCGGGAAACCGAGTGCCTCGGGCATCCGTTCCTCTGATCCTCTTACCTTCTTACCGTCTTACCTTCTTGTTTTAAACTACGCCGCTGACTTCTTCGCCGTCCCTACCTGGAAAATCTCGAACTTGACCATCACTTTCCCGTTCTCTATCTTCGCCGACAGGGAATCGAGCGCCCGGGGCGCGGGACCGGAGATCACCTTCCCGTCAATATTGAAGAGGCTCGCATGGCAGGGGCACTTGAACTGTCTGTCCTGGCTGAACCACCGGTACCCGCAACCAAGGTGGGGACAGTTCGGGGAGAACGCCGTGACGCTTCCCTCGTTCTTCTTGACCAGCCAGACCGTGCGCTCCACACGCTCCTCCTGCCAGCCGCTCGTGACCGTCTGGAAAAATCTCCGCTCCTCCGGCTCGTTCGTCATGAGGTCCGCGGCAGTACCGGCATCGCTCCAGCCCGGCTCCTTCTTCCGGAGGGCCGGCAGGATGCCGAACCCGCCCAGCGGAACGGCGATCGCCGCGCCGATGAAGGTGCCGATCCCGATGATCGTCCGTATCATGAAATTACGTCGTGAAACGTTTTGTTCGCCCATGGAGCCCCTCCTCACCCGGACAAGCCGGAAACAAAAAGTTACGGTAACGGTGAAGACGCCCGTTTCGTCCAGCGGTTACGTCATTCGGCTTTTTTGCATTACCGTTACCCGAAAGACGTTTGACGATACGGGCTTCGTCACCATAAGACGTTACAAAAATCCGCCATTTTGACAAGAATTTCATTTAGTAATGAACTGATGTCCCGGACGGCATGCTGTCCGGACGCAGCGTCAATGAATCAATTGTAACTCAACTCCCCGCGGAGTCAAGTTATATCGCAAGCGTTTCACGATCTCCGTGCAGGTACCGCCGCGCGAGCCGCAGGAGCTTAAGATAATACTGGTCTTCGCAGGGTACAAAATCCGCGATCGTGACGGAGACCGACGCTTCCGTTCCATCGATCCCGGTCAGCCTGCCTGTCGTCGAAGTGATCGTTCCGGAAAAAAGTTCGATGCCTTTTTCGATCTCCATCTCGAGCACCGCGTCGACTTCTCCCTCCTGAAGGCTAAGGATCTCCGGCCTTTTTTCAAGGGGCAGCAGGAATAGGTCCTGGAACTCATATTCGGAAATACCCGGCGCAAAACAGTGGATGAACACCCTTCTTCCCAGAGGGACAAGGTCCGGGAAGGCGATGGCCAGGCCCAACTCCTCCCGGGTCTCCCGCGGACCTGCGCTCCGGGCGTCCTCACCTGCGGAATAATGGCCCCCCACGCTCACATCGAATTTCCCGGCTGCGATCTTTTTTTCTTCAGACCGCTTCTGGAACAGGGCCTGCCACCTTCCTTCACTTCCGTAGATCATGAGGCAATGGAATGCGCCGTGCCATACGTTCGTGGCGTGGGCGTCGTCCCGGCCGATGAGGGTCCCTGTCTTCCTGCCTGTATGATCGAGGACATCAAACTGTTCCGTGGCCATGCTCCCTTCCTGCCTCGTATGCCGTACCAGGACAGGGTACTAGTATAGAGTAAACGCTTTTTTATGACAACCGGACAAAATTTCGCTATAATGATCACGACCCTGAAAAAGAAAGCATCCGCTCTTGACCATCAGGGTCATTTCCATGCATGATAAACCTTTTTCCGATCTTCAATTCATGGCCGGGCATGTACCTTGTCCAGTCGTTCCTTCATTCGCTCATCGCCGCCTTCATCGTCGATACGGCGCTTATCGCATGGAAGATCGAGGCCCCGGTCATGAGGCAGCGTTTCCGCCTGATGGTGATCATCGTACCCCTCGTTTCCTTTCCTCTCTACCAGATCATTACCCCCGACCGGGGTTCGGCGCTGTTCAGGCTCGACGCGCTCTTCGACATCGTCCGCTGGCTCAACCTGGAGATATGGGGCGTGGTCCCCGTTGGGGCGCTGTTCCTCCTCCTTCTTATCTTTACCGCGGTGATCTTTGTTCTCCAGGAGATGTTCCCCATCGTCAGGCACAGCATGTCCTCGGACGGTTCAGAACTCGCGGGGAGCCCACCGGAGCCGGGGTCCCCGGTCGCGCTGGCCCTGGAGAGCATCCCGGGGCCGAAACCGGCAGTATTCATCATCGACGATGATGAACTGGTCATCTTCTCCTCCACCGGCAGAGAACCGGCTGTGTTCCTGTCCCGGGGTCTTGCCGGGTCCCTCTCCGGCGAGGAACTGGCGGCGGCACTTGCCCACGAGATCGGGCATATCGGCAGGAGCCGGCGGCCTCTCATGGTGTTCGTCTTTCTGCTCCGGATCCTGATGTTCTACAACCCCATCATCCTCATGGAGTTCCGGCGGATCGTGCAGGAGGAAGAAAAGATCTGCGATGACGTGGCCGCAACGCTCACCGGGAACCGGGCCGCCCTGGCAGGGGCGCTCCGCAAATTCTACTACACCAATGGCGGTGAGCAGCAGCATCCGATGCAGGATACTCCCCGTCTCCGGGACCGGATCGAGGAATACAGCCATACGATGCTTATCGAGAGCAGGATCACCCGGCTCGAACAGCCGCCGGTCCCGCTGATGAACGGGTCTGCGGCGTTCATCATTGTTCTCATGACGATCCTCAGCATCAATTATTACCTGGTATAAGAGGTCAGAGGCGCACCCATGAAAAGAACTCTCGGCGGTCTGCTGGTATTCGTCATAATGATAGCCGTTCTGCTCGGCATGCTCCAGGTCCTGAACTGGATACCGGCGGCGGTCCAGGAGGGCGCATTCCGGAAATATGCAAGCATCGAAGAGGTCAGGGAGCATCTCAAGATCAATCCTGTGTTCACGCCGGTATATTATCCCCGGAGCGTACAATGGCCCCCCGCCCTCATCGCGGCGCAGACGAGACCCTATACCGCTGTCCTGACCGAATTCATGAAAAGTGATGACAGCAACGAAACGATCCTCATCATTACGCAGACCGCCCGCCCGAACCCTCCTCTTGCGCTGAAGCTCAGATTGACAGAAGTGCGCCAAACGGTGCAGCATCCGTTCAAGGGAAGAGTTGCCGTCCTTGAGGTCGGGGTTTGCGAGGAGGAGGAGCAATGCAGCCGCATGGTCTGGGATGAGGGTGAATTTCGCCTTTCCCTTGTTATGCGGTCTTCCCCCGTGGAACTGGTCAGGATCGCGGAAAGTATCGTTGCCCAGCACCCGTGACTCTGAAACGGCAACTTCTCGTGCCGGGCCTAGGAATAAATACCCGGACGGATAAGAACTTTTCCCAGTACCAACTTTCCTGTTCATCTGATATAGTAGGGCACATCAGGAAAACAGGCTCATGCAAAAACCGATATCGATGACAGGTTCAAATGTCTGTTGCCCGAAGACCGAGGGGCCGGACCATGCGGCCGTTACCGCGATTCCACGGAACGGCAAGGCTGCTTCGCCACCCAGTCTATCTCTTCACGACAAGGAGGACAACCATGACGAAAGGTGAACGTTTTTCTGTTTGCCTCATGCTGTTGTTCCTGGCAATGGTAATGGCTCCGATGGCTGGATTCGCCGCTGAACAGGGACTGCCGGAAGATGTTCTGGCCTGTCTTGGCTGCCACGGCGAGCGGGGCCTGTCCGTCAAATTTCAGAACGGAGAGAGCCTGGATGCCTATATTGATGCGAAAAAGTTCAAGGCTTCCGTGCATCAATCGCTGAGCTGTTCCTCCTGCCACGCCGAGTTCTCGGCGCAGGGGCACCCGGAGCGCTCATTCCGGAGCCGGGAGCAGTTCAGCAGCAAGTCCTCTGCGATTTGCCAACAATGCCATGCTGATGAACAGTTGAAGAGGTCCCCGGTCCACGCCTCGCTCTTCGCCTCGGGCAACAAGGCGCCGGTCTGCACAGGCTGCCATAATCCCCATACGCTCACCTCCATCGCAGGGGGCAGGAAATTCAGCTCCGAGAAGGAACAGTGCCTGCGTTGTCACCAGCATGCCATGGGGATCAGGCTCCGGAGCGGCGACAAGGTTTCCTTGAAGGTCGATGCAGCGGCCCTGGAAGGTTCGGTCCATGCCAGGCTCGACTGCTACGATTGCCACTTTGGATTTTCCAGCAGTCAGCACCCCAAACGGAATTTCAACTCGCCCCGCGATTTTTCCATTGCCCAGTCAGAGGCCTGCCGTCGCTGTCATTTCGATAAATATACCAAGACCCTGGAGAGCATCCACTATTCCCTCCTGAGCCAGGGGAACCTCAAGGCCCCGGTCTGCACCGATTGTCACGGCTCCCATACGGTCGTACAGGCCCGGGCCGACAAATTAAAAAGCTCGAAGCGGTGCGGCAGGTGTCACCAGGACATCTTCAGCACCTACACGAAAAGCGTCCATGGCACCGCGCTGGTCCAGGATCACAATACCGACGTCCCCATCTGCGCAGACTGTCACACCGCGCACAGCATCCAGGGGGCCCATACCCAGGATTACCGGGACAAGGTTCCTGAGATCTGCGGAAAATGCCATGGGGACAGCGCCCTGATGAAAAAATATGGCCTCTCCCCCGGAGTCGTGAACTCCTATCTCCAGGATTTCCACGGGGTTACTTTGAAATTTTACAGGAGCCAGAAAGACGCCGTTGCGGCGAACGCCTCCCGGAAAGCCATTGCAACGTGCGTCGACTGCCATGGGATCCACGACATCACCAAGACCACGGGGCCAAGAACGAACCTCGTCAAGACCCGTCTCGTGAAACGCTGCCAGAAATGCCATCCCGGCGCCACGGACGATTTCCCCAACGCATGGCTCTCTCACTACGAGCCGAGCCTCACCAACGCACCGCTCGTGTTCCTGATAAACCTGACCTACAAGTTTTTTATCCCGTTCATGCTGATCGGGCTCATCTTACAGATCCTCCTGCATGTATGGCGGTATGCGGTGAACCGCTGAACGGATCGAAACCATCCCCTGAAGGAGAGCTTGCCATGGCAACTACACCTCACAGTCAAATAAAACGGTTCGGGTTCGGCAGGATCATCGAGCACCAGTTGAACGCGCTTGTCTTCGCCATGCTGGTGATCACCGGGTTATCGCAGCGGTTCCACGAATACCGGGTTTCCCACTGGATCATCGGGACTCTGGGAGGCGTTGACGCCATGCGGATCATCCATCGGTACTCGGGGATACTCTTTGCCACGCTGATCATCGTGCATATCGCCGTAGGGATGTACGGCGTCATCAGGAAGCATTGGCCCGCTTCCATGATGATCAACATGAACGATTTCCGGAACGCCATTGAGAACCTCAAATACTACTTCGGGATCACGAACCACCCGGCGCTCTGTGACCGGTATGACTACAAGCAGAAGTTCGAATACTGGGGAGTTATTGCCGGCGGGTTCCTGATGATCGCCACCGGCCTCATCCTCTGGTTCCCGGTGGATATTGCCAGGATCCTGCCCGGAGAGTTCATCCCTGCCGCAAAAGCCGCTCATTCCAATGAGGCACTGCTCGCGTTCCTGGTGATCATCATATGGCACATCTATAACTCTATTTTCAGCCCCGAGGTATTCCCCCTGGATACGGCCATTTTTACCGGCAGGATATCCAGGGAGCGAATGGTCCATGAGCATCCCCTCGAACTGGCGAGCATCGAGCAGGTGCCCGTTGAAGAGATCGTGAAACATCATCATACCGCACACGCGGACAGTAACCCTCGGCCGGGCGAGGGGGCATAATGCCCCCTCGCAGTTTCTCCGCACCTTTCCGCAAACATCTTCAGCCACTCTCACCTCGACGAAACATCGAAATTGTGCTAAAGTATCGCACAATGATCGTCCCCCCTTCAAAGTCATTGAAGTTCCCTGCAGCTTGCTGCAGGGAATCCTCGATCCTCAAGGTCGTTATACTTTATTCCAATCGCTCGCATTCCCCGAAGCAAGACTTCGGCGAGCTCAGTCGAGCCGCTACGGGAAATGCGCTCACTCCTGGATCCTCAGGATCGTGACCTATGCAGAAACGAATCATCATCTCCATCCTTCTGAGCGTTTTGATCATCCTGGTCAGCCTCGGGTTCGTCAGTTATTTACATATTGATGACAGCATAGAGCGGTCCTATGAAGACCGCCTCTCGGAAGCGCAGATCCTCGCAAACTCCATCGATCATATCCTCGAAGAGAACCTTACCCGGCTTTACGACATATCCCTGTCCGACAGTATAGACCTAACCGACCGCAGCTGGGTCACGGAACAGGAGGCGCTCAAGGCGGCCTACCATTACTCCATCTTTTCCGACGGCGTATTCCTGCTGGATAAAATGGGAAACGTCCTTCTGACCTACCCGCCGCGGGAGGGGTGGTCCATCAACCTCCTCGGCATACCCCCGGTAAGCAAGGTCATCACGGAAATGCGGCCGGTCATCTCCAGCGTCTTCACCATGGAACCAGCGCGGAGAAAGGTCATATTCGCCCTGGTTCCCCTTAAAAACAGGAATGGCGAGGTCGTGGGCACCGCCGGCGGCCTCATCGACCCCACGAATTACCATTTCACCCGTATCCTCTCCGTTATCGCCACCGAAAAACAGATGAATATCGAACTGGTGGACAGCCTCGGTATTGTCATCGCCTCGAACCACAGCGAGAGCGTTCTGAGCGGGATCGACCATAATAAATTCCTGAGCAAACTTATTGCCGATAAAAAGAGCGCCGTGACTACCTGCCACCGCTGTCACATCACCGGCAAGGACGCCCAGAAAAGAACGGAGGACATCCTGGTCTTTGCTCCACTCAGCTTTGCCCCCTGGGGGATCGCCCTGCGAGTGCCGAAATCCGTAGTGTACGCCCCGTCCACCGCCCTGGAGAAAGGCTTTCTCCTGCTCGGCATCGTGTCCCTGGCCTCGGCTTTTGTGCTGTCGCTCGGTATGAGCAAGAGCATCGTGAGACCGGTCCGTCAGCTCATCCGGGCCGCGGACCGGATCGCGCGGGGAGACCTCACCAAGCCCGTTTCCATTGAAAGCACCGACGAGATCGGCGCCCTGTCCCAAAGCTTTGATGTCATGCGTCAGAAGCTCTCCGTTTCGCTCGAAAGCATCCAACGTCAGAATATCCAGCTCGAGCAAAGGGTCAGGGAACGGACCATGCAGCTCGAAGAGAAGCAGTTCATGAATGCGACGCTGCTGCGGAAGCTCATCACGTCGCAGGAGGACGAAAGAAGGAGGATAGCCCGGGAGCTTCATGACGAATCCCTCCAAACCCTCGCGGCCCTCCTCATGAACATCGAGATGTGCCGATTGCATCCCGATATGATCACCCAGGAAAAAGTCGCCGCCATGAAAGAGACCGTGACGATGGTCATCAATGAGACGACCAAGGTGATCCAGAACCTGCGGCCCACGGTCCTCGACGACCTGGGGTTCGAGGCGGGCATCATCTGGCTCATCGACCGGAACCTGAAGGAAAAAGGCATCACCTGTTTTGTGAACCTGCGGGACCTGGTGGAAGAGAAACTGCCGCCGGAGCTCCAGGTCACGCTTTTCCGGATGTTGCAGGAGGTTACCACGAACATCGCCCGTCACGCGAAGGCACAGAACGTCTGCATCTCCATCAAGAACGATAAAAAAGCCTTTATCATGAACATCGAGGACGATGGGCAGGGGTTCGATACGGCAACGGTGTTCAAGGATACCCGTACCGGGAGAGGCCTCGGCATTCTCGGCATGAAAGAGCGAGCCGCGCAGGTGAATGGAAAATTGCTGGTCTGTTCTATGCCCGGCCACGGGACCACCGTCCTGTGCACCATACCGCTTTCACCGGAGGGAACACATGGCTAATAAAACAAGGATCCTGATCGCCGATGACCATGCGATGGTCCGCCAGGGCATCGCATCATTCCTCAACATGTCCGAGGATTGCGAGGTCGTGGGCGAAGCAGCGGACGGTGTGGAGGCCATCGAGGCCGTAAAAAAGCATAAACCCGATATTGTGCTCATGGACATCTCAATGCCGCGGCTCGGCGGGCTCGAAGCGACGCTGGAGATCAAGAAACACCATCCCGGGACAAAGATCCTTGTGCTCACCCAGTATGAGGACATGGTGTATATCAAGCGGTTCTTCAAAGCGGGGGCTTCGGGATATCTTCTGAAGAAAGCGGTGGGTGAGGACCTCCTGACGGCCATTCGGGCCGTCAAGGCGGGAAAGGTCTATGTACACCCCTCCATTGCATCGGGGGTGGTTGATGGGTATCTGGGAATCCAAAAAGGAGGACTGCTGGAGGACCCGTACGACCTATTGACCGACCGGGAAAAGCAGGTATTGAAGCTCATTGCCGAAGGCCACACGCACAAGGAAGCCGCCGATATCCTGAACATCAGCGTGAAAACGGTCATTGCCCATCAAACCAACATCAGCGAAAAGCTTAAGATCCATACCCGCGCCGGCTTGATAAAGTTCGCGATCCAAAAAGGCATCATTCAGATCGACTGAAGCCTTGCCGGGGAAGCGATCTGAGGGAGCGACACCCTCAGATCTTGCCGTCCACCATCTCGCGCATCTCTTTCCCGGCCTTGAAGAACGGAACCTTCTTGGGGGGTACCGAGACCGTTTCGCCGGTCTTCGGATTCCTGCCTTCCTTGGCGCGGCGATGGCGAATCCGGAAACTTCCGAAACCGCGGATCTCGACCTTGTCTTCCTTCGCCAGGGCGAACTTGATGCTGTCGAGGACGGTATTCACGACCACCTCGACCTGCTTCCTGGTAAGTCCGGGCTTTTTTTCCGATATCCTGTCGATCAGTTCCGCCTTCGTCATGCACGATCCTCCTCTTGAGTCCTGGTCCTTAATACCGATACTGAAGACTGACCTTGCCGCGATCAAGACCTCTGGTGATAATATCAGAGAACCACGCTGCCGTCTCGTCTTTGAGGTATTCGAGGAACGGCGCTTTTTTCTCTTTTTTAACGATCCTGGGTTTTCCTTTGATCCCGGCGAGTTCCGCAGCCGCGAGGATGCTGTCCTCGAGATCACCGAGCTGGTCAACGAGCTTCAGTTGGAGGGCCTGCCGGCCGGTAAATATCCTCCCATCGGCAATGGCCTTCACGTCAGCTTCCGGCAGGTTCCGTCCCTTTGCCACCGCTTCGATGAACTGGCTGTGCACATCGTCGATGACCCACTGCAGCAGCTTTTTTTCATAATCGGTCATTTCACGGAAAGGAGAACCCATGTCCTTATACTCTCCCGCCTTGACCACCATGCCCCTGACGCCGATCTTTTCGAGAAGTTTTTCAAGATTGGCGAACTCCATTTTTACGCCAATGCTGCCGGTCAAGGTCCCGGGATTCGCAACGATCAGGTCTCCCGCAGCCGCTATGTAATAGCCCCCCGAGGCCGCGACCGAACCCATGGAAATAACGACCTTTTTCTTTTTCCTGGCGTTCAGCACCGCGTTGTATATTTCCTGGGACGCCACGACACCGCCACCCGGGCTGTCGATCCGGATAAGAATGGCCCTCACGGACGAGTCTTCCGCATAGTTGTTGATCTCATCAACAATGCTGTCGGCGGTGATCAACATCCCTTCGACCTTGACCAGCGCTATCTTCTCCGTTCCCTGCAGGGGCGACAGGGAGTGCGACGCATTCCCTCCGGAAATAAGGGTGGCAAGATACAGAACGGTGAAAAAAAGCACCCCCAGCGCCAGGGCCGAGACCAGTATGATGAGGATCGGTTTATTCTTCATCGGGAACGCTATTTCCCCCGTTCCTTAAGCAGGGAGCCGATGGAGGTATCGAACTTATCCTGCTGGTTCATGAACTCCTTCAGACTTGTTTTGTCCTCCCCCTTGATCTGCGCTTTGATGGAGAGGGAGATCTTGTGATCAGCCCGGTCTACCTTCATGACCCGGGCGGTCACCTCATCGCCTTCTTTGATCTCGGCTGCTTCCTTCGGGATCTCCGACAGGGGTATGAGCCCCTCGATTCCGTGCTCCAGTGCCACGAAAAGCCCGAATTCCGCCTTTTTCGTGACCTTCACCTGTTCATCCTTCCCAACTTTGTATCGCTCGGGAATGACCTTGTCCCAGGGGTCGGGCGTCAGTTGCTTGATACCGAGGGAGATACGCTGCTTCTGAGGATCGATGTTCAGGACCAAGGCTTTGGTCGATTGGCCCTTTTTGAGCAAGTCCGAAGGATGCTTCACATGCTGGGTCCAGGACAGGTCCGAGATATGCGCCAGCCCATCGATCCCTTCCTCAAGCCCGACAAATGCCCCAAAATCCGTAATGGTCCTCACCTTGCCCTCGACCACGGAACCGACGGGGTATCGCTGTCCGATGGTGTCCCAGGGATTTGGACCGACCTGTCTGGACCCGAGCGAGATGCGCTTGGCAGTCGGATCAACGGCAAGGACCTGCGCGTCAACCAGGTCGCCGACCGCCATCACCTTCGAGGGATGCTTGATCCTCTGGGTCCAGGACATCTCAGACACGTGCACGAGGCCTTCGACACCGCTCTCCAGTTCGACGAAAGCGCCATAGTCCGCAAGGCTCGTTACCTTGCCGTGCACCCGCGTCCCCACAGGATATTTTTCCACCACCGACAACCAGGGATCCTGCGTCTTCTGTTTGAGACCCAGGGATATCTTCTGCTTTTCCCGGTCGTACTTGAGCACGACCGCTTCCACGGCGTCACCGATCTTGAACAGCTCGGAAGGATGTCCGATCCTGGCCCACGACATGTCGGTAACATGCATAAGACCGTCAATGCCGCCAAGGTCGATGAACACGCCGTAGTCGGTGATATTCTTCACGACGCCTGACACGGTTTGACCTTCAACAAGGCCGGCGAGCAGATCTTCTTTCCGGACATTCTGCGCACCTTCCAGGATGGCCCTGCGTGAGAGGACGATGTTGCCGCGGCCGGAGTTCATTTTGATGATACGCAGGTCCAGCACCTGGCCGAGATACTGGTCAAGGTCCCTCGCCGGCTTGATATCGATCTGGGATCCCGGCAGAAAAGCAGGAACACCGATGTCCACCATGAGACCGCCCTTGATCTTGGAAATGACCCGACCCTTCAGGGTGGTCGCGTTCTGAGACGCGGCGTTAAGGTCATCCCATACCTGCAGTTTCTTTGCCTTCTCCCGGGAAAGGATGAGGTTCCCCTTCGAGTCCTCTGCCTGCTCAAGGAACACTTCAAGATCGTCACCCGGTTTGAGCGCAGCGAGTTCTTCGGGCGTGAACTGTTCGATCGGGATGATACCGTCGGACTTGTAACCGAGATCGACCAGGACCGCGTTGGACTGGACCCTGAGCACTCTGCCCTTGACGAGGGAACCTTTCTGAAAGCTCTTGATCGACTGGTTATACAGCTGCTCGAATTCGCTGCTTTCTTCTTCTGCAGCGTTCGTATCTTCAAACTCAATATCTCCGATGCTCATGCTCATGAGACTTCCAACCCTCCTGACACCCTGTATTGCTTCTCTGAACGACGGCGATTATCCACCGGCTTGTAATCGTTTAAGCACAGCATCGATGACCCAGCCAGGCGTCGAAGCTCCGGCCGTCACTCCAACGGTCCCGACACCCTTCAGCCATTCCGGCTGGATCTCCTCGACGACCTCCACGTGATAGGTCGGCTTCCCCGCCTCGCGGCAGAGGGACACCAGTCTGCTGGTGTTGGCACTGTTCCTGCCGCCCACCACGAACATTACATCAACCCGCGAAGCAAGTACGCGGGTCGCATCCTGTCGTTCTTTCGTGGAGCTGCAGATCGTATTAAATACCTTTAACTCCTTGGAAAGACGAAGCAATCTTAGCACAATTTCTGAAAAATTACCATAGGATTGCGTTGTCTGCGCCACCACACCGAGCCGGCCCTGAAATGGTATCTGGCCCATATCCTCGGGCGTTTCCACGACCACGGAGTTTTCACCGGCATATCCCAGAATACTCTGGACCTCGGGATGTTTTTTCTCACCCACGACCACGATCTGATAGCCTTCCTTTCTAAGCATATCAGCGTGCTGCTGGGCCTTCGCCACGAATGGGCAGGTAAGGTCAATGATGGTCAGGCCCTGCTCCCGGGCACTGGTGAGGACCGTCGGGGGGACGCCATGGGAACGGATGATCAAAGAATCTCCCGGCTTGAGACCGCTGACATCCTCAACGGTCTCCACACCTGCGTCCTTAAGCCGGGCCACCTCCTGAGGATTATGGATGAGAGGCCCCAGGCAGTAGACCCTGCCTTCACCCGCGGCCTTGAATGCCGTATTGATGGCCCGCTGGACGCCGAAACAGAAACCGGCCTTTTCCGCCAATATAACTTCCATAGATTTACTGAGGGTCCTTTTCCGCACAAACGGACAGCATTGCGGCAACAACTTCTTCGATCGTCATAGTACTGGAATCCACGTAGCAGGCATCGGGAGCGCGCTTGAGCGGCGCAATATCGCGGCTGCTGTCCTGCAGGTCCCGCGCCCGTATCTCCGCGGTGATAACGGACTGGTCAACGTCCATTCCTTTTTCCTTGAGTTCCTGCCAGCGCCGCCTTCCCCGCTCCTCCGCGCTGGCGTCAAGGTAGAACTTGACCTCCGCCCCGGGAAAGACCACGGTTCCGATGTCCCTGCCATCCATCACCACCCCGCCCGATGCGCCAAGGCCCCTCTGGAGCGCCAGGAGCCGCGCACGTACCGCCGGAGATTTCGAGACTGCCGAGGCCATCATGCCCATCTCCGGGGTTCGGATCTCGCCGGTCACATCCACTCCGTTCACCAGGACCCGCTGAACGCTTGCGTCATGCCTGATCGTGACATCGGTCCGGGAGCAGAGTTGCCGAAGAGCGGAGTCATCGGATGGATCGATCCCTTCCTGTTTCGCCTTCCAGCCGACGGCGCGGTACAGGGCGCCGGTATCGATATAGGTGTAATCGAGGCGCCGGGCAAGCATCCGTGCGATCGTGCTCTTGCCGGCCCCCGAGGGCCCGTCAATAGCGATGACCAGACCTTTTTTCCGCTGATTCATATCCCGCTCTTTGGATCGCCGGCTTCGGTCAGTGAGCGCGCCGTCTACTTATGATCCTTGCCGGTCAATTTCTTATACGCTGCGCGAAGACGCTCCCAGGACACCCGGCTGTCCGCTTTCTTGATCATATCCGCTAGGGGATCGACGGCCCGCTGGTCGCCGAGGCTGGCCAGGGCCTCACCTAATGCAGCCTGCTTCCCCTTCCGTCGATCGGGGTCGCTCGCGATCTTCAGAAGGGGCTCTATCGCCCTCGGGTCCTTCGTGTCGCCCAGGGCGTTGATGATCACCGATTGGTCCCGCGATCCCGGTTGATCGAGCAGCTTTAACAGCAGATCGGTCGCCCGGGGGTCCTGCATCCCCCCCAGAAGCTTCGTGGCGGTATTGGCCACCTGGAGATCATTGGACTCGGCCAGTGTCACGATCGTCCCGACAGGTTTCCACCCGGCGCTCACGATCGCGTTGATGGCTGCGTCCTTCCTCATAAAGTCCAGCCGCTCCAGCAGCTTCATGAGAAAGGCCTGCGTATCTTCTTCGTTGTAGAAAGACAGCGCCCGGGCCGAACCGACTCTCACCTTATCTTCAGGGTCAAGGACCCCGGGGATCAGCACCGGGATGACAGCCTTGTCGCCCAGGATGCCGAGGGCAAGGGCTGCCTCACCGCGCACATCGGGCACACAATTCACATCCCCATAGATGCTGAGAAGATAATCCTGCGCGCTGTGCTCTTTCAGATCGGAGAGCTTCCGCATTGCATCCGATCGCACGGACACATCGTTCCGAAGATTTGACGCGGACATGGCAAAAGACAACGCGTCAGCATTCTTTATTTTCAGGATCGTTTCGGAATACGCATGCAGGCCATCCCACCTGTTCAACCCGAATACCCCATTCATCTTTTTCAACGCGGGGATTTCCTGATGAACCGAGAGCGCAACGAAACGGGGCGGAAGTGCCGGTCTCCGGAAACCGGACGGCTTATCGTCCTTCAGCACGATCTCGAAGATGTTCTCCTTCTTCAAGTTCACAAAACCGACGAAATAAGCATATCCGTATTTGCCGTCATTCAGGAGCTTTTCCCCGTTCAGGGTAAGCTCGATCCAATCCGATCTCCCGGGAAGTTTGTCGCCGTTCTGAAGCTTGATCAGATACAGGGCCTCACCTGCCGTGAACGTTCCCGTATACCGGTTCACTTTTCCGTACCGCTCCTTGACATCATACTTCTCCGGACCGAATATCGTCTGTTCTGCGGCGCCTGCAAGGGACAAAGCGCCTGCGACCATCACGAGTACGGTGACCACCATACGAAGTCTCTGCATCATACCGTCCGCTCCTTAACAGCGAAAGAATCAGAATCATCCTACAATCAAACAACTAAAGCTGGACAAAACTTTGACAGGATAACAGGATTGACAGGATTTAAAGCCGTCATCCGCTCTTATACTGTAATCCTGTCAAAATGGTCCTTTGTTTCCGACTTGTCAGGATCAGGTTCCTGCGCTAATATGCCGATTGCCTCAGCATTCGCTCGAAACCGGGGAACGAGGTCTCGATCCATGCAGCGTCCCGAACAACTGTCTGACCGGTTGCCGCGAGCCCGGCCACCGCCAGCGACATGGCAATGCGGTGGTCGCCATGGCTTTCGCAGGTCACACCGTTGAGCCGTTCCCTGCCGGTTATCTCCAGACCGTCCGGATGTTCCCTGACATCGGCGCCCATCTTCCGAAGCTCGGTTGCGATGGTCGCGATGCGGTCCGATTCCTTTACCCGGAGTTCGGCCGCGTCTTTGATGATCGTTGTCCCCGACGCCGTTGCCGCGGCAACGGCAATGACCGGGATCTCGTCAATGGACCGCGGGATGGTGTCGCCCTGGACCGCAGCCGCGTGAAGCCTTCGGTACCGGACCCGGATGTCGGCTACCGGCTCGCCGGCCTGTTCTCTCGGGTTCAGCAGGGATATGTCCGCGCCCATCGAGGTCAGGACATCGATGATGCCGGTGCGCGTGGGGTTCACGCCCACATTTCTGATCAGGATGTCCGATCCGGGAACAATGCAAGCGGCTGCCATAAAGAACGCCGCGGACGAGATATCCGCCGGGATCTCGAGTGTTCCCCGCGCCTTGAGGGACTGTTTTCCCTTGATGCTCAGCTGGAGCCCCTCTTCCTTCACCGTGGCCCCGAAGAACCTGAGCATCCTCTCCGTATGGTCCCGTGACTTGTGCGGCTCGGTGATCGTCGTCACGCCGTCGGCATACAACCCGCACAGAATGATCGCCGATTTCACCTGGGCGCTGGCAATGGGGCTCTGGAACGACAGCGGCTTCGCGTTCCTCCCTGCTCCGCGGATCGCGAGGGGAGCAAGCTTCCCGCCGGAGCGGCCATCGATGACTGCTCCCATTGCGCGAAGCGGCTCCACGATCCTGCCCATAGGCCGTTTCACCAGATACTGGTCACCGGTCAACACGGAGAAAAAATCCTGCCCCGCAAGCAGGCCCGCAAGGAGCCGCATCCCGGTCCCGGAATTCCCGAGATCGAGCACGCCGGACGGTTCCGAGAGACCGTCAAGCCCCCTGCCATGAACGCTTAGCACGCCCGGCCCCTTCTCTTCCACGGTGATGCCGAGCTTCCGCACTGCCTTCGCGGTATTCAGCGTGTCCTCTCCGGGAAGGAAACCGGTGATCTCCGTTGTTCCTTCGGCGATCGCGGCGAACATCACCGCGCGATGCGAGAGGGATTTGTCGCCGGGCGGTGTCAACTCACCGGTGAGCCCTGGGGACGGATCTATCGCAAGGTCTGCCATGCGATTATTGCATCCCCCGCCGCACGTCGCTTGCCGACCGGAACAATGCCTCAAGCCTTCGCCCATCGTTGTGCTTGATCGCTTTCTTGATCCTGTTGAGCGCGACCTGGTACTGCTCGATCATCTCGACGATGTTCTTGCCGTTCAAAAGGCAGATATCGCGCCACATCTCGGGTGAGCTGGCGGCGATGCGGGTGAAGTCCCGGAACCCGGCTCCGGAGAACGAGATATAGTTCTCCTCGCCAGCGCTGAACTCCGCCACCGTGCTGACCATGGCGTATGCCGCCGCATGGGGCAGATGGCTTACCGCGGCGAAAATATGATCATGCTGCTCCGGATCCATGGTGACGACGTTCATTCCCGCTTTCGTCCACAAGGCGGTGACCGTTTCGATGGCCTTCGCGTCGGTCTTCTCCGTTGGCGTGATGATGCATTTCGCGCCCCGGAACAGGTCTTCCGACGCCGCGCCCACACCGTGTTTTTCCCGGCCCGCGATGGGATGACCGGGCACGAAGTGCACTCCCGGGGGAAGAAGTCCTTCTATGATCCTGACCAGACCGCCTTTGACGCTGCCCACATCGGTCAGGAGTGTGCCCTTCTTCAGATGCGGCGCGATCTCCCGGACGATGGACTCGAAGGTCCCGACGGGCGTTGCGAGGACCACAAGATCGGCATGCTCCACCGCATGGGTGGAGTCCCGCCCCATGTGGTCGATGACCCCCAGCTTGATGGCCTGCTCCAGCGTCTCGCGGCTCCTGCCGGCGCCGTGGATCTCTCCGCAGATATTCTGCGCCTTCATGACCTTGGCCAGCGAACCGCCGATAAGCCCTACGCCGATGATGGTAACTTTGTTAAAGAAGAGTGGCATACGTTATTTAACTCTACATTCCCTGACAATCGGAAACAGCCCTATGAGGAGCAATATTCCTACGATGATGAATACGAAAAATAATAGATTGCCCAAAGCGCTTATCTCGAACCATCCGACTTTTTTGGCCATGGAAAACTCCACGCAGGCTGAAGCCTGCGGCTACCAGTTTCTCATTTCAGGACAACTACGCAGGACTGCCTCTACGATTTTCATTCCGCACTCCGCAATCCGAATTCCGCACTCGTTACAGTTCTCTTCCCACCGCCGCCGCGATGGGCCGCATTTCTTCCATGAGTTGCTTGAAGGCCTTTGGCTTGAGGGACTGTTCCCCATCGCAGAGCGCCTCCTCGGGGTTCGAATGCACCTCGATCAGCAGTCCGTCCGCGCCCGCTGCGATGGCGGCCTTTGCCATGGGGGCCACGAGGTCCCATTTGCCGACCGCGTGGCTGGGATCGACCATGACCGGCAGATGGGTCATCTGCTTCAGCACCGGGATGGCGGAAAGGTCCAGCGTGTTCCTTGTCGCTGTCTCGTAGGTGCGGATGCCCCGTTCACAGAGGATCACGTCGCGGTTCCCGCCGGCCATGATGTACTCGGCGGACATGAGCCATTCTTTGATGGTTGCAGAGATCCCCCGCTTCAACAGGATCGGTTTTTTGCACAGTCCCACTTCCTTCAGCAAACGGAAATTCTGCATGTTGCGGGCGCCGATCTGGAGGATATCGGCGTACTTCGCGATAAGCTCGATGTCCCGGACGTCCATCACTTCGGTCACAATGGCGAGTCCCGTGCGCTCCCGCGCATCGGCAAGATACTTGAGCCCTTCCTCCTCCAGTCCCTGGAAGGCATAGGGCGAGGTCCGGGGCTTGAACGCTCCGCCGCGCAGAAAATTTGCCCCGGCATCCTTGACGCTTTTCGCGATCTCCACGAGAAGGGTCTTGTTCTCCACGGCGCAGGGCCCGGCGATGACGGCGATCCGCTTCCCGCCGATCGTTTCCTTCCCCACCTTGACAATTGTGTTCTCAGGACTGAAGTCCCTGCTTGCCAGTTTGAAGGGCTTCAGGATCGGCAGGACCTTTTCCACGCCCGGTATCGCCTCGAGCGGGACCGTCTGGAGCAGCGCCTCGTCTCCGATCGCTCCGATGATCGTGCGCTCCGTGCCTTCGGAGACATGGGCCTGGAATCCCAGGCTCTTGATCTTCTTGATGATATGGTCCTTCTGCTCTGCAGTTGCATCAGGACGTAAGACGATGATCATGGAGTACCTTTCACAACGATGATAGTAACATTGCCACGAAGCACTCAGAGACTGAATTCCCCGGGAACCTCTGTGGCAGAAGTTCTCGTCAGTTATAAATGAAATTCCTGCCAAAATGGCGGAATTTTTGGTAACGTCTTATGGTTAAGAAGCCCGTATCGTCAAACGTCTTTCGGGTAACGGTAATGCAACAAGATCGAATGACGTAACCGCTGGACGAAACGGGCGTCGTCACCGTTACCGTAACCTTTTGGTTCCTGCTTGTCCGGGTTAGGGTTTAACGATCTTCTCGAGTTCAGCGATGAACCGCTGGTTCTCCTCGGGAAGACCGATGGTCACGCGCAGCTTTTTCTGCCCCATGGGCCGGATGATGACGCCGGTCTTGAGCAACCCGGCATACAGGTCCTTGCCGTCGAATTGAGTCTCGAACATGATGAAGTTCGTCTCGGTCGGTATGTACTGGATCCCCAGCCGGTCGAACTCACGGTACAGGAACTGTTTTCCCTCGTTGTTGAGGGTGACGGACTTCTCAACATGCTTCCGGTCGGACAATGCCGCGAGCGCCCCGGCCTGGGCAAGTGAATTGGTGTTGAACGGCTGGCGCACCTTGTTCATCAGTTCCGCTATCTCCGCCGTCGTGATGCCGTACCCGATGCGCAGCCCCGCCAGGCCGTAGATCTTGGAGAAGGTCCGCAGCGACAGGATATTCCTGCCGTCCTTCAGATAGTCGAGCCCATCGGGATAATCGGCCCGCGTCACATACTCATAGTACGCCTCGTCCACGGCCACCAGCACATGGTCCGGCACCTTTGCCATGAACCGGTCCATCTCGGTCTTGGTGTTCATTGTGCCGGTCGGATTGTTCGGGTTCGCGATGAACACCAGTTTTGTCTTCGGCGTGATCCTTTCGGCCATGGCGTCGAGATCATGCCGCATTTCCTTGCAGGGCACGATGACGTTCGTCCCGCCCGCCGCCTGGGTGATCATTTTGTATACGACAAAGGACGGGTCCGCTGAAACGACCTCATCACCGGGCTGAACGAAGGTCCGCACGACAAGTTCGATCAATTCGTTCGATCCGTTCCCGAGGATGACCTGGGCAATGTCCACTCCGTATTTCTTGGCAAGGGCCTGGGAAAGATAAAAGCCGCTGCCATCGGGATACCGGTTGAGACCTTCCAGTGCCTTCCTGATCGCGGCCACTGCCCTGGGCGAAGGACCGAGGGGATTCTCGTTCGACGCAAGTTTGATGCTTCCACTGATCCCCAGTTCCCGCTCCAGTTCCTCTACGGGCTTCCCCGGGACGTAAGGTGAGATAGATTTTATGTTTTCCGATACATTGATCATGCTCATAACTCCACAATTGAGGATTTCGGATTGCGGATTTAATACCAGACGAGTCCGTTGCTCATTCCGCAATCCGCATTCCGCAATGAATCTACTGGCTTTTCGGGTACGAGCCCAGCACCTTCAGGAACAGGCAGTCTTTCCTGAGTTTGTCGATAGCCTGGGCGACCTTCGGTTCTTCGATATGGCCTTCCATATCAAGGAAGAAGACATAGTCCCATACCTGCCTGCCCGAAGGCCGTGCATCAAGACGGTTCAGATTGATCCCCGCTTCGGCAAAAGGCGTCAGCATGCTGTGGAGGGCGCCAACCTTGTCCTTGATCGAGAACATGATGGAGGTCTTGTCGCGGCCCGTCTTCCCTTTCGGCTTCCGGGAGACGACGATGAACCGCGTGAAGTTATGGGGATTGTCCTCGATCTTCTTCGCGACGATCTGGAGCCCGTAGAGGATCGCGGCCATCTCGCTGGCGATGGCGCCGACCCCGGGATCGTCCTTCGCCATTTCGGCCGCCCGGGCCGTACTCGGCGCGTCCAGGATCTGGATGCCCGCCACGTTCTTTTCGAGCCACTGGCGGCACTGCCCGGGCACCTGGGGATGGGTATAGATCTTCCCGATGTCCTCCAACTTGCCGGAGCGATTCATCAGATTTTGGGAGACCTCGAGCATGATCTCGGCGGTGATCTTGAGGTCCGAATCGATGAACATATCGAGCGTGTAGTTCACGACGCCTTCGGTGGAGTTCTCCACGGGGACGACTCCGTAATCCACCCTTCCCCGTTCCACTTCCCCGAACACGTCCTTGATGCTCTCGACCGGTACATACTGGGCAGCCAGGCCAAACTGCTGCATCCCGGCCATGTGCGTGAAGGTCGCCCGGGGACCTAGATAAGCGATGCGAAGCGGACGCTCCAGGGAGAGGGACGACGAGAGGATCTCGCGGTAGACGGCCTTCAGCGTGTCCTGGGGAAAGGGCCCCCGGTTGCGGGAGGTCAACCGCTCGAGGATCTCCCGTTCGCGGTTAGGTGAGTGAAAATCAAGTTTTTCCACCTTCTTGATGTCGCCCACCTCGATCACGATCTTTGCCCGCTGGTTCAACAGGTCAATGATCTTATCGTCGAGTTCGTCGATCTTTTTTCTAAGTTCTTGTATTTTCTCGATTGACATGATCTGCTCTTTTTTGCCTTTCGACAAGAGTGTGAATTATAGTAAATTTTTTAAGGAGTTGCAAGGACTTTTTCAAGGACTTTTTTGGGGATCACTATGGGCGGGAATCGCCGCTATTCCGAGCAGGTAGCTGATTTATTTGAAAACTGCTGTCCAATGACCGTTACTCAACGGGAGAATTGATCTTTGATCAGAGTTATCAGAAAAAAGCCAATTATTTCACAGAAGAACGATGCCAGCCGTGCTGGTCACCTTCCCCTGATCATCAACGATAATGGCTTCGGCGCCGAATTCCCTGACAAGGTCCAATCCCTTTTCAGCACCGAGGATGAACGGTATCTTGGCAAGCGGATCGATGATCGCACCCCGTTCCCCCACCAGCGTCACGGAAATCACCCCGGTTGACGGCCTGCCTGTACGGGGGTCGATAATGTGATGATACCGCTTCTTTTCCCTAATGACAAATCGCTCATAATCACCCGAGGTACAGACATATTGGTCGCTGAGTTCGAGAACAGTCAGGGTCCGGTCCTTCTCGCGGGGATGCTGCACGCCGATCCGCCACGGTTTTCCATCCTCCCGGTGTCCCAGAGCCCAGATGTCGCCGGCAAGGGCAATGAGCGCATTCGTGATTCCGCGCCGTTTAATGAGACCGGCGACCTGATCGGCAATGTACCCTTTCATGCCGCCAAGGTCCATGATCATGCCCGGTCTTTTCAGGAATATCGTCGAAGCCTTTTTATCAATAATGATGTTGCGGAAATTTACCAATGGACGGACCCTGCTGATCTCTGCATCCGACGGGACCTTCCCCTCTTTCAGCCGCATCTGCCACAGGATCACGAGGGGTCCGATGGTCACATCGAAAACGCCGCCCGAGCGCCGCGAGATCTCCGCTGCCTGCTCCACGGCCTCGATCATCTCGGGAGAGACCTTAACCGGAGCCTTGCCGGCTGCGAGATTCACGCGCGTGATCTCACTGTCGTCCTTGTAGAGAGACATCATGGCGTCGAAACGCCGGACCTCGGCCATCCCCGCGTCGATGGCGGCCTCGCCCTGCTCGGAGGTCGCAGCCACCACCGTGATGGTGACCTGGGTTCCCATGATGGTTTCGGTCTTCTGTACGGTCCGCTGTTGCGTACACCCGGAGAGAAGGGCGATCAGCGCAAGGACCATGATGCCGCATCGTTTCATTAAGGTTCTCCGTGAAAATGCGTGAACGGGACTGCAAAATTGAAATTGAGATGGAGTGATGCACCCAGGGT